>JADFXX010000001.1 GCA_015233335.1 Candidatus Omnitrophota bacterium | reverse complement strand
AAAAGGAGTTTTTACAAAGATTCTCTGATGAGATGACTGAGCCAATCAACGAACTGATCAAGTTTTATGTGGCGCCTCAAACCTTTTCTCAAAAGCTGAAAAGATTGTGGAGGATGCAGAGGATATTTATAAGAATAATAAAATTGATCCGCCTGACCCATGACCGAGCCTTTCTTATGACGAACTCTGATTTCGGCATCGATGGGACTCCGGCTTTCGGTGTCATTGCGAGCCCGAAGGGCGAAGCAATCTTTAAAAGAACTTCTAAAATTATAGAGATTGCTTCGCTTCGCTCGCAATGACAAAGGAGATTTTAATGTGGCGAGCTCTTGTAGTTGATGACAATTCTGCCAATCGTCAGCTTATAGTCGAAGTTTTGGCGCAAAAGGCTGTCTGTGAGATTGCGGTCAACGGACGTGAGGCTAAAGAGAAGTATCATTTATCGCTCCAAAATAATACGCCCTATGATCTTATTCTGCTCGATATTGCGATGCCTGTGATAGACGGGCTTGAATTCCTGCGAGAGGCCAGAAAGGATGAGCATAAGCGCGGCATTGCTTTGGGTGACGGCGTGCCTGTCATTATGGTCACGGCACACAAAGCGATGTTCATGCAGGCTTTGCAGGATGGCTGCGATGACTATATTCTTAAGCCCATTGATCCCGGGGTTTTAATTCAAAAAATAGAAAAATTATTAGAAGGACGCAAGGAGAGGCGCTGATCAGTGAGATCCTATCTCAAAAAGGGCGAAGCACTATGGCAATGAATATTTTAGTGGTTGATGACAAACAGGAAATGGCTTCTTTCCTGACCTTGTATTTGAAAAATAAGGGATACAGCTCCCGGGGAGTCTGCAGTGTGCAGGAGGCATGGGAGCTTCTTTCAAAAGAGAAATTTGATGTTGTGATTACGGATGTTTGTTTGAAAGAGTCTTCAGGTCTCATCCTGCTTAAGTCCATTAAAAGCCGAGGGGATACGACAGCCGTTGTCATGATGTCCGGCTATGCCCAACCACAGCAGGTGGTGGAGTGTTTGAACCTGGGGGCGTATGATTTTTTGTTTAAACCTTTTCACTTAGAGGTACTGGCTGAAGTTTTGCAGAATATTAAAAATCGCAACCAACGTTTTGCCGAGATGGGAGTGGACATATGAACAAAACTTTGACGAAAACAGGGGGGCATATATTGATCGTTGATGATGTGGCGGCAGACCGTGATTTGTTTAAATATCTTCTGGATCAAGCCGGTTTTATCACACAGACCGCATCCGATGGGGCAGAGGCCTTTGAGCTGTTGGGAAAAAAAGATTTTGATCTGGTTTTATGTGATTACCTGATGCCCATGATGGATGGCTATGAATTCCTGCAGAAAGTCCGTCAAAGACCGGAATATTCTCACATCATTGTGATCATGATCACCTCCGATGAGTCCGAGGCCGCCAAGATAAAATTGCTCAAAGGCGGCGCCAATGATTTTGTCCGCAAGGGCGACAGCCATGATGAGATCTTGGCGCGACTAAGGGTGCATTTAAGCGCCCAAGCGGCCCAGGCTGACCGTAAGGTTTTGGAGATGGCCTGTGACTTGGCCGATGAGATCAGCCAGCCGTTATCTGTTATGGTCGCGGTCCTTGATGTGCTGGGAGAAAAGGTCCGGACAGACCTGCCGGCAGCCAAGGCCCAAGACCTTCAGGGATTGATCAACAGTCTTAATAAGGAAGCGGAAGCGATGGTTATAATTTCTAAGAATCTCAAGAAATTAAGCATGGGTATTCACAAACAGCATGGATAAGAAAGAGATCTTAAATGAACTTGGAGGCCTCCCGGAAGATGTGTATGATGAGCTTGTTTTGATTTTCTGGGATGAGACGCGGGGCCGCTTGAAGGATATGACGCAGGCCGTCCTTGCGCATGATTGGACCGCCGTTGATCGACTCGCTCACGGCATAAAAGGTTCTGCCGCCAACTTACGCCTGACAACGATCCGTGATGTTGCCAAAGAGATGCAAGAGGCCGCCAAAGCCAATGATCAACCCCAAGTCAGCCGGCTTTTTGAATTTTTAAAATCGCTAATCCCTAATTAGAGGAAAACATGAACATACGGACAAAATTTCTGATCATGAGCTTAGTTGTTCTAGTGTCGGGGATTTCTATTAGCATGTTCTGGCTTTCTTATTCTTCAAGTAAAAATATTACTCGCGAAGCGCTTGCCAATAATGATAATTTTTCCCAAGCTGTCCGTGAAACAACCTTTATTTTGATGAAAACCGGTCAGCAGGGAAGCCTTAATGAATATTTTGACCGGCTCAAAAAGTTCAAACATCTCTACGATATCAGATTGATAAGATCAGCGGCTTTGGAGCGTGAATTGGGCATGACAAGTCATGCTTCTGTTAAGGATGAGGTGGTGCGGCAGGTATTGGGCACAGGCCATGAAATTGTCCGTGAAGTCAATGTCGGGCATGACAGGGCCTTGCGCACTGTTATGCCGGTCAACATCGACAGATCATGCTTGGGCTGTCATACGGGTTTTCATAAAGGCCAGACGGTCGCGGCCTTAAATGTAGTCTATATATACCAGTCCAGCATCGACCAGATGTTCCGGGATGTTCTTAAAAATGCTTTTGTCCAGTGTATTGTTTTCATTTTCGTCACGGGATTTGTTTTGATTCTTTTTAATGTGCTTGTCATCCAACCGATCGATCGGCTGAGGGTCTTGGTCAAGAAATTTGGACAAGGAGATTGGTCAGTTCCGGATGAATTGAGACGGATCGCTGAGCAAAAAGAACAAAAGGGGGCGCGTCAGGTGTCCCTTGATGAGATCAATGAGTTGGCCGTTACTTTTTTTGAAATGTCCCGTAATCTGCAGCAGATGACCGTATCGCGCGATGATCTGTCTAAGGAGATAAACGAGCGTCGGAAACTGGAAGAAGACCTGCGCAGTTCCCATGAGTATTTGTACAAGGTCATGGATGCTGTTGCCGACCCTATTTTTGTGAAAGACCGCCAGCACCGCTGGGTGCTGTTTAACCAAGCGTATTGTGAATTCATGGGACGAGGGCCTGATGAGATCAGGGGTAAGTCGGACTATGATTTTTTCCCTAAGGAAGAAGCGGATGTGTTCTGGGCCAAGGATGAAGAAGTTTTTCAAAACTCAGCGGAAAGCGTTAATGAGGAATTTTTTACGGATGCTAAGGGGGTACGCCGGACGATCATTACTAAAAAAACTTTATATAAGGACGCACAGGGGAACAAATATATAGTTGGAAATATTCAGGACATCACCGAGCGTAAGATAAAGGAAGACGAATTGCGCCGGCAGGCCCGTGAACTGAAGATATTTTATGATGCTAGTATGGGCCGTGAAGAGCGCATTTTGGAATTAAAAAAGGAAGTCGAGAAATTAAAAACTGAGATTGCTTCGCTTCGTTCGCAATGACATATGAAAATCGCACATAAGATCAGTCTTTTGTTTTTGCTGTTATCTTTTGTTTGCCTTGGGATCGCCTTTGGCCTTGTGTATGGTTTTACAAAAAGTTCTCTGATCTCGGCTATATCCGCAATACTTCGGTCCAGCGCCCACTCCCGCACAAAGCATATTGAGACATATCTGGATATGGCCAAGGACTCCGTCATCCAGGCATCTCAAAGTGTTGTTCTTCCCAAATTTTTAAAAACAGTTCCGGATGATCCTGCCTACAAGGAGGAACAGCAAAGCGCGGTCAAACTCCTCAAGGCCAAGAAAGAAGTCGACGATAATGTCTATGAATACATGCTTCTTGACGCATCGGGCCGTATCGTGGCCGCAAGCGACGAGAAAGATATAGGGCAGGACCGGTCCCAAGATGCCTGTTTTTTAGAAGCCCGTAAAAGGGCCTTTGTTAAGGACGCTTATTTTTCACCGACTAAAAAGACGCCTCTCATCGCCGTATCTGCTCCCATTACCGACCGCAAAGACGGGACTCTTTTGGGCGTTTTGGCGGTCATATTGGGGCTCAATGACATCTACGATATCATGACGGACAGAACAGGTTTAGGAGATACGGGGGAGATCTATATTGTCAATAAGGACGGGTACATGATAACACCCTCACGTTTCCGTCGAGACACCTTCCTTAAAACAAAGGTCGATACCCTAAATGCCAGACTCGCCCTGGACGATATAAATCTCCATCATACACAGGCATTCAAATCATTGGTTTTTCCTGATTATCGCGGTGTTCCTTGCCTGGGGGCTCATGATTATATCTCCCAAATGCAGTGGCGTGTTTTAGCGGAGATTGATGCCCCAGAGGCCTTTGTTCCCTTGAGAAAAATGCGGGATATGTTATTTCTTATTTTATTGCTGGCGGGGGGCATTTCCTGGATAGTAGGCCAGTTGATCGGCCGAAAGATCGGGGCCTCTTTTGAGAAGCTATATCAGGGAGTCCTCACTGTCGGTCGTGGCGATCTGGACTACAAGGTCGGGTTTTCCGGTCAAGATGAGATTTCAAAGCTTTCAAGGGCATTTGACGATATGGCCCAAAACCTCAAGAAGTCAACAATTTCCGTATCAACGCTTAATCAAGAGATCCTCCGGCGTGAGCAGGCAGAAAGTTTCCTGCGGGAGAGCGAGAAGAGGTTTTTTAATATTTTTTATGCATCGCATGAAGCGACCCTTTTGATAGGCGCAAACCGATTTATAGATGCTAATGAATCGGCTCTGCGTATGTTGGGCTATACCAATCGTCAGGATTTGCTGAATATCCACCCCTCCCAGCTGTCTCCACCCAAACAACCCGATGGAAGAGATTCGTATGAGAAGGCCGAGGAAATAATGAAATTGGTTTATGAGCGCGGGTTTTACCAGTTTGAGTGGGAACATCGTAAGGCCAGCGGTCAAGATTTTCTGGTCCAAGTGTCACTGACACCTATAACGCTAAGGGGAGAGCATTTGCTTCATTGTATATGGATCGACTTGACCCAGAAAAAGCAGGAAGAAATGAAACTTTTGAAAGTACAGCAGGACCTCCAATTGAAGGCCGATCAGCTGGAGGCTTCATTTCAGGAAATGAATAAGTCGCGTGAAATTTTGGCCAGCATGCTTGAAGACAATAATATCATGCGCAAAGGATTAGAAGAAAACGCGGAATTGTTGGTCAAGGAAAGAGACAATCTTCAGATTATATTTGATTCAGCCCAAGTAGGCCTCATCCTTATTGATTCTAAAGGCGAGGTCAAGCGTGTTAATAACCTATTAGCAAATATGGTTGGGCGTAATGCAGAGGATCTGGTCAATAACAGGCCCGGAGAGGCCATTTGCTGTATACATCCGATGACTACTGGCCTCGGCTGCGGGGATACGCCGGCTTGTAAGGATTGCGGTATTCGTCAGCTTTTTGAGCGTGCCTTAGCCACAGAGGGAAAATTAGAGGGCATTGAAATCCAAAAAGAGCTTTTGATTGGACAGAAGGAAGTATCGATATGGTTAAATATTAATGCGGCACGGGTTACGATTGACCAAAAATTGCATATTCTGCTTTCGATCGTTGATGTTACCGTCCGAAAAAATGCAGAAGAAGAGTTGATCCGGGCTAAAAATGTCGCTGATGCTGCCAATAAGGCAAAAAGTGAATTTTTGGCCAATATGTCCCATGAGATACGCACTCCCTTGAATGCGATTCTCGGGTTTAGCGAACTGTTGCGGACAACCCATTTGGATGAAAAACAACAATCATTTCTTGATACGGTCACATCCAGCGGCCAGATGCTGGTGACCGTCATTAATGATGTATTAGATTTTTCAAAACTTGAAGCAGGGAAGATCGTGCTTGAGCGTATTGATTTTGACTTAAGCAATTTAGTGTATGATATTTTTAAGATAGCTAAGGTCAGGTTCGAGGGGCCACATATCAGTTCTTACGTTGATTTTGATGATCGTCTGCCGATATGGGTCAAGGGAGACCCGACGCGCCTGCGGCAGATCTTATTAAATTTGCTGGGTAATGCCGCCAAGTTCACTCATCAAGGAGAGATTGGATTGACACTGTCTTTGCAGGAGACCTCCCAAGAGAGGCTGAGGGTCCAATTTTGTGTCAAGGACACAGGCATCGGCATTCCGGAGGATAAAAAGGACGATCTTTTCAAATCTTTTACGCAGGCCGATTCATCGACCACACGCAAATATGGCGGAACAGGCCTGGGGCTTGCTATTTCTAAAAAATTAGTGGAAGCGATGGGGGGAAGGATCTGGTTTGAATCAAAAGCCGGCGAGGGCAGTCAATTTTTCTGCAGCATCCCGTTTGGCCAGGGAGTCTCTCTGGTCAATCAGCCTATTGTCCCATGGTCCAAAGACAAATTGGCGGGAAAGAGTGTTTTATGTGTTGATGATAACCGTGCGTCTTTAGAGATTATGTCCCGCTATTGTCATGATATGGGGCTGAACGTTATGGAATGTACAAGCGTCACTGCAGCTTTACAGAAATTAGATGAACTGGCGGTTTTGGGAAAATTGCCTGACCTGATTTTAAGCGACATTATGATGCCGGATATGGATGGATATGCCTTTGCTCAAAAGATTCGGGGTAACAGCGCATTTAACAGTATCAGGGTGGTCGCTGTGACTTCCGATGCACGTGTCGGTACTTGCAGTTTAGCACAGGAAAAGGGATTTAATGCCTTTTTATCTAAACCTATTTCCCGCAATGATCTGCTTAAGGTCATTTGTACGATCTTAGGGGACCGCCGTGATTCTCCTTCTGCGATTGTTACGCGTTATGTCGCTGATGAGGTCAGTCTTAAAGGGACCAAGGTTTTAGTTGTCGATGACAGCCTGCCTAATCGTGAACTTTTAAAAGTCTATTTAGGCATGTGGGGATGTGTCAGTGATCTGGCCTGCGATGGTCAGGAGGCTGTTGATCGGATGAGGTCAGGGGCGTATAATGTATGCCTGATGGATTTGCAGATGCCTGGAATGGATGGTTTGACGGCCACCCGGATCATACGCAAAGAAATCAACCCGGATGTGCCCATCATCGCCTTGACAGCTGCCGTTATGAAAGAAGACGTGGACCGTGCCAATGCAGCCGGAATGAACGACTTTTTAGCCAAGCCTATTGACATTAACAAATTGAGAAAAACTCTGATCAAGTACGCGCGCTAGGGGGGGGAGGATTTCCAAATGGAAGCAACACAGGCCCTATCTTTCCCTATAGTCGGCATCGGTGCTTCGTCCGGAGGGTTGGAAGCTTTTAGTGAACTGCTAAAGAATCTTCCACCTGACACGGGCATGGCGTTTGTGCTTGTCTGTCATTTAGACCCCACCCACAAAAGTCAGCTGACGCAAATTATCGGCCGCCTGACCAAGATGCCGTCATTGGAAGTCACCAATCGCATGCCGGTCCGTCCCGATTGTGTCTATATCATCCCGCCTAATAAGAATATGACGCTGTCCCAAGGAAAATTTCGTCTTGTTTTGCGTACGGAAACGTTAGGCCGCCATTTGCCCATTGATTGTTTTTTGACGTCCCTCTCCCTTGAATGCGCCAATCAGTCGATCGGTATTATTCTTTCCGGAGCGGCCAGCGACGGAATCAAAGGTCAGAAAGCCATCAAGTCAAGGGGCGGGATCACCATGGCTCAGGAGCCGGCCAGCGCTAAACAAGACAGCATGCCCCGTTTAGCCATTGCCTCCGGGTTCATTGACTATGTTTTGAGCCCCAAGGCCATTGCCGCCAAATTAGTTGACTTAAGCCGTCACCTGCCGCTTAAGGAGACTAAAACAGAGGGGCTTGAGAAATTATTGCGTTCGGGGCCGGATGATTTGGCCCGGATCCTTATTTTATTGAGATATTTTAAAGGTGTGGATTTTACGCATTATAAAAAGACCACCGTTGATCGCCGTATCAAACGAAGGCTTGTCCTGACACAGAAGGCCACTTTCAAGGAATATTTAAAATATTTACGCCGTGACCCTAAGGAAGTGGAAAATCTTTTTGCGGACTTGCTGATCAATGTCACTAATTTTTTCCGCGACCCGAAACTCTTTCGTGCCCTTGAGAAGAAAGTTTTTCCGAAGATATTCAAACACAAGCGCCCCAAAGAGACTGTGAGAATCTGGGTGCCGGCCTGCTCAAGCGGCGAGGAAGTGTATTCTTTGGCGATCAGCTGGCTTAAGGCAATGGGCTCTAAAGCCGGCGCTTGTCCTTTGCAGGTTTTTGCCACTGATGTCAACGAAGCCGTGATCCGAAAAGCCCGAAAGGGACTCTACCCAGAAAGTATTCAAGAAGATGTTTCTCCCGCGATCCTTCGCCGGTATTTCGTCAAAGAACAAGGCGGCTGGCGGATTATTAAATCAGTGCGTGATATGTGTATTTTTGCGGCCCAGGATTTGACCCGTGATCCGCCGTTTTCTAAAATTGATCTGATCAGCTGCCGCAACATGCTCATCTATATGGACGTGAAACTGCAAAGAAAAATCATTCCCCTGTTTCACTATGGCCTTAATCCGTCAGGAATTCTGGTCTTGGGTTCGGCCGAGTCAGCGGCTGGTTTTACCAAACTTTTCGCCACGCTCGACAGTAAGCTTAAGATCTATGCCAAGAAAGAATCCTCGTCACGTTCCGCGATGTATTTTGAACCGTGGGAGCATCCCGTAATGCAAATGACGGCGCTTCACCAGGCGCGCAAGATCCCTCATGTTCTAAGCATTCCTGATGACCCGCACAATGAAGACGCGCAGGCCCGTGATGAGCAACTGCGCTCTGCCTTAGAAGAGATCCAGAGCGCCAATGAGGAGTTGCAGAGCTCCAATGAAGAACTGGAAACCTCCAAGGAAGAACTACAGGCTTCCAATGAAGAGCTGGTGACCCTCAATGATGAGCTTTCCCACCGGAATATTGAATTAGCCCTGCTCGGCAGTGATATCCTGAATCTTTTTAACAGCACCCGCATCCCGGTCATCATGGTCGGACGCGATCTGTGCATCCGCCGCTTTACGCCGATGGCGCAAAAGGTATGGAACCTGATTCCCTCGGATGCCGGACGTAAGCTGACAGATATCAACCCCAACATTAAGGTTTCGGGATTAGAAGGCCTGCTGTCTGATGCGATGGATCATATGAAGATAACCGAGACAGAATTGCAGGACAATGAGGGCCGCTGGTATTCCATGACCGTAAGCCCTTATAAAACGATCGACCACAAGATCGACGGGGCGGTAATTGTTCTGGCGGATATTCATACGATCAAGAAGGCGCAGGGAGAGCTGGAGGCGGCAGGCGAGTATTTTAAGAATATTGTTGAAGCGCTATCCGATTCTATGATCGTGCTGGACCACAGCCTTCGTGTCAGGGGCGCCAATAAGGCTTTTTACGACCAGTTTAAAGTCCTGCCTAAAAAAACAGAAGGTCAGCTGATCTATGATCTGGGCAACGGTCAGTGGGATATTTCGGCGCTGCGTAAGCTGTTAAAAGAAGTCCTTTCCAAGAATACATCTGTGAACGATTATGAGATAAGCCATAAATTTCCGCGTTTAGGCCACAAGGACATGCTGTTAAACGCCAGAATTATCACCGAGAATATACTTGGCGAACATTTAATCTTGCTTTCCATCAAGGATATTACTGATTATAAGAAGGCGGGTGATGAACTAAAGCAGAGCGAGGAGCTTTATCGTTCTTTGTTTGAGAACATGTTTAACGGCTTTGCCTATTGTCAAATGCATTTTGATGATAAGGGTAGTCCCTGTGATTTTACTTACCTGTCTGTCAACGCCGCCTTCAAGAGGCTGACGGGATTGAGGAATGTTGTAGGCAGGAAGGTGACCCAAGTCATCCCCGGTATACGAAAGTCAGATCCAAAACTGCTTGAGATCTATGGCCGGGTATCGAGGACCGGCAAACCGGAACGCTTTGAGTTTTTTGTTAAAGGTCTGCAGGAGTGGTTTTTGGTTGCGGTGTATAGTCCCAAGCGGGGATATTTTGTGGCCCTGTTTGACGTCATCACCCAGCGCAAGCAAACAGAGGAATTTTTGAAGAAAAATGAGGAACAATACCGGGAACTGGTCCAAAATGCCAATAGTGCCATTATTCGCTGGAAGGTAAATGGGAAGATTAGTTTCTTTAATGAATATGCAGAGAAATTCTTTGGCTGGCGTTTAGATGAGGTCATGGGGCGGTCCGTCAATATCCTCCTGCCTGATCAAGATAGTTCCGGGGTCGACTTGAGGGGTCTTGCTGAAGATATTGTTGCCCATCCTAATAATTATGTTAATAATGTTAATGAGAATATCTGTCGGGACGGCCGAAGGGTCTGGATGACGTGGACTAACAGGCCTATTTTAGATGAGCATGGGAAGGTTGCGGAAATCCTTGCCGTAGGTATCGATATCACCGAGCGCAAAAGGGCCCAAGAGCAGGCTAAGGATACGGCCAATTATGTTCAGACGATCCTGTCCGCATCGTCCATCGCGGTCATCACCTACAAAGCTTCCGGAGAAGCTGTTTCAGCCAATGAAGCGGCCGCAAGGCTGGTTGGCACGAGCGTTGAGAACCTTAAGAAACAAAATTTTCGCCGGCTTGACTCCTGGAAGAATTCGGGGCTTCTTGAAAAAGCAGAAATGGCCTTAAAAACAGGGAAGGAGCAGATGCTTGAAGAGCATGCCACCAGCAGTTATGGGGCCGATATGTGGATGTCCTGCAGGTTTGTTCCCTTTTATTTTGAAGGCCAGCCGCATTTGTTGTTTATGGCGGTTGATATTAGTGAGCGTATGAAGATCCAAATAGCACTGAAGATCGCGAAAGAACAGGCAGAGACGGCCAACAAGTATAAGACGGAATTCCTGACGAATATTTCGCATGATTTGCGTACACCCTTGAATTCGATATTAGGGTTTGCTCATCTACTCAGGTCAGTGGATATGGAAGAGAAATATCGTAAGGGTGTGGATTATATCAATGAGCAGGGCAAACATCTCTTGACGATGGTGGATGAGCTTTTGAGCGTTTCCAGAATGGATTCCGGTAAAATGGAATTTAAATCTGAAGAGTTTAACCTTCAAAAGTTATTAGAAGGTTCTATAGAGACATCCCGATTGGATTTAGGGACCAAGGATGTTAAGATATCCTTAAAAGTACATGGCAATATGCCCTCTTTCAAGGGAGACATATCGCGCTTGCAGCAGGTTATGGATAATCTGTTGGGCAATGCTGTTAAATACACCCAGCAGGGTTCCATTGAGCTCCTTGTAGGGTTTGTCTTACAACAGCCACGTCAGGATAAGTGCCTGGTCAAGATTTCTATAAAAGATACTGGTATTGGCATCCCCGCAGATAAACTACCGTTTGTTTTTGATTCTTTCACTAGATTTCATGATTTCTACAGGGGCCAAGTTTATGACGGAGTTGGTTTGGGGCTTTATATTGTCAAGCGGTTGGTGACTTTAATGGGCGGTGATATCAGTGTGTCATCCGAAGTCGGACGTGGGACTGAGTTTATAGTTACCTTGAATCTCGATAAAGTCTAAATTATGGATCCGAAAATTAAAAATAAGAAAGTTTTATTCGTTGAGGACGATGAGGCCAATCAGTATTATTTGGGACTCATTTTGGAGGAGATGGGCTGTTCTTTTGAGTTGGCGTCCAATGGACAGGAGGCTGTTGATAAGGTTCGTGGGACCAAGTTTAACATTATCTTTATGGATTTGAGGATGCCGGTCATGGATGGTTTTAAGGCAACCCAGATCATACGTCAACAGATCGATCAAAATATTTTTATCGTCGCTATTTCAGCGAATGTTGTTCCGGAGATTGTGGACCAATGTATCGCGGCCGGCATGAACGGTTTTATTGCCAAAGGTGTTGATGTAGAAAAATTCGAAAGTGAGATGCTCTCTTGGATCGTAAAATCATAAGAAAATATCAAATGATAACCCGTGATGATTATTTAAAGGTTTTGTTCATTGCGCTGGCGTATCTTTTTGCCCATCAGATCGCTTTTTTCTTTCCGGACTCAAAAGATAATATCATGATGATCTGGCCGGCCGGAGGGGTTGCGCTGGCGGCATTTTTGCTGAATTCCCGGAAATTGTGGCCCCTTTTGGCGCTGTCTTTTTTTATATCCGGTGTAACGGCAGATATTTTTCTGGCCGGCCGTTCCTGGATGATGAGTTTAGGGTTTATGACCGCAAATTTGGCCGAATCCATTGGATGTTCCTGGCTTATCATCCGCATGAGCCGCACTTTCAGAAATTTTAATCAAGTCAGGGAGGTCTGGGCGCTTATTTTAAGCGCTCTGGGGGTAAATGCCATCGGCGCTTGTATTGGTGCCGCGACTTCGTTCTTGGCCACCGGCGCTTCATTCGCGGATTCTTGGCAATCCTGGTATGTTTCCGACGGTTTGGGCATTCTATTGGCCGGGCCGTTTATAATCAATTGGATCAAAATAGACGATTTAATGGCCGGCTTACATATTAGAAAAACGCTTGAGGGTGTTTTTTTTGTGATTGTCTGGAGCATCTTTTGCTATTTGATGTTTTATGTCCACCGCACTATTTTTCATCTTCATCCTTATATTTTAGTGGCTTTGCTGGTGTGGCCGGCCATTCGCCTGGGGCAGAGAGCCGTTACTTTGGCGCTTATGCTCTTGTTCGTTATTGGGATTTTTAGTCCATCGATCATCATTGGTCCGTCTGCATGGGGAGGGTATGACATAGACCAGGATTTGCCCAGCCGATTGCTGGACTTCCAGCTTTTTCTAGCGTTTATGTCTGTTATCGGGTATTTGCTGGCTGCCGCCATCGATGACCTTCAAAGAAACTCGTTGCTTTTACAAAATGTCGTGGATGGAACACTGGATGCTGTTTACGTAAAAGATTTGAAAGGGCGCTATCTTCTTATTAATAATGCGGCTTGCCAGATCGTCGGTAAATCTGCCGGTGAGGTTTTAGGTCAGGATGACGATTTTGTTTTTCCCCCTGACCATGCCCGAGATGTGAGGGTGCGCGACCGTCAGGTGATGGAGAGCGGGAAATCGGTGATTTATGAGGAGGACATGACTATTTTTAACGGCAATAAGGTTACAGTCCATACCATCAAAGGGCCATTGTTTGATAAAGACGGCCGTGTGATAGGGTTATTTGGTGTTACTCGGGACATTTCCCAGATTAAGCGGGCAGAGCAGAGTGCTCTTGAAGTAGCCTCTGCAAAGGCGGCAGCCGAAACAGCAAAAGAGAAAATGGTAGAAATCCAAGCGGCTTATCAAGAGTTGCAAAAAACAAAAAGCTTACTAGCCCAGGCTGAAAAACTTTCAGCTCTCGGGACTTTGAGCGCCGGGATGGCGCATGAACTTAACAATCCTCTCGCCGGGATATTGGGGATTACCAGGTTTTATCTTTCGCATAAAAAGCAGGAAGATCAGGAATACCGGGACCTTGAGCAGATCAAGAAGGCCGGCGAACGCATGGCTGTGATCATTCAAGGGCTTCGGGATTTCGCCAGACCTTCCAGCGGACACATAGAGGAGTTGAATTGTGCTGCTGTGATTGAAGAGGTGCTTGGGTTTAGTCAAAAGATCATGATCGGGGCGGATGTTCATGTGCATAAAAATTTTGAAAATGATCTCAAGCTCATTAGAGCGGATAAAAATCAAATTCAGCAGGTCATCATTAATTTGGTCAATAATGCTATCGATGCCATGCAGAAAAAAGGGGTCCTTAAGGTATCGACTAGGAATATAGTCATTGATGGGGCGGCTTTTGTGGAGTTGGAAGTTGTCGATAGCGGATGCGGGATCTCAAAGGAAGATCAATTTAAGATTTTTGATCCCTTTTTTACAACTAAAAGGCCGGGCAAAGGTACGGGGCTCGGGCTTTGGGTGGTGCATTCCATCATTAAGAACCACAACGGAGAAATATTGGTTGAAAGCCCTGCGCCGGGTGAAACAACAGGGTGTGCATTTAAAATCAGATTACCTGCGATTACTTAAGGAGGCCCATGTGTCAGGACAAAACATCTTGGTGGTTGATGATGAAGAGATTATCGGCATTGTTTTTGACAGGGAGCTCAAAGAAAAGGGCTTTCATGTGGATTGTGTATTAGGAGGGGAAAAGGCCCTTGAAGCGGTCCGGAACAAAAAATATGATCTGGTCTTTATCGATAAGACCATGCCCGGCATGGACGGGGTCGAAACTTGCCGGCAGCTTATGAAAATATGCCCGGATACTGTCGCTATTTTTATGACCGGCTCTTTTGACCGGGACAATATTGTTAAGGAACAGCAGTTTGTGGCAGCGGGCGGCAGGACCTATTATTTGTATAAACCCTTTGCTCAAGGGGAGATCCACGAAGTGGTCCAAAAAGCATTGAGCGAAAGAAAATAAACCCACCCCAGGTATTTGACAAAAGGATAATCCGTGGTATGGTTATATATGAGTATATGTTCATATGATAAAGGATGATTTATGAATAAGGCTTTTTGCATTAACGAGGACAGGGTCGCCGACGTCAGGAAATTAATGAAATCGGATAAGATCATGAACGACCTGGCGGCCACCTTCAAGGCGTTGGGGGACCTGACTCGCTCCAAAATCGTTTTTGCCCTTTCTAAAAAGGTGTTATGCGTGGGGGAAATCGCGGCACTTTTAAACATCAGCCAGTCGGCAGTCTCCCATCAATTAAGGGTCCTTCGGGACATGAAATTAGTCCGGTCCCGAAAAGAGGGACAAGTGACGTATTATTCGCTGGATGATATTCATATTAACTTTCTGTTGAAAGAATGTTTCCGTCACGTTATGGAATAAAAATTTTTTGGATAGTATATGAATATGTGTTCATATGTTGATGAGTAAGGGGGGCGTGTCATGGAAACTACGGTTTTAAGCGAACTGGCCGTTAAAGGGAATTGCAAGGTGTTTAAGGTCACAGGTGACAGGGCGATCAAAAAACGACTGCTTGAAATGGGCTTTGTGAAGGGAACTGAAATTTATGTTCAAAAGGTGGCACCGCTGGGTGATCCTATGGAACTCGTCCTTAAAGGCTATCACTTGTCCTTAAGGCGCCAAGAGGCCAAAGATGTGCATGTTTATAGGGAGGTAATCGAATAATGCCTCTGACCATGTTAGCTATAGGAGAGAAGGGAAAGATCAGAGAATTGACCGGTGATTTGGGCATGAGGAGATACCTCGCTCAACTCGGCTTTTCGCTGGGAAAAGGCATTGAGATTGTCCAGCAGTCATTTGGAAACAGTCTTATTATCAAGCTCGATAATAGCAGGCTCGCCTTAGACAGGCGGATGGCCCTGCATATTCATATTGACATGTTTAAAACAGGAGAAGGGTCATGAGTCAAGGCCAGCCCCTTGTGGATAAAAACGTTTCACAGGAAAAGAAAACGATCATCGTCGGTCTTTGCGGAAATCCCAATGCGGGAAAGACCAGTATTTTTAACGCTTTAACCGGAAGTCGTCAGCATGTGGGAAATTATGCAGGGGTCACTGTTGAATCAAAAGAAGGGATCGTCAATTTCGAGGGATATCAGATCAAGGTGGTGGATCTTCCCGGAACATACAGCCTGACGGCATATTCCATTGAAGAGATCGTAGCTAGGGACTTTATCCTGCGGGAACCTGATGTAGTCATTAATATCGTTGATTCGACTAACTTAGACCGCAATCTTTATCTGACGACCCAGCTCATTGAATTGGGTGCCCGTGCGGTCATTGCCCTGAATATGAATGATGAGGCCGAGCATAAAGGCATTAAAATTGACCGTAAAAAACTGGGAGAGCTTTTAGGCATGCCTGTCGTACCGACCGTCGGTTCCCGTGGGCACGGGATGAAAGAATTATTGCAGGAAGTTGTTAATATTTTTGAGAATAAGGAACCGATCGTGCGTCATCTGCATATCAGTTACGGTAATGAGGTGGAAGAAGAAATCAAAAAGATACAGGCCGAGATCAGAAAAGACAGCTCACTGGCGGATGGGCGCTTATCGACACGCTGGCTTTCGGTCAAACTCCTCGAGGGGGACAATGAGATCGTTAAAGAGATCAGCGCCACTTCGGCCAATAAAGAAAATATTTTGAAACAAGCGGATTCAAGCCGGAAACATATCGAGGGGCATTTTAGCGATGATTGTGAAATTATTATCGCTGACCGACGTTACGGGTTTATTAAGGGGCTTTTGCTTGAGGCCTACAGTCATTTGAATACGGGACAACTCAGCATATCGGATAAAATCGATCGTGTTATGACCAATCGTATTTTGGGAATCCCTATCCTGTTGGGCTTGCTCTGGATTATGTTTCAGGCGACCTATACCTTGGGAGCGTATCCCCAGAATTGGATCAATTCTTTCGTGGGGATCATCAGTCATTTTGTTAATGGGATCATGCCAGCGGGTCTATTAAGGGAGCTGGTGGTTGATGGTATGATCGGCGGGGTGGGCGGAGTATTGGCATTTTTACCCAATATCATGCTTCTTTTTCTTTTTATTTCTTTTTTTGAAGACACGGGATATCTGGCCCGTGCGGCGTTTATCATGGACCGCATCATGCATACCTTGGGGCTCCACGGAAAATCGTTTATTCCCATGATCATGGCCTTTGGCTGTAACGTCCCCGGAATTATGGCGACCCGTACCTTGGAGAACAAAACAGACCGGATGATTACGATTTTGATTAATCCCTTGGTCAGCTGCTCGGCCCGTCTTCCTGTGTATGTGCTTTTAGCGGGGGTCTTTTTCGGAAAATACGCAGGCAATGTTATTTTTGCCGTTTATCTGACAGGTATCGTCTTGGCAATTTTGATCGGCCAGATTTTTAGGAAGACATTGTTTAAAGGCGGGGCAGCGCCTTTTGTCATGGAACTTCCCCCGTACCGTTTGCCTATGCTCAAAAGTGTGATCATCCATATGTGGGAAAAAGGATCGATCTTTTTGCAGAAGGTGGGAGGGATCATCCTGGCGGCTTCGATCGTCATATGGTTTATTTCCGCGTTCCCGCGCAATGTCGCTATACAGGATAACACTGAGAGATTATCTAAAAGTTATGCCGGTCAGATGGGTAAATTTATCGAGCCTGCGATAAAGCCTTTAGGGTTTGACTGGCGAGGCGGCATCGCCCTTATCACCGGCGTTGCGGCCAAGGAAATCGTGGTCTCCACTTTTGGCGTGCTCTATCAAACCGGTGCTGATGCGAATGAAAAAAGCGCCGGCTTAAAAGAAGCTGTTAAAAAGAACATGAAGCCGTTAAGTGCGTTAGCTTTTATGTTTTTTACTTTGATCTATATTCCGTGCCTGGGGGCATTGGGAGCCATGTACCGGGAACTAGGGTCTCTCAAATGGACCTTGTTCGCTGTCAGTTACAGTTTAACTCTTGCCTGGATCGTGGCATTTATCATCTATCAAGGAGGATCATACCTCGGATTAGGAGCTTAAAATGGAAGTCATTGTTATAGCCGCAGTGGGTGTCTTCGCACTTAATTTTTTTGTAAATTTTCTGAAAAAGTCTATTCGAGAAGGCGAGATCTGCCAGTGCGACTCACATCCTTCAGGATGCTCTTCCGGAGGCTGTCATAAATAATTTCCGATCAGCACTAATAGGGGCTTGTGTCCTTTTATGGGGATCCCTTAGTGCCCGGGCAGACGGAGGCCTGCTTTTTCCAATAGAGCGGGCGGCATGGGCGGCTCATGGTTTTAGCTTTGATGGACGTCTTATAGAAGATTATGTAAGTGTTGTTGACGGCGGCATTGTCCATAGGGACACCTGGCTTGGGAAATTTGATTTGGTAAGCGAGCTTGATTTGGAAAAAAGCGGGCTTTTCAAAGGAGGCCTTCTTCATGTTGATATATTAAATGCCCACGGGGGATTGAAGCCCACCGCAGAGCGCATGGTCGGTGATTTGCAAACTGTAAGCGACATTGAAGCTACCCGCTCAACACGTATTTATGAGGGTTGGTTTCAGCAAAGTATTTTAGATGGCAAGCTTTCTGTTAAACTCGGGATTATTGATTTAAATTCAGAATTCTTAGTCAGCGATTCCGGCAATCTTTATATCAACAGTTCTTTTAACCTGATCCCCTCAATGTTTATCAACAATAGCAGTGATGCGGTTTATCCCGAGCCGGCCCCGGCCGTGAGACTTAAATATTCCCCTAATGAAAGTTTGGATTTTCTGGCGGGTTTTTTTCAGGGCAAGACGCTTAACAGCGATGTTAATGCCCACAGTACTCACTTCGGCAATGGGGAGGGGCTTTTAAGCATTGAAGAAGGACAATATCATTATAAGGTTTTGTTACAAGGAGGATTGGCAGGAACAATTAAGACAGGTTTTTGGTATAACAGTAATGACGCGGGGGGATATGAAAATAATTATGGGGGGTACGCATTGATCGACCAGAGGGTATTTCAAGCTAATGATGCCCAGGGCCTTAGTGTGTTTTTTTTAGAAGGTCTCGCTCCTGATGATCGTAATATTGTCCAAGATTCCATCGGAGCGGGGCTTAACTATGCGGGGCTTATTCCTTATCGCCCCAGTGACGTGATGGGAGTGGCCTTAACTCATGTCGCCATTAGCAGTAAGTTGCGATCAACGACAGGGCAGGGAAGCGGGGAAACAACCTATGAATGGACATACCAAATCCAAATTAATCCCAGCATTCATTTGCAGCCGGATATTCAATATGTTCAAAAACCCGGGGGATATCCTAATATTAAAAATGCCACCGTTTTTATGTTAAGAACAGATGTTCATTTTTAGAAACTTGAAAGTATTCTTAATTTTGATACAATGCTTCCTTGGGGTAAACCAAGAAAGGATTTTTTAATATGTATTTTCATGATTTAACTGAAGCGCAAGTGCTTGCCCTTGCCATCAGCGCCGAAGAAGAAGACGGGCATATTTATCGGGACTTTGCCGAAGCCCTGCGCAAGGATTTTCCGGTGACAGCCGATCTTTTTGTGCGGATGTCCAAGGAAGAGTCCGGGCACCGCAGCCGCCTGATCAGTCTTTATCAAAAACGTTTTGGCGAACATATTCCTCTTATTCGCCGGCAGGATGTGAAGGGCTTTGTCACGCGGCGCCCTTTTTGGTTTATGCATACGGTGCGTCCCGATAAAGCGCGGGAGGAAGCCGCGTCCATGGAGTTGGAAGCGCGCCGGTTTTATGAAGTCGCTGCCCAACGGACCAATGATGCCTCGATGCGCAAACTTTTGGGAGACTTGGCGCAGGAAGAACAACAACACGCGAGCAGCGCTTCCCAAATAACTCAGGAGAAGATGGCAGACGGCGGCCTGATGGAAGAAAGCAACGCTCAACGCCGCCTTTTTGTCCTGCGCTTTATTCAGCCGGGCTTGGCAGGATTGATGGACGGTTCGGTCTCAACCTTGGCGCCTATTTTCGCCGCGGCATTTGCGACGAGCAATACTTTAGAAACTCTTAAAGTGGGACTTGCGGCTTCCGTCGGTGCAGGGATCAGCATGGGGTTTGCCGAGGCGCTTTCTGACGACGGGAAGCTCAGCGGACGCGGTTCTCCGTGGCTGCGCGGCGTCATTTGCGGGATCATGACGACGCTTGGCGGTTTAGGCCATACTGTACCTTTTTTTCTTCGTGATTTTCATGCAGCGTTAACGATCGCGATTGCAGTTGTTATCATAGAGTTGGGCGCTATTTCATGCATCCGATGGAAATATATGGATACGCCTTTCCTTGCCGCGGCCTTTCAGGTTGTGGTCGGAGGCCTTCTTGTTTTTTTTGTCGGCTGGTTTGTCGGCGCCAGCTAGAATTTTTTTGCTTGACTTCGGGGGGGGTGATATAAACTCACCCTAATGTCAAAAGCAAAGAAGAAAATTAAGGTAAGCAGGCCTAAGAATATTTTGAAGAAAGTGTCTTACGGGGCCGGAGTGTTGTTTCAAAGAATAAAATCCCTTCGAAAGAAGAAATCACCTAAAAAGGAATTGGACCAGTAATCTTTTATGGCATCCCAAGAATCCCATCTGAACGTAGCCTGGACCCTGGGCAAGTTTGCCGGGAGTGCTAAGCGCGGCATTTCAGGATTATGGGATGTCACCCGCAGGACCGGATCAAAGGTCTCTGCAAGCCTTCTTCCTAAAGATGAAATCTACAAGATCGTTTCTGAAAAGACAGCTCAATTAAATCCCGAACAACATGAGATGACTCTGCAGGAATATGACCGGCGGCTTAAAGCCATGTCCGAAGCCATCCGTGTCCTTCAGGAAAAGATTGCCGAATTGCAGCTAAGCGGCCATTTAAACGCCCAGACCATGGCAGGGGCCATCGGCTCGGTTGAGAGTGATGAACATTTTAGCAAAGATGAAAAGAACATTTTAGCGACCATCCTTAAACAGAACATTGTTCTTCAGAAACCGGAACTTGTTAAATTAGCATAATCGTTCCAACAGTGTTATTGCGAGGAGCGAAGCGACGAAGCAATCTTTGATAGAACAGCCAATTTTGTAAAGATTGCTTCACCCCGTTGGGGTTCGCAATGACACACAATTCGTAAGGAGATTTTTAATGTCCAAGAAGAAAGAAATCATCAAGAAACAAGACTCTTTTTCCTCCGAGACCGAAGCCCTTTTTGTAGGCATAGATTTAGGGACATCTTCTTCAGTCATAGCGGCTAGTAACGGGGTGCGCGAAGTTGTTCCCTCATTTGTGGGTTTTCCTAAAGATAATATTGCCGAAGAGTTGTTGGGCAATGAGCCTTTGTTCGGTGATGCGGCGCTCAAGCACAGGCTTTCCGTGGAGCTTGTCAGGCCCTTGGCCCGCGGTGTTATTCAGGAAACAAAGACCGGGGACAATATCAATTTAAAGGCGGCCCAGTTATTGGTCAAGCACCTGCTTCATTTGGCCCGTCCCAAATCCGGCCAGCATGTGTATGGGGTCATCGGCGCACCGGCCCGTGCCAGCATTGCCAGCAAGAAAATCCTGGTGGACGCATCCCGTGGAATTCTTAATGCGGTCATGATCTGCTCGGAACCTTTTTCTGTGGCGTATGGTTTGGGGATTTTAGACCGTGCCCTTATTATTGACATAGGGGCCGGTACCGTGGACCTTTGCCGTCTGCACGGCACCCTGCCTGAGGATGAGGACCAGATCACGTTTGATAAAGCCGGAGATTATGTGGACGAACAGTTTGCTAAAGGGATCAAGGCCAAACACCCCGATGTCCAGTTTACTATCAACATGATCAAATCCCTTAAAGAAAAGCATGGTTTTGTTGCAGACAGCGCGGACAAGATCACGGCCAAATTTCCGGTCAAGGGCCGTCCTGTTGAGGTCGATATTACCAATGAACTGCGTGCGGCCTGCCGGAGCATTGTTCCTCCGATTATTGATTCCATCGCGGAGTTGATCGCTTCTTATGATCCTGAGTTTCAGGAAGACCTGCGTCATAACGTTATCTTGGCCGGCGGCGGAAGCCAGATGATCGGCTTGCCCAAATTAGTCGAAGAAGGCATGAGAGAATTAGGCGGAGGAAGGGTCAGACGTGTGGAAGAGCCGGTTTTTGGCGGAGCCAATGGCGCGCTTAAGATGGCCAAACGTATGCCTAAGCATTTCTGGCAGATATTGGCTTAAGATGGGCAGGATAATACCTAAGAAAGGAGATCTCAATTATGGAAATCCCATTAGGATGTTTGCTTTATCTTTTTATCGTGATCATAGCGCTGTTTGATATTCTCAAAGGGAGTTTATCAGTTGTTAAGAAGGCGTTGTGGGGCGTTCTGGTCTTCGCATTGCCTGTAGCAGGTATCGTTCTTTATTATTTGCTGGGGCGTACAGAGAAGGCTTAAAATAGGGAGGATAAGAATATGGAACCGATTTCATTGTCAACAGCAGGGGTTATTTTATTATCCATGGCGGCAGGTGCTATGCTTACCAAATTGTTCGGTAAAAAGGGCTCATGCTGCAGCAAAACTTCGGTTGATGAGAATAAAGAAAAAGCCATCAATGACCTTGTTGCGAAATAGATTTAAAGTATAGAAGATTATTGACCCCTAAGCACATTGAATATGTCTTAGGGGTTTTTTATTGGCAGGGGATTGCTTTTAGCTGGACACTTGTTTCAATTCGAGTACAATTGAATTTTTGACTAGCGTGCGCCAAGAAGAGACAAATTATGAGTATAGAATTAAAGCATGTTAACAAAAAATTCGGCAGTTTTAAGGCTTTGGATGATGTGAGCCTTAAGATTGAGAATGGGGAATTGATAGCGCTATTGGGGCCTTCGGGTTCTGGGAAGACGACATTATTACGTGTCGTTGCCGGTCTTGATGCTTTTGATGAGGGGCAAGTGCTTTTCAGCGGACGTGACGCTCAGGACCAGAAGACCCGCGAGCGCGGGGTCGGGTTTGTGTTTCAGCACTACGCCCTTTTTCGGCATATGACAGTCTTTGATAATATTGCCTTTGGGCTTAATGTCCTGCCCCGTAATATAAGGCCCTCGCGTGAGGAGATCCGCGCTAAGGTCATGGAATTGCTGCATTTGATCCAGCTGGAATGGGTATCTGAGCGCTATCCCTGGCAGCTTTCCGGCGGGCAGAGACAGAGAATAGCGCTGGCCCGTGCGCTTGCCGTGAGGCCTAAAGTCCTGCTGTTGGACGAACCATTTGGATCGCTGGATGCCCATGTGAGAAAAGAACTGCGCGCATGGCTTAGGCGCTTTCATGATGAGTTTCATATTACTACTATTTTTGTAACCCATGATCAGGAAGAGGCGCTGGAAGTCGCGGACCGTATCGTGGTCATGAACCGCGGCAAGTTGGTCCAAGTCGGCACCCCCGAGGATGTTTTTCATAATCCGGTCAATTCTTTTGTTTTAAGTTTTTTAGGAAACGTCAATTTTTTCCACTGTCGGCTTGAAGAAGGCAAAGCCGTGATAGGGAATACAGCTCTGGAGGTGCCGGGCTTGTCTGTTGACCATCCGCAGTCCGCTAAGCTTTATGTGCGCCCGAACCAGTTCCAGCTTTCCAAGGTTTTTACGGGTTCAGCACTCAAGGCTGTTGTTGAATACGTTAATCCCGCGGGGACGATCGTGAAGGTTAATTTGAAGACTGAGTCCGGTGAGCTGATTTTGGTTGAGATCACTCAGGAAGAACTTAAACGCTTAAAGATTAAGAAGCAGGATGAAGTCTACGTAAGCTTAAAAGACGTTACCTATTCGGAATATGTCCAAGATAATCCTTAAGAAAATAGCCGCTGTTTCAGCTTTACTTGTGACTGCCGTTCTTTTATTGTACGGCTCTTGGTATCAAGTTTTTGAAAAAAATGAACTGGATGCTTTAGATCTAAGATTCCGTCTGCGCGGACCTATATCCACGACTGACAAAGTTGCGATCATTGAGATCGATAATGCCACCATCCAAAAAATCGGGACCTTCCCTTTTCACCGCGGCTATCATGCCAAGCTTATTGATGCTTTGAGTCATGCCGGCGCTAAGGCTGTTGTTTTTGATATTTTCTTTAGTGAGCCCGCCCACGGGGACAAAGATTTGCAGGATGCCATGCGTGCGGCAGGGAATGTTTATTTGCCTTATGTCTTTGAATTAGATGAGCGAAAGTCCCAAGGTGTCACGCGGGCACTGCGGTATTCCACCCAAGATCTTCCGGAATTAGCAGGTATCGCCAAAGGCACAGGATATATCAATGTCATTCCCGATGCCGATGGAAAATTCCGAAGGGTTCCGTTACATGTGCAGTACGGGGGCCGGCACTATCCTGCCATGGCATTATTGGTCGCAGGTGATTATTTGCAAAAAGATCTAGACCGCGAGGGGATTCCTTTGGATGAAAACTCGGATGTGATCGTTAACTTTGCCGGTCCATGGACCAGTGCGTATCAGCATTATTCTTTCGGGGATGTGCTGGGCTCATGGGAGGCTCAAAGCGTCGGGACAAGGCCTGTTGTGGATCTTAATGTTTTTCGCTCAAAGATCTGCCTGGTCGGTTATACGGCTGACGGAACCACAGATCTGCATCCCAGCCCTTTGGAAGGCTTGTATCCCTCGATCGGTATCCATGCAGATGTCATTAATTCTATCCTGCATCACAAATTTATTTCCAGGGCGTCAAGAAGAATAAATCTCTGCATTTTTATTATTTTAGGGGCGCTTATCATTGGGGCTTCACTAAAAGCGGCGCCTTTGCAGGCCTTTGGATTTCTCTTTGAAATTGCGGCTATTTTTGCGGTTATTAGCGTGATGCTTTTTAATAAGTTTGGAATATGGATCGATATTTTTTATCCGCTCGTGATCATGGGGCTTTTGTATCTTTTATGCACTCTGTACAAATCCATTCTTCATTTTAAGGAACGGATCATTTTGGAAAACGAATTTTCGATCGCCCAGCAGATCCAAGAAAGTTTTATACCCGCAAGTTTACCTGAAGTCAAAGGGTTTGATATGGCGGCCACCATGTTGACTGCCCGCGAGGTGGGCGGGGATCTTTATGATGTACTCAAGTTTGATCAAGATCAGCTTGGGGTCATGATCGGAGATGTCGCGGGCAAAGGGATATCAGCAAGCCTTTTTATGACCATGGCGGTCAGCTCTTTCAAGTTTTTTGCCAAGCCGCAGAACACCCCAAGCCAGACCTTGTATGAGCTCAATGAAAAGATCGTGCGGGAGACCGCATCGAACCGTTTTGTTACGATATATTATTCTATATTCGATTTGAAACGGCGGGTTATGTCTTATGCTAATGGCGGTCATCTTCCGGTGTTGTATTTGGGGCGTGAGGGGAAAGCCATTGTTCTAGATGTGGACGAAGGCTTTCCTTTGGGCATGATGAAGAGCGCCTATTCCGGGCGGCAGATAAAATTTGACTCCGGAGATGTTTTTATTTATTATACGGACGGCATAACCGAGGCCGCTAACATAAAAAATGAAATGTACGGCATTGAGCGCCTGAAGGCGTTTGTTCAGATGCATAGAGATTTGCCGGCGTTGGATTTGCGCGACGAGATCATTAAAGACGTGATGAAGTTTTTAGGCAAGCGCAAGCAGCAGGATGACATTACCTTAGTCGTTATTAAGGTTTCTTAAAAGGACGAACAAATGGTTGTGAGGCTTGAGAAGATTAATGATGTTGCTCTTGTAACATTGGAGGGTGATCTTAACATGGATAATTCCAATGTGTTGCGTGAGAATTTTAAGAAGATCTTAAAAGAAAATAATAAGAAGGTTTTGGTAGACCTTGAAAAGGTGTCTTTTATTGATAGCTCCGGGATCGCGACCTTGATCGAAATGTTTCAGAATTTGGAAAAAATAAACGGGCGGATGTGTTTAAGCGGAGTCAATAAAAGGATTATCGGAGTATTCGAAGTCACCCGTGTCCATAAACTGTTTAGTATGGTGGCAAGTCGTGAAGAAGCGTTGAGGAGTTTTCAGTGAAGTCCAATAAGGTTGAAGAGATCGGTGCTTCTGTGTTAAGAGGCTGTCAGGTGGCCCAAGAAGGCATAAGCCTTTTATTGGAAACACTTTACTGGATAATGGTCGGTCCTTTTAAATCTAAGCCCATCGATTCTAAAGCATTTTTTTCGCAAATGGTTTTTATGGGCTACGATTCCGTGCGGATCGTTTTTTTTGTCACTTTTTTTACCGGTGTTGTTCTGGCCATGCAATCTGCCCATCAGTTAAGCAAAATGGGCGGTACGATTTATGTCGCAAGCCTTGTGACCATCTCACTTTGCCGTGAGTTGGGTCCGGTTTTGACCGCCTTGGTCATAGCCGGCCGGGTGGGGGCCTCGATCACCGCGGAGATCGGATCCATGAAGGTCAATGAGCAGATCGAAGCGCTTGATACCATGGGGATCAATCCTTTGCGTTATTTAGTCGTTCCTAAATTTTTAGGGTTGTTGTTCATGCTGCCGATTTTGACCGTCTGGGGCGATGCCTCAGGAATGCTGGGCGGTTATATGATCGGCGTTTATAATTTAAAGATCAATGCCGGACTTTACATTCAGACGGCTTTTAAATTCTTGACCATCAAGGATATTTATACCGGCCTCTCTAAGAGTTTGATCTTTGCCGTCATTATTACCATGGTCGGGGTTTATCAGGGGTTAAAAACAGATGGCGGGGCGGTGGGGGTCGGGCGGTCAACGACTATTAGTGTGGTTACAAGTTTCATTCTGATCATCCTGGCCGATTGTGTGGTGACAGGGATCTACTTTTTTGTAAAGATGTGATATGGCCGATCAACCCGACATTATTCTTTCAGTACGCCAAATAGAAAAAATTTATAACGGCCGTCAGGTATTAGATAAGGTTTCTTTTGATGTGGCGCGCGGCGAGATATTTGTTATTCTGGGAGGTTCCGGCTGCGGCAAGAGCACGATGTTAAGGATTATGGCGGGCGGGGTCAAGCCGACCCGCGGTCAGGTTTTTTTTAACAATCGTGATATGAGTGCTGTCAAAGGCGATGAATTAGAAAAGATCCGCAGGTGTTTCGGGATGAGTTTTCAATCCGCCGCACTTTTGGACTTTTTAAATGTAGAAGAAAACGTCTGTCTGCCGATTAAGGAGCACACGAAACTGGATCCTCGGATCATCAGTATCATGGCGCAGACAAAATTAAATCTGGTGGGTCTTGGCGGATTTGAGAAATTTATGCCCAGTGAGCTTTCGGGCGGCATGCGAAAACGTGCAGGGTTGGCCCGGGCTTTGGCGATGGACCCCCAAATCGTTTTCTATGATGAGCCCACCGCCGGCCTTGATCCGGTGGTATGCGCGGTTGTGGACCGATTGATCGTGGATTTGACTAGAAAACTTGCGATCACATCGATTGTGGTGACGCATAATATGGAAAGCGTCTTTCGTATCGCTGACCGTGTGGCCATGCTTTATCAGGGACGGCTTTTACAGGTAGGAACGGCGCAAGAGATCAAAGATTCGGATAACCCCATTGTCCAGCAATTTATCCGCGGGGATATTGAGGGGCCGATCCAAGTGTCGTAAATGTGTCATTGCGAGGAGCCGAAGGCGACGTGGCAATCTTTTAAAAAGATTGCTTCGCCCCTTACGGGGCTCGCAATGACACCATGGCTAAAGAGGCAAGTCATTTAAACATAATTAATAAGGAATAAATATGCAGCTTAACAATGAGACAAAGATTGGTTTAATGGTGATTTTGGGGATCATCATTTTGATGGGGCTTACCATCAAGTGCGGGAACTTTACCCTCAAAAAAGACGGCTATCGCATCAAAACTTTTTTTAATGATATTGATGGAGTAAGCCGGAATTCGCCGGTCATGCTCAACGGACTTGAGATTGGTGTAGTTGAAGATATTCAGATCAAATATGAATCAGATGAGACTCTTATGGAGCTGACCTTGTGGCTTAACAAAAGTGCCAGGATCAAGGAAGGCGCTCGGGCCATGATCAAAAATCTTGGATTTATGGGTGAGAAGTATATCGCCCTGACAGCCGGGGACCCTCACGGGGCTTTTCTTGAAGGGGGAGCCGTGATCCTGGGGCAGTCACCGGTCGATTTTAATCAGATCATGAGTGACGGTCATGTGCTGCTCGGCAAAGCCAATGAGATCGCAAGCGACATTGATGAGCGTCTGAAGAAGAATGAAAAGAATATTGATGATATTCTGGCTAATTTTAACGTTATGTCTCTGCATTTAGAGGGCACTTCAGCTAATTTGGAAGAGATGTCTTATGACCTGAAGAAAAATCCTTGGAAACTCTTGTTCCGCGCGAAGGAAAAATAATATGTCCTTAAATGCGATTGTTGATGAAAAAATCCCTTCACGCTTGCATATGGTGCCTGCGTTTGTAGCTTCGGTTGTCAAAAAGTTGAGGGATATACAAATAGATGAGGATACGCTCTTTGACCTTAAATTATGTCTTCATGAAGCTGTGGTCAATGCTGTTAAGCATGGAAACAAAGAAAAAAGTGATTTGACGGTCCATGTTCTTGTTAAGGTCAGCACAAAGGAAATAACCATGGAGATATCGGATCAAGGACAAGGTTTTGATTTTAACAAGATCCCGAATCCAACCACGGAAGATAATATAGGGAAGCTTCACGGCCGCGGGGTGTATCTGATCTTGCATTCCATGGATCATGTCCGGTTCTTAAATAAAGGCCGTACCATAAAAATGGTCAAGGCCTTAAGACAGGAGTAAAACAGTGAACATCAAGTTTGAAAAAATACATGATATTACGCTCGTATTATTAAACGGCGAGCTTAACATGGATAATGTTTCCCGTGTTCGTGAGGCTTTTAAAAAGGTATTAAAAGAGAAGAAATCCCGGGTCATTGTCGATTTTGACAAGGTCCCCTTTGTAGACAGTTCAGGGATTTCCCTGCTTCTGGAGATAGTCCAGAGTTTTGCTAAAGTCAATGGCCGGATGTGTCTCTGCCATGTGAACAAAAAGATCATTTCCGTATTTGAGATCACGAAAGTCCATAAGCTGTTTAATATATTTGACAGCCATGAAGATGCTTTGGAGTTTTTGAAGTGAGCCAGGAGAAAAAGTCAACGGAACAGCAGGCGCATGAACTTCTGGAACAGGAAAATTATCAGGAGGCCGCGGAGCTGTATTTTCAGGCGGCCAAAGGTTACCAACGCCAGGATAAACATGACCGGGCCGCAATTTGTCTGGCCGCTTCAGCCAGCAGCCGGGCACTGATACTGGGAGAAAAGACATTTCACCGTGTAGCTTTCCTTTATGAGGAAGCGGCGCAGGAGGCCCAAACAGCAGGGGACCTTGAATATGCTTCCACGCTTTTCAAATATGCCGCGATTGCCTATGAAAGAGATAATGATAACAATTCCCTGTCAGAATGTTTTTTTAAGTCCAAGGAGGCCCATCGCAGGTTTTTGTTACAGGGCCTGTTGCATTTTAATTTTAAAAAGACAGGCGGGCAATTTTTTCCCCTGATCACCGCGACCATTGGCTGTCTTTTGTGGGGCTATGGCGAACGTCCTCACCGGATCGTTCTTTTTAGCTTTGTACTGATCCTTATATTTGCGTTATTTTACACTCAAGGGGGTTTTATTAAAGACAATGCTGCCATCAAACTGGGTTTTCTTCAAGCTGCTTATTTTAGTTTCACCGCCTATACCAAGGTTTGGACCATCAATATGACCCCTGTGGGATTCAACAAGGTCTTTGCCGTCATCGAAGCTTTTATCGGTATTTTTACCATTCCGCTTTATTTGACCGGCCTTTGCCGCAAGTATTTGAGGTATTAAAGAATCAATTCAACGATTTCAACAATTTAAATGAAAAAACACCCGCAAGGTCTCAAAGAATATTATGAGGTCAGGCCCTATTTTGGTACTTCTGTCTGGATCCATTGTTTCTATGATGCTGTTATTGATTTCGGCAGTATAGCTAAGTCATGCTGGAAGGTGGCTGAGCGTATCCAAACATATATGAACGTGTATGGCGAACCGCTTGAAGGCAGTATCCGCTGGCTTAACGGAGTGGGACATCAAGGCGTTGGTGTTGGGGAAGATGTTTTTAAGCTTCTGAAACATGCACTTGAATATTCAAGGTTAACTGCAGGGGCGTATGATGTTACGATTTATCCTCTGGTGGAATTGTGGAAAAACGCGGCTCGTGAGGGGCAGCTTCCTTCCAAAGAGACCTTGGAAAGTGTGAGGAACAAGGTTGGCTATCAACATATCGTACTTGTAGAGCCTAATTTAGTCTTTTTTATGAAAAAAGGCATGATGGTGGATTTGGGTTCTCCGGCGTCAGGATATTTTTGTGATGAGGTGGCTCTAATCCTTGATTCTCATCAGATCAGGCATTTCATGGTAGATGGCGGCGGGGAGATATTTTGCCGCGGTAAAAATAGGGGGGAGATCCCTTGGATCATTGGCATTCAAGACCCGTTTGACAAGGCCAAAATAGTCAGGGATATCGAGCTTAAGGACTGCGGTATTTCCACCTCGGGCAGTTATGAGAAGTTTTCTACCATAGGCACAGAGAGGTATGCTCATATTATAGATCCCAGGACCGGTTATCCGCAAAAGGGGGCGGCCAGCGCTACTGTCATAGCTTCCACTACACAGGCAGCTAACGAGCTGTCAACCGCGCTGTGTGTTATGGGTGGCGTCAAGGGTCTGGATCTTATCCGTTCTTTGAAAAATGTTGAAGCCCTGGTCATTGAAAACAATAATGGAAAAATCATTCAATATCAAACAGATAGGTTTCTAAATAAATAATGATACAGGGTTCCTCGCCGGAGTTTTTTCAACAATTTCAACAATTATTTTTCACTAAATCTCCTAATAATAATTTCTTGACACAGGTCGATATTGGTTGATATACTTGGCAGTTATTTTTTTAGAATTATAATTACTTGGCCTTTATATAAATCTACATGCCCCCTCAATATTTCACAACATCACAAGCTGCGAAAGCCCTTCACGTTACTCGTTTTACTATTCTTAATTGGATCAAACAAGGCAAGATCAAAGCCGCCTCAACCTTTGGCGGGCACCATAGAATCCCAGAAAGTTGCATTACATCCCTCCTTAAGCAAGAAAAAAACATCGGCCATGTCATTGAAACCAAAGCCGGTTTTCATACAGTTAAGCCCAAGGTTTTGCAAAGAACTGTTTTTGCAGCTTCCAGTCTAGCGGCTCAGAAGGCAAATATTTCCCGTATTTTTAAAAGAAGCGCCTATGTGTCAGGACAATATATTGCTTCTCTCAAGGATAAGGTTTCACATATCCTGACATGAAGCTTGTAGTATTAAACGAATCAATCAAAAGAGGTTCGATCAACAACAAAAGGAGAAGGTGAAATGGTGCATATTATCGGAGGTGGTATCGCAGCTTTATTAGGGCTTGTCGGGATCATCGGATGGTGGGATAATTTCGGCGATTTTTTGCGTGGTGGATTGCCGCTCGTGCTTTTTATAGGCGGATTGATCGCTGTCAATACCGGTTTGAAATTTTTAAAGGATAAGAAGTAAATTTTTTTAAGCTTCTGTGAGGCGTTATGATCGGCCGTAAGAAAGAGCAATGTTTCAGCCCTTGGTTTGGATATCTGGTTATCCTCGCAGTTTGTGTGATTATCGCGAGCGCTATTTTTTTCGAATCCAAGGGAAGACATTGGCATCGCAGGAGTGTTAAGGGGGCCGTACCAACTCCCGCTGCCGTTCAGGCCGCTTTTCCTAATCCTCGGGCCGCGACCGGCGGGACAGATGAGAAATTAGTATTTTGATCAGAGATAATTTTTGGAGTTGATATGCCGCAAGAAAAAGAACCGGAAGAAGTTGAAGACGGATTTTGTCACCAGCCGATAGGTCCATGGATCATGGGGCTGGTCGCTTTATCGGTCATGTCGGTCTTCTGGGTTGTCATGAAGCGTGAAGACATCTTACAGGGGGTCAAAGAAGTGGAAGCCCCCAAGGTCAAGCTTCCGATTCCCGGTGAGCCGTCCTTTCCCGGGGGCGTGATGCCTGCCGCGATGACCACGCTACCCACCGACAGCAACTATGTCCGCGCGGCTATAACTAAAGCCACGCCATACGGGAATATGCAGCTTGTGGCCAATCAAGTCAATAATGGCGGTTTTCAGGATTCACTGAAATATGCTGTTAATGCCATTATTCCTTCTGTGTGTGATGTGCATGCCCGGCATGTAGTGCGCACACCAGTCGGACGTTCGAATCCAAATGCTCAGAACTTGCAGTTTGTTCCTCCTTTTAGCGGGGCTATTGATAAATTTATCGAGAATAAAGGTTTTGAAAATATCGGCGCCGGCATTGTTGTTGATGAACGCGGATTTGTACTGACGAATTATCATGTGATTGCTGAAGCGACAGACATTGTGGTCACGGTCTTTGGTCAACCGCCCCGTGATATATTTGCGGATGTGGTGGCACAGGATCCTAAGATGGACATGGCTATCCTGAAACTCAGAGCTGACGGTCCCTTTCCAGAAGCGGCCATCGGCGATTCAAGCTTTTCACAGATCGGTGATTATGTGGTGGCGGTTGGCAGTCCGTTCGGTATTGAGCAGACGGTCACGAGCGGTATCATCAGCGGTATACGCAAATCCATCGCGATTGAAGGGGTCCAGTACGGGAACCTTTTTCAGACGGATACCGCCATCAACCGCGGTTCCTCCGGAGGCCCTCTTGTCAATCTAAAGGGCGAAGTGATCGGGATGAACACTGCGATCTATGCGCCTACAGGGGTTTTCAGCGGAACGGGTTTTGCCATTCCCATCAACGACTGTAAAGATTTTTTATCCAGGAATTTGGGCAAGAACTATTCCTTCCCAGTCGATCAAAAAGGGTTGCTGGCGGCCCAACAGTTTGATCTGCCTAACATCAAAAGATCTCCGGTTCCTATCCGTTTCGGACTTGAAGTCATGCCTATGGATTCTATTATTGCCAAACAATTTGGGTTAAGGGATACGCAGGGTGTTTTGGTCAACAGGGTTGTCCACGGTTCGCCGGCTGAAAACGCAGGCATCCAGCGCGGGGATGTTGTTCTTTCTGTCGCCGGGGTGCTCATTACTGACAAGGATGAAATTCCTAAAGTCGTGCAGAATTTCAGAGCCGGTGAAAACGTTAATGTACGGATCTTGAGGAACGGAAAAGAAGACGAGATCCTCGTGAGGCTACAATGAAGAAAAAAACCGCGTCAACGCTAAATTTTGAGAATTTCAAGGACTTTGAAAAGATCAAGGTAAAAATCAAGGATTTTTGGAACAAGCAGCCGGTATTGTTTGTCGGGCTTGGGATTGGTGCGATCATTTTATTTTGCTGGTTTTTGCAATCGTTGGAAATATTTCCGGAAGGCCGGGAGCCAAGGGCTGTCCAAAGGGGAGTGGTCATTGAAAAGGGTGACAGCATGATTTGGATCGGCATGGAGGTCGCACCCGTTTCAAGGAATATCAGAAAAGATTTTAAGATCCCCGGCAACATTAAAGGGATGTTCGTCATTGATGAGGGGAAAGAATTGGCCCAGAAATACGGTGTCAAGACCGGGGATGTGATCCTTTCGGTCAGCCGCAAGAATGTCAGGAGCACTCACGATTTTATTAATGTGGTCAATAAGGTCCAATATCGTGAAGGTATTTTGCTTGAAATTTATCGGGATGGGAATACTTTTTATATGACCATTCCCTTTGAGTATCAGTATGGTCCTCTCATGGGCCCGAATAAGGGAAGCTGGCAGATGGGTTCTCCGGCCGTGGGCCAAGCAGTGCAGTACGGGCCGATTTTTAGATAAAAAGATGGGGGTATTTTATGGTCAAGAAGCCGTTAGCGAAAAGCTTTGATAAAACTTTTGAAGAGTTCATGGCGAAATTTAAGAATGCCGACCTGAACACCTTCTTCATTTTTGGCGCGATCCTGGTGGTTTTGATCGTCGGCCTTTATGCTTTGTTTTCACCCGAAGGCAAAAGTGCCATGCAGGGCAATCCTGCCTGCGGGATGATCGTGATCGCAACCGACGGTCAATCTTTGGCTTCCAATGTATCTGCGACACTCAACGAAGCGCGTTATTTTCTGGTGGTCAATCCTCTTTCAGGGAAACTTGTTGAAGCTGTCAAGAATCCTTATCGCGGCCCTGATGCCAGCAGTCAGCTCATTTATTTGGTTGCGAGTAAAGGGGAAGAAGCTGTGATCGTGGGCAACATTGACCCCCAAAGTTATAATGTTTTGATGCAATTCGGTATCAGGGTGTTCGGCGGCTATCAGGGCCGGGCGCAGAAGGTCGTTAAGCTTTATCGTCAGGCAAGAATATCAGCATCACCGCAGCCGATGAATGCATCGGTACCCCAAGCGAATGTCCCGGCACAAACACCCCAAGGTTTTGTTGACAACACGCAAGTTGCATTTGGTCAGGGAAGACAATTTATGCAGGGGCAAGGAATGGGCATGGGAAACAATCCGTATTGTCCGATCCCTAATAGAATGCAGCCTGTTGCACAGCAATATAATCAAAATTATCAAATGCAACAACCAGCTTTTGACAATACTCAAGCAGCCTTTGGTCAAGGCGGGCAATATATGCAGGGGCAGGCTGTAGGGATGGGTATGGGCATGGGGAATAATCCGTATTGCCCGCTGCCGCCTAACGGAATGCAAGCTGGAGCCATGCAGGGACAGGGGGGGATGTACCAGCAGCCTAACTATAATCAGCAGCCCAATTATTATCAGCCGCCGAATTATAATCAGCAGCCTAACTATTATCAACAGCCGAATTATTATCAGCAGCCGAATACTATGCAGCCTGTTGCACAGCAATATAACCAGATGGCACCGCAGTATCAAAATGGATTCTATGGTAACGGGAATTATGGTAATCAGGTGGCTATGACGCAACCGGTAACGCAGGCTCCGCCGATCAGTCGGGATGCCATGATGCCGCATGCATATAGGGGAGTATGTTCCAATTGTCATCAGATATTGGATTCTACAATGCAAGCGAATCAAATGCAGAATAATCAAATGCAGAATGTAGCGGCGCAGAATCCAAATTCTGCACGAATCGTCATTGGTGCGGGGAAATAACAGGGAGGGGTAATTTATGGCAGGTAAGCCTATTATTTGTACACATTGCAACGGTGAAATGCAGCAGTATTCAGGGCCTCGCTACAACCGCAAGGTCGCCGGGTTTTTTATCATCTTTGGTATTATCGCCGTCCTTTTTTGGATCGGCATGGTTCTGGGGATTCCCCTGATCCTGATCGGTTTGTATATGCTGGGAGCCAAGCGTGACCTGTGGGTCTGCAAGGAGTGTAATACCGCGATCGAACGTTTTAATATTGACGCTGAAAAATTAGGGAAATAAAAAAACCGTATGGCTATTGAACTTGAACTTAAAGAAATGCGACAGCAAAGACGGATGAAGTTTTTACTCATCGCCGTTCTGGTGGGGCTTGCCCTCTTCTTTATTGCTGCACTCATGCATATAGGCGCAGGTGATGCGGAATGGGGCGGTATGTCGGTTTCTAATGTGACACCTGCGATGAGAATGGAATTTGGTATCCCCAAGGATGAGCAGGGAGTTGTGGTCAACTGGTGCGAGGGTGAGGCATATAAGGCCGGTGTTCGCAGCGGCGATCTTATTAAAGCAATCAATAATCAGAAGATATATGTTTTAGGGGATTTTCTCAGAGTCGCGAGGGCAGTCAGTCAGGAGCCGGGATTTCTTCTGGATCTTCTTCGCAACGGCCAGCCGCTTTATATCACCATGGAGAACAAGTTAGGGTTGCATGATAAGATTAAAAAAATGCTCAATGTCGGTCCCAAGACGGGGACTATGGCAGATACCACCCGAACTGCCGGTCAGCCTCAGGCGATGATGCCTGCGGCGTTTGCAAACCGTTCGCCTGCGGAAACTGCAGAAGCGGGGGCTATTGCTCCTTCAAATGCCGCCCCTTCGAATGCTCCTCAAGTGATCCTTCCGACACCCAAAGAACAGGGTGCGGCCCTGAAAGAATTAGTTGAAGGCCATTGGCTGGGGATGGAGCTTATACCGACTACACCGGAATTGTCCAAAGAGTATGGGATCCCTCCGGACACCAAGGGTCTTTTGGTGGATGAGATAGCCCTTGAGTCTGCTGAATCCGGAATATTGGCAGGGGATATGGTCGTGGCCGTTGATGGCTTTGCCACTCCTGATCTTTTGGCATTCACTGAGGCCACCAGACGTGTTAAGAACAGGCATAAGGCGCAGGTTTTAGTATCAAGACGCGGCCAGCTGATCGAATTTACGTTCTCATCGGTCAGGACCTTGGGCTTTTCGCAAAATGAGGCGGCTCAGCCCATTACACCCGGCGCGTTGAGCCCGCATCGAAGCCGGAATCAGCCTTGTACTTCATGTCACATCATTATGATCACCGGCGGTCAGCTTCCGACGGATGCAGGGGACATTTTGCCTTCTCCTCCTCCTATCGTAAAGGGAGCGGTCGCGCCTCATGAGGACCGCGGACGGTGTAACAACTGCCATGTTATTTTGAAAAAATTATCGGGAACGGCATTTTGATCTAAGGAAATCCGATGAAGGTCAAGACAGTCATAAAAATCATTGCAGGGCTTTTAGCAATTATCTTGCTGGGATTTTTTATTTTTGAGAATTCCGATCCTGTACGGATATGGCTGCCGCTCATCAAGAACCGGCAATGCGGGCTGATTTATATCATAGCGATCTCTTACTTGCTGGGCATATCGAACATGTTTTGGCTCATGACCCATTTTGGCGCGAAGTTAAAGCAGAGACGTAAATTGGCTGAATCGACGGAAGAGGGCCAGGAGTTGTTTGAAGATGAGGCTTGAGAAACATAAAGATCCCAAGAAATGCGAATCCTGTGCCCGCAAGACGATCCTCTGGGGGATCTTGGCTAACGTATTTCTCGCGGCTTTTAAGCTTTTTGTAGGGTTTTTGGGACGCAGCCGTGCTCTGATCGGCAGCGGTCTTTGTAATTTAAGCGACGTCGGCTCCTCTATTGTTGTTATTCTGGGCGTCAAGTATTCAAAGAAACCGGCAGACGGAAAATATCCTTACGGTTACGGAAAGATCGAGTTCATTGCCCAGGTCGGAATGAGTGCCTTGATGATCTTAGGTACGGTCGCGCTCATCTTAAGTTCGTTCATTGTCATTGCGAAAAAAGTCCTTATTGTCCAGCACACGGTCGTTTTTTTCGTGGCGATCCTAAGCGCCATTATCAGCGGCCTGCTTTATAAATTTTCTCATTGTGCCGGTGTTGAGCTAAACAGCCCGTCACTCAAAGCGCATGCGGAGCATAACAAGATCGACGTTGTTTCGTCTATTTTGGTTGCCGTCGGTGTTATTTTAACGCGCTTTGGACTGCACTGGGTTGACCCTGCGATCGCCATTTTGGAATGCGCGCATGTTCTTCACGGCAGTTTCGGCATCCTTAAAGACGGCCTTAAGGGGATCATGGATACGAATCTTCCGGAAAATTATCTGGAGACGGTCAAAAACAGGATCCTTTCGGTTAAAGGCATTAAGCATGTCAATAAAGTCCGGGCGCGCCAGACAGGACGAAAGATCGTCCTTGATATTACCATGCAGATGGACCCGAATATCAGCGTCCTTGAGGCCAAGGCGATCAATCAATCGGTCAGGGCGTTTTTACGCAGTGAAGACAAATATATCGGTAACATCGCAATTCAGGTCGTTCCGGCAGAGAATTAAAGAGTTTTTTGTCATTTTGAGCGAAGCAAAGAATCTTAAGATATCTTAAGATCCTTCACCCTTCGGGCTTAGGATGACATTAGAACAGGTCAGAGATTATGCAAGAAAAATGCGTTAGATGCGGCAAGATAGTCCCTTGGGTTGTGCTCCTGGGAAATTTGACGCTGGCCATCTTTCAGATCTATGTCGGGCATATTGCCAAATCTAAAGGTTTGGTCGCGGACGGCATCCATTCAGGAACCGACGTGGTCACGACCATCATGGTCATTATCACGGTCGCACTATCCCGCCACAAGGATGATAAGAAATATCCTTGGGGTTTGGGGAAGTCGGAATTTCTTGGAGCTGTTTTTGCTTATGTATTGCTTTTTTTTATTTCTGTAATGATTTTGGTAGATGCGATTGTGGTGATCACAAGCGGTGTAATTCATCCGCCGCATATGGCGGCCTTTTTTGCCGCGTTAGTTGCGATCATCGCTAATTTTATTTTGTCATCCTATGGTTTTTGCGCAGGGAAGAAATTGAACTCTCCGGCCATGGTCGCCAATGCGCAGGAAAACCGTTCTGATATGCTATCAAGCATTGCGGTTTTGGTCGGTGTCTTTGCGGCGAATATCGGTTTTCCGATCCTTGATGCGCTAGCCGCCATCTTTGTCGGGCTTATGATCATGCGTTCAGCGATTACATTAGGGATTCAGGCGTTCAGGAATCTTATTGACGAAACGCTGCCGGGTGACAGGGAAAAACTTATTGAGAAAGAAGCGCTCAAATATAAGGAAGTCAGGGGCATCAATTATATCCATGCCCGCAGGGTCGGCCAGCAGGCCTGGATCGATATGGAGATCATCATTGATCCTAAATGGACGGTCAAGGATGGGCATGCCATATGCCGTGAAGTGCGCGCCGCCCTGATGCGCCGTTTTGTGCAGATCAAGGATGTGACGATTTCATTTACGTGTAAGGAGAATCTTGTAGCAAAGAAATTGGTGTCATTCTGAGCGAAGCGAAGGATTTTAAGATATCTTATGATTCTTCGCTTCGCTCAGAATGACAGTTAAATTTTCAGGATGACAGTTAAATCGGAGGAAGTATGGAAGAATTGAAGAAGCATAAAAGGGAAGATATCGAAGAAAAGAAGAGCGTGTTTGACGCTGATCAAGTCGCTCATGAGGTTATTACGGGTGAAGATGCCGGCTCGGATGAGGAAGTCAAGCCTGCGGTCAAAAGGCATCTTAAATCCAAAACAGTGAAGAAAGAGCAGAAAACCGTGCCTCAGATCCAGGAGAAGCTGAAGGTTGCCGCATTCGCATCTGTTTCAGCGGCTGAGCGTATTTTGAACGGTCTTTCAAAAGCTTACGAAAGCGTATTTGTGGCACCGCCTGAAGCCAAGATCAATTATAACAAGGAACAGGGTTTTAAATTTTTTGATAAAGGGGATTACGAAAAAGCCAGGGATTCATTTCTTTCCTATATTGAGGAAGGAAATGATAAGGATGCCAACATCCTTTATATGATCGCTATGTGCCATAAGAACTTGGAGGAATTTAAGGAAGCTATCGAATATTTAAGAAAAGCAGACAAGCTGGAAAAAGATGACCCTAATATTATTACCGAGCTAGGGGATTGTCTTTTGTCTATAGAGGAGTATCCGGAGGCTATGACTTTTCTTAAAAAGGCCAGTGATATCCATCCGGATGAAGCAGATATTTATTATCATTTGGGCACCTGCTCGGAGAAGACCGGATCGATCGAAGAGGCCAAGAAATATTACAAAAAAGCCATTGATCTTGAACCTCGTCAGGCGGTGTATTATCAGGCTTTGGGATTTGTTTATGAAACATCAGGTAATCATAAGGACGCCATCGTCTGCTTCAAGAAAGCTATGGATGTCGAAAAAGTTCAGAAGCGGGGGGGGGGGGTAAAAAAACATGAGAATATCAGACACGGTCAAAAGGCTTTTTCCCAGTGATTTTGAAGAGCTAAGACCTGTAAAAAATCAATGGTGGACTAAGATCGACCTAAACAAGCTGGATCATAAATACCTTTTTTTGGGGCTTGCCTTGGCTGTTGTTATGATTGCGGGCAGTATTTATTATTTTAACAAATTCGTCGGTCTTTCCCGGTTTACCGAAATGGAGCAGCATCAGATCGAAGTGCAGCAACAAAGAAAACGGAACCTTGCTGTCAATCTCGCCCGGATGGTCGTAGCTTACGCAGAGCATGAGAGATCGATGTACGAGTATATGGCCGATAAGCGTGCCGAGAATGTGGGTAAGGCAGAAGAACTTGTTGAGACGCTCAAGAAAGGCGGGCTGCTTGATTTGAGCAAGGCCGGAGGTGCCGGCAATATGGAGGACGCTATTTCCAAGTTTATGGCCGTTGCTGAAGCGTATCCGGACCTTAAGTTAAGTCAGAATTTTCAGAAATTGATGGATGCCCTGATCGTCTCTGAAGACCGTATTGCCGCAAGCCGTATGGAATATAACAAGGCCGCCAGCGTTTTTCATGCCGCTGTGCGCAGCTTTCCGGGTTGTCTTTATGCCTGGGTATTTGGATATAAAGAGAGGATGTTCCATTACGCGCAGGTGGATGATGATGTCACTAAAGGCAATATCATACCGTATCGCGTGACAGGTAATCCCGACTCTATAGAATATATAAGGCCCAAAAGGGATGATGCTGTTTTAACGGCTCCTTCAATTGACGAACCTGTTGTCAATAACGCAGGGGCCGCGATGACAAAAACGAAGTGATGTAATTTCGTTGTGTCCTTGCGAGGAGCGAAGCGACGAAGCAATCCCTGAAAGAATATCTAATTTTGTAGAGATTGCTTCGCCCCTTCGGGGCTCGCAATGACACTAAGAAATTAGCAAGGAAACTTACTGAGAGGAAATAGATAATGGCTTTAGATATCCGCAGATCTATCGATGAAGAGAAGTTGACGCGGTTTAAGAATTTTCCGTTCATGGAGGCCGCGATCGCCCTGGTTGTCATCGTGGTGTTAGTCGCCCTTTTTATGGACAGCAGGAATATGCCCCAGCGCGGCTCACCGCGTTTGGCCCAGTCTGCAGGTACTAATGCCATTGAATTTGAAGGCATCACTGTCAATCCTATCATTGCCCGGGATTTCAATCTTTCTCAGGTGGCCGGCGTATTGGTCAACAATGTTCCCTCAGGTTCTTCCCGCCGTCTTTTTGATATTCGCCGCGGTGATGTTATCCTGAAATGTAACGGTACGGATGTTCAGTCCGCTAATCACATGGCGTATCTGATGTCGCAGAGTAAGCCGGGGGACAAGATCACCTTTGTCATTTCTCGTCAAGGCAGGACCCTTAATATGAGTGAGACTATCCCTGTCAACGCGGGGATGGATATTCTGCAGGGAAGCGGCCGGGATATTCTGGTAGTTTTAGTCATCATTGCGGTCACATTCACCATGCTTTTCCTTAATCTTTTCAACAGGACGGTATGCGTTACGCTTGGCGCTGTTCTGATGCTGGTTGCGGGTACGGCTTTTGGTTTTTACAATCAATCCGAGGCTTTTGACGCGATCCGCATGAGCCCGATCTTCATTTTTATCGGGATGAGTATTTTTGCCATATTTTTAGAAGACCTGCGTGTTTTTGAATATGTCGCTAAAAGGGTCATTGTTGCACTCAAGGCTGATACGGTCAAGGTGATCCTATCTTTATGCGTACTGACCTTTGTCGCCTCTGCCTTCGTTAACAATATTTCCGTTATTTTGATCATCATTCCTATTACAATTTATGCGGCTCGCGGCATGGATTTTGATGCTGTCGGGGTCGTCGTTGCCGAAATCATTTCTTCTGTGATCGGAGGGAATATCACGCCGATCGGTGATTTTTCGAACATGCTGATGGCCTCGAGCGCGGGTCTGACCTTTCTTGACTTTTTGATCGTGATGGGGCCGATTTGCTGTATCTATTTGGCTGTCTTTCTATGGTATTTGTGGTATTTCGAATTGCGCCATAAGGACAAGATCAGGTCCCTCAAGCTTCATAAAGCTTTTTTGATGAAGGTTGAAAAAGAACTTGGCGGAATGCATATGGATTGGCCGCGCATCAAAAAAGTGCTTTTTATTTTGGGATGCGTCTTGGTCGCTTTCATTATATTGCCGTTGTTCAGGGTCCATCTGGCGCCGATCGCATTGGGCGGGGGGTTTTTACTTTTAGCTATCGAGAACCACAAGGCCAAAGAGGTGATCAAAAAGATCAGCCTGATGGATATATTATTTTTTATAGCGCTTTTCCTGATCGTGGGAGGGGCGCTGTATGCCGGGCTTTTGAAGGTCATCTCCGATATGCTTTTGAGCATGGCGATGGGTAACAAGATCCTGTATCCCATTTTTTTGATGTTGATGACGACTGTCTTGACGGCTCTTTTGAATTCCGGGCCGGCCACAGCGTTTCTAGTCCCTGTTGTCATTTCATCTGGATTTGCTGACTTTACGGATGTGGTGTGGTGGGCTTTGAATATCGGATCGATCGCCGGAGCCTGTGCGTGCATTTCAGGGGCTTCCGCGGGAATTATTTCACAGACCCTTGTCGAAGAGCTGGGGATGGACCCTAAAAAAAAGGAAGGGCTGACTTTCGCTAGCTACAGCCGCCGGGGCTTTCCGGCCGCGATCATGGTCTTGGCAATCGGGACCGTGTATATAATATTTTTAAGCATGCTTCCATAAATTTTGTAGAGATTGCTTCGCCCTTCGGGGCTCGCAATGACACTGAAAGAATAAGGATAATCAATGTTTGATAAAAAAGAAACCGTTTATAATTGGACGGGCTATGTCAGGATAGGGCTTGTTATCCTGATCGTGCTCGTAGTTTTTGCCGCGATGTTCTTCCCTTCGAAAACATCGACTACAAATCCGCAGTCATTACAGCTGGGATTTAACACGGGGCCTTCATTGCTGGCTGCACTTCCGCAGGCAATGACGGCGCCACAAGGCCCTGCGGTTATTCCTGATCAGCCGGCTTGGCTGTTGCTTGTGACCGGTCTTATCATCGGATGTTATGGGACGATCGTCGGTATCGGCGGGGGCCCTATCATACTCCCGCTTTTGGTGTTTTTCTATGGCTGGGAGAATGAACTTTTGGTTGCCACATCCCTGTTTATTGTTTTTTTAAACGCAGGCTCGGGCTGTGTCGGATATGCCATGCAAAAAAGGATCGACTTCAAAGGCGGGATCCAATTCACGCTGGCGGCCATGCCGGGGGCTTTGATATCTAGTTTTACGCATCATTTGATCAACATGACGTTTTTTAATGAGGTCTTTGGTGTTTTCCTGATCTTCCTGGCCGTATACACCATCATGAGCGTGGGGAGGGTGGACAAGACAGAAGAGCAGGAACAAGTCTTGCTTAAGGAATCCAAGGCTGCAGGACACCGCCGGGTGAAATTCACGGACAGTTTCGGCGTTAAATACGATTATTACTCCAATGATAAGCTTGGTATTTCAATGAATCTTTTGCTGGGATTTTTATGCGGGTTTCTGGGAATCGGCGGCGGCGTGTTCCAGGTGCCGATCTTGATTTTTCTCTTAAGATATCCGTCGCACGTAGCCACCGCAACGAGCCACTTTGTAACGCTTTTAACTTGCGCGATCGCACTTTTACCGCACGTATTTTTGGGCAATGTTTGTTATGCCGAGGCTTTGTGGATGGGCGTCGGAGTTATCGTTGGCGCGCAGGCTGGCGCACGCATTGCGCCCAAGCTTAATACGAAAATAACGTTGTATCTTTTTGTGGTGATACTGGTGATACTCGCGATCAAACTATTTTTTGTGTAATTGGCCATTATAGTTATTTGTCATTTTGAGCTTTAGCGAAGGATCTTAAGGGGCCTTTTGATTCTTCGGCTTGTCCTCAGAATGACGGCAAATTTATAAAGGAATCTCTATGAAGAAAGAACTTATTATCACGCTTTGTGCAGTGGGTTTTCTTGCCATGATCATTATTGCGCTATGTTTTGATAATGTTGTACAGGATACCGCCCAAGATACGTTGCATGAGATCAGGACAGCGGATATGTTTAAGCAAACCGCATATTGTCCCGTCCCCGGCAGCGGCCAAGGGCAGGGGTATTATGCCAATCAGGGCGGCTTACAGCAAGTTGCGATGCCGGGAGCACCGCCGATCATGGCCGGCCAGGATGCTCCGGTACTTATCAAGATCATGGGTGTTGAGGCGATCCAGGTGGGTGGAGGCAAGGTCAAGATTACGGGTGTTATGGGTAATTCGTGGGCAGAGAAGGCTGGGCTTAAGCAAGGGGATATTCTTCTGACTTTTAATACACAAGAGATTACCAGCTTAGAACAGTTTCAGGACCTTTTAACCAAGGCTCCTCCGGAAAAGGACGCAAAGATCACCTATATGAGGGGCATTCGTAAGAAGAAGGGTGTTATTTTTATCGGTGAAGGCGAGATGGAAGGGTTTTTACCGATCAAGCGTTAGTCGGGGAAATGTTAAATCTTAAACAGCAGATGGCATCTTTTTTGAATAATTCCGTACGCGAGGGGATCAGGCAACTGGATCAGGACTCGCCATTGGCACGAGAGTTGAGCTGTCTTGACGTTGATACTGTTCTCAAAGAGGATATCGATCAGCTTTGTGGGGCGATGACTTTTTCGGAGATGGCCAGGATCATGGCATTGGGAGCTCAGATCAAACTGGGGCGCGGGGATACCGGGCAGAGTAAAGAAGATCTTAAAAAAATGGCCAAGGTCATTGAAGACAGGGTCGAGAGCAGGCAAGGGAAATTAAAGACCCCTCCTTCCTGCCGGGACCTGTTGTATAATTTGTAAATATTTAATAAAGTGCCATTGCGAGGGGCGAAGCGACGAAGCAATCTCTGAATGAATAATAAATTTTGTTGAGATTGCTTCGCTTCGCTCGCAATGACACGAGGGACAACGCTCGCAAGGATATTTAATTAGAGGAGACAGGTGTTAAAATGAAATCATTTTTTATCAAGGTGTTCATGATGATTGCCGCCGGCTTATGCATGCTGGAGGGGCTTGTGCTTGTGGCTGTGGGTTTGGGGCGTCTGCCTTCTGACAAGCTTATGGAGTTTTACAATAATTTACTGGCAACTCCCAGATCTCTGACGACTGTTTTAGGGGTGGGGGCCTTCTTTGTTGTTTTAGGGTTTATTTTATTGATCTTTTCTGCAAGGACAAGACCTGCCCCTCATGTGATCAACGTAGAAAAAGACGGTAAGCCTTTGAGTATCCCGGAGAAGGCGATCAGGAGTTTTATCCTTCAGATCATCGAACAAAGCCCCTGCGCGTCTGACGTGGGCATTGAATTTGAACACGGCCCTGGGGATAATATTGAGATCCTCGTTGCGATCGGCCTTGACGGCGTTTCCTCCATTTATGAAGAGTTAAATGAGATCGAGCAAGTGCTTAAGGCTGAACTCGACCGCGTTTTTGAGTGGAAGAATTTTAAGATCACCTTCCATTTGCGCGGGGTCGGCGTTGACAAAACAAAAAAATATTTTGCTTCAGCGGCGGCGGTTGAAACTAAGGCGACTGTAGAAGAACCGGTCTCTTTTACAACACAGGGAGAAAACATAACAGCTGAAGTCAACCAGGCGATCAAGGCGAAAATTATTGATGAAGAAGAGCCTATAGAAAAAGAAAAGGATAAGCCCATCGGCGAAATGCAGTTTTTAAAGAATTTGTTTGGGGAACATAAAGCCCGTTAGGAGTCCTGTGGAAAGTAAGCCCAACCGCATCCTGAATGTCCCTGAAGTGAAGAGGATGAAAAAAGTCGCACTCATTGGGATCCCTAACACGGGCAAAACACAGATCTTCAATAATCTCACCGGCGAATACAATATTGTAGCGAATTATCCGGGCACGACCGTTGAAATGAGACGGTCGGTCACAACAATCAACAACAAGCATTACGAAATCATCGATACACCCGGCCTGCATTGTCTTTATATCCATTCTGAAGAAGAGATCGCGGTGCGCGACATGATCTTAGCCGAAGCGCCGGATATTATTGTTCAATGCATTGATGCCAGCCAATACAAGCAATCCTTGCTGTTGACCGCTGAACTTTTGGAATTAGAGACTCCGATGGTCATTGTCCTTAATTCCATGGATGAAGCGACGCGCAAAGGGGTTTGGATCGATTCAGAGGCGCTTGAGGGGATGCTGGGCGTCGCGGTGGTCGAATCGATAGCTTCGCGAGGGTTGGGAAAAGAGGAGATCAAGGATGCCATTGGTCATGCACGTAAAGGCGCTCTGGACCTTAAGTATGGCGCGGCCATCGAGCAGTCGATTATTGAATTGGCATCTGAATTGCCTTTTGATTTGGAATTCAAATACAAGATCGCAAGCCTTCTCCTTTTGACTGACCCTTTTGTGGAGAAGTTTCTTGAAAAAAAGTATGGAGCTCCAAGAGCCGCCCTCATCCATCTTGAGACCAACAAGATACGACGGCAGTTAAAGGGGAATATCCGGCAGGTTTTTATTGACAGGCGCAGCCGCTGGGTCGACCATATTGCGAGCTTGGTCATCCGTAAACAAAAGATGACGTATCAGGGGTTTTCCTATCATTTTACCCGGGCCAGCCGGGACCCTTTTTGGGGGATCCCGATCTTTTTGGTTTTTATGGCCGTCGTTTATCTGAGCGTTGTCTATATTTCCGGTGCGCTTGATAAATTTCTTGATCTTTTGCTTGTTTTTCCCGTGACCGGTTTGATATCATCATTCCCGCTGCCCCCGTTTTGGAAGGACCTTTTGATCGGTGATTACGGAATCTTGACGTTGGGACTTTTTAATGCCATAGGCACAGTGCTTCCTATCCTTTCGGTGTTCTTTTTTATCTTTGGTTGTTTTGAGGACAGCGGGTATATAACGAATTTTACGGTATTTTCCAAGAGGGTATTTGCTAAGATCGGGATTCCGGGCAATGCAGTCACTTCGCTGGTATTGGGATTCGGCTGTAAAACTATGGCGACTTTGAGTGCCCGGAGCCTGACGGTCCCAAAAGAGAAGTTCATCGCCGTTTTCCTGATCGCTTTTGCAATTCCTTGTTCCGCGCAACTGGGCATTTCCATGGCCATTCTGGCTAAGGTGGGGATCAGCGCATTTCTGATCGTTTTTGCGATGCTGGGATTTTGTGAAATGGGAGCAGGGATGTTCCTTAACAAGATCATTAAGACCAAAGAGGCAAGCTCTTTTATTCAGGTCATTCCTCCTATGCGTTTTCCCAGCATGAAAGCTGTCTTTCGAAAGACTTATCATCGTGTGACTGATTTTCTTCAGGAAGCTTTACCGATCTTTTTGTTATCAGCGGCCGGTCTTTTTGTTTTTGAGAAAACCGGATTGCTTAATTTGATCAAGCAGATGTTAACACCTCTCATTGTCGGATGGATGGGATTGCCACGGGACATTGTCGATGTATTTCTACTGGCGTTTGCACGGCGTGAAGCCGCTGCGGGCCTCATTCTTAAGATGGTCAACGCGGGGGCATTAAACTATATTCAATCGATCGTGGCTGTAGTTGTGACAACCATCTCTTTTCCTTGTGTGGCGAATGTCACTGCGATCGCAAGGGAAATGGGATTGAAGACCGCAATCGCGATGACTGCGATGATTTTTATTTCATCATTTATATTGGCGGGAGCGCTTAATTGGGCACTGGTTTTTATGATCGGTCGCTAACAGGGCAGAGGTCGAATGAGCTGGAAAGCCGAAAAACAAATTGTCTTTAATTTTATTTCGCGTTACACTTCCAATGCTTCGCATGCTTTAATGGCCGGCGGGGCGCTTTTAGCGGTTCTTTTGGCGGTCAATTTTTTGACCAGTGAAACGCCTGACCGCGCGCGTATCGTGCGTCTTGAAGGCAGTGTCATTGTTGAACGCGCAGGAGAAACACTCGTGCCGAGTTTGGGTACTGTGCTCAATGCGCGGGATAAGATCACGACAGGCAAGGGTTCTTTTGTTGAGATCGCTTATGACGATGCTTATAAAGATATCATGAGAGTCGGCGCTGATTCCCGGGTATTCTTTGAAAGCGACAGGATCCGCAAGAATACGACACTCTTTATGGACCGCGGCGAGATCAAGCTTAAATTAGACGGTCTTGAGAAAGGCTCGACCTTCAAGGTGCGTACACCGGTTGCGATTGCCGGTGTCAGGGGCACAGCTTTCAGCGTGATACTTAAAGACAAGTCCATGCTGGTCTCAGATTATGAAAGCAGAATTTTTGTTCGAGGACTGACAGAAGATCATTTGGAGATGTCTGATGAGCTTCTTTTGACAGACGGATGGAAGGTCCGGGTGGCCCAATTTGAGCGCCCCCAACATGTAGAGATCTTAAGCGTTTTAGAAAATGCCCAGTGGAAGTCGTGGCTGAGTGAAATTGATGCCTTGCCTATGGCTACTTCCCGGGGTTCGTCGATATGGAATGAGGCCATGGCGTTTTTAGGGACATTTAGAATGAAGATTTCCTCTTCGCCTTCGATGCTGGCTTTGATGCTGTTTGCTGTTTTGAGTTTGGGGACAGGGAAAGTGATGGAGCGTGTATGGCTATAGAAAGAAATGAGGAACAGGACGAACATATCGAACAGCTCTGGTATATGAAGGAGCAAAAAGAGACTTCGATCGATTTTCTTAAGAAGGCCATGAAGCGTTCTTTTGATGCCAAGATCATTGAAGAGCTTTCCCTGCGAGGGCTTCTTGAGTGGGACCCGAAGACTGCGACCATTAAACTCACCCCTGAAGGCGAAGACCGCGCCCGGCAATTGATCAGGGCGCATAGGCTCGCAGAGCGGCTTGTAGCCGATGTTTTAGGCGGCGGTGACCTTGAGTCTATCGCCTGCGAATTTGAACATACGGTTTCGCTTGAGCTTGTTAACGGCATCTGTACTCTTTTGGGGCATCCTAAAGAATGCCCCCATGGCATGCCCATACCGGAAGGCGAGTGTTGCCTGCAGGCCATCAAGAGCGCTTCCAGTTTTATTATTCCCCTCGCTGATCTTAAGCTTGGGGAATCGGCCCGGATCGCCTATATCAATTGCAAAAGCGATCAGCAGATCCATAAGCTTGACGGGCTGTGCATTCGGCCCGGTGTATTCGTCAAGCTTCATCAGAATTATCCGACCTATGTCATTGAATGTGAAGGGGCCAGCATTGCCCTTGATGCGGATGTCGTCAAGAATATTTCGGTCTGGAAGAATTTTGAAGAAGCGGGGGAGACTCTCCATCATAAGGCGGCCGATAAGAAAGAGGGCTTCGGAAGATTAAAAGGGTTTTTAGGGCATTTTTTTAAAAGCTGACGGCCAAAATAGTTCTGGAAATTTGTTAGGCCCAAAGATAATATTATCTTTTAGGTCAATGTTTGTAAAAGGCCCCTGACTGACGGTAACGTCAAAGCGTCAGGGTTCAGTTAGGAGAGATTGGATGGAGCCTCAACTGCAGGAACTTAAAGATAAGCACAGGAAGCTGGTTTTTTTGTTTGGTGAGCAGATTCACCAGCTTTATAAATCTCAAGATATAAATTTTATTTTTTCACCTGAAGGTCGTCTTAAAGAAAAGGAGATCGATCGGCTTATAAGGCTTTTGGACTATCTTGATGAGAGAATTTCCGATCTTCAAGAGGACGGATTAGAAGAAGATGAACTTGAGGACGAGGCTTGGCTCCAAGAGGAAGCCGCACAAGAAGATAAGGCAACCCTTGATGAGGAAGAGGGCTTACAGCAAGAGGCCGAAGAGTCGCAGACCGGGGAGCAGATCAGCGTTGTTGAATCAGAGGTCAAGAAAATTGTTGAAGAAGAAAATTCAATAAGCGCTCCTTTTGCCCAAGAAAAAGTCAGGCTTGATGACACTTTAACCCGGCTTCTTGATACGGCCGTGTTCACCTCTGATGCGGACAGAAGGCTTTTTGAACGCAACATTAAGCAGTTCTCAATGGGTTCTGTCCGCGAACGCGAGGTTGCCCTCGGGCAAATCGCGCATATAACTCCGGTTGAGGTCTTGCGCCAGGTCTACGAATTTGCTATGAAGGATGAGAGCGCTCTTGTTCGCATGGCTGTTATGAAGAGTATTTCCCGTATGAAGGAGGGCGATTCTGCTGGGTTCTTTGAGCTGGGCATGAATGATCCTGACATCAAGGTCAGGACTGCGGCGATCAAGGGCCTCGGCAGTCATGTGAGCCCAAGGAACGGCGAGATCCTCGAAAGCCTTCTTCAGGACAATGACCAGCATATTCGAGGGCTTGCTGTGACCTATTTGGGAATATATTATGGTAAGGAAGGGGTCAGTAAGGCGATAAGGGCGTGGGAAGACCCAAGCTCCTTTGTCCGTATCAGCCTGCTTGAGATGCTTTCTATCGTCAAGCCTGAAGGGGCCCTGAGGGCGGTCAAGAACTTGTTATCTGATAAAGAAGAAGATGTTAAAAAAGCGGCTGAGAAGGCATTAGAGAAACTTATGCCGGAAAGAAAAAGGAATAAAACTTATGGTCAAAGAAAAAAATAAGAACAGTGAGCTTCAAGGGCTTTTAAAGGCCATTTCTTACAAGACAGGTTTTCTGTGTAAAAAGGTCGTGGAGTTGGGACGGGTCGCTGAAAAGAAACCGCTTAAAAGTGTGGTGGTTGCGACCCAGGATATTTGTGACAGTTTCGGTGAGAAGGCCGAGGTGGTGTTGGACCAAGTTACCAAAACAGTTGAGAAAAGTACTCGGGAGATAAGACAGTCATTTAGGGCAGGAATGGATTCGGTTAGCGAAGGCCACGTGCAGAGCAAGCCTAAAGTCGCCCAAGCTGTGGTTTTGCCTAAAAAGAAGACTGTGGCCCGTAAAGGTGGCGCCAAGAAAGCCGTCAAAAAAGTATCAGCCGATCCTGATCTTGAAAAAGAGATCGAAAAGGCCACCAAGGATGTTGCGGAAATATAATGCCGACTAAGAATAAACGCGAACTTCTAAACGAGTGCGGTACCCAAACTGATTCTTTGTTCATCACATTGGGCAGGCTCTTGTATGAGAATATTCAGGCCGGCTCCATTGCTTATTATTTTGATCCTGAAGATCCGGCCTTAATGGTTTCAGCCAAGAGGCTCATCAGGGATGTAGTCCAAGAGAAGATCTTTGACAGGAAAGAGAAAAAGGTTCAGGGACAAGCTCCCGTCAAAGAGGAAAAACCCCAAGAAGCACGGCCGCCCGAAATTTCCCGGCGGGGGCAGATCGAGCCGTACACTCAGATGAACGTTGCTTTGCGTGTGGCGGAAAACAGGATCCTTGATGTCCAGAAAGATTTGAACGACTGTCTGTCTGCCGGTCTTTTGCATACGACCGGTGAGAGGACCGCGGCCTATCAGGCTGCTTTGGATGAAAAGATCCAGAAGCTTATTCTTTTGATGGCCAAGAAGCGGGAGGAGATCAAACTTATTATGGAAACGAAAAAGAAATTCTTTGCTGATAATCCTGAGGTTGCCATGTGGAAGGCTGAAAAGTCTTTTCTGGAAAAACTTGAGCAGGAAGTCAATCAGACGACCAAACGCGTGGATGACCTTATTGATGAGGTGGTAGTTCTTTTTAAGAACATTAACACGGTTTACGAAAAAGACCTTGAGCAGGCCCGTGTCGAAGGCCCAAGTCTCAAAGACCGCCTGCCTCCTGCGGCGTCTGTTCCGGAATATCCCCAAGATGAGCCGCAAGAAGAGATTGTCAGTCAAGATGAGCCGCAAGAAGAGACCCTAGAATCGACACAAGAGGAGGAGTCCTTATCTTCCGAACAGGAAGATTTTATGGAAAGCCCGAGCGTTGAAACAGATGAAGCCGCGGCCGACTATGGGCTGCTCGAGACTGCCGGACGCAAGCTTTCAAGTGAAAGCACTTCTGATGAAGATAAGCTGGCGGTTTTGCATACGATCTTTCGCAATGCCCCTAAAAGAGCGGTCCCTCTGCTTTATGAGTTGACCCGTGAAGCGGATATCTTTTTTCAGAGGAAGCTGTTATCGCTTCTGAGCGTTTTGGATTATCCTACCTTGGTCGATCTTTATCGGCGTTTTATTAATGATGAAGATTCATCTCTCAGATTGCAGGGAATGATGGGGTTAGTTAAGCTTGGTTCTGATGAAGCTAAGCATGTCATCGTATCAGCTATCAGGGACCCTGATCCGCATATCCGCCGGTTTATTGTCAATCATCTCGATCATAGGGCAGGTGACCCGGAGGCTTCGGCCATCGCACGTCTGTCCGCTGATATTGATGAAGGGGTTGCGCGGGTTGCGATCCGCAAACTTGGGCTTATGGGTAATCATTTTGCCTTCGTGACCTTGGTCCCTAAACTGGAATCTTCAAATATTAAGGTGTGCAAGGAAACGATCGAGGCTTTAATCAGCCTGACCGGGACAGATCAGGGGTATGATTATTCAGCCACTTTGCCCGAGCGCAAGCGTCAGGCCAGGGTTTGGAAGGCATTGGCCAAAGAAAGCTATATTAAGCCCCGATTATTGCGAGACCTTCAGACGTCAGCCGCCGCCAAGAGGGCACAAGTGCGGCCTGCAGAGAAAAAAGGCAGGAAATAATATGGTAAAAGCACTGAAAGTTAAAGCGAAAAAAGAGGTCAGGCAGAAGGCCGCGATCATTAAAAAATCCATGGCCGGCGTTCGTCAGAACGTATCGCGGGGCGCCGAGCGTGTCGCGGAAATTATTTTGGATGAGAATAAGGATCAACAGGGCCATAAAACCCAAAAGATCACGGATGAAACGGTTGCGATGTTCAAGGGTGTCAGCCGGCAGATCAGGTCTGATCTTAAAGGGGTGGAGTTAGGGGACTTTGTCGCTGTCGGCGCCTATAGCGCCGGCAAAGCGGCCGCCGCCGTAAAACGGGGCTTTAAATTATTGCTTGGCTGATCGCAAGGAGAGCCGTTTATGGACAAGCGTTGTTATCAGGCCTTGGGCCGGCAATTTTACCTTTGGCACCGGGGCAATAGGATCAAATTTCAATATGCGGGCCACAGCAAGGATTTGGAGCTGGAGGTTGAGCGTGTCATGGGGCTTATTGATTATGTGGAAAAAAAGAAGACTGCTCTTGCGGGCGAATTGAGGCAATCCCTATGAAATGAGTTTTTTAGATTGAGATTGCTTCGTCGCTTTGCTCCTCGCAATGACAGTGATCAATTTTATTTATTTTTTATAATTTCTTGCTTTTTGTCTCATTGACTTTATAATAAAAAAGCAAATTAGTATTCGGAATAACATTTATTCCACGGGTATATTTTATGCAAACAAAAAGTACTACAGGTGTGCAGAACGATTTGGCGCATTTTTTGGGTGTTGCGGTCAAAAGTGTTGAAAAGGAGTTTAGTTATCTTTTGGCTTTTGGCAGGCGGACACCTGCTGTGGTAAAGGCGGTCGCGCAAACCGTCGCTGTGACCCCAGCTCCGGCTGCGGTCGTGGCCCCTGCGGTTTTGCCGGTTTCTCGTATTGAGCCTGTGGTATCACTACCTGTGGTCGAAAAGAAAAAGCCCGAGCCGGCTCTTGAGAAGGCTCTTCCTGTCCGCCAAGCCGGATTAAAGAATGTGGCTTTTGCCAATAAGACCGAAGAGGTTGAGGTAGAAATATATTTCAGAGATATCCAATCACCCAGCCGGGCCGTACGGATTCAGGCCTTGCGACAGATCAAAAAACTTTCCAGACCTACCGCGGTCGCGATGCTTGAAGAGCTGCTTTCCCGTGAACAGGACACCCTGCAGATCATCGAGTTGTTAAATGCCTTGGCCTCTGTCAGCGAAGACGGCGCTACTACAAAAGAGGTGTTCAAGAATTTTATCGGCCATCAGGATACGGGGATCCGTTTGGCGGCACTGCGGGCCATCTCCAAGTATCATGACGATGAAGGGTTTAATATTTTAGCTTCTGCTTTGAAAGATCGTGACCATGAGGTCAGAAGACAGGTCTTAAACTGCCTTTGCTGGAGCTTCAGTGAGCGATGCTCGCTGCATGCCGTTGCGGCACTGCATGATCCAGACCCCGGTGTCCGCAAGGCAGCAGCTCAGATCACGGGTGCTCTTAAAGTGGCGCAAGCTATTTCAGGATTAATTACCCTTCTGGCAGATACGGACCATGATGTCCAGTCAACGGCTGCGGTATCGTTAAAGAAGATAACCGGTGAGGATTTTGGGTTCAAAGCCCGTTCCTCTAAGACAGATAAGGATGATGCTATTGAAGCTTGGAGATTTTGGTGGCGTGAGAATCAGACTAAATTTAAACTTCAATTAAACAGGGGGTAATTATGGTAAAAGGATTATTAGCGGCTGTGGCCGTTGTCTTTGTCGGGGTTGTTGGTTACAAGATACTGGAGAAAAAGAATCCTGATCTGATCAAAAAGGTCAAGGGGTCAATCGACGGTGCCGGCGATAAGTTGAACTCGATACTCTCCGATGCCAAGGAATCATTTTACGAAGGCTACGCAAAAGGCTAATTAAAAAAAGGAGTCCCTTTGCCGCAAACTAAAAAGACCAAGAAAAAGGGAACACCACCCATTCATCTTAAAAAGACTGCTACCCGGATCAAGAGAGTCCGTGCATTACAAAAAGGGTTTGCCGAGGTTATGACATCTCCGGTCACGAAATTGGAAAACAGTCCGGTGATCGAAAGTCGTCCTAAGAAATCTTCGCGCAAGGGGTTTTTGAATAAGGCCTGCTATCAGATCGGCGCATTGTTCAGCGACGCAACTGCTTTGTTGGACGTGGGAAAGAAAGAGTGATTTTATGAGAAGGATATGTATTGCTAATCAAAAAGGCGGCGTTGCCAAGACCACGACATCCTTGAATTTGGCTGCTGAACTGGCTAGGGCTGGTAAAAAGGTTATTTTGATCGATATGGACCCCCAATATTCATCAACGGCGGCTATTTTCGGGAACCAGCGTTTTGAGTTCAATATTTATAATGTTATCGTCGATAAGATGGATATCCGTACCGTTATCCAGCATTCCGACGCTTTTGGCATTGATGTGGTGCCAAGCGATATTGAGCTTTCAGGAGCCACTCTTCGGATCAACGAGCATATAGGCCGTGAAAAGGTGCTGTATCATTATACCCAGAAACTAAAATATGATTATATGATCGTGGATGCTCCGCCGTCTTTAGGGCTCCTTACTGTCAACGCTTTGACCGCCTGTCATGAATTGGTCGTGCCCATTTGTCCTGAATTCTTCTCTCTGAAGGGGATCAAGCTTTTGGAGGAGATCGTTGAGAATGTCCGCTCCGGCCTTGGCGCTGATATAGAGATTTCCGGCGTTGTGATCACCCGTTACCGCGAGCGTGTGGTGACGAACGAAGCGCGTGACGCGATCAGGAATTATTTCGGCAAGAAGGTCTTTAAGGTTGTGATCCCAGAGAATATCAAGATAGAAGAGGCCCATAATGCCCACCTTCCTATCTATAAGTATGATAAGACTTCCAAAGGGGCGGAGGCTTACCGTCAATTAGCAAAGGAGATTATGGATGGAAAAACAAGAAAAGCAACCAGTAAGTAGGGGCATGGATTCAAGGAGAAGTAAGCTCATAGATAACCCGCTTCTGCAATCCACTTTAAAGCCGGCAACCCAAAGACCAGGCACAGCATCTGTTGAACCAAAGGCGGCCATCCGTTCTGCGGTCAGGCAGATCAAGGATTCTACCAAATATATCATGTCTCCCGAAGAGGAGAAGGTCAGTGTTTTTGAAATCATCGCTGATCTGGAAAAACAGCTTGATGCTTCTTTCAGCCTTAAGGATGCCCAGGAAAAGGATATCCAGCAGCTTAAAGAGCGCGTCCAGAAGTCTGAAGAAAAAGCGGCGATCGCGGAGGCCAAACTTAAAGAGATGAAAGGTCTTCTGGTGTCTCAGGAAGAACTTAATTCGGAACTGGAGTTCCTTGAAAATGAACGGCTAGAGTCTGTCGGTAAAATGAAATCCGTTGAAGAAGAGCTGGAAGCCCGTGAAGCTGTTATCAAGGACCGGAACAACAAGATCGCCTCCCTTGAAAAAGAATGCGAAGCCAGGGACACGCGTATCGAACAAATTGAGTTGGAACTTTCCAGTGCCAACAAAACTATCCAGAGCCTGCACCATCAGGTCTCGCTTCTTGAGGATGAAAAGGACTCTGTTGCCGCGAAACTCGAATCAGCGGAATCCGAGCTAGGCTCTGTGATTTCCGAAAGGGATCAGGCTATTCGGGAACTGGAAAACAGCAAAGGGAGCCTTGACGAGATCCGTCTCATGCTTGCTGATACCCGTGCCCGTGCACGCGAACATTATTATAAAGCTAAACATAAATAAGGAGTTTTTTGTATGGGAAAAGTCAAAGGGTTAGACGTTGGGACAATGAACCTGGTTGGATCTGAGCAGGGTGCGGATGGCAAAATCAAGCTTAAATTGATGCGCCACACCTTTTTGGATATCGATGCCAATTCATTTACAAAGAGCATGCTGAAAAAACAGAAGGTCCAGTATGCGGAACTTGGCAACAAGGTTTATATTTTGGGAGATTCTGCTTTTGAGCTGGCCAACATTATGAATAAAACCGTGCGCCGGCCTATGCAGGATGGTGTCATGAGCCCTGGTGAGGCGGATGCTGTACCTATTTTTGGCCTTTTGATCGATGCTGTTCTCGGAAAACCCGAAGAAAAGAACCAGCTTGTTTATTATTCTGTTCCGGCTGATCCTATTGATGCGAACTTCAATATCGTTTATCACTCAAGCGTTATTTCAGGCGCGCTTAAGAATTTGGGTTATGTCGGCAAGCCTATGAATGAAGGGCACGCGGTGGTTTTTGCAGAATTGGAAGACCAGGATTTTACCGGTATCGGCATCTCTGCGGGCGGGGGGATGTTCAATATCTGTGTTTGTTATAAGACGATCCCGGCCATCAGCTTCGCGACGAGCCGTGCCGGTGACTGGATCGACAAGAATGTGGCACAGGTCTTGGGGATCAAGGTCAACCGGGCCACAGCTATTAAGGAAAAAGGGATCAATATCAACAAACCAGCCAACCGCGAAGAAGAAGCGGTTTGCATCTATTACCGCAATTTGATCAATTATACACTGGTCAATATCAAAAATAAATTTGAAAAAGCCGAGCAAATGCCGCAGTTCCCGGAACCCATTAATATTGTCTGTGCCGGAGGGTCATCCATGATCGGCGGATTTGTTGATGTCTTTAAAGAAGAACTTAAGAAGCTGTCATTCCCCATTCCTATCAAGGATGTGAGGTTGGCTAGCGAACCGTTATATGCGACAGCCAGAGGCTGCCTCTTGGCGGGCCTGAGCGAGGTTGAATAGTCACCACCAGAAAGAAAATATGAAAAAAGTGTGGCCGCACTCAAAGAAAGAGGCAAGTCAGTGGTCGAAGGTGAATTGCAGCAGATCAGAGAGCGACTATTAAAGATAAATGACAAGATCAAGAGTTATTCCAGCCTGAGTCGAAAACCGCAGTTATCTGACGAAGAAGAATATAAGCCGCAAAAAGATTCCTCTCAACGGGAAGTCCCCGTTGAGGAAATGCGCGCCAAATTGCGCGCCATCAATGACTATATCCGTGCCCGTGCACAGGGAAAGAATGTCAAGCCGCCTGTTTTTCTACGTGTTGAACCAGAACCTTTGCCCAAGGAAAGAGTCGCTGATGTGACCGAAGAGGAGCCGGTTGAACAGATCGGGGAGACTTTAGAGGAGCCGGCCGCCGCAGAAGAGGAGGAAACAACGACTGTTGTGCTTCCGACTTTGGCGAGTCGCGGGAAGAAATCAGCGGTCCGGACCGGTGTCGGACTGGATCTGGGAACGGCCTATATCGTGGCCAGCCGTGAGGTTGAAGGCAAGAGGGTCTTTGTCAAAAGTGAACGTAACGCTTTTCTTTCTGTGCGCTGTGATCAATCGACCAAGGATTTGTTGGGCAAGCTTAAGATCAAATATGTTGCCCTGCAAGATAAGCTTTATGTCTTAGGAAGTATGGCGCTTGAGCTTGCGGATATCTTCGGGCGGGAGACCCAGCGGTCCATGAATATGGGGATCCTTAACCCATCTGAAGCTGAGTCTATCCCCATCATTCAATTATTGGTCAAGAACATTTTATGGGAGCCCCGGGAAGATGGTGAGGTCTGCTGTTTTTCTATCCCTGCCCAGCCTATTGACCGCGATCAGGATACGATCTATCACCGCGGTGTTTTTGAGGGGATCCTTAAGAATATCGGTTTTAAGGCTTTGGTTATCGACGAGGGGTATGCCGTTGTCCTTTCTGAGATGGAGGACCAGGATTTTACGGGTATTGGGGTCTCCTGCGGTGCGGGCATGGTCAATATTTGCGCGGCGTTCAAGTCTGTCCCTGTGCTGTCGTTTTCGATCACTCGCGGCGGGGATTGGATTGATAAAAGTGCCGCGACCGTTTTGGGTGTGCCTACGACCCGTGTATCGACCATTAAAGAACACGGCATGAGCATCAAGACACCTGCCAACCGCGAAGAGCAGGCGATTGCGATCTATTACCGTAATTATATCCATTATCTTATAGAGAATATGGCCCATGTTTTCGGCAAAAGTAAGGACACTCCCAATTTCAAAGAACCTGTTGATATTGTTTTTGCCGGGGGGTCGTCCATGGTGCCCGGTTTTATTGATGTCGTTAAGGAAGAAGTAAAATCTGCTAAATTTGGATTTACCCTTGGGAATATCCTTCATGCCAAGGAGCCTTTTACGAGCGTTGTGCGCGGATGCCTGTTTAACGCAATTAACGGCGGGAATACATGAGTTTAGAAGATAAGAATATCACATTGGTTCAAAGGATCGATCAGCTTCGGCAGTCCCGGTATGCCCTTGATCAGGAACTTATGGAGACTGAATTGCTGATGGGACAATTCTTGGGGTCTTTGGATGTTGTTACGGTTCGTATCACCAACAGATTAAAAGAACCCCAAACATCGGCGCCGGTTGCGCCGGTTGTCCCGCCGTTGGTTATGCCGGCACCCGGGACGCCGGTATCTGCCGCGCCGGCCGCCGGGATGACACTCGAGGAATTCAAGACGCACATGGCGGCGATCCTGCAAGGCTCGCTGGATGCTGTTTCAGACAAACTTTCTGATAAAATCGCGGGAATGCTCAAGGACCTTAAAACTTTGAGCGGACCTGCCCGTGAGTACAAGCTTCGTGAGATCCAGGAAGCTGCGGGTTTTGAGTCAGTAGACCTTTCCAAACTTTATGTTCATGAAGATGTGCAAAGTAATCTGGGAGATATCGGAGTCGAAGAGAAGGAGTCTAAGGGCATTGATTCGACCTTAGAAAAGTTGCGCAGGCTTAAAGGGTTAAAATCTAAGCCCGGTGGAGATAAAGCATGATCATTATTATTTTTTTAGGCGCGTGTGTCCTGACAGCTGTTGTGGTGGCCTTTCTTCTTCTTCGTCAAGATTCGGAGGCAAATATTGAGATCAGCAGATTGAAATTACAGCTTGGAATGGTGGATGGCAATCCGGCAGAGATCAAAAAGTCGCTTGAGCGGATGAAAGCAGACTCGGACAAGTTACAGTCTGATTTTAGTCAGGCCAAAGAGGAGATCATCAGGAAAGACAATGATCTTCAGTCACGGGCGAGTGAGGCAGAGGGGCTTAAAAGAAAACTTCAGGAAAAGGAAAGCGAGTTTGCCACAAAGGACCAGGAGATCGCCAAGCTTAAATCTCAGCTGGCAGTGATGGAGGAAGATCACAAGAATTCGGCACAAACGGCCCAAGAAATTGCGCTTAAGGAAAGTGAAATCAGAGGGCTTACTGCCGAGGTGTTGAGGCTTAAAGGTGAGGTCGAGCACTTGAGTCAGCTGCCGAAAGAAGACCCGGCGAGCAAAGAGGAGATCGCAAGCCTGAAGGCCCGGCTGGCGACCTTGGAGCAGGAAAGCAAATCTGAGATCGAGCGTTTGAATAGTGAGATTGCGCGTATCAGTCAGATCCCGAAAGAAGACCCGGCGAGCAAAGAGGAGATCGCAAGCCTGAAGGCCCAGCTAGTGACCATGGAGCAAGAAAACAAAAATTTATCAGCTGTTTCAAAAGAACTTGCCGGTAAAGAAGATGAGATTAAGCGTCTATCCGATGAGATTGAGCGTTTGACGGCCGAGGGTGAGCGTATGAAGCATCTTAAAGTTTCAGAAGTTGAAATGAATCATATTGAAAAACTGATGGATGAAGAAAAGAAAGCTCTGCATGCGATCAAAATGCGTTTGCAGGAGGGCAAGATGAAGCTGGAGCTTCTGGACGAAAAAACTAAAGGGGCGGTTGAGGCGATCGCGCAGTTTGCCCAAGGCAAGGAGTTTGAGGAATTCCGTAAATCCATCCACATGGACCAGTTGATCCAGAAGTATGAGAACCAGATCAAGGATCTACAGATCAAGATTTTTGAACTTGAAAAAAATCCGTCTAATTTAACGGGGGGGGGGATTAATCCTCCACCTTCAAAAGAAGATGTTAGAGAAGGGGTGTCCATGGGCCAAGAAAAAACTGGTAATTCTTTTGATGAAATGATCCAGCAAAATTCTAAAGCTTTACAGCTTCCGGTGCTGATCTATTTAAGGATAGCCAGCTCAGCGATTAAGGAAGCAGAAGCGGATATCGCTAATTTAGAAAAGGCGATCGCAGGTAATGATTTTACCTCAATTGATCAGGCTTCTCACCAAATCAAGGGAGTCTTTGCTAATTTAAGGCTTACTGTGATTTCCGAACCGGCAACCGATATCAACAATTGGGCCAGACAACAGGCGAACATTGATCAGATGAAAGAGGCGTTAACAGGGCTTAAAACCGCTTATGAAAAGTTAAAGGTTGAATTCGCGGATAAATCCTGAACAACCAAGGACTGTTTGTGAAAATAAAAATATTAGTTGTTGATGATCAAGAAATACAGCGTGTTGAGATCCAAACACTTCTGGAGGCCAAAAATTTTGAGGTCTTTGTCGCTAAGAGCGCAGAACAAGGTTTGGAGATTTTTGACCTGCAGACACCGGATGTGATCATTTCCGATATTAGTATGCCGGGTGGTATGGATGGCCTCGAATTGCTGGAAAAAATTAAAAATATGAGCCCTGAGACCCAGGTTATTCTCCTGACCGGATACGGGGACATCAAAAGTGCCATTTCCGCTTTGAAAAAAGGAGCCTCTGATTATTTGATCAAACCTGTTAATTTTGATGCGCTTTTGCTGAATATCAGCAGAGCTTTGGAAAACCAGAAAATATACCGCCAGTTAAAGACCCAAGAGGTGCAGCTTTTAAGGGCGGCAAAATTGACCGCGATGGGGGAATTGAGCGCCGGTGTTGCCCATGAGATGAATCAGCCTTTGATGGCCATTTCATCCCACATTGAGGGTCTTTTGCTGCAGGATGAGTTTACACAAAATTTGATATTAAAGAACAAGATGATCAAGATCAAGGACCAGTTTGTCAGGCTGGGCACCATCGTTAAACGGATGCATGAGTATTCCGGACAACGGATTGGCGGATTTGCCGAGGGGGATGTCAAACGTCCTATTAGTGACGGGATCTTCCTTCTGACACAGCAGTTTAAGGACCATAACATTAATGTTATTTTGGAGTTGGAAGAAAATCTTCCTGCGCTTTACATAGACCGGTATCAGATCCAGGATGTAGTGGTGAATTTTTTGGTCAATGCCCGTGATGCGGTTGATGAGAAGTTTAATCAGCAGGAGGGCGGCCAGATACGGGTATTAGCTCGGAAAATGAAGGATTTTCCGGCTATCCTAGCCGGCATTATTGATAATGGCATTGCGGTCAAAAGCGGATCAGAGGAGAACCTATTTGATCCTTTCTTTACGACCAAGGCGCCGGGTAAGGGCACTGGCCTCGGGCTTTCGGTATCATCCACCATCATAAGGAACCATAAGGGAACGATCGGGTTTGTGTCTTTAAAAAATGAGAGGAAGTTTTTTTATTTTGCGCTTGCATTGGACCGTGATAAAGACTTGAACAACGATGCGGCCTTTCATAAAGCGCTTATAGAGGAGCTGGGGATTTTGTAAAATTACCGGAGGAAACCATGGCTAAAAATATAAAACTAGGATGTGTGTTGCTGGTGGACGACGAAGAGGCCATCAGGGAGTCTCTCAAGGAGCTTCTGGAGGCGCTGGGATTTGAGGCGTACACGGCAGATGGTGTTGATAATGCCATCAAGGTCATCGGGAGACAGAAAGAAATTGAAGCCATTATCTGTGATCTTAAAATGCCCGGGAAAAGCGGGATTGAACTCATCAGGTACCTTAACAGCAAGGAAAGCCGTATCCCTTTGATCTTCCTGACGGGATTCGGAACCATGGAAACATGTCAGGACGCCTTACGGGAAGGGGCCTTTGATTATATCCTTAAACCCATCGAGGATAAAGACAAGGTGCTGCTGCCCCTGAAACATGCGATTGAACGTTTCAACCTAGAAAAGCAAAACAAGGAACTGCAGATGGATATCCTGCGCATGGCTGAAGAACATGAGGAACTGCTTAATTCTATCCTGAGCGATATTGAGATCAAATCCAAGGTGCAGGAAAAGATCAGCGCTATTGTCAAAAAGTGGGAGAAGAAGTAATTATGGATCAATTCAATTCAAAAATATTAATTGTGGATGACAAAAAGACCAACCGCGAGGTCCTAAAGGCAGTTTTGATTGCGGCAGATGAGGGGTATAGTATTTCAGAAGCTGATTCCGGTGTTACTGCGCTTGAATCTATTGAGCGCGGGGCCCCGGATATTATATTGCTTGATGTTATCATGCCCCAGATTGATGGCTTTGAGGTTTGTCGAAGGCTGAAGGCCGATAAAAAATATAAGTCTATCCCGATCCTGTTTATTACTGCCATGGATCACACGGAAGATATGGCTAAATGTTTTGCCTTAGGCGCGGCTGATTATATTGTGAAGCCCATTAAACCCGAAGAGGTCAAGACCCGGGTCAAGGCTCACCTGCGCATTAAAAGGGCTGAAGAAGAACAACTTCAAGTCTCCAATCTTGAAACAGTTAAGAACATGGTGGTGACATATAACCATAACATGAACCAGCCGTTGATGGCCGCGGTCGCCTATCTTGAGGGGCTCTTGATTCAAATCCCGGAAACGGATAAGCGTCATGCGTCATTGTTGAAGGTCAAGAATGAGTTGGGCAAGGTCATGGCCATTCTTAAAAAAATCCAGGCTTTAGAGCAGCTAAAGCGTACGGATTATGTGGGGAAGACTCAAATGATCGATCTGGAGTAGCATAAACCAGGAGGTATTTATGGAAGCTGTGGGTTGGAGCCAATCTTATAGTGTTGGGATCAAGGAGATCGATGAACAACACAAAAAGCTTATAAGTCTCTTAAATGTACTTGTGTCTGCCACCATGGGGCCTGTTGAAGAGGATGGCATAGGAAAGATTTTAAGAGAATTAGTTAATTACACTGTTTATCATTTCAATACAGAAGAGAAATATATGGAAGGCTTTAACTTCCCGGGTTTTGAAGAGCATCGCAAGGAGCATGAATACTTTAAGATCAAGGTTGCAGAGTTTATCGAGAAATATGACAAGGGGGACGCCAAAGTGACTGTGGACTTATTAGAATTCCTCTGGAGTTGGGTGAAGGAACATATCAGGGGGATGGATAAAAAGTACACAGGATGTTTCCTGGAACATGGGGTAAAGTAGGCAACCTATAAGAAAAACTTATAAAAGATATTAGATAAAACGTATTTATTTGTGTATAATAACTAGTTATTATTAAAATTTCCAAACGTCATTGTAATGTCATATATTAAGGAAGGGAGTTCAAATGGACAGAACAGGGAATATTTTAAAGAAATACGGGTGGTTTTTAGTGATGTTAGCCGTTTTTTGCGGCACACCTTTATCTTGGGCCGGTGAAGCTGATCTGAGGGTGCCTGATCTGTCAGCTGTTCCGCTATTTTTTAATCTTAACGGCCGTACAGCTCTAATGCTGGGAATCATCGTCTGTATTTTCGGCGCCTTTTTTGGTGTCGTTCAATACGGCAAAATTAAGAAAATGCCGGTTCATAAGTCCATGGGAGATATTTCCGAACTTATTTATACAACCTGCAAAGCCTACTTGATCGCCCAAGGTAAATTTCTTCTCATGCTTGAAGCGATCATTGGGGTCGTTATGGTGGGATATTTTGGCATTTTACGTCATTTAGAGTTTGGTAAAGTCGCACTCATTATTATTTGCAGTTTAATAGGTATTGCCGGCAGTTATGGGGTCGCTTGGTTTGGTATGAGAATTAATACCATGGCCAATTCCAGATCAGCCTTTGCGAGTTTAGGCGGCAAGCCATTTCCTGTTTATTCCATTCCCCTGCAAGCGGGAATGAGCATCGGGATGCTTTTGATCAGTATTGAGCTTTTTGTCATGTTATGTATCCTGCTTTTTATTAACCCTTCCTATTCCGGCTCATGTTTCATCGGTTTCGCGATAGGTGAGTCATTGGGCGCTTCGGTTCTCAGGATCGCGGGCGGTATTTTTACCAAGATCGCTGATATCGGTTCGGATTTGATGAAGATCGTTTTCAAGGTCAAAGAAGATGACGCTCGTAATCCGGGCGTTATTGCCGATTGTGTCGGTGACAATGCCGGCGATTCTGTGGGCCCCACTGCTGACGGATTTGAGACTTATGGGGTCACGGGAGTCGCTCTTATCTCGTTTATCCTTCTGGCTGTTAAAAATCCCGCTGATCAGGCGCTGCTTTTGGTATGGATCTTCTCCATGCGTTTGATCATGGTCATCTCGAGCGGACTTTCGTATTATATTAATGACTATTTTGCGACCCGTCGTTATGCCAACGTCAAAGTGATGAATTTCGAAGATCCGTTAACATCCTTAGTATGGATCACTTCCATTATTTCCGTCATTATGACATTTGGAGCTTCCTATGTGATGATCCCGCATTTAGGGGACGGCACATTCTGGTGGAAGTTGGCGTCCATCATCACTTGCGGAACAATGGCCGGTGCCATTATTCCTGAGACGGTCAAGATTTTTACGTCCATGGATTCTGTTTATGTTAATAACGTTTATCAGTCTTCCAAAAAGGGCGGGGCTTCATTGAATATTCTGGCCGGTTTGGTGGCGGGTAATTTTAGCGCTTATTGGATGGGTTTGGTCATTGTGGTTCTCATGGCGCTGGCTTATTTTGTAAGTATGTTTGGACTCTCAGCTATTATGATCGCCCCAGCGGTATTTGCGTTTGGTCTGGTGGCTTTCGGTTTCCTCGGGATGGGGCCTGTCACCATTGCCGTTGACTCTTACGGTCCGGTTTCCGACAATGCCCAATCGATCTATGAGCTTTCTTTGATCGAACAACTTCCTAATATTAAAAATGAGGTCCAGAAAGATTTCAACTTCACCCCTGATTTTGAAAATGCCAAGAATTATTTGGAAGCCAATGATGGGGCAGGCAACACCTTTAAAGCAACATCCAAACCCGTTTTGATCGGGACAGCGGTGGTGGGTGCGACTACAATGATCTTTTCCATCATTATGATCTTGACCCATGGCCTGACGTCGCAAATGGAGCAGTTATCCATCCTTTATCCGCCTTTCTTGCTAGGGCTGTTAAGCGGCGGGGCGGTCATTTACTGGTTTACCGGAGCCTCTATTCAAGCTGTTGTGGCAGGGGCCTATCACGCGGTTGAATATATTAAGGAGCATATGAAGCTTGAGGGAGCGAGCAAAGCATCGACCGCTGATAGTACAAGGGTCGTTGAGATCTGTACGATGTTCGCCCAAAAGGGAATGATCAATATTTTCCTGACAATATTCTTTACCACCCTGGCCTTTGCTTGTATCGAGCCGTTTTATTTTATAGGCTATCTGATCTCGATCGCCTTTTTTGGGCTTTACCAAGCAATCTTTATGGCCAATGCCGGTGCTTCATGGGACAACGCGAAGAAACTGGTGGAAGTGACCTATAGGGAAAAAGGCACGGAAGTCCATGCCGCGGCCGTCGTAGGAGATACCGTAGGTGACCCTTTCAAAGATACGTCTTCTGTATCCATTAACCCGATCATCAAATTTACGACCCTGTTCGGCCTTTTGGCCGTTGAGATCGCCATTCAATTAAACCGCGGCCTTGACACGGCCTTTGCTGTGGTCTTCTTCGGCATTGCCTTGTTTTTCCTGACCAAATCGTTTTACAGTATGCGCATACTAGGCGAAGGTGAAAAAAAATAAATGTCATCCTTAAGCGAAGCGAAGGATCTTAAGATGTCTGAAGATGTCTTAAGATCCTTCGGCTTTGCCTCAGAATGACGATGGTTTAGGAGTTACTTATGCCCCCACAATCTGATAAAAAGAGCGAATGGGTCGTTTCTAAGAAGGAAATGTCCAAGGAGGCGATGAAGCTGTCGTTTCAGGTCAAGCGTCAATATGCTCTTTCTAAAGATCTATATACCGCAACCATGTATGATAATTATCTCGCGCTTTCTCTGGCTATCAGGGACCGGTTGATCGAGCGCTGGATCATGACCCAGCAGTCTTATCATAAGAAAAATGTCCGCAGGGTGTATTATCTGTCGATGGAATTCTTAATCGGACGCTTAATGGGGACTAATATTTATAATTTAGGGGTGGAAAAACAGTGTAAGGAAGCGCTGGAAGAATTGGGCTTGGATATTGAAAAGGTGCGTGATGAGGAAGTGGACGCGGGTTTGGGCAACGGCGGTCTGGGGAGACTTGCGGCCTGTTTCCTTGACTCTATGGCGACCTTAGGCATTCCGGCACACGGGTATGGTATCCGTTATGATTACGGGATTTTCAATCAGAAAATAAAGGACGGATTTCAGGTGGAATTGCCCGATGACTGGCTGCGCAACGGCAATCCCTGGGAATTTGCCCGTCCGGAGAATACAGTTAAGATCAGTTTCTATGGCCGGACCGAAATGTATCAGGACCAATATGGCCAGCTTCAGGTGAGATGGGTCGGCACGGAGAATGTGCTGGCCGTCCCGTATGATCTTCCAGTTGCCGGTTTTAAAAATGATGTCGTTAATGTCTTGCGGCTTTGGTCAGCCCGCAGTTCGGAAGAATTTGATTTTGATTATTTTAAATCCGGCGACTATGAACATGCCGTCTATAAAAAAGTCCTTTCCGAGAATATTTCTAAAGTTTTATATCCTTCTGATAATATATCAAGGGGGCGGGAACTGCGCTTGAAACAGGAGTATTTCTTTTCAGCGGCAGCCATCGCCGATATTATCAGACGTTTTAAATCGGAAAATTTGGATTTGAAAGACCTGCCTAAGAAAGTTGTCATTCAACTGAATGACACTCATCCGACCATCGCGATCGTCGAACTTATGCGCCTGTTGATCGATGAATATTCCGTAAAATGGCCAGACGCTTGGGAGATTACCCAAAAAGTATTTGCCTATACCAATCATACCATCATGCCCGAGGCTTTAGAGTGCTGGCCGGTGGATATGTTTGAAAATCTTCTTCCCCGCCATATGCAGATCATCTATGAGATCAACGCCCGCTTCCTGAAAGAAGTGGCCCAGCGTTATCCTGGGGACAATGACCGGTTGGGCCGCATGTCCTTGATCGAGGAAGGTTCTCCTAAACGCGTGAGAATGGCCTTTTTAGCGGTCATCGGCAGTTGTTCTGTTAATGGTGTTTCAGCCCTGCACTCGGACCTTTTGAAAAAGAGCTTGTTCAAAGATTTTTATGAATTATCACCCGAGAAATTCAATAATAAAACGAACGGGATCACCCAAAGACGCTGGCTTCTTAAATCGAACCCTCGCCTGTCTTCTTTGATCACTAAGACCATCGGCGACGGATGGGTGACCGATATGGACCAACTCGAAAAGTTAAACACCTTCAAGTCCAAGCAGGCGTTTCGCGATCAATGGTTTGAGATCAAAAAACAGAATAAGAATGTTTTGAGCGCCATCATTAAGTCCACAACGAATATCAGTGTCGATCCTGAATCCATGTTCGATGTACAGGTCAAACGTATCCATGAATATAAGCGCCAGATGCTTTTTGCTTTTTATATCATTTCTCAATACTTGCAGATCAAGAACAATCCCAAAGCCTTTATTTATCCGCGTACCTTTATCGTCGCGGGCAAGGCGGCCCCTTCCTACTCGATGGCTAAACTGACGATCAAGTTCTTTAACAGCATCGCGGATATCATCAATCAGGATAAAAATGTTAGCAGCAAAATCCGTCTGGTTTTTTTGGAGAATTACAGGGTCTCTTTGGCGGAAAGGATATTTCCGGCCAGCGACCTCTCTGAGCAGATCTCAACCGCCGGGACTGAGGCGTCGGGCACAGGGAACATGAAGTTCATGGTCAACGGAGCCCTGACGGTCGGTACTTTGGATGGCGCTAATGTGGAAATGGCGCAGGTCGTGGGGGATGAGAATATCTTTATATTCGGGCTCAAAACCCATGAGGTCCAAGCCCTGAAAAATAGAGGGTATAACCCCAGAGAATTTATTGAGCGCAATGCCGTCCTGCGGGAGATCTTTAGGCTGATCGGGGCCAATTTTTTCTGTTCTCAGGCTCCGGGGATATTTTCACCCATCATCGAGTCTTTGTCCCAGTATGACCCGTATTTAGTCTGTGCTGATTTTGAGAGTTATTGTAAGATTCAGGACCAGATTTCAACCATGTATTTAAATAGGGATGAGTGGATCAAGAAGTCCATCATTAATGTATCCAAGAGCGGCTTTTTCTCCAGTGACCGCACGATCCGTGAATATGCCAAGGATATTTGGAAAGTCCCTGTCAAGAACTAAACCATCAGTGTCTAACCCCTAACTTTTGAGGTGAATTAAAATGAAATCTTCTTCTGTAGTTAATATCGATGGTAATGAAGCGGCGGCCTATATTGCTTTTAAAACCAATGAGGTCATTGCCATTTATCCGATCACTCCTTCGTCCGGGATGGGCGAGCTTGCCGATGAATGGGCGAGTTATAATCAAAAGAATATCTGGAATACAACACCCTTGGTCCAGGAAATGCAAAGTGAGGCCGGTGCCGTCGGCGCTTTGCACGGCGCTTTGCAGCGGGGAGCCTTGACGACGACATTTACGGCCTCTCAAGGTCTTCTGCTTATGATCCCCAATATGTATAAAATTGCCGGTGAATTAAGTCCGGTGGTTTTTCATGTGGCCGCGCGTTCTTTAGCGACCCAGGCTTTGTCTATTTTCGGGGACCACAGCGACGTGATGAGCGTGCGGCAGACCGGATTTGCCATGCTGTGCTCATCGACGGTGCAGGAGGTGATGGATTTGGCCCTGATCGCACAGGCGGCAACTTTGCAGGCGCGTCTTCCTTTTGTCCATTTTTTTGACGGGTTTCGGACATCCCATGAAGTGACCAAGATCCAAAAGGTTTCGGACGAAGTGATCCGTGCCATGATCGATGAGGAACTTGTTTTAGCCCATCGCAAGCGGGGATTGACGCCGGATGATCCGGTCATCCGCGGGATCACTCAAAATCCCGACGTTTATTTTCAGGCCCGTGAGACGGGCAATCTTTTTTATGAACGGTGTCCTGGGATTGTCCAAAAAACCATGGATCAATTTGCCCAGCTGACCGGACGTCAGTATCATCTGTTCGATTATCATGGGCATCCGGATGCCGAAAGGGTCGTTGTGATCATGGGTTCAGGGGCGGCTACGACCCAGGAAACTGTTGATCGCCTGCTTGCTATGGGGCAAAAAGTGGGAGTCCTTAAAGTCCGTTTATATCGGCCTTTTTCTGTCGAACATTTGATCAAGGCTTTGCCTCGGACAGTTACAAGCATTGCCGTTTTAGACCGTACCAAGGAACCCGGCAGCGGCGGAGAACCTCTCTATTTGGATGTCGCTGCGGCCCTTTACGGAAATTTGTCCGGCGGTCATTTTAGCAAGGCCCCTCAATTGATCGGAGGGCGCTATGGACTATCATCCAAAGAATTTACTCCGGCCATGGTCAAGGGTGTTTTTGACGAATTAAATAAAACTGCCCCCAAAAATAATTTTTCCGTAGGTATTAATGATGATGTCAGCCACTTAAGCCTTGATTATGACCCGAACTTTATCATTGAACCTGCCGATGGGGTCAAAGCTATTTTTTACGGGTTGGGCGCAGACGGCACTGTCGGAGCCAATAAAAACACGATTAAGATCATCGGTGAGAATACCGATCTTTTTGTTCAGGGTTATTTTGTGTATGATTCTAAGAAATCCGGGTCCCAAACGGTGTCGCATTTGCGTTTCGGCCCCAAACCCATTCATCTGCCATTCTTAGTCACTCAGGCTAATTTTGTCGGCTGCCATCAGTTTGATTTTTTGGATAAATATGATCTTTTGGATAAAGTGCAGGAGGGGGGCGTATTTTTGCTGAATGCTCCGTTTGCCCACGATAAGGTCTGGGACGAACTTCCCCAGGAGGCCCAAAAGAGCATCATCGATAAAAAATTGAAATTTTATGTGATTGATGCCTACACAGTGGCCCGGGAGGCCAAAATGGGCGGACGCATCAACACCATCATGCAGACCTGCTTCTTTGCTATTTCCGGCATACTGCCCCGGGAAGAAGCCATTAAATCCATCAAGGATTTTATTCAAAAATCTTACGGTAAAAAAGGCGAACATATCGTGGCGATGAACTTTAACGCGGTTGACCAGTCGATCGCTAATATGCACGAGGTTCAATATCCGCATCAGGTGACCAGCCGTCATTCCCGTTCCCGTACAGTTGCCGAACAGGCCCCAGCTTTCGTCAAGGACGTTTTGTCTCCTATGTTGGCCTATCAGGGAGACAGCCTTGCGGTCAGCCGTTTGCCGATCGATGGGACGTATCCGACCGGGACCGCCAAATGGGAAAAACGCAATATTGCCCAGGAAATTCCGGTGTGGGATGAAAGCATCTGTATTCAGTGCGGTAAATGTTCGATGGTTTGTCCTCATGCGGTCATCCGTTTTAAAGTTTATGAGCCGCCGCTTTTAAACGGCGCTCCGGCGGGATTTAAATCCACACAGGCGCGGGATATCCAGTGGAAAGAATTGAAATATACCCTGCAGGTCGCCCCTGAAGACTGCACGGGCTGCGCTTTGTGTGTTGATGTTTGTCCGGTCAAGAACAAGACGGAAACAAAACTTAAAGCCATTAACATGGCGCCCCAGCGTCCCATCCGCGAACAGGAGAAGGCGAATTGGGATTTCTTCCTTAATCTTCCCGAGATAAACCGCCGTCTGGTTAAACGCTCGGCGGTCCGTTCATCACAGGTTTTAGAGCCTCTTTTTGAGTTCTCCGGAGCCTGTACGGGTTGCGGGGAAACACCTTATATTAAACTTGCGACCCAGTTGTTCGGCGACCGTATGCTCATTGGTAACGCAACAGGCTGTTCTTCCATTTATGGGGGGAATTTACCGACGACGCCGTATACCAAGAACAAGGACGGCCGCGGTCCGGCATGGTGTAATTCCCTTTTTGAGGACAATGCTGAGTTTGGCCTTGGTATGCGTTTGGCCGTGGATAAACAAAAAGAACAGGCTGTAGAACTCTGTATTAAATTGGCAGGAGAGATCGGAAGTGATTTGGTCGATGCTATTGTTCATGCCAAGCAGTTGGAAGAATCTGATATCTTTGACCAGCGCGATCGTGTGGCGGCGCTTAAAGAAAAATTAAAAGGGATCAAGTCCCCTGATGCCCAGCACCTGCTGAGCATCGCGGACATGCTTGTTAAAAAGAGCGTCTGGATCATAGGCGGGGATGGATGGGCCTATGATATCGGTTTTGGAGGGCTTGACCATGTTCTTTCTTCCGGACGGAATGTGAATATCCTGGTTTTGGATACTGAGGTTTATTCCAATACCGGAGGGCAGGCGTCTAAATCAACACCGCGCGGCGCTGTAGCTAAATTCGCTTCTGCAGGAAAAGCCTTGGGCAAGAAAGATCTGGCCCGCATGATGATGACCTATGGCCATGTTTATGTGGGGATGGTCGCTATGGGCGCGAAAGATGAGCATACCTTGCGTACTTTCCTTGAAGCGGAAAGTTATGATGGCCCGTCGTTAATTATTGCATACAGTCATTGCATCGCTCACGGGATCGACATGATCAACGGTCTGCAAGACCAGAAAACTGCTGTCATGGCAGGGTACTGGCCCTTATTCCGGTATAATCCTTCTTTAATTTTAGAAGGCAAGAATCCGTTGCAGATCGATTCAGCGGAACCGAGCATCCCTCTGAAAGAATTTGTTTATCGTCAGAACCGTTTCACGATGCTTGTCAAAAGCAACCCGGAAGAGGCCAAACGTTTGCTTGATTTGGCCCAGCATGATGTTGAAGAACGCTGGAAATTATATAAAACATTGGCTGCGGAAAGGACTTAAAACCTATGGACCTCACAACGAAATATATGGGTTTAAAATTACGCAATCCTTTGGTGGCCTCCGCATCGCCGATCGCGCATAGTCTTGATGCCTGCCGGCGTATGGAAGATCGCGGGATATCCGCCATTGTCTGTTTCTCCTTATTCGAGGAACAGATCATCCAAGAGAGCCTTTCTCTGGAGAACCATTTGACCCGCGGGACGGAAAGTTATGCCGAATCGTTGTCGTATTTTCCTAAGCCCGAGTTTTTTTTAGTCGGCCCGGAAGAGTATCTGGCCCACATCGCCAAAATGAAAAAAGCCGTCGGTATTCCGGTCATCGGCTCTTTAAACGGTTGTTCTATGGGCGGGTGGACTAAGTATGCTCAGCATATTCAGGATGCAGGGGCTGATGCCATTGAATTAAATATTTATTTGATCCCCGCGGATTTGGACCAGGCGGGGGAAGAGATCGAGAAGGTTTATTTAGACATCATTGAATCTGTCAAAAAATCCGTTCGTATTCCCGTCGCTGTGAAACTTGGGCCGTATTTTAACAATATGGCGAATGTGGCCAAGCGCGTGGACGAAGCAGGCGCGGATGCCTTAGTATTGTTTAACAGGTTTTATCAGCCGGATATCGACTTGGAAAACCTCGAGGTGAAGCCAAGCCTGCATTTGAGTACACCGCAGGCCATGAGACTTCCCATGCGCTGGATCGCTTTGCTTTATGGACGCCTGAAATGTTCTCTGGCCGCGACAGGCGGTGTGCATACCGCGCAAGATGCCCTTAAAATGATCATGGCAGGGGCTGATGTGACCATGCTTTGTTCCGTGCTTTTTAAAGACGGGGTGGACAGTACGGCCACGATTTTAAAGGACATGCAGGAATGGATGCAGAATAATGAATATGTATCGATTGCACAGATGCAGGGAAGCATGAGCCAAAAATCCTGCTCTGATCCTGAGGCTTTTGAACGGGCCAATTATATGAAAGTTTTGCAAAGCTATAGTTCCCGTGTAATTTAATAAAGGTAGTGTCCTTGCGAGCCCGAAGGGGGAAGCAATCCCTGAAAGAACAACAAATTCTGTAGAGATTGCTTCGTCGCCTTGCTCCTCGCAATGACACGATGTTTTAACCGTTTTCGCAATGACGTTATACAGAGAGGCTATTATGAAAAATGTCGGTGTTTTTTTTCAACCTAAGCGCGTAGCTGTCATCGGGGCGTCCCCGGATTCTAAAAAAATAGGTCATCAGATCCTTAAAAATATTATCGACGGCGGTTATGAGGGAGAAATTATTCCGGTACACCCGTCTGCGCCGGAGGTCTTAGGCCATAAAGCTTATAAATCCCTGAGTGATGTGGCGCCCGGAGTTGATATGGTCATCATCGCTATCCCGGCATCGCTCGTCTTGGGGGCGATGCAGGAATGTGCGCGTTGTAAAGCCCAGGCCGTTGCGATCATCACCTCAGGGTTTGGTGAAGTCGGCAAGATCGAAGAGGAAAAGCAGTTAAGACAGATCGCGGATGATCATAATATTGCTTTGTTAGGCCCGAATATTTTTGGATTGGCGTATGCCCCTGCTAAATTAAATGCTTCATTCGGTCCTAAAGAGATATATCCTGGCAAAATCGCTTTTATTACCCAAAGCGGGGCATTGGGCATCGGCCTTATGGGCTGGACGGTGATGAAGAAGATCGGACTTGCGGCGCTGGTTAATCTCGGTAACAAGGCGGATGTTGATGAACAGGACATGATCCACTATTTTAATCAGGATAAGAACGTGGATGTGATCCTTATCTACATGGAGGGTATCAAGGATGGCTTCAAATTCCTTAAGACCAAAATTGAAAAGCCGACCGTCATTTTGAAAGTCGGGCGTTCGGCCCGCGGTGCTAAGGCAGCGGCCTCGCATACAGGCTCCCTGTCGGGTTCGGATAAGATCTATGATGCTGTATTTAATCAACTGGGGATCATGCGCGCCTCGACATTTACCGAAGCCTTCAGCTGGGCAAGAGCGCTGTCCTTGCCCTCCCCTAAAGGTGATGATGTCCTCATTATCACGAACGGAGGCGGTATTGGAGTCGCAACGACCGACGAATGCGAAACGCAGGGACTTAAGATTTTAGATGATCCCCAATGGCTTGAGGAAAAATTCCGTTCGACCATGCCCGATTATGGAAGCACTAAGAATCCAATTGATGTGACGGGCGGTGCCGGTATCGAAGGGTATCGTCAGTCTTTTAAAGTTGCATTAGCTGAAGAGCGCGTCAAATCGGTGATTGTGCTTTATTGTGAAACTGCGGTGACCGATCCTATGGATATCGCGAAATGTATTGATGAGCTTTATACGGCGGCCGGACGCAACAAACCGGTCGTGGTTTCCATGGTCGGAGGCGAACGCACGCGTGATGCTCTGACCTATCTTAACGCGCATCATATCCCTGCCTCCAGTTTGGTGGATGGTTCGGTCTCAGCTTTAAAAACTGTCTATAAGTGGAGGGACATTAAGGCGCGCGGCCGGTCACAGGCGGTTGTGGAAGCTCTTCCGGCAAAAGCCCATGAGATTTTTGATGCAGTCCGCAAGGAGGGAAGAGAGATATTGATGGAGCATGAGGCCCGCGCAGTCATGGAGCTCTGCGGCGTTCCCACCCCGCCATGGGCTTTTGTGCAAGACGCTGATGAAGCGGTCCGTATCGCTGACCAAAAAAAGATCTATCCTCTGGCAATGAAGATCGCCTCTCCCGATATTGTGCATAAATCTGACGTCGGTGGAGTTGTCTTGAATATTCGTGACGGACATGAATTGAGGGATAAGTTTAATGCGATGATGGAAAATATTAAGAAAAAACAGCCGAAAGCAAAATTACTGGGTGTTAATCTTATTCAAATGGTCACCGGCATTGAATGTATCGTTGGGACCACGACCGACCCTCAATTCGGGGCGGCCGTGATGTTTGGGCTAGGCGGGGTTTTTGTTGAAGCGCTTAAAGATGTCGCTTTTCGGGTGGTGCCCTTTGATCAAGGTGAGGCCGAACGATTGATAGGTGAGATAAAGGCCCGCAGGATCCTGGAAGGTTTTCGCGGCATGAGCGCGGATAAGCCCTCCATTGTCAAGACTTTGATCGCCGTTCAAAAACTGGCGCCTTACGTTAAGGAAATTGATATCAATCCTTTGCTTAGCAATCAAAGCGGTTCTTATGCGGTTGATGCGAGGATAGTTCTTAAGTAGGGCAAAGCAACCCCGTTTTTAAAAGAGATTGCTTCGCCAACTGGCCCCGCCGCTTGGTTGCTTACAACCTGGTGGGGTCGCCCTTTGGGCTCCTCGCAATGACACAGGGGAGGAGTGTTTATGAGTGTATTTGAGAATCATTATAACTCTTACATTAATTCCCAGCTTAAATCCTTAAAGAGCCGACTGCCTAAGGAGAAGCGTGCCGGGAATCCGTTTGTGACCATCTCCCGTCAGACGGGCGCGTATAGTTTCACGATCGCAAAAGCCCTATGCGAATATTTGAATAAAAATGAAAGACGTTCGAAATGTATCTGGGCCGCATTTGATCGCGAGCTTATCAAGACAATAGCCCAAGAACATAACTTGCCTGAAACAGTTCTTCCTTATTTATCAGAGACTACGGTTTCTGAAATCCAAGATTTGGTTGAAGAAACACTTGGACTGCACCCATCCCATAATTCCTTGGTCCATAAAACAGGACAGACCATCCTTCATCTGGCTCGGTTGGGCTATTGCATCATGGTTGGACGTGCGGCCAACATTATTACGGCTAAATTGCCCGGAGGGGTCCATATACGATTGATCAGTCCCTGGGAAAAACGCCTCGAGCATATTCAAGAATACTATAAAATGACTGAGCCTCAAGCCAAGGAATTTATCCTTACAGAGGATCGTGACCGGAAGAATTACGTTAAGAAATATTTCGGAAAAGATATCGATGATCCTCTGCTTTATGATATGGTCATTAACGTTGATAAGCTTAAACCGGCTAAAACGATCCAAATGATAGGAGAGCTGGTTTTTAAGAAATTCTCGCCCCACTAAACTCCGTATACCCTTCGCATATTTTTATTTTATTTTCGGATTAAAATGGTATAGTAACCCGTTATGTCATTAAAGGAGAGTAAGGGTAAGGTTTTTATGGTATGGATGCTTTGCATTTTGATTGTCTTGGGTTACGGCTGCCAGCAGAAGCCGCAAGTTCGTCAATACACGGAAATTAAGATCGAACCGCGCCAAGCTGATTCCTCTCAAGCGGATCCGCATACAGGGATGAACATGCCTGCTATGAACCCTTCAGACCCGCATGCCGGTTTAAATATGACTGCCATGGCGGGTGTTATGGCCGCGACAGCATCAGAGAAAATGATAAATTGGGATTGTCCTGTAGGCTGGAAGGAAGAGGCCGGTTCCCATATGCGTATGGCGACTTTTCATACGACGGGGGATCCTAAGGCCATTGATTGTTATATCATCGCCTTAACAGGGCCTGCCGGCGGTCTGGAAGCTAATTTGACGCGTTGGATGGGGCAGATCGGTCTTGAGGCGTCTTTTGCTCAAGTCAAACAGCTTAAGCAATCAGCACAAGAGCTTAAAACAAAGGATGGTATCGCGGTTGAGGCCTTTGATCTTTCATTGTTGCAGTCTGGGGCCAAGTCTTCGGATCCAAGCATTATGGCCGCAGTTATCCCCCTGAACGCTGTTACTGTTTTCGTTAAAATGACGGGGTCCATTGATTCTGTGAAGCAAAATAAAGGTAATTTCCTAAAACTAATAAGCTCTATACTTGTCAATAAATTGAAATGATAAAATTTTTAAGTTCGGCGCGTCTCACGGTTGTCTGCCTGTTTTTGCTTTTTATTTTGACCTTCTGGGGAACGATCGCTCAGGTTGGGCAGGGGTTGTATGCCGCACAGGAGCGTTTCTTTAATTCCTTCTTTTTTCTTGCCGCAGGATTTATCCCTTTCCCGGGCGCACAACTGGTCCTTTGGGTTTTATTCATTAATTTGATCGCATCAACCATTGTGACTTTTAAAAAATACTCTCAATGGACCAACGCCGGGCTTTTTATCACCCATTGCGGACTTCTTCTATATTTTGTGGCCGCATTTATGGTGTTCCATGTCTCACAGGAATCCAGCCTGCGCTTGGCAGAAGGAGAGTCGACGAACGTTTCTGTTTCCTATTTGGAGTGGGAATTGGCTTATTGGATGGACCAGTCCCAAGACCGCCGGGTGACAGCTTTTGATGCTAAGGATTTTAAAGAAGGGCAAAATATTCCTTTTGAAAACAAAGATTTTAGCATCAGGGTTGAAAAGTACTTTTCAAACAGCGATGCCTATAATGATCCAGGCGTCCCAAACAGGTCCGATATCCTTAATGCTTCAGGGATAACGCTTTTAAAGCCCCAGCCTCAAATGAAGGAACGTGATCAAAACATTGCCGGAGGGATCTTTGATCTGAACTTTGCCCATCAGTCTCATACCTTAATTTTATCGGGAGTCGATTCCGGGCCTACTGCGGTCAATATAGACGGGAAGACGTATTATTTTGTCCTGCGCCATAAAAATTATCCTTTGCCGTTTACAATCAGATTAGACCATTTTAAAGCAGAGTTTCATCCCGGCACTCAGATGGCCAAAAGCTATGAAAGTACGGTCACGATTTCGATGGGCCCATCAGAGCGTCAGGCGCGTATTTTCATGAATAATCCCTTGAGGTACAAGGACTATACTTTATATCAGGCATCTTACGATGCTGATAACGGGGGCAGGCAATATTCAACTTTGGCTGTTGTTAAAAATTTTGCAAGGATATTGCCTTATATAGGGTGTTTGGTCGTTTTCTTCGGACTGGCGTTGCATTATCTTATTCAAGCGTTTATCGCAAAGGCCCGAGTATGAAAATAAACATGTCAATGTCATTGCGAGTAAAGCGAAGCAATTCCATTTTTAAGAGATTGCTTCGTCGCTTCGCTCCTCGCAATGACACGATGGGGACTTTTCGTAATGACAGGGTGATAATATCTTTAATCCTGTTTCTATGCTTGCTGTTTTCAGGTACGAGTTGGGCAGGGCCGGGGGTTGGGAATTATAAGAATTTTCAGAATATTCCGGTGCTTGACGGCGGGAGGCTCAAACCTTTAGATACTTTTGCCAGGAGCATGTTGACGAGATTTTCAGGCCACGACCATTATGGGAAGCAAGGGGCTGCAAGCTGGCTGGCATCGCTTTTCTTTAATCCCGGCGCCACCCTTAAGGACAAGATCTTCTTGATCAATAGTCCGGATATTGCCGCGGCATTGGGTATAGATCCTGAGCCTCAGCGGCGGTATACTCCGGAGCAATTGCAGGGAAGCTATCAGAAACTCGAGCAATTGCAGGAAGCGGCCCGGAAAATTCCGGAGAACCAGCGCAGTCTTGTGGAAAATGAGATCATCCGTGTTTTTGATAATATCAGCACCTACACGGACCTGAATTCTTCATTTAAAAAAAGTAATAGCTCTAATCCGCAGCTGGTCAAATTTTGGGAGGACATGACCCACAGTTATCTGCGGGGCGATGATGTTGAATTCAGTGTGGCCGCTCATTCCTATTCAAACGCTGTTTGCAGCCTGCTTTCAAAAGATGATCTTAAAAAGACAAACACCTTTCCTCTGGAGTTGTTGTACCAGGCAACCGGCCCTTTTACCTGGTCTATTGTGCTCTATATTCTGGCATTTATTTTTTTTGTGATCTCTTTTTCTTCACCAAAGGTGATCTGGTATCGTTTGGGGTTGTGGAGCGTCTTAGCCGGGGTACTCCCACATGCTTGGGGGCTAATCGCGCGTATTATCATTATGGACCGACCGCCTGTGGCCAGTCTTTATGAGACTTTTATCTTCGTCGGATTCATAGCTGTTTTTTTGGGGTTGGCCATCGAGTTTTATAACAAACAGTGGCTTGGAATCATAACCGCAGCTATCGGCGGTACTGCGATGTTGTTTATTGCCAATAAATACAGCATGGAAGGGGACACGATGGGGATGCTTGTGGCTGTCCTTAATTCCAATTTTTGGCTGGCGACCCATGTTACAACCATTACCATGGGTTATGGGGCCGCTTGTGTGGCGGGACTCCTCGGTCATATGTGGCTTTTAGGGGCGGCATTTCGCCGGGATACTCTTGTGCTTGATCAAACATACAAAACGACCCTAGGTATTTTAGGACTTGCTTTGACCATGACTTTTTTGGGAACAAATTTAGGGGGCATTTGGGCAGACCAAAGCTGGGGCAGGTTTTGGGGATGGGACCCTAAAGAAAACGGGGCTTTGATGATTGTTTTGTGGATTGCCATGCTGTTACATGCCAAGGTGTCTTCCTTGATCGGCCCTCGGGAGCTTGCCGTCGGTGCTGTTATCGGCCTCATGGTAGTCATGTGGGCATGGTTCGGGGTTAATCTTTTAAGCGTGGGTCTTCATTCTTACGGTTTTACATCCGGAGTCGCCACCGGTTTGATCGTCTATGCTGTCTGTGAGCTGATTTTTTTAATTGTTACTATTTGGAGGATTTATTCTTTACGTGGTACTACGTAGGTGTTTGCGTAGGTTGTCCTATTTATTATTTTAGTATTTTAATCCATACTAATTTTAAGTAAGAAAGGCCAGGTTTTTCATATGAACACTAAGGTTTTGTTTCTCACCCCTCCCATCGGTGCATGGGCAACCCACGGTAATCACAAAGCTCCCAATCAGTTTTACGCGCAATTAGCTGCATACGTCCGCCAACAGCAATTGGCCCAAGTTGAGGTATTAGACTGCCGGGCCATGGACTTGGATTATCCTGCTATGCTTGAACGTGTGCAGGCGATCAAGCCTGATGTCGTCGTATTCGGCGACCTTTTACATTCGACAGGAGGCCTGGCGGTTATCTGGCATTTTAATGAAAGCGCAAAAGAGATTAAAAAGATCCTGCCGAAGACCAAAACTGTCATGGGTGGTTTGTGGTACTCTTCCTACTCTCATGAGTCGATGGAAGAAAATCCGTCGATCGATTTTATTTTAGTGGGTGAGGCGGAGCTGACCTTCGCAGACCTGTTAAAGTCTCTGAATCAGGGCCCTGGCGTCCTTCGGAATATCGCGGGATTGGTTTCAAGGGATGATCAGGGAAACATTGTCATCGGGCCTCACCGTGGTTTGATACCCGACCTTAATATTTTGCCGATGCCGGCCTATGACCTGTTTCCCATGGATAAATACGTCGGGCATACGTATTGGAAGCCTTTTGCGGAATTGATGACCTCGCGCGGATGTCCGGGAGGGTGTCATTTTTGTTATGAATGGAGCTTGTATGATCCGCGCTCGTCAACCAAGGATTTTACTTCATGGCGCGGACTTTCGGCCCAACGCATCAATGATGAACTTGATCTGCTATATAATACATATGGTATCAAAGTGGTTGTTTTTCAGGATGATGCTTTTAATGTGAACCCCCAGGTTGTTAAGGCCTTTTGCGAGGAGAAGATACGCCGGGGGAACCCTGTTCAGTGGGTCTGTTTAGGCCGTGCGGATGACTGGAAGAAACAGAAAGACTTGGTCCCCTTGATGGCCCGTGCGGGATTATTCATGGGGCTGGTTGGTGTCGAGGTGGCGTCAGATATTGAATTGACCCGCATCGGTAAAGGGGTCACTTTAGAGGAAATTAAAAGCACTGTTGATATTCTGCGTGCTAATAATGTGGCGACCGTCGGCACGGTGCTGATCGGCCTTGAGGAAGACGATGAAAAGAAGATCAAGGAGCGCCTGCGTGTGGCTGAGGAAATTGACCCTGATATCCTGGCGCTTGATTATGTGACGCCGGTGCCGGGCTCTCCCATTTGGCGAAAGAGCCTAAGCAACGGTTTTTTTGATCCCAAGAAGATCAATCTAAAAGAGTGGGATTTTCAGCACCCGGTCATTCCAACCAAGTTTTTGACCATCGAAGAAGTGGGCCGTTGGGGCTCTTGGTGCATGAGGGAATTTTATTCGAAGCCTGAGCGCATCCATCGCATTATGGATAGTTCTTATGATAATCTGGTCAAATTGTGCGTGAAAGACTTTATGAGCAATATCAGCAAATTTGAGGAAACCTCCCGTAACGAGAAATTATACGTATGACCGATTCGTTCCGCTATATTTTTGGCCCGGTGCATTCATGGCGTTTAGGCAGTTCTCTGGGCGTCGACCCGCTAACTTCCCATGATAAAATTTGCAACATGGATTGTGTTTATTGTCAGTTGGGAAAGACTACGCAATTGACCTATGAACGCAAAATATACGTGGAACTAAAGGATGTCCTTCATGAGATTAGCCGGGTGCCTCTGGACACGGTCGATCACATTACTTTTTCAGGGCGCGGCGAGCCTACTCTTGCATTGAATCTGGGAGAGCTGATCCGCGGAATTAAAAAAACAAGGCCTGAAAAGGTTGCCGTATTGACTAACTCATCACTGATGGACCGCTTAGATGTGCGTGATGATCTTATGCGGGCAGATTTTGTGCTGGCTAAAATCGATGCCGGTGATCAACTGGTTTTTGAGAAGGTTGTTGGGGGAAAGGCGCTTGACCTTAAGAAGATCGTAGAGGGGATCAAAGATTTTCGAAGAACGTTTAAAGGCAAGCTGGCTTTACAGATTATGTTGATCGATGATAATTTTGAAAATATCCGGCAGATCGCCCAAGTAGCCCGAAGTATAGGCGCTGATGAAGTCGAACTTGATACCCCTCTGCGGCCCTGCGGGGTCAAACCGCTTAACCGCGAGCTTATGCAGAAGGCCAAGACATTATTCGCAGATATGCCTGTTGTTAGCGTTTATGATCTGCCGCATAAAGAATATACACCCATGGATGAGAGGGCAACGATCAAACGTCACGGGAATTTTAAAAAAACCACTTTTTCAATTTAATGTTTTTTCCTTCCCCCTGGCGGGGAGGGCAAAGGAGGGGGGAGAAGTATGGCCGTAGCTGTATTTACAACGATCGTTAAACGCAATGGCAGAGTAGAGGATTTTAACCCGCAGAAAATTACCAATGCCTTGACCAAAGCTGGAGGGGCCACGGGCGAATTCGGGCTTGAAACAGCCCAGATGATGACCGTGAGAGTCCTTAATATTGCCCAGCAGATCTTCATCGATAATCCGACGGTTGAAGGCATTCAGGATATTGTCGAGGAGGTTTTGCTTTCATCCCCTTATCGCAAGACGGCCAAATCCTATATCCTTTACCGCCAGCAGCATGCCGAGATGCGTCAGATCATCTCAAAATTTAATACGGACCTGGTGGATAAATATCTTAACCAGTATGATTGGCGGGTCAATGAGAACAGCAACATGGCCTATTCTCTGCAGGGTCTTAACCATTATATTTCCTCCGAAGTCAGCAAATTGTATTGGCTCAACCGTATTTATCCCGTGCCTATTAAAGATGCGCATCAGAACGGGGATTTTCATATTCATGATCTGGGGTTATTAAGCGTTTATTGCGTCGGCTGGGATTTGCATGATCTGCTGACAGTCGGGTTTAAGGGGGTCTCCGGTAAAATGGAAAGCAAGCCGCCTAAGCATTTACGCAGTGCTTTAGGGCAGATCGTTAATTTCTTTTATACCCTGCAAGGGGAGGCGGCCGGAGCCCAGGCATTCTCTAATTTCGATACGCTGCTGGCGCCTTTTATCCGTTATGATAAATTGAGTTATGAAGAAGTCAAACAGGCCCTGCAGGAATTTGTCTTTAATGTGAATGTGCCGACTCGCGTGGGCTTTCAGACGCCGTTTACTAATATCACCATGGATTTGACGGTGCCTTCTTATTTTGCAAATCAAGGCGTTGTGCGCGGCGGAGAAGTCCAAAAAGAGACCTACGGTGAGTTTCAAAAAGAGCTGGATATGTTCAATAAAGCCTTTTTGGAAGTGATGCTTGAAGGCGATGCCAAGGGCCGTGTGTTCACATTCCCCATTCCGACTTACAACATGACCAAGGATTTTAACTGGGACAACCCCAACCTTGATCTGTTATGGAAAATGACCGCTAAATACGGGATCCCGTATTTTTCCAATTTTATCAATTCAGACATGAACCCTGAAGATGCCCGCAGTATGTGCTGTCGTCTGCGTCTGGATAACCGTGAGCTTCGAAGCCGGGGGGGTGGTTTGTTCGGAGCGTCCCCTCTGACCGGTTCGATCGGGGTTGTCACGATCAACTTACCGCGGATCGGCTATACGGCCCATACCGAAGAAGAGTTTTTTGTGCAGCTGCTTGAAAAAATGAACCTGGCCAAGGAAAGCCTTGAGATTAAACGCAAGATCTTAGAAAAATTGACCGAGGAGAACCTGTATCCCTATATTAAATTTTATCTTCGTCACATCAAGGAGCGTTTTGACCAGTATTGGAAGAACCATTTCTCCACGATCGGACTTTTGGGGATGAATGAGGCCTGCATGAATTTGATCGGAGAGAACATCGCTTCGCCTAAAGGTAAAGATTTTGCTGTCAGGGTATTGGAGTTCATGCGTGACAAGCTGGTTGCCTTCCAGCATGAAACGGGCAACATTTTTAACCTCGAGGCAACACCGGCCGAAGGGACGTCCTACAGTCTGGCTAAACTGGATAAGGGCATCTATGTGGATATCATTTGTGCCAACGAAGAAGAATACGCCCAAGGCCGTGAACCATTCTATTCTAATTCAACGCATTTGCCTGTCCAGCATACCAATGATGTTTTTGCGGCCTTAGATCATCAGGATGATCTGCAAACGCTGTATACCGGAGGCACTGTGCTGCATGGTTTTATCGGTGAGGACATCAGCGATACAAAGGCCCTCAAGAATCTGATACGAACGATCTGCAGCAAATATCGTCTGCCCTATTTTACGATCACCCCGACTTTTAGCGTATGTCCCAGCTGCGGTTATCTAGCCGGTGAGCATGCCAGCTGTGAGCGTTGCGGGAGTGAATGCGAGGTGTACTCAAGGGTGGTTGGGTATTTGAGGCCGGTTAAACAGTGGAATAAGGGTAAAAAGGAAGAGTTTAGACGCCGCAAAACCTATCAAGTATGCGCATAGGCGGTTTTCAGAAACTGACCTTGGTCGATTTTCCGGGGAAGGTTGCGGCCACTGTTTTTACTCAAGGCTGTCATTTTCGATGCGGCTTCTGCCACAACCCTGAACTGGTTCTGCCTGAACGTTTTGGAGATCTTCTGACTCCAGAGGAGATCTTGAGTTATCTGCAGCATCACCGCGGGAAACTGGAGGGAGTTGTGTTGACCGGCGGTGAGCCGACCATCCAAGAAGGGTTGTCTGATTTTATTGTCCAAATCAGGGCTATGGGCTTTGCGGTCAAATTAGACACCAACGGCAGTCAGCCTCAAGTGCTTGCTGCTCTTATCGCGTCACATTTAATCGATTACATAGCCATGGATATCAAAACTTCCGTCGGCAAGTACCGTGGTCTTACAAGCATGACTTGCCCTATAGACAAGATCATAGAAAGCATCAATTTAATTATAGACAGCGGCATCCCTTATCAGTTTCGTACGACATTAGTCAAAGAGTTCTGCACCACCGAGGATTTGACCGATATCCAGCATCTGTTAAAAAAGGCTAATCATTATGTCCTGCAGACATTTGTTCCTTCTCCTAAGATGGTTGACTCCCGGTTTAATCAACAAACCCAATACACTTTTGCGGAAATAGAGCTGTTAAAGGCCAGGTTCCAAAAGACTCTCATAGTTAAGTAGTCTTTTTTGATATTGGACGGCCATGCTAGATGAACAGTTATTATATATTCGGCACGGAATATTTTTGCCGTCTGCTTCGGTTTATGACAAAAATGTTCTAAAGATTTTCTGTATTTGGAACATTTTTGTCATAAAGCCTCGCAGACTTTTGGCAAAAAATTCCTGAATGTGCCGAATATATAATAACTGTTCATCTCACCGCGCCCAAGCATGGATCTTAACTTTACTCTTTTGAAATACTAATGAACAATGCTATAATTGTTCAAAAATTAGAGGTCAGGGCATGGAAGTTCAATACCATACATTACCGGAAACGCTTAAGGAATTGTCTGATATTAAGTTTGCTTTAGACGCGTCTGCCATTGTGGCCATGACCGATCCTGCCGGGAATATTATTTATGCCAATGATAAATTCTGTGAGGTGTCTAAGTACTCCCGGGCAGAACTTATAGGCCAAAATCACCGGATCATCAATTCCGGCTATCATCCCAAAGAGTTTTTCACGGATATGTGGTCAACCATCCTGCAAGGTCAGGTATGGAAAGGTGAGATCCGTAATCGTGCCAAAGACGGCAGTTTTTACTGGGTTGACACCACGATAGTCCCTTTTCTTGACGATAAGGCCAGACCCTATCAATATGTTTCTATCCGTTATGAGATCAGCCAGCGTAAAGCGATGGAAGATCAGATCAAGGCACTGCCTGCGCGCATTATTCAGGCCCAGGAACAGGAATGCGAACGCATTGCCCGTGACCTGCATGATGATCTAGGCCAGTCGCTCGCCACGCTTAAAATGTTATTTCAATCCGCATGGCTGCAGAAGGGGATGAATGTCAGTCCCCTCAAAGAGCATAAAAAGATCCTTGTCTATTTGGATACGATCATCGATAAGTCGCGCAATTTAGCCATGCGTCTGCGTCCATCGACCCTGGAAGCTTTGGGCCTGACCACCTCCATTAATTTGATGATCGATGAGATCAACCGCGGGGGACAAGTTAAAATTGTTTTCACACACGGCCATCTGGAGAATTTACATTTTCAGTCCGAAACCATTAATGTGTTTCGTATTGTTCAGGAAGCATTGACTAATATAGTCAAGAATGCCAAGGCCACCAATGTCAGGGTGACTTTACGGGTCATCAAAAATTCTTTGAAGATCACCATTGAGGATAACGGGTGCGGCTTTATTTTGAAGGACAAGTCCAAAGGACTGGGGCTCATCACCATGCGCGAAAGGACCAGCCTTTTAGGAGGCAGAATAGATATCCGGTCCCAACTTAAAAAAGGCACAGCTATTATCGCGGATATCCCTTGCTGGAGAGAAAAATAATGGCCTGTGTGCGTATTATTTTGGCTGATGACCATGAAATATTGAGGGCCGGATTAAAAGGTCTTCTTGACCGTGAGCCGGATTTTAAAGTGGTGGCCCAGGCACGGGACGGTGAGGACCTTTTGGAGAAATTAGCCTCTGTTAAGGCTGACTGTGTGGTGATGGACCTGTCCATGCCTAATTTAGACGGCCTTGCCACATTAAAAGAGATCCGAAAGGATTTTCCTCACATCAAATGCCTAGTTTTGACGATGCAAAAGGACCAGGAACATTTTAAACGGGCCATGGCATTTGGCGCATCGGGGTATGTCCTGAAAGATAATGCTTTTGATCTTTTGGTCATGGCCATTAAAATGGTCATGAAGAATAAGACCTTTGTTTCACCGGCTATTTCAGAGCTTATTACTGAACAATATGTACGTTCCGTCAAAGAGGGGGATGTCCCTTCTTTGGAAATTTTGACCGTACGGGAAAAAGAAATTCTAAAATTGGTGGCTCAGGGGAACGCCAACAAAAATATTGCCACCCGTTTGAAAATCAGTATCCGCACTGTGGAAACCCACCGTAACCGCTTGATCCATAAATTAGGTTTTAAGACCACTGCAGCTCTGGTTAAATATGCTTTGGCCAAGGGATTGGTCTAATTTTTACGTGATACTACGTATCGTCTTAAGTAGTTTTTCGTATTTAGATATATCATTATATATTCTATAGTATTTTGACTTCAAGCCCCCTATTATTGACACAAGAGAAGATACGTTCTGGATTTATGCCGACCATTTTAATTGTGGAAGATCATAAGGATTTTCGTCAAGCGGTGTGTAACTTCCTGCAGGTAAGTCATGTTGATGCTGATATATTGGAAGCTTCGTCCGGAGAAGAGGCGGTTGCAACAGTCCAAGAGAACAAACCGCAGATTATATTGATGGATTTCTGGCTTAAGGGCATGAACGGTGTTGAAGCCGCCACCCAGATTAAGGCGATACTCCCGGAGTGCTCGATCATTATGTTGACCATGTTTGATATTAAGGATGTAGAGCCGCTGGCGGGCCAAGGCGTTATTAAGGAATTTATTAACAAAAGCGACCTTTGTGATAACCTTGTCCCCAGCATTAATAAAATCCTAAACAAGGCAGGAGGAGAATGAAGATACTGACGGTCGGCATTAATCATAAAACGTCTGCCATCCAAACACGTGAAAAATTTTATCTGTCCCCGTTAGAAGTTGAGCTTTTCCTGTCCGAATTTAAAAGTGACCCCTCGATCTTGTCTGCGATCGTCCTTTCCACCTGCAACCGGTGTGAAGTTTATGCTCATGTCGTGGATGAGTATAGTCCTTCAGAAATTCTTAATAAGTTGTTCCTGCTTAAACATCAACCCCAAACAAAAGAACTGCAAGAATTATTTTATGTGCTTCAGGGGGAGCAGGCCGTTGTTCATTTATTGGAAGTTGCCTGCGGCTTGGATTCTTTGATTTTAGGCGAGAAACAAATTTTAGGGCAGATCAGGGAAGCTGTCGAGCTTTCCCGCAAAAATGCCATGATGGATAAAGTTTTTAATGTCCTGACTAATTTAGTCCTTGAGACAGGCAAGAAAGCCCGCCGGGAAACCCAGATCGATTTTGGCGGTTCTTCAGTCAGCTGGGCGAGTGTCTGCATGGCACAGAATATCGTGGGTTCCCTGCAAGATAAGACAGTGTTGATTTTAGGCTCCGGTAAGATGGGCAGTTTGACCCTTCAGGAGCTGGGAAATAAAGGGGTCAAAAATATTTATATCATGAACAGGACTTTGGAAAAAGCCGAAGAGCTGGCAAAACACAGCCCGGCCCGTGCTGTTGAGTTTTTGGAATTGCCCCGGATCCTTCCTCAAGTGGATGTCTGTATATGTTCATCTTCTTGTCCGCATTATCTGATTGAAAAAGATCTGGTTGAAAAAACAATGCAGATAAGGGGCGGTAAAAAATTGGTTTGTATTGACATTTCCATGCCGCGCAATATTGCTCCGGATGTGGCTCAAGTTAACGGCGTCTGTTTATTGACTGTAGATGATATGGACCGCGTGGTTCAAAACAATGTTCAAAAGCGGCTTGGTGCCGCCCGGCAGGTTGAACAAATTGTTTCAAATAAAGTGCAAGAGTTCTATGCAGTTATAAATAAAATACAATTAATAGAGGGAAGAAATTCAAAGAGTGTCATTACGAGCCCCGCAGAGGTGAAGTAATCCCGTTTTTAAGAGATTGCTTCGCCGCGTTGATCTTCGCAATGACACTAAAAATCAAGAGGAGAATAAGATGAAAAAAATCATGCTTGTTGTCTTAACAGGTTTTATCTTTTGGGCAGTGCCGGTGCATGCTGATATGATGCAGATCAAAGCTTATAAGGAAGCGTTTGGTGATGATGCTAAGGCCAAATGCATTGATTGCCATGTGGATAGAATGCCTAAGAAGGATGACGGGGCGCATGATCCCAATGATTATGGAAAGGCCGTTATTAAAAGCGCTGGAGACCAAAAGCCGACAGCTGATACTTATAAAAAGGTAGGAACAATCGAGGATTTTGCTAAAACAGCACCGGCAACGACTAAATAAGTACTATAAGCCTAATTGGAGGACTTATGAAAGAGGCAAGACACCAAATCATTGGACAAGCTAGAGCGCTGTTTGTAGTCTTGGCGTTGGTATTTGGACTGTTTTGGGTAGGAGGGATTTCCGTGTCCCAAGCAGACCAAGCCAAGGTCAATGAAATGCTTTATTTAAAGAAAGCCAAGTATGTGGGCATGGACACTTGCGCCACCTGCCATGAGAAGCAGGTTAAGGAGTATAAGCTTTCAACCCATGCGCGCATTAATATCAAGAATGACACCACCGGCGCTGAAGCTTGCGAAACATGCCATGGCCCCGGTTCGATCCACGCAGATAACGGCGGCGGCAAGGGTACTATGATCAACCCTAAGAAGGACCCTGAAGTATGCTTTACCTGTCACACTGATAAGAAGATGCAGTTCCGCCTGCCTTATCATCACCCGGTTGTTGAGGGAAAGATGAGCTGCACGGATTGTCATGATGCCCACTCCATAGATGTTCGTCCCTGGACGGCCACCTCCGAAGATGGGGTGAATGAGGTTTGTTTCAAGTGCCATACGGACAAACGCGGACCGTATGTTTTTAAGCATGATGCTTTAAAAGAGGGCTGTACTGTTTGTCATCAGGTCCACGGTTCGGTCAATGATAAAATGTTGGTAGCCGGGGATTATAATCTTTGTTTGCGTTGCCATGCAACGGTCCTATACCCCAATATGGGTGGCGGAAGCCATGCCAGTTTTTGGACGGCCGGAACATGCTGGAAATCGGGCTGTCATGATGCAGTGCATGGGTCTAATTATAGCGCGCATTTATACTATTAAACTTTTTTGAGAGGAAAAAATATGAGAAGCCTCCGAATCTTATTAACGCTAACAGTAGCCAGTTGGATGACAGGGATAGGACAGTTTACCTGGGCCCAGGAATCAACAGCGCCTTTTAGCATCACGCTGTCTCCTGTCGTGCAGTATGCCTATGTTAAGGGAAATGTGGGTAAATTCCAAGCCCTTAATTGGATGAAGGAGGGCGGCAATGCCGGTATCGGTGATATCACCTTTGTTAAGAGCATTAATAAAGACATTTCTCTTAGTGTTGAGGGAAGCGCATTCGAGAAAACCGATGATTATACCGCTCATTTAACCTTAACCAAGGGAGACTTGGCTTTCTTGCAAATCGATTATAATGCTTTTAGAAAATATTATGACAATACCGGAGCGGTCTATCCTAACTACGGAACTACGGCCGGACAGAATGTTGTCAGCGGGGCTCATGCCAATAGTCCTGATCTGCAAATAGATATCAGTTACTTCAAATTAGAAGCCGGCTTGGGACCTATGACGGACCCTTTCATAGACCTGACTTATGAACATGATTCTAAAGATGGCTATAAGTCAATGGAGGCATGGGGTTCTGCCACGTCTAGTTTAGGCAGTAGGAATATTGCTCCGGCCTGGATGGGGGTCAATGATACGATTGACAGAATTACCCTTAAAGAGAAAAAAGATGTTGCCGGAGTCACTTTAAAAGGAGACCAGAAAATTGAAGTTGATTATAATCATAATCAAACAATAATGCCGGGTCTGAATTACAATCCAGCTTCATCAATTACCCAAGTCACCTATGGTCAATACCCTGATGCCAAATTATTTGGCTCCGGGGTTAGAGCCGAAAAGTGGATGCTCAATGACAAGACCTTTGTGGCGTTGGGGTATCATTATAACCGCATTCATGATACCGATCTAACGCAGGTGTTGTCGCAAACGATCAATTCAAGCGGCGTCGTTACTGCTACAGGAACAAAGTGGAATTGGAACTTTGCTAATGGCGTGGAGAGTGACCATGTTTGGGTGATGAACTTAAATTCTAGTTTGACCCCTGATTTGACTTTTCTTGCCGATGGCAGGTATGAACACATGGAAAACAGCGTACAATCTCAATATGCTATACCAACAACGAACGCGAATACATATACTCAGAATGTCAAAAATCGTAATGATCATGTTGGGGAACACGTCGCCCTGCGCTATTCAGGTATATCTCATACCAGTCTGTACGCTGAAAGTGCAATGGAGCAATGGAGAGATTGGAATATTGAGAATTATAACGCCTCCGGCCACGCAGATTATCAAAACAGGCTGGATAGAACCCAGAAAGCGTCGTGGACTGTCGGTATGGATATTGTGCCTAACAGGTTTTTTACGATCAGAAACCAGGTTAAGCATCGTATAGAAAACAGCAGATATGATACGGATGATGCTACTGTAAGCAATCCCCTCTATCTTATTTGTCTTGATTCTTTAAAAATAAATTCAACCCAGGTAGATTCGACTCTGTCTTGGAAGCCGTATCGATGGGTGCAGAATTCATTGAAATATCAATTCATCGATACTGTTTATAATCCCCAGGCATCGGCAGTGGCTGAATCGGTGTCCCATTATCCCGTATCCGAGAATCATATGTTGTCATCCGTATTCACGTATGACATTACATTACAGCCCATCGACCCTCTTTTATTGATGCTGACATATTCGCACGTGGAAAATTATGTCAGGACATTGGCCGCATCAGAGCCGGGCGGGGCTAATACGGCAACTTATCCTTATATTCCTACTTTCAACTCAGGAGACAATAGCTGGAGTTTTTCAGACAGTTATAGTCCTATAAATAATTTAACATGGACCAATACCGTGACTTATACGATCTCCGATAATTATGTTAATTTTGCTAACGGAGTCCCTTTAGGGTCTAATTTTAGGATGCTTAACTTTACAACAGGTCTTGATTGGACCTATCATAAATGGTTGAAGATAGGCCCTAAATATGAACACGCCAGCTATCGGGATGTTGCGGGAGTTGGTGGCGCCGGCAACTATTCAGCGAACATTTTTATGCTCGATGCTAAGTTTTCCTGGTAAAGAAAGTCAGTAAATCCTTAAGGATTTAATGCATAATCATGTGATACGACCATTTTTAGTCGTTCTTGCCGTATTTGTGATTCTTATCACAGTACGGCATTTTTTTGTCCCCAAGGACTTTAAAGTGGGGGACAGGGGCTTTATGTACAGTTATCACAGGCAAGGCAATGAAAAAGAGTGGGCAGATTTTAAAGTCAAATACCAGTCAAGAGAATATTGTGCCGACTGCCATGATGAGAATTTTAAAAAGATCATAGCATCCCCACATAAGATCATTCAATGTGAAAATTGCCATGGGCCTGCGGTTGGCCATCCTGATACCATTGAGAAGCTTCCCATTGACAAAAGTCGTGAGCTTTGCGAACGATGCCATACAAAACTCAATTATCCGACTAGCTTACGCGGTCAGATCAAAGGGATTGACCCGCAACAGCATTATCCCGGGAAAGAGTGTTGTTCATGTCATGATCCGCATCATCCCAACGGGCCTAGCCGTACGGTTGATAACAATCTGGCCGGGACTAATTTGAAGGAAACGGGGGCAGCGATCAATGGAAAATAATGAACCTGTGGATCAAGAACGAAGGAAATTTATAAAGACCGTATGTATGGGGGTAGCCGCTGTAGCCCTATCTCCGGCGGCCTTTAAAATCCTCGGGCCTAGTGAGGCCTTGGCCTTTGTGCAAAATACCAAGCGACGATGGGTATTCTTGGTGGACACGAATAAATGTATCGGCTGTGGTTTTTGTGTCAAGGCTTGTAAGCAGGAAAATGAGATCGCTTACGATGCGCCGGTATCCCGGACCTGGGTCGAGAGATATGTGGTCAAAAAAGACGGGGACACTCTTATTGATTCTCCCAAGGCCGGACGGGACGGATTTATTGATGCCGCGATCGAAGGCCAGGCAGTGCCCCCATCTGAGATTGCCAAAGGGTTCTTTGTTCCCAAGCTTTGCAACCAGTGTGAAAATCCGCCTTGCGTGCAGGTATGCCCTGTCGGGGCAACCTATCAGATCAAAGAGGGGATTGTCATGGTTGACAGGAAATGGTGTATCGGCTGCGGGTATTGCATTGAAGCCTGTCCGTATAGCGCCAGATTCTTTAACCCTGAGCTTAAAGTCGCTGAGAAGTGTAATTTTTGTTATCACCGTACGGTCAAGGGATTAAAACCCGCTTGTGTTCAGAATTGTCCGGTTGGGGCAAGACAAATAGGAAATATCAAAGACCCTGATGATCCGGTGACCAAAATAGTTTTAAATGAAAGGGTCTCTGTATTAAAAGAAGAATATGGGACAGACCCTCAGGCTTATTATCTGGGCCTGGATAGATCGGTGAGGTGAGGCAGTGATCCATCCTGTCATAGTTCATGGATCGGAGTGGACGGTCAAGGAATTGTTTGTTTATCCCAATGAGTATATTTACTGGGGTATTCAGATCGTCATGTATCCTTTTATGACCGGACTTGTGGCCGGGGCTTTTGTGTTGTCTTCTTTGTACCATGTCTTCGCCCGGCAGGAATTAAAAAGGATAGCAAAGTTTTCGCTTATTTTTTCCTTTGCTCTTTTGTGGGCAGCTCCTTTGCCGCTTTTGCTTCATTTACAACAACCTTTGCGATGTGAAGAGGTTTTTTTCACTCCGCATTTTACTTCCGCCATCGCCGCATTTGGCATGGTCTATTCCCTTTATTTCGCGATCGTATCGATGGAAATATGGTTTATTTACCGCAGATACTTTGTCGAACAGGCAAAGGCATTGGTTGGACGCAAAGGTTGGCTCAATCAGGCCAGAAGGGTCACTTATGGCGTATTAACGCTGGGGGCCTGGGATATCGGGCATGATGCGATTGAGAAAGATGAGAAGGTTACTAAAATTTTGGCCAGTACAGGGATCCCCGTGGCTTGCTTCCTGCATGGTTATGCCGGATTTATTTTCGGCTCTGTTAAGGCCAATGCTATGTGGATGACGCCCCTGATGCCGGTTATATTTATCGTTTCGGCGGCTGTGTCCGGTATCGCCCTTTGTATTTTATTTTATTCCTTAATTAACTTGTGGCGTTCGAAGTCCGCTATGCCGAAAAAAGAACTGGATGCCGTACGCATGGCGACGAAGTATCTCTTGATCTTTTTGGTCTTTGCTATTTCTTTGGAACTTTTGGATATGGTGTTCAGAGGCTATACGGCCATGAAATCATGGAATATTCTGCGTTCGGTTATTTATGAAAAGGATTTTTTAAGCATCTTTTTGTTCCAGTATTTCTGCGGCAATTTGGTGCCATTGATCATTCTTTTGCGAAAACCGCTGTCGATGGGAAAAATACTGACCGCGACTACCTTAATACTTTTTGGCGTTTTTATGATGCGCTGGAATGTTGTTATAGGCGGGCAGGCTTTCTCTTTGTCATGGGCGGGTTTTATGCATTTTGAACTGCCTATTATCCCGCATAGTCTGGAAACATATAAAGAAGGGCTGCTAGGGGCATTGACGATCATTATGTTGCCTTTCTTGTTCTTTTTTGCACTTAATAAACTTATTCCAACGCTCGAAAAAGATTGAAGAGAGAGGAGCATTTTAAATGAATAAAAAATGGTTTTTAGGGTTGTGGATGATCTTGGGGGCCGGTGTAATTTTTATGTGTGCCTCTAATTCTATGGCCCAGACTCCTGATCATGAATTTGTGGGCGTGAGTAAATGTTCTATGTGCCATAAAAGTGAGAAAATGGGACAACAGGCGGTCATCTGGCAAGGGTCATCCCATGCTAAAGCTTTTGATACACTGGGGACCGCCCAAGCCAAGGACGTTGGCAAAAAATTTGGGGTCGATAATCCTCAGGCCAGCGGCAAATGTTTAAAGTGCCACTCCACCGCCTATGGATTCAGCGAAAATAAGGTGACGGATAAGGTCACTGTTGAAGAGGGGGTTTCTTGCGAATCCTGTCACGGAGCAGGGAAAGATTATATGAAGATGAGTATTATGAAGGATAAGCAACAATCGATCGACGGGGGCCTGAAGGTGCCGGATGAAAAGACATGTGCTAAATGCCACAACTCCGAATCACCTACTGCCAAAACGTTTGATTTTAAAACCATGTGGGAAAAAATAAAACATCCGATGCCTAAAGGGTGACGCTCTGGGAAGGCCCAGAGATAGTGCTTGTCGCTTTATTACATCGGTTATATAATATTTTTTAATTATTAATCATACTTTAGGTTTTGTTAAGGAGCGTTGAATATGGGCCGTATGCCTGAGTTGATTTTGATTTTGGTTGTATTTATTCTGCTTTTTGGAGCACAAAAATTACCTGAGGTCGGCGCTGCTTTAGGTAAGGCCATCCGCGAGTTTAAAAAGAATTTACGCGATACCGAAGAAGATGTCAAAAAGCCGATCGATTCTAAGCCACAGTGAGTTTGAACCCTTTTTTTCAGTCGTTTTTTAAGCATTTGGAAGAACTGCGCTCGCGGATGATCAAGTCCGCGGGCGCTTATGTTTTAGCCCTTTGCCTATGTTATAGCTATGTCGGCAAGCTCATCCCCGTGCTGACGCATCCGGCAGGCCGCTTGGTCTTTACCGCGCCCGGTGAGGCGTTTTCGGCCACCATGATATTAGACGCGGTTTTGGCCCTGCTGGTCGCCTCTCCGTATATTCTTTATCAGATCTGGGCTTTTGTGGCCGGGGCCCTCAAGCCTTCCGAAAAGAAATTTGTTTTGATCTTTGCGCCTTTATCGCTTGTGTTTTTTATATCGGGCGGGGCTTTCGCGTATTTTGTAGCCGTACCCATGGCCTACAGATTCCTGATGAGTTTTTCTTCGGAGTATCTGGTCCCTATGGTGACGGTGAAGAATTATTTGGGGTTCTTGGGGCACATGATCGTGGCCTTTGGCGCGGCCTTTGAGCTTCCGCTTGTTCTGGCATTTCTAGCCAAAATCGGCATCGCCACTCCGGAATTTCTCTGTCAGAAGAGGCGGCATGCTATTATTATCATTCTGATTGCCGCGGCTTTTCTGACTCCGCCTGATATCGCCTCCCAACTGACACTGGCAATCCCGCTTATGATCTTGTATGAACTAGGAATTATATTTGTGAAGATTTTTTGTAGAATAAATTCCCATGAAAACAATTACACAAAAGAATAAGCCCGATATCGTCTGTTCTGTGCTTGTAATTTGCACAGTACTGCTCATCATGGCGGCCTGCCCGGTATTTTCTGCTTCAGCTCCGTTTGTTCCTCCGTCGGGAAAGACTCTTCTTTTGGTCGGACAGGACCGCGATACCATTGCCGGGTATGTCCGCGCAACCGGCAATACTCCCGGCGGGACTATGATGTATTCTTCAATCCAGAAAATGGAGGGGCTTAAGTCGCCAAGTGATCTTGGATCCGGACCGATGGATGGCGATGCCCTTTTAAGGGTTTATCCTAATTCTGTTGTTCAGATCGGCTTATACATGGTGGATGCGCTTGATGATACGATCGCCGGAACGTATGATGCCAATTTGAAAACATTGGCCCAGTGGCTTAAAAAAGCTGATCGGCCGGTTTATCTGCGCATCGGTTATGAGTTTGATAATCCTTTGAACCATTATGATCCCCAAAAATATAAACGGGCTTTCCGCTATGTGGTGGATTTTTTGCGTAAAGAAGGAGTGAACAATGCGGCCTGGGTCTGGCATTCCTATTGCTGGGGGGACAAATCCGCTTTTCAGTGGATCGATTGGTACCCGGGGGATGATTATGTGGACTGGTTTGCTGCCAGCATGTTCGCAATGCCAAGCGGGCTTTGGAGAACATCAGATTTTGTGAAATTAGCCCGGGAACATCATAAGCCTTTTATGATCGCTGAATCGACCCCTTGGGGAATGTATACGGTCCAAGGCAAGATCGATTTTTTAAATCATCTATTCCGCTTTATCAGGGACTGGAATATTGAAGCTTTTTGTTATATTGATTCCAATTGGGATGTTATGCCGATGTTTAAGGGCCAGCATATCGGGGATGACCGTATTGAAGAAAACGCCGATACGAAAAATTTTTGGTTAAAGGAGATCTCTTCTGAGCGCTATCTCAAAGCATCGCCGGGATTATTTCGCCTGCGCTTACTTATACCCGAAAATCATCGTATAAATAATACAAATAACTAATACCAATCCGATCGACAGGGCTGTCCAGCCGAAGACCCTTAAAGCTAATATCTTTTTGGGTGGCATGGGCTCTACCATCTGTCCTTCAAGCTTGCCGCTGTTGACCAAAGCTTCGTATTCCAATGGGCGTTCACGTTTTAATTCTTCAATAGACATGCGGCCGGTGAAGATCACCGTATCCATAGGGAACTTTTCGGGCCTAAAGTGAGTATTAAAAAAGTGAATGGTGAAAATAAACCCTGCGGCCAGCAAGGCTTCGTCGCTGTGGATGATGGTCGCTACATTGATGACCCATCCGGGTAAAACGTGTGTAAAGCCCTCAGGGAACCAAAGCATAAGGCCTGAGGTGCCGATGATCACGATCCCCCAAAGTACGGCAAAATAATCAAATTTTTCCCAATAAGTCCAGCGTCCGTATTTTGGATATGGCCCCTTTCCCAAATACCATTTCATCGTGGCTGCAATTTCTTTCAGGTCTTTTTTTGAAAACAGAATACTGTCCGGCCCAAAAAGAACTTCTTTGAAGCTCTTGGACTCCAGCCGTTTGAAATAGAGAAGATGCCAGACATGAGCGATAAAAAGGCCGAAGAGGGTGACCGCCGCACAGCGATGCAGAAAGCTTGAAACCGCAAAGCCGCCGATCATCGTCGAGATAAGCGCCGCCCAATGAGTATATGAGAACTTCAGCATCATGCCGGTCGTGGTCAGTGTCAGGAAGCTTATGATCATGATGATATGGAGTATCCGGTAAAATACCGGGAAACGCACGTATTGTTTTTCCGACGGATCATACTTGGGCGGATAGAGCCGTCTCATTTCGAGCGATTTGGGCAGCCACAAGAGCGTATGGAGAATGCTTAACGTAAAGGTCATGACCAACAGACCCGTCATAAACCAGAATGTCCAGAATATCCAAGGATATTTCTTGGGATCATGGTGGGTGGCATGGGTCAGATAGCCGGCAAAACGTCTTGGTGCGCCAACATGGCATTTCTGGCAGGTCGCAACGATGTTCTTGCGGCTTAAGGACGAGTGAGGGTCGGTCACGGGCAGAATTTCATGGGAACCATGGCAATCCTGGCATTTAGCAGATTTAGCGAATCCGAGTTTGGATGCTTTCCCGTGGACTGTTTGAAAGTAAGTTTCTGCAATCTCTTTATGACATTTTCCGCAACTGTTCATGATATCAAACTTAAAACTACTCTCATCAGTTCTTTTAATGGTATGGGCCGTATGGCAATTATTGCAGGCCGGTAATTGATCTGAGTTTTCCCCACGGCCTATGGCATGAACGCTTTTTATATATTTTTCATAAACACCTTTATGGCATGCGGAACAGGTGGCCGCTATATTGTTACGGTTCACTGAAGATGCGGCATCTGAGGCAGGCAGCTGTTTGTGGGCGGAGTGACAGCTTGTACAGGTGGCGGTCACAACCAGACCGCTGTCTAAGAGACCTTTACCATGGATGCTTTCTATATAATTGGTTGTGATCTGGTGCTCATTCCCTCTATAAAGAAGGGCTGCTTTTTCATTTTCACGATGACACCGGGCGCAAAGGGTGGGGATATTAGTCGGATAAGAAGGTGATTTAAGGTCCTTATGTGAGAGGATCGCATGTGTCCCGTGACAATCCCTGCAGGAGGGGGCGTTGGGACTGCCTGCTTTAAATAATTTTCCGTGAATTCCCTGCTGGTAAAGCTCGACTTGCCCACTGTGGCAGATGGCGCAATCCACCGGCTTTGTGATTGTTTCGCAGGAGCGCACCTTGGAAACAGATACCTGTGTATGGCACTGGGCACAGGCAATCTTGGCATGAATAGAATCGTTGATCTCCTGTTCGTTAACAAAAAGCGAATGCTGATCACGGGATGAAACGATGCCTCTATTGGAATGACAGGTCAGGCAGTCCCGGTCAGCGACTCCTTGTGCGTAGTAAACTTTTCGTACCTTGTGGGGCTGATGGCAGTCGACGCAAACAGGGATGCTTTGGGGGTTTTGTTCCCATAATTCCCCTTTGATGATCTTGCGATGAACTTGTTCGATCTGGCTGTGGCATTGCAGACAGGTCTTGACTATATTATCGCGGGCAATCGAGGAGCGGGGATCAGAATGAGGAAGGATTTGATGGGCCCGATGGCAGGAGGCGCAAGTTGCCGTGACATTAAGGCCTTTTTTAAGAAGCCCTTCTCCATGGATGCTTTCGGAATAGTTCTCTAAAATGTGATCTGCATGGATCTCCCGCTGAAGGGCAACTGGTTTGCCTTCACTATGGCATGAACCGCAAACAAAAGGAATATGAAAGGGCGCTACATTTGATTTAGGGTCCTTCACAGGAAGAATATCGTGGTTGCCGTGGCAGTTAACACAACGTGGAGCCAGCTTATCTTGACGGGACAGTGCATGGCCGTGAACACTATCTGAAAATCGAGTTTGTTGTTCGGCATGACATTGTCCGCAATCAACCGGTGCTAAAGGAGTCTTATGGGGGAAATCACTGCCGATCAAATCCTTATGACAGCCGGTACAGAGACTTTCTCCATGAACCGATGTCTTAAATTTCTTTTGATCGACAAAAGGCGCGCTGCTTGGATCGTTGTGACAGGCCAAACAATCGTCATCAGAAACAGGGGCTTTCGCCTTGGGGGTGTTTGTCACAACAGCTTGTGCATGGCTTTCATTTAACGTAAAAGGCAGGACCAGAATGAAAACCAGAAGTAGGGTCATTCGTTGAAGCATAGATATTGATTATCATAATATAGAGACAAATGTAATGTTATAAGTAAAACTACGTAGAGAAAAAAGCCTAACGCTGTTCTTGCATAGATGTTTAGTACGCAGAGAGAAATCTCTCATAGTGTCATTGCGAGGAGCGCTTTTTAGCGACGAAGCAATCTCTTAGCATGGCTCTAGATTGCTTCGCTTCGCTCGCAATGACACGCAAGTGGCTCTCTGAACGCTAAATAAATACGTTTTTGCAGAATATGAAAGGCCGCTCGGTTTGAGGGGATTGGAGTTTAGTTTGATTTTTGGGTTATGACTGTAACATCTTGTTTTTTATGTTACAATTATCAAAATGAATAACCTTCCCAAAAAAAGAAAACAGAGATTTCCCGATCATTTTTATAACAATACAACTTATATAGGGGCAGGGCTTTCCGTATTTATTCTTTGCTGTGAACTTTTTTTATTTTGCATTGATTTCTTTTCTTCCGCCCACAGCGTTTATCTTGGCCTTATTACATATGTTTTCCTGCCGCCGTTTCTTATTGTCGGCCTGATATTGATTCCATGGGGGGCTTGGGTTTCGCGGCGTCGGATCCTTAAAGGCGCTCACGGAGGCACGCATAAACTCATCGTTATCGACCTTTCTCTGTCGACCCACCAGAATGCCATTCTTATTTTTATGGTCGGAACCGCTATTGTTTTGATCATGACCGCAATAGGTTGTTATAAAGCTTATAATTATACGGAATCAGAGCGTTTTTGCGGGGTCACATGCCATCAGGTCATGAATCCGGAATATACGGCCTATACCCAGTCGCCCCATGCCCAGGTCAAATGTGTGGAATGCCATATCGGCTCCGGAGTGGGTTGGTACGTGCATTACAAAATGGCCGGCGTTAAAATGCTTTTTATGGCGATTAAAGGGACCTACTCAAGGCCCACTCCCGCTCCTGTTGAAACCTTGCGTCCCGCCAAGGAGACCTGCGAAGAATGTCATTGGCCGGGGAAAGCTTTTAATGCCATACAGTTGGATAAGATTTATTACCCTGATGACCCAAGCAAAACTCTGCCATGGAATATCAAGATGCTGATCCGTATCGGGGGCGGACAAAACGGCGAATCCGGTATTCACGCCCATATGTATTACGGTGATGAGATTTATTACGTGCCTGAAGATGCGAAGCGCCAGAAGATCAGCTGGATCAAGGCCATCAATAAGGCGGGGGTCGCCAGGATTTATACGACCAAGGGATCGCCTTATAAAAATACAGCTCCGCCTCAAAACAAGATCAGAAAAATGGACTGTATGGATTGCCACAACCGACCAACCCACCGCTTTGAAGCTCCTGATGTTTCGATCAACCGGGCGTTGGCCGAGGAGCGTATCAGCCCGTCTATTCCCATGATCAAGGCCAAAGCCGTCGAGGTCCTTTCCAAAGAATATCTCTCTGTGGATCAAGCTTTAGAAAAGATACGTTTGGGGTTAACTGAGTATTATGCCAAGAAACAGGCTGCGTATTATGGGGAGCATAAGGACAAAGTTGAAGAGGCCATCAAAGCCGTTTCTTTGATCTACCGGATGAATTTCTTTCCTGAGATGAAGTCCCGCTGGGACGCATATCCGGATAATATCGGACATATGATTTCTTTAGGTTGTTTCCGTTGTCATGATGATGAGCATAAGACCAAGACAGGAGAGGGGATATCCCGCAAATGCACATCATGCCATATCATCACACAACAAGGCAGCGGGACAGCTGTGCAGAAAGATTCTGATGGACTGCCATTCCAGCATCCTTTTGACGGGGACGAATCCTGGAAGACGACAAACTGTTCGGAGTGCCATACCGGGGGGTGATGATCATTCCCCCAAGAGGGATTTGATCGCGGCTAATAATTTGTTCGGTTCAAAAGGTTTGGTAATCGCCGGATACAGTTGACCGTTAACATTGATCTGGTCTAGCTCGGCGCCTTTAGGTAAATAGGAATTCATGGCTGTAAAGAAAAGGACCGGGATATTCTTGGTGATATCATTTGCTTTTAAAAGCTTGACCGCCTCGCCCCCGTGCATATTAGGCATCATGACATCCATAATGATCAGGTCAGGTTTTTGTTCAATGGCCTTTCTATACCCGTTATCACCGTCATTGGTGAACGTGACCTCATAATTGTTCTTTTTTAGCCTGTTTTCAACCAGATCGACGATATCCACATCATCATCCACGATTAATATTTTTTTCATTGTCCACTGCCTTTCCGTTAGGGGCCGCCGTATTTTTCGGCAGCGTAAAAGTAAATTTGGTGCCTATCTTTTCTTGACTTTCGACATAGATCTGTCCATGATGCAGCTCGATAATATGTTTGGCAATGACTAACCCCAGCCCTGTCCCTTTTTCCTGGGGAGCGGCGATCTGATGAAATTTTGAAAAAAGATGGGGCAGGTCTTTGGAGCTAATCCCGATTCCCGAATCTGTGACCGTGCACTCAATAGAATCCTCATTTTCACGCGCAGATATCTCAATGGAGCCTTGCTGGGTGAACTTACAGGCATTGCCGACTAGGTTGATCAAAACCTGGATGATTTTATCACGATCGGCGACAATTTCAACAGGTTGCGCCGGCAGCTCAAGCTTGAGTTTAAGGCCTTTCTTTTCAATTTTTTGGGACAGGTCAGAGACGACTTCTTTGATCACGTCTCTTAAATCCATATTTTTCTTGAAGAGTTCTAATTTGCCCTTTTCAATTTTGGAGATGTCGAGCATTATATCTATGAGTGTCTTTAAGCGGTCGATGTTGCGAAGAGACATGTTTAAATATTTTTGTTGGGCCTCATTGATCTGCCCGAACATGCCTTCGGTGATCTGACGGATGCTTTCCTGAATGATCGACAACGGCAGGCGAAACTCATGGGAGACGTTGTTGACAAAGTCATCCTTGAGTTGATCTAGGGCCAGAAGTTCATCATTTTTATTCTTTAATTCGGTGATCGTCGTCGCCAATTGTTTGGTCAGGGCGCTGAAGGTGTGTTTTAAGACGACTAATTCGTTTTCTCCCTGGCTGATTTCTTTGATGATCTGGGGGCTTAAAAAAGGTTCGATAGCACGACGATTTTCCCGGGCGATATCGGTCGCTTTAATTAATAACGAACGGATAGAAAAATATCCCACAAAAACGCCCAAAACCATCATGATCATGGCCATAAACCCGAGCCTTGTTTTATAAAGATAAATATAATAAAGCAGGAACATCGGTATAATGGAGGAGATCAGAAAGAGGATCGCGAATTTACGCAAAATAGACACTTCTTCGATAGAGGCGAGGATAAAAACTTTTTTATCTTGGGAATGCATAGTTTTTTAAAGGTCTGGACCAGCTATTGTATTAATTTATCAAGAATGGGGCATCTTGGAAAGCAATATTTTATGATTATGTTATTGTTTTTGGGCCGCGAGTTTGAATGGATGGGGCTTGGGATTATCAAATAAAAACACTATTGATCAACGGATAACTTGACGTTCAAGGAGGGTTAGTATAAACTCCTACGATTCTGTTTAGAATTGTAGGAGGTTTTTAATGTACGTATGTAAAGTTAGGAATTTTTAAGGGATATTTTATGGAAGGCATTTATACGATCGCTGCCATATGGCTGGGGCTGGCTGTTATTTCTGCTATGATCGCTAAACATTTAAGAATTTCCATAGCGCTTGTGGAAATATGTGTAGGGGTGTTCGCGGCTTTTGTGATAAATCATTTCTACGGTCCCGGTTCTTTTGGGAATAATTCGGAATGGCTTCGTTTTTTAGCCTCCAGCGGAGCTGTTATGCTGACCTTTCTTGCGGGGGCAGAGCTTGATCCAAGGGTTATACGTACTAAATGGGTTGAAGTGGGGGTTGTGGGGTTGGTGGGATTTTTCGCCCCCTTTCTCGGATGCGCTGCTTTTGCGTATTTTTTCCTGCATTGGGATGTGCGGGCCAGTTGGTTGGCAGGAGTTGCTCTTTCGACGACCTCCATGGCCGTTGTCTATGCGGTCATGCTGGAGACGGGGTTTAATAAGACCGAATTCGGTAAGGGGATTTTGGGAGCATGTTTTGTCAATGATTTAGGGACTGTCATTGCTTTGGGGCTTTTGTTTGCGCCATTTACTTATAAAACAGCGGTCTTTATTATTCTAAGCGTTATCGTCCTTAGTTTTTTTCCGTATATCACATCATTGCTTCATAGGAAGTATGGTAATAGAACAGCTGCTATAAGGGTCAAGTGGGTGGTTTTTGTGCTTTTTGGTTTAGGGGCTTTGGCCACTTGGTCAGGGAGTGAAGCTGTTTTACCTGCCTATATAGCAGGCATGCTTTTGGCTGAATTTGCTGTTGAAGAGCATCTTTGGATCAGGAGGCTTCGTACCTTAACGGTGGGGTTTCTGACACCTTTTTATTTTATTAGAGCGGGCTCTCTGGTTTCAGTCCCGGCTTTGATCAGCGCGCCCTTTATATTCTTGGTGCTTTTTACAGGGAAGATTGTCTCAAAGATATTTGGGCTTTATCCTGTGATCGGGGTTTTTCGTAAGCAAAATTCCGAAAGATGGTACTATACTTTATTGATGTCAACGGGGCTTACTTTTGGGACGATTTCATCGATGTATGGACTGTCGCACGGCATAGTAACCCCCCAACAGTATTCTTTTCTGGTTGCCGCGGTGATCGCCAGTGCCGTTATACCGACGATGATAGCTAATTTTGCCTTTTTCCCTCAGCATTTGCTTTTAAAAAGGGGAGGGCAATTAATGTCGGAAGGAATCGACGAAGAGTAAAAGGAGGGTGGTATGAATATTCAACTGGCCGGTTCTATTTTAGGGGTATTTTTAGTGTTGGGGGTGTCTGTTTATGCTCAGGATATGACTTTAAACGCAGAGGACAGTGTCAGACGAATGACAACTGAGCTTAATATGACTGATGCACAGGCAGATGCCGTAAGGCCCATTATTAAAGAATATATGTCCAAACGTGATGCGATTTTACAGGAAATGCAAGGGGACCTGATTGTGAACCATGCTGTTTTAAAAAGCACATTGGAGGCATTAAGACGTGATGAATATCTTAAGTTGAGCAAGACCTTAAGTGAAGACCAGATGAAGCGATGGGTCCGGAAGGAAAACTTGAGAGCGTCCCTCAATAAGGGGGGAGGGGAAAGCCAGATTGAAGGAGGAACAACATTAACTCCTGAAGGGGCAAAGTTTAATTTTTGATTAAAGTATTTATGTAAAAAAAAAGATTGTTTTTTTAGCACTGTGGTATAGTATGAACCCTATTAACTTTAAGTAGTTAGGGTTGAAAAACAGTCAGAATCATTTATTTAAATTAATCATTAACAAGGTTAAGGATTTTGCTATAATGAAGAAACGGCGCGTTGTGATTACCGGTTTGGGGGTGGTTGCCTGTAACGGTATCGGTCGTGAACAATTTTGGCAGGCCAACAAAGAGGGACGCTCCGGCATAGATAAGATCACCTGCTTTGACGCTGAGGTTTTTGATGCGCGAATCGCCGGGGAGGTCAAAGATTTTGATCCTTCTCAATATATGCCTGCAGAGGTGGCTAAAAAGGTTGACAGGTTTGTGCATTTTGGATTGGCCTGCTCCCAAATGGCCGTCGCAGACAGCCGGTTAGATTTAGACCGTGAAGATAAACAGAGGATAGGGGTCATCATCGGTTCCGGATTAGGCGGAATGATGTTCCATGAAGAGCAGATGGTGGCGATCCTGGAACGCGGGGCGAATCGTATCAATCCTTCTTCGGTGCCCAGAATTTCACCGAATGCGGTGTCAAGTCACATTGCGATCCGGTATGGTTTTTTGGGGCCGAACATGGTCATTTCAACCGCTTGTGCTTCCGCAAGCCATGCCATTGGCGAGGCTTTTCGTAAGGTGCAGTGGGGTGACATGGATATATGTGTGACAGGAGGGGTTGAAGCTCCCCTGACGCGTTTGAATTTCGGGGCGTATAGCGCTTTAAGGGTTCTTTCAAAAAAAAATGATGTGCCGCAGGAAGCTTCAAGACCTTTTGATTTAGAAAGGGATGGCTTTGTCTTAAGTGAAGGCGGCGGCGGACTTGTTTTAGAAGAACTGGAACATGCACGCCAACGGAACGCGCCGATTTATGCGGAAATCACCGGGTATGCCAGTAATTCCGGTGCACGTCACATGGTTATGCCTGATGCCAGCGGAGACGATGCCGCACGCGGCATGTCGGATGCCTTGAAGGATGCCGGACTCAGTGCCGATCGGGTTGATTATATCAATGCCCATGCCACCTCGACTGTGGCCAATGACCGTGCGGAAACCAAGGCTATTAAGCAGGTATTTGGCGAAAAGGCTTATCAGATCCCGGTTTCATCGACTAAATCCATGATAGGCCACAGCCTTGGGGCCGCGGGAGGCATTGAAGCGGTGGTGTGTGCATTATCGATCAAGGATCAGTTTATTGCGCCTACGATCAATTATAAGCATAAAGACCCCGAGTGCGATTTGGATTATGTACCGCTCGAGGGTCGTCCTAAGAAATTGAACCATGTTTTATCCAATTCATTTGGATTCGGTAATTGTAATGCTTGTATTGTTTTTTCGGATTTTAGGGGAGTTTAAAACCTATGATTTATAGCGAGATTGAGACGATCGTCAAAGAGATTTTGGCCAAGCAATTGACCATGGATGCAGGACGGATCACCTTAGAGTCTAAATTAGTTGAGGATTTAGGACTGGATTCTTTCGGGTCCGTGGAAGTTGCTTTTGAGCTGGAAGAAAAATTTGAATTGAAGATCCCTGATGCGGCTCTCTATGAGGCCCGGACCGTCAAGAATATTGTGGATTATATCGCCTCCCAAAAAGAAGGGAAATAAAAGATATGGCGGTTAAGTTTTCTGCTAATTTAAAGAATCTATTTAAGGCTAAGGGCAAGTCGGATCTTCCCGACAATGGCTTTGAGTTGCCGGGCCAAAATGGAGAGGCGATTATTCTCATCCATGGTATGACGGGAACGCCTCATGAAATGCGGTTTTTGGCCAATTACCTGAACCGTCAGGGATATGCGGTCTATTGCCCGCGTTTGGCGAATCATGGGGCGCCGATCCATATTCTCCAAATGAGTCAATGGCAGGATTTTTATCAGACGGTCCGTCAATCTTATCTTCAGATCCGCGGGCAGTTCAAGCAAATTTATGTCAGCGGCCTTTCTATGGGGGCTTTATTAGCTCTGGTGTTATCCCATGAATTCAAAAATGAGATAGCCGGTGTCAGCTGTCTTTCTCCCACGCTTTTCTATGACGGATGGAATTCGCCATGGTACCGGTTCCTGCTGCCTTTGGCCTACAATACGCCGCTTAAATATTTCTTTTATTTTAAGGAAGAACCGCCTTACGGTATCAAGAATGAAGCGGTCCGCAGGCGCATCCATGAATTTTACAGCCATGCGAAACTGGATAACTTGGAGCAGGTGGCCCAATACGGGTATCCTTTTTTCCCATTGACCTTATTGTATCAACTGCAAAAATTGGTTAAACATTTAAACGGCTGTCTAGATGATATTTCCACGCCAATACAACTGATCCAGGCCAAGCATGATGATATGAGCAGCGAGCGTAATTCCCAGTTTATTTATAACAGGGTGAGGTCTTCCCGTAAAGAACTCGTGCTTCTGCATAATTCTTACCATATCATAACCGCTGATCAGGAGCGTAATACGGTAGCTATGCATATGCAGCGCTTTTTTTCCGGTAAACCCCTGGTCTCATAAACAATATGCCTTTTGTTAATCGTCTTCATCAGATGGAAACAAAACTCCACACTAAATCGCCCATCGTGTTGTCTAATTGCCGTGTGTTTTTTGATTTTGATCATACCATGACCATATCTGATGTTTTAGACGATGTTATTCGGCGTTTTTCTATCAATAAGAATTGGATGGCCTTGGAAAAGGCATGGTTGGAGGGTACAATCGGAACTAAAGAATGCTTGGAAGGGCAGTTGAAGAACGTGCGGGTCACGAGAAGCGCTCTGTTTAATTTTATTAAAAAAGTCGAGCTGGATCCTCATTTTCATCAGCTACTGTCTTTGCTGGTCCAAGAAGGCATTAAGCCGGTGATCTTGAGTGATAACTTTACCTGCATCATCGAGAAGATCTTAGAATACCACAGGATCAAGGACCTGAAAGTCTACGGCAACTCCCTGAGATTCTATCGTGACCATATCATCCCGTCTTTCCCTTATGACAATCCTTTTTGCCTGACTTGCGCCCATTGCAAGAAGATCCATTTGACTAAAGACAAAACGGAAAATAAGCTGATCGTTTTTGTTGGAGACGGCCGTTCGGATTTTTGCCCCGCGCGCGTTTCGGATATTGTTTTTGCCAAGGATAATTTATTGCGTTTTATGAACAAGGAAGAGCTGCCCTGCATCCCTTATAAGGACTTAGGAGACGTTTATAATTATTTTCAGGAAGCGATCAACTCCGGCCGTCACAGCCGTTAAATATCAATAGGACGTGCAACCCATGGATGACAAAGAATTACTTGAGATGGAATCGAAGTATTGCTCTTGGGGAGACACCGTCCATTATGCCAAACAATTAAATATTTTTCGTGAATCGGACGGGATTTATTTGTACGATTCTCAAGGGCGCCAGTATGTCGATTTACAGATGTGGTATTCCGCGGCCAATTTTGGCTATAAGAACCGGCGCTTGAATGATGTTTTAAAAAAACAGATCGATACCCTCCCGCAGTTGGCCTGCCAATATTTGCATGAAGAGAAAATACGCTTAGCGGCTAAGATTTCCCAGGATATCGAGAAAAAATTTGGTGTCAAAGGCCGGGTGCATTTTAATGTCGGGGGAGCACAGGCCATTGAAGATGCTATTAAAGTTGTGCGTAATCACACGGGCAAAATCCCGATGTTCTCCTTTATGGGCGGCTATCATGGCCGCACCCTTGCCGCCACGGCCATCACTTCCAGTTACCGCTATCGGGAACATTATGGCCATTTTTCCGATCGGGCCCATTTTGTCCCTTATCCCTATTGCTTCCGCTGTCCTGAAGGCAAGTCACGGGAAAGTTGCGGCCTTGCCTGCTTAAGGAGATTTGAGAAGTTGTTTGAATCTGAATATTATTCCTTGGTCAATCCCAAAAATAAAAACTGCGAATATGGCGCTTTTTTTGTCGAGCCCGTGCAGGCGACCGGAGGATATATTGTCCCTCCTATGGATTATTTTAAAGAACTGAAAAAGACCCTGGATAAATATCATGTCTTATTTGTCGCGGATGAGATCCAGATGGGCTTTTACCGCACCGGAAAGTTATGGTCCATCGAACATTTCGGGGTGGTGCCGGACATTATTGTTTTCGGTAAAGCCCTGACCAACGGTCTTAACCCTATTTCCGGGATCTGGGCCAAAGAAGAGCTTATTTCACCGGAAGTTTTTCCTCCGGGGATGACCCATTCCACATTTTCTTCCAATCCCCTTGGCACTGCCGCTGGATTGGCCGTGATGGACTTGATCGAAGATTCAAATTTTGATGTGGATGTGCCTAAAAGAGGGGCGTATTTTCTAAAACAGCTTAAGAATCTTCAGAAAAAATATCCATCTATCGGTCAGGTAGACGGTTTGGGGTTAGCGCTGCGTATTGAAATATGTCAAAAGGACGGGTTTACGCCTGATCGCGATCTGACGGACCGGATCATGAATATCGGCTTAGGGGCCCAGTTGACAGCCGGGGGGAAAAAACGCGGATTAGTGCTGGATATCGGCGGGTATTATAAAAATGTGTTTACTTTGGCCCCGTCACTTTATATCACCGAGGATGAAATCGATCTGTCAGTCATGCTTTTTGAAGAGGCTTTGCAAAAAGCTTTGGGGGCCTAATCATCAAAAGAGGGGGATCTTAATGACATGTTCTAAGCTGTTTGTCATTTTTGCCTTATCTCTTGGTTTCTTTACGGGCAGTGTAGAAAATTTGTATGCGGCTGATCCTTGTACAGGGACCCAATCAACTCCAGTGCTTATAGGACAAACCTGTGAGGGGGGCGCGTTATATGCCGGCTTTGATTATATGCTGACACCCAGAGATGCCGGACCCATGAAATGGGAGAGCGCCGTGGCTTATTGCCGGGACTTAAAATTTGGAGACTTTTCTTCCGGCTGGTATTTGCCCACAGAAACTGAATTGAATGGCCTGCTTTACTCTCGTCGTCGTGAATTGGTCATGTCGTCAAACTACTGGTCTTCAACACAAAATAACGCTCAATTCGCTTCGTCCCAGAATTTTCTTGACGGTACCCTTCACTATTCCAGTACAATCCCCGTATTCGACACAAAGCCGACTGAAGCCTACGTTCGTTGTCTTCGGAAATTTTGATTGTCATCCCCAGCGAGTTGATTAACTGGCGATCGTCAAAATAATTCCTAACGTAATCAGCAGGGTCCCGATCAATTTGGATTTGTTGATTTTTTCGTTTAGAAAGAAGTGTGCGGCAACAAGGGCTATAATGTATTGGATGCTTCCCAGCAGATAGACATAACTAAGTTCGCCGGAACTTAAAGCGGCAAACCAAAACAGCATTCCGACGAACATCGCAGCAGCGCCTATCCAAATCGTCGGAGTGCGCGATATGGACCCAAGCAAATGTAAGACCCATGTTTTTGGGCCTTTCCCCCGGGCATTCAAACGGTCAGCGCTTTTTTTAAAACAGACCTGTCCTATGATAATCCAGAATTCAGCGATGAGAACAAGGAGAATGATCTTACTCATGCACGGCTCCTTGGTCTTTTGAGGGCTTGCTTCCTGAAATAAAGTATATGCCAAGCACGATCAAAGCAAGTCCCAGCCAGCGCAGGGGTTTTACAAGCTCATGCAGAAAGAAGATAGCCGCGATCGGAATGAGAATATAGCTGCTGCTGGCCAAAGGGAGGGCGACACTTAGATCTACCTTGGATAAGACTTTCATCCATATAAAGAAATTTAAAAGATAGATGATCAGCCCCGCCCAGAACAGAAAAATAAGGGGATTGCCAAAATTTAAAAGATGATCAAAGAAAGAACGGATGCTGTTTAGCTCACAAATGCCCAGTCCTTTTTTCATTAAGAGTTGGGCCGATGTGTCGATTAAGTCATTGGCCACGATCAAAAGGAAGATCTTAAGCGGCAACTGTCTTATTTTAATGATTTTTTCCATCGTTTAATCTCAGGGTCAAAGTTATCAAACTTTAGCAGTGCTCTTAAAATCTTTAATACAGGTCTCAAGGGCCTTGGACGCATTTTGACGAAAAGGGACATCGGCACAAAATCAAATCCTAACCTGCGCTTAGGCTCGTATCCGGTATCGCCCATCTCGTATGTTTTAATACCATGAGCGAGACACCAATCCATGATGTCCTTAAATTTGAAAAAATACAAGTGATATTCGTGAGCTTGGGAGTAGTCCAGTCCCAGGTAATAATCCAGTAAAACCCCGTTTGAGGCTAAACAAAAAACAAAGGCCGCCAGTCTTGAGTTGATCCTGTAGAGAAAGAATTTGGCCTCATGGGGCATGTTTTGAGAGATCAATCTAAAAAAATCTTTTGGTAGGATTTCAAAGCCCGTTTCATGCGCAGTCACGGTCTGCAGGTAAAGAGAGTAGACTTGATCGAGGGCCTCTTCATCCAGAGAGCTTACCACGGAGGATTCAATTTTAACTGTTGCGGCTTTTTTTAGTTTTCTTCGAAAATCATAACGGGTGGCGCTACTGAGGGTTTTCAAATAGCCTTCGAAACTTGAGAAGCTCAAGTTTAAACGGGTCATGGGCAGGCTGTCGATCTTTATGAATCCATCTTTGATCAGGGGATCAAAAAGTTCATCATAGGAGCGATCAAAATCCTTAAAGGCAATGACAGGAGCGTGGATCTCGTGCGCCAACTCTTCCATGCGTTGTTGGACGGCTTGCAGGATGTCCCTTGATTGACGGGCCAGACCGATCTGCCCCTGTCCCATGGGTATGCCGCAGACCAAAGCTTTGATGCTAAACAGATGAGGGGATATTTTTTTGATCGCATTGGAAATCCGGCGAAGGGGGCCGCTCATACTGGTATCCAGTGAATAGTTGACAGAAAAACAGGGGGCAACACTGACTAATTGTTTATGGTCATAAACAAGGATATAATAAAAAAGGAACTGTGTGAATTTCGATTCATCCAGTGTTTTGAAGAACTGGTATCCTTCGCTCACAGGGGGGAATATCCGGCCAAACTCTTCAGGTGAGATGCTTTCGATTTTCTTGATGACTCTGGTGCGGTATGGATATTTTTTAAACTGTTTGGAAATCTTCATTTGCGGGATTCTATCAGTGTGCTTTAGGGTTCGCAATGATATTTTTTTTTCAATGACAAAGGAATTTTTTACATTTAATATGTCCCCATGGCGATCTTAATATCTATCACTTTTCTTTCCGCTTTTTTATTATTTCAAATTGAATTGATCATCGCGAAATTGTTTCTCCCGAGTTACGGCGGCAGCTATCTGGTGTGGGGGGCATGTATTGTTTTTTTTCAGGCAGTTTTGCTGGCTGGCTATTGCTTTGCCCATATGCTCCTGCGGCACCGGGGGATGCGCCATTATTTAAAAATCCATTTATGGCTTTTATTTATCCCGTTCTTGTTTTTTCCCGTACGTGACATCCATTTTTTACATTACGGCACCTCCCTGCCGCTTGTGGTGGATATATTCTGGCGCCTGACCATGACGATCGGTCCGGTTTTTTTTGTGCTTTCTACGATGAGCCTTGTGACCCAAAGCTGGCTGGCGATGTCTGTCTTAAAAGGGCGGGATAACCCTTACGGCCTTTACGCGGTGTCTAATTTGGGGTCTTTTGCGGCGCTTTTTAGCTATCCCTTTTTCTTTGAGCAGTTTTTGACAAACACAGAGCAGTTGCAAATATGGCGGCTTTTATATGCCATTTTAGTGCTTGCTAACGTGATCGCTTGTTGGAGGGTCAAACCGGACGAGTCCTTTAAGCATGTAGCCGACGTTTCACCCTTTGGCTGGGTTGCTGATAAACAAATATTGCGCTGGCTATGTCTGGGAGCGGCCGGGGTTGTGATGTTTTTATCGGTGACCAATATCATGACCTATGAAGTCGCACCCGTCCCCTTGCTATGGGTCGTTCCTCTGGGGATTTATTTAATGGCTTTTGTCCTGAATTTTAAAAAGAATCCGTGGTGCCCGTCATGGATCATTCGCTTTATCGGACCCATCATCGGCTTGCAGGCGTTGATGTATTTTTTATCGCAAAAACATATCTTGCCGGTCCTCATGGTTATTGCCTTGTTATGCGGTTTTTTGTTTTTTATATGCATGTATACCCAAAATCAGTTGATACTCTCCAAACCTGCCTCCGAACGCCAAATGACCCTCTTTTATGTGATGATTTCCTTGGGGGGGTTTTTAGGCGGGATTTTAACCAGCTGGATCATTCCTTTGATCTCCAATACTTTGATAGAATACTTAGTCGGGCTTTTTTTAGTCGCTCTGATGATGCCTTCCCATTTAAGAAAAGTGCCTGTTTGGCGTTTGTGCGTTTATGTTCTAATGGTTGTATTGGCTTTTTTTGTTTGGCCTCATGTTTTTAAGGATTATCATGTTTTGCCTTTTGTTCTCTTATGGGGCATGGTTTGGTTTGCTTTTTGGGGATTGGCCAAAGCGAGGAAATTCTTTATTGCTGTTTTGGTCGGCATTATTATAGCGACTTGTTGGCTTGAATCCATCTGGCAAAATGTCCATTTTATTATTAAGAAAAGGAATTATTACGGGATTTATGAGGTCTATGATTCAGCGAATGGAGTTCGGGCATTGGTGCACGGCACAACCTTGCATGGCGCTGAATTTATTGACGAAGAGAAACGCGTTATCCCCTTGGGATATTACAGCCCGACTTCAGCCGTGGGAGGTTTATTGACTGCTGATGTTTTTGAGGCTAAAAGGGTGGGGGTCGTGGGTTTGGGCACGGGGACATTGTCCATGTATGCCAAACCGTCCTGTCCGATAGATTATTATGAGTTAGACGGCGATGTTTCAGATATAGCCGGGAAGTATTTTTGGTATTTAGCAAAAGCGCCGGGGAGTGTTAATATTATTTTAGGAGACGCGCGCCTGTCATTGGAAAAAATGCCGGATGCCTGGTATGATCTTTTGATCATTGATGCTTTCAGCGGAGATGCCATACCGATACATCTCGTCAATAAAGATGTCATCCTTGAGTATGAAAAAAAACTTGCTTTGCAGGGAGCGGCGGTTTTTCATATCACCAATAGGTATTTGAATTTAAAGCCGGTATTAGTTAAAATTGCACAAGACACGGGAGCCTTTGCCGCTTTCAAGGATGTGCCGGACGGGGGCTTTAACATGCGTTCCATCTGGTGCCTTTTAACGTGGGATGGCGAGCGGTTCTTTAGACTGATCTCTAAAGAAGGCTGGCAGCCGCTTGATACGGAATCGATTGACAAACAGCGTGTATGGACCGATGATTACTCAACAATCTTGCCTATTATTAACATGGATGAACTGGCCGTGAGTCTCAAAACTTTTAAATTTTTGACTTGGTAGGAGAGAATTATGTTTTCGATATTTAATGGTAATCCCGAAGAAAAACAATTGAGAAAAGTTTTGTTCGCCTTTTTGGCTGAAATGGAAAATAACCTGGAATTGTTTTATGTGATGGACCAGCGGCAGTTTATAAGCCATGCATTTTTAAATGATGCATGGCCTTTGGTTTGCGATCTGGACTTGATCAAGCGCCATGAATCCCTGAGATTATATGCTTGTGCCGTTAAGGATTTTAATCACTCTTTTAAGGCTTATAAGGAATATGAGGATTGGTACGCGAAAGATATCAAAAATAGAAGCACTGAAAATGCCCGCAAACTGCATGCCTTGAAAAATGATCTGGATGAGAGACTCGGGACAATGGAAGCACTGATTATTCCTGCCGGGCAGGACCTCGAAAGAGAGATGCTGCAACTGGGGTTTCTAAACCATGAGCGATGAATTCTTAACAGTATCTGAATTAAATAATTTCATCCGTGATGTCCTAAAAAGCGGGTTTCCCGGGGCTGTATGGGTTTGCGGTGAAATACAGGGCTATGATCGCGGCAAAGATAAAAAGCACATATTTTTTGAGCTCTGTGAAAAAGATGCCGCGACTCAGGACATTACGGCCCGCATAGGACTGGTTATTTTTGCCCCGGTCCGGCCTAAAATCGATGCCATCCTCAAAAAGGGAGAAAATGCGTTTGAATTGAAAGATGATATCGAAGTTAAATTCCTTTGCAAAGTGGATTTTTATCCCGGGCATGGCCAGGTGCGGTTAATTGTCGAAAGTATTGACCCTGTCTACACCTTGGGTAAAATTGCCCAGGACCGCCAGCGCTTGATCGCATTGCTTAAACAAAAAGGGATCTTAGAGATGAACAAGCGTTTAGAGATGCCTTTGGTCATCTTGAACGTCGGTCTTATTACTTCCTATGACTCTGCGGCATATCATGATTTTATTTCGGAACTGAGAAATAGCGGCTATGCTTTCAGGGTTTATATATGCAATGCTGTGATGCAGGGGAAAAATACCCAAAGTTCTGTGATCAAAGCTTTAATGGACCTTCAACGTATCCTTGAAGTGGATGTGATCGTTATCACCCGCGGCGGAGGGTCTATTGCGGAGTTAAGCTGTTTTGATAGTGAGAAAATTGTCACGGCTATCGCACAATCAGGCGTACCGGTCCTTAGCGCCATAGGCCATGAAATCAATACCACTGTGACCGATCTGGCGGCCCATACTTTTGCCAAGACACCTACTGCCATAGCCAGATTTTTAGTGGAGCGCCTAGAGGAATTCTTACGCGGCATCGATCTGCGTCAGGAAAAGATCATGCAAGGCGCGCTTGGGGTTTTGGAGGAAGGGCGTAGTCGTCTTAAAGATAGGAGTACGGTTTTGCAGACTAGGACGCTGGGTCTCATCACAAGCCATCATCAAAGGCTCGCAGGGATTATGGAAAATCTCAAGCGGGGCCCGGCAAGCTTGATCAAGGAGACAAGAAAGTCACTGGAAGACAAAAAGATTAATCTAAATAAAATAATTTATTTGCACCTTCAAAAGTCGAGGACTAAAATAAACCAATATCAAAAGCTGGCAGAGTTGGCGGACCCTCAAAACATATTAAAACGAGGTTTTAGCGTTACCCGTAGCCATGAGGGGAATCTTATCCGCAGAGTCAATGATGCTAAGGGCGTCAAAGGCATGACCACACAGCTGGTCGACGGGGTTGTCCACAGCATTTTAAAAGAGGTATAATATGGCAGATGTGAAATATCATAAGGCTATCGAGCGACTGGATGAAATTATAACGAAAATCGAAGGTGATGATATTGACGTTGATGAGCTGTCCTTGAAGGTTAAGGAAGCTGTGAGTTTGATCAAGCTTTGTAAGGCCAAGATCGACAAAGCCGAATTGGAAGTCAAGCAGGTGGTGGAAGATTTTGCCAAAGAATCGAAGGAAAATGGATAATTTTTTGGAAAAAATTATGCTTTATTTATACATAGTCCTCGTTATTTTAGTCTGTGCCCTGGTTTTCTTAAATGCCAATCGTGCCTGGTTTCTTGATAATGCCCGTCGTTGCGGTAAGCTGCCCCAAAAGGGCAAAGCTACAATGTTTGATGTGCGCCATTTATTGATGGAGGGAGAGAAGGATTTGGCTATCCAGGTTTATTGTGAGATCTTTCATACCATACCCATTAAAGCCAAAAAAGATATTGAAGAGCTTGAACGCAGTCTTAAAGTTTAAACGGATCCCCGATGCCTGATTGCATATTTTGTAAAAATTTGCCCAAGGTGATGGAAAACGAACTGGTTTATGTCGTCTATGACATTAAGCCGATCACTCGGGGGCATATGCTTTTTATCCCTAAGCGCCATTTTTTAACACTCTTTGAATCTACTCCCGACGAGATTAAAGCGGTTTTTGAAATGCTTGAGAAGGCCCGCGCTTTGTTGCTCAGGGAGTTTAAGCCGGATGGTTTTAATATCATAGCTAACTGCGGTGAGGCTGCCGGTCAGATCGTTATGCACGCGCATCTTCATTTGCTCCCTCGGTATCATGGTGAGCCTTTTAACCCGAAAGTAGTAATACACTAATTGCGCCAACTTTAGGAGAAGCCTCATGCCGAAATTTTCCTGGGAAGAAGTGAGGGCCTACGACGAGATCAAATACCATAAGATGGAGGGGATTGCTAAGATCACGATCAATCGTCCTCAGAAGCGGAACGCTTTTACGCCCTTAACGGTCAAAGAAATGATGCATGCCCTCGAGGATGCCCGTGATGATGAAAAAGTGGGTGTGATTATTTTGACAGGTGAGGGCCGTGAAGCGTTTTGCTCAGGCGGGGATCAGCATATCCGCGGGGATGCCGGATATAAGGACCAGGACGGCACTCATCGTTTGAATGTTTTGGACCTGCAGCGGCATATCCGTATTTGCCCCAAACCGGTCATCGCGATGGTGGCAGGTTACGCGGTAGGCGGCGGACAGATCCTGCAGATGGTTTGTGATCTGTCCATTGCGGCTGATAATGCGGTGTTTGGTCAGACCGGCCCTAAGGTGGGGTCATTCGACGGAGGTTACGGTTCAAGTTATATGGCGCGTATCGTCGGTCAGAAAAAAGCCCGGGAGATATGGTTTCTTTGCCGCCAGTACAGTGCGCTGCAGGCACTGGATATGGGATTGGTCAATGCCGTTGTCCCGTATAAAAAACTGGAAGAGGAGACTGTGCAATGGTGCCGGGAAATTCTGCAGCATTCGCCCCTGGCCATCCGGTGCCTTAAATCCGCTTTGAACGCGGATTGTGACGGTCAGTCCGGTTTGCAGGAATTGTCCGGCAATGCCACACTTTTATTTTATATGACGCAGGAAGCCCAGGAAGGCAGGGATGCCTTTGTGCAAAAACGCAAACCGGATTTTTCCAAATTCCCCAAAAGACCGTAATATGAAATTTTCATCATGGTTTTTAGCCATTCGTCCTAATACCTTGCCCGCGGCCGTCGCTCCTGTTTTCATAGGTTCAGCCATGGCTTTTGGCAATGGCCTTTTTCACGGCCCCTCGGCCCTGATGGCCTTATCAGCTGCTTTGTCTATTCAGATCGGGACTAATTTATCTAACGATTATTTTGATTTTAAAAAAGGAGCAGACACGGCTCTTCGGCTGGGCCCGCGGCGTGTGACTCAGTCGGGCTTGATCAGGCCGCGAACGGTTCTGCTGGCATCCCTGTTTTTTTTCGTATTGGCCGCTTTATCCTCCCTTTATTTAGTCCATCGTGCAGGCATGTGTATCCTTATTATCGCGGCGGCGTCCATTCTTTCCGGGATCCTTTATACGGCGGGACCGCGGCCTTTAGGATATTTAGGGCTGGGAGATTTATTTGTGCTGATTTTTTTCGGGCCTGTGGCGGTAGGAGGGACCTATTTTGTTCAGTCTTTGGAGGTCGACTGGGCGGTCATCGTTTCAGGTCTTGCTCCGGGTTTCTTATCAACGGCTATCTTAGCTGTCAATAATTTACGCGACATTGAGACTGACAGGGAGGCCCGCAAATTAACACTGGCCGTGCGTTTTGGCCGCTCTTTTGCCATGAAGGAATACCTTTTTTGTATCATTGCGGCCAGTTTAATACCCTTTGCCGTAGTTTTGATTACTAATGACCATCAAGGAGTGGCAGTGGCTTCTTTGACCGGATTTCTGGCTATTCCTTGTATTCATGAGGTCATGACACATGCGCAGGCCGTTAGTCTCAACCGGGTTTTGGTTTTGACGGGCCGGTACCTTTTGGTTTATAGTGTATTGTTTTCCATAGGGTGGCTTTTGTGCAGCCATTAGTTATCTGCCAGGTTGATTTTTCAACTTATAACATCCCTTTTCATCGTCCTTTCGTATTTGCTTCAAATACCATCGGTGAGCGCAGCGGTTTTTATTTAAAATTGAAGGCTCTCAACGGGATTGAGGCTACAGGTGAGATTGCGCCCCTTATGGGCATAAGCACCGAGACCCCGCGCCGCATTCGGCATGACTTAACAGAAATCCGTTCCTTTCTGATGGATTCGCAGGTTCCTTTGGATAAAGACATATTAATAAATCTTTTGCGCCGTGAGGGGCGTATTTTAAACTTATGTCCGTCGGTGAGATTTGGCGTAGAGTCTGCTGTGATGATGCTGGCGGCAAAGGCTTGCGATTTGAGCATGGCCGGGTTTCTGGGAACCTCCCTCGAGGATGTGCCTTGCGCGGCCCTGCTTGAGGGCAACTACGATCAGGTGATGTGGGATGTTAAAATGTTCATCAAGCAAGGTTACAAGGTTTTTAAGTTAAAGGTGGGTGATCGCAATATTGCCTTGGATGTTAAAAAAGTAGCGGATATCCGGGCTTTATTGCCACCTCAAGGCCGGCTGCGCCTGGATGCCAACCGCAGATGGAGCCTCAAGGAGGCCTGCCTTTTTTCGGAATTAGTCACAGGGGCAAGCATTGAATTTATCGAAGAGCCTTTAAGTGATATAAGCCAGCTGGAACAATTTTATCAGCAGGCGCATCTGCCGGTGGCCTTGGATGAAACTTTGTCTGTCATGCCATGCGGTGTGAATGCTCCGGGACGATGTCAGCCCCCTCTGGGGCATCATGAGGCGGTTAGTGCGTATGTTCTAAAGCCTATGATTATAGGAGGCATTATTCCAACCTTGGATTGGATTGAGCAGGCCCACCGTTTGGGGAAAAAAGCGATCATCAGCTCTTGCTTTGAATCAACTTTGGGTCTAAAGGTGTTGGCCAATCTGGCGTGCTTGACCGGACAGACGGCAGGTTTAGGGACCGAGCGCTGGTTGAAAAGTGATAAACCCATCATCGATGAGCATGGGATCATTAAAAAAGAATTGTTAATGATATGAACAAGAATTTTTCAATAGTTTGGGGTCGACGGCAGATCAAGCATGAGCAATTGTCATGGTATTTGTCCTCGGCGATCAAGCAGTTGAAAGGCATGGGGATCAAGGCCTGTGACCATGTCGTTATTTGCGATGAGAATAGTGTTGAATCTGTTATTTTGTTATTGGCTCTTTGGCAGATCAAGGCCCTGGCGGCTTTTGTCAACGGACATTGGCCGGATAAAACAATAGCTTCGTATGCGGCTAAAATTAATGCTAAACATGTGTTTCGAGCTGCTGACGTTAAACGTGCTGTTTGTTTTGATGCCCGCCAGCCGATCGACCCGAAGTCTTATTTAGACCTAGATTTAGAGCAAAAGGTCACGATCATAGCCACTTCAGGGTCAAGCGGTGAATCCAAGGCCGCCGTGCACACTTGGGGCAATCATTATCATAGCGCCCTTGGTTCGAATGCAATTATTCCTTTGACGGATTCTGACCGCTGGCTTTTATCGCTGCCTTTATACCATGTTTCGGGCATTGCCGTTGTAAGCCGTTGTTTATTGTCCGGCGCTGCCATGGTCATTCCTACAGGTGAGGATTTGGCCGCATCCATTGATTCTTCCCGGGTGACACACGTTTCTTTGGTCAGCACACAGCTGCATCGATTATTGGCAGATGAAAAAAACTATGCTTTGCTTCGTTCGCTTAAATGTATCTTGCTTGGGGGCAGCGCGATCCCTCGGACTATTATTGACCAGTCTTCAAAGCTGGGACTAAACGTTTATTTAAGTTATGGTTTAACAGAAATGTCTTCGCAGGTTGCGACCGGTCGAGTCACCCAAAAAGACAGTGCTTGCGTTAAAGTTTTGCCGTATCGCCAATTATGCATCTCTCCTGAGGGCGAGATCTTAGTCAAAGGAGAGGTTTTGTTTAAAGGGTATGTGGCGGGTGATAAAATTTATTTACCTTTAAAACATGAGGGATGGTTTGCGACCGGAGACAAAGGGCGCTTAGACTCCCAAGGATGTTTGACGGTGATGGGGCGATGTGACAATATGTTTATCTCCGGCGGAGAAAATATCCAGCCTGAAGAAATTGAAAGGGTGCTTTTGGGAATCCCGGGGATCGCCCAAGCCGTGGTTGTTCCCAAAGAGGACAGAGAGTTCGGCGCCAGGCCGATTGCTTTTATCAAATGCGAAGGGAAGGATTTATCGCAAGAGCATTTGAGGCAATGTTTAGAGAAAGAATTGCCGCGTTTTAAAATTCCGACAGCCTTTTATCCCTGGCCGCAGGATCTGATAAGCCGAGGGATCAAATTTTCCCGCCGGGAATTTTTAAAAGATTTGCCTCAACGCTCATTCTGATATTTTTCTAAAATACGGATTAAATAAGACGGCAAAGGGATTTTTTTGCGGGTTTTGGGGTTGATGGCGACATGCACGGTCTTTGCAGTTCCAATTAGTTTTTTTGAACGCTTGAGCATGTATTCAAGGACAAATGAAGTGTTCCCAATATGCCCTACCTTGATCGTGACCGCAATCTTATCCCCTGTGAACAAAGGAGCTTTGAAATCAGATTCCGCGTGCACGACAGGCAGGAAAAAGAGGCCTGCTTTGAATATTCTTTGAAAGCTCCATCCGGATTTTTCCATCAATTGTTCGTAAGCATCATGAATGAGCTTAAATTGATTGGCAAAGAAAATGATGCCGGCGGCGTCCGTATCGTGCAGGCGGATTTGGGTTTTATATACAAACATGGGTTTGATTATACCAAAATTTCTTCCTTGTCCAACATTTTGCTTTCGTAAATCCCTTGTTTATGGTATTCTATATAAGTCAAAAGACGAAGTATTTAAATTGATTTTATCTGTCTTTTTCAAAACAGGTTATTAGGAAGGAGTTGTTATGATAGAACGTGTGGGTGCAATCACCATGAAGGGCAATCCTTTGACCTTGATCGGACGGGAAGTGAAGGTCGGAGATCAGGCTCCTGACGCGCTTTTAGTCGCCAATGATCTGTCTGAAGTCAAGCTGTCTTCATTTAAAGGCGAAAAGATTATTTTATCGATTGTTCCATCTTTGGATACTCCGGTCTGTGATCTGCAAACTAAGAGGTTTAATCAGGAGGCTTCTTCCCTGGAAGGGGTGCAGGTCTTGACTGTCAGCAAAGATCTGCCCTTTGCACAGAAACGCTGGTGTGGGGCTTCAGGAGCAAGCGCCATTATGACTTTATCAGATTATCGGGGGAATTTTGGCGAGACCTATGGGGTTTTGATCAAAGGTCTAGGCCTTTTGGCCCGTTGTATTTTTGTCATCAATGAGGAGGGAAAGGTTACCTATACTCAGCTGGTCTCAGAAGTGACCAGTGAACCGGATTATGAGGGAGTTTTAAAAGCCGTTCGCGGCGGATCTTGCAATTGTAATTGTCGTCATTAAAAAATAGGAGGGATATTATGGCTTACATGTTACCTACATTAGCATACTCGTATAATGCTTTAGAGCCTTACATTGATGCGAAGACTATGGAAATCCATCATTCTAAACATCATCAAACGTATGTTAATAATCTTAATAATGCCGTTAAAGGCAGAGCGGATTTGGAAAATAAATCTGTGGAGGACTTAATCAGCAATCTTAATCAGGTGCCGGAAGATATCCGTACGGCGGTCCGCAATAACGGCGGGGGTCATGCCAATCATACTTTTTTTTGGACTGTGATCGGAGCTCATGCAGGCGGCCAGCCCCAAACCCATGTGGCTGCGGCGATCAATCAAACCTATGGTTCCTTTGACCTGTTTAAAGAGAAATTCACTCTGGCGGCCATTTCCCGTTTTGGCAGCGGATGGGCCTGGGTTTGTGTGACCCGTGAGGGTAAGCTGGAGATATTATCGACGGCCAACCAGGACAGCCCCTTGGCGGAAGGGAAGACCCCCATTTTAGTCATTGACGTTTGGGAGCATGCCTATTATCTTAATTATCAAAATCGCCGTGCTGATTATGTCGCGGCTTTTTGGAATGTTGTTAATTGGGCAGAAGTTGAAAAACGTTTTCACGCGGCTAAAAAATAACAGATCGCTTTTCCCAACGACATTTTTGAGAGAGTTTTTAAATGTCTCAGAAAACTGTTTCAAATTCTGATATCAAGATTCAGAAACGTAACGGTCAGATCATCGAATTTATCCCCCAACGTATTGTTCATGCCATCGCCAATTCTTTTAAAGAACAATATGGCCTTCCCCGTGAGTCTGGATTAAGCCAGGAGCTTGCGAACCATGTTCAAAAAGTGGCGGATTGTGTCATGGCCGTTCTTAGAGAACGGGGGACGCACAGACCCTTTTTAACGGTGGAAGAGATCCAGGATGAAGTCATCCGTCAGCTGTATGAAAATTCTCATAAGGAGATTGCCGAGCGATATGCCAGTTATCGCCGCCATCATGCCGAGCGGCGTAAATTATTTGATTTGTATTCTGTGATCAAACGTGACGGCAAAGTGGTTTCCTTCAAACAAGAAAAGATTTCTTCGGCCATAGCGCATGCGATGATCGCTCAAAACAAGAACGTTTATAATGAAATTCTAGTCGAAAAAGCCCACGAGCTTTCCGGGAAAGTTGTCCTTGAGATTACGAAGCGCTGGCCGGATGGTAAATCTGTTCATATTGAAGAAGTTCAGGACATTGTCGAGCGAGTGATCATGGACGCGGGGTTTCATGACGTTGCCCGGCGATATATCATTTATAGAGAAGAACGCGCTAAAGCCCGCCGTAACCGCGGTCATGCTTTTAAAGATTTTTCTATGGAGAACGTCAGGAATTTGAACGTTAAGGACGAAAGCGGTGGCGAAAAGCCCATTGATCTGGATCAAGTGCGCTTTCAGTTTGAGATCTGCTGTCGGGGATTATCGGATGTTTCTTTGGATAAGCTTTTTTATGAGGTGATCAAGCATTATTTTAACGGCATGACCCAGCTTCAATTAGTCCAGGCCAATATCATGGCCGCACGCTCTTTGATTGAGCAGGAACCTAATTACGGATTTGTAGCGGCGCGTTTATTGCTGTTGAGGGAATACCGGGAAGCTTTAGGGAAGGACGTTTCTTTTGAAGTCATGGAGACGATGTACCCGGAGTATTTTGCGGCTTTTATCCAAAAAGGCCTGGAGCATGGATTGTTGGATCCTGCGCTTAAGCAGTTTGATTTAAAATTATTAGGTCAGGCGATTGTCCCGCAGAGGGATTTTCTTTTTCGCAGTGTGGGGCTTACGATTTTGTATGACCGCTATTTTATGCGTTTAGAGGAGACCCGTATTGAATTGCCGCAGATTTTTTGGATGCGGGTGTCCATGGGACTGGCTGTTCAAGGGGGGAGCGCGAAAAACCAAAAAGCCGTCGAATATTACAATATGCTTTCGACTTTTCGGTTTATGGTGTCAACAGCGACGCTATTAAATTCCGGCACATGCCATGCGCAACTGTCTTCCTGTTTTGTCGTCACCATTGAGGATGATCTGCAGCATATTTTTAAGTGTATCTCTGATGACGCCCTTTTCTTTAGATGGAGCGGTGGGTTGGCCAATGACTGGAGCAATATTCGCGCTTTGGGCAGCCCCATTAGGGGAACGGGTGTGCGCGCCCGGGGGGTCATCCCTTTCTTGAAAGTTGCCAATGATGCCGCTCTTGCTGTCAGTCAGGGACCCCAATCTCACGGGGCTATTACTGCTTATCTGGAAATTTGGCATTTGGATGTTGAAGAATTCATCCAACTGCGCAAAAATACCGGTGATGAACGCCGGCGTACACCCCAGATGCATACGGCCCTCTGGATCCCTGATCTATTTATGAAAAGGGTCAAGGCCAACTCCCAGTGGACATTATTTTCACCCTCTGACACCCCTGATCTTCATCATATCTACGGACGGGCCTTTGAAAAGCGATATGAAGAGTATGAACAAAAAGCGCAAGACGGCAAAATCGAAAATTTTAAAACAATCTCCGCGGTGCAGTTGTGGCGCAAAATGCTGGGCATGGTTTATGAAACAGGACATCCGTGGCTGACATGGAAAGATCCGTCGAATGTGCGTTCCTGCCAAGATCATGTCGGTGTCGTGCACAGCGCCAATTTATGCGCCGGGGTCTTATTAAATACATCTAAAGACGAAACAGCGGTTTGTCATTTGGGATCAGTCAATCTCGGGGCCCATGTCAGTGAAAAAGGGATTGATGTCTCAAAGCTCAAAGAGACTGTCACAATCGCGGTCGATATGCTTGATCAGTCCATTGATATCAATTTTTATCCAACCGTTGAATCTAAGGCGGCGAACCAGCGCCATCGTCCGATAGGTTTGGGCATTACGGGCTTTCAGGATGCTTTGTATTCTTTGAACCTCAGTTATGCCTCCAAGGGGGCTGTAGATTTTGCCGATGAAAGTACGGAAATGGTGTCGTATTACGCTTACTCGGCCAGTGTCGAATTGGCCCGTTTGCGGGGGACCTATCCTAGTTATAAAGGCTCCAAATGGGAACGAGGGCTTTTGCCGATTGATACGATCGAATTGTTAGAACAAGAGCGCGGCGGGTATTTGTCTATGGACAAACAGCAGCGTCTGGATTGGGCTTCCCTGCGGGCAGACATCAAACAAAATGGATTGCGCAACAGTTTAATCATGGCCGTTACCGGGGGTGAGGGAATCGCAAGTATCATCGGCACAACTGCCTGTGTCGAACCTGCCTATAAGAATGTATCTGTTAAGACCGGCACCTTGGGAGAGTTTTCTGTGATCAACGAAAGCCTGGTGAAAGACCTTAAAAAATCAGGACTTTGGGACCAGGAGATGATCAACGATCTTAAATATTTTGATGGCAGCGTTCAGGAAATGACACGTGTCCCGGCGGCATTAAAAGCAAAATATGCCACCAGTTTTGAGATCGACTATGAATGGATCATTGAAGCCGCCAGCCGCCGTCAAAAGTGGATCGATATGGGGGAATCTTTTAGTTTATATCAGGCTAAGCCCAGCACCAAGAAGATGAGTGAGATGTATTTCTACGCCTGGGAAAAAGGTTTAAAGACGACCCATTGCTTTTATTCGAGGGAAGGGGAGAATTATCGTAAGCATTCTTAACAGGGGAGGGGTTTTATGAGACGCAGGGTCTTATTTTTTATTTTTTTTGCTATGGTGGTTTGCCCCTTGCCTTCTTTAGCTGATACCGCCGGAAAATTTCAGGGCGGATTTAAAGATTTGATGATGGCCCCTTTGCAGGTGGGCAAAAATGTAAAAACGGAAACGGCCAATGCCAAGTTCTTGCCTTTTGCTCTCGCCGGTGGTTTTTTAAAGGGGACTTTTTATATGGCAAAGCAGATGGTCACCGGGACTTTGAACATGGTCACCTCTCCTTTGGATAATATCAATAAGTAGCTTCCCGTTTGATTATGACAAAACTTAAGAATGGTGTTTTACTCATAAATTTAGGGACGCCTGACAGTCCCTCGATTGCGGATGTGCGCAAATATTTGCGTGAATTTCTGATGGACGCGAGGGTCATGGATATTCCTTTCTGGTCAAGGTTTTTGCTGGTCCATTTGGTCATCGCTCCTTTCCGGGCACCTCAATCGGCGAAAGCCTACCGCATGTTGTGGACTCCTCAAGGCTCTCCTCTAAAATTTTATGGGAATGAAGTGCAGAAACTATTACAGCAGGCTCTGGGGGAAGGTTTTCAAGTTGAATTAGCCATGCGTTATCAGAACCCCGGCATCAAAGATGTTTTATCACGTCTTAAAACGACGGCTTTGAAGAGTTTGACCGTTATCCCTTTGTACCCTCAGTACGCCGGGGCGTCAAGCGGCTCAACGATCCAGGAGGTGATGAAGGAGATAAAAAAATGGGAAGTGATCCCTGACTTAAAATTGATCAGCCGATTTTTTGATGATCCGCTTTTTATCAAAGCCTTTGCCCAATTAGGCCGCAAGTATATGGCCTTAGCGCCGTATGACCATTATTTGTTTAGTTATCATGGTTTGCCCCAGAAACAGGTCCTTAAATCCTCATGCGAATGCCGGCTGGGGGATTGTTGTATGGTGTACGGCTGCAAAAATCGATACTGCTACAGGGCCCAGTGTTTTGAAACAACGCGTTTGCTGGCAGAGGAGTTGGGTATCCCAAAAGGGGATTATACGGCTTGCTTCCAATCGCGTTTGGGCTCAACGCCATGGATCAAGCCTCATACGGATGAAACGATCAAGCGGCTGGCTCAAAAAGGAATTAAAAGTGTTCTAGTTTTTTCACCTTCATTTGTAGCGGACTGTTTGGAGACCACTGTAGAAATAGGTTATGAATATAAAAAACTTTTTTTTAGGCATGGGGGCAGACGATGGCAGATGGTCGAAAGCCTTAATACCCAGCCGGTTTGGGTTGATTGTTTGAAAGAATTGATAATTAATGAATATAAGCATTGACGAATAATCATTTATTGGATAAGCTTTTTGAATGTCCAATAAATCGCTTGGGCGACATGGCGAGTCTTTGGCCCGGCAATATCTTCAAACACAGGGTTACCAGATTTTAGAAGAGAATTTCCGTAATAAAATAGGCGAAATCGACCTGATCGCGCGGGATGGCCGGACCGTTTGTTTTGTTGAGGTTAAAACCCGGCAGTCTTTAAGACTGGGCCAGCCCTATGAAGCCGTCACCCCATGGAAGATCCGGAAACTTTCCCGGATGGCCGCGTCTTATTTAAAGTACAAGTTTTATTCCCTTGAAATCCGCTCGCGGTTTGATGTGGTTTCTATCCTTGAGGATATTGAAGGAGGCTTTGAAATCCAACACATTAAAAACGCTTTTGATGCTATTGTTTAATTTTTATCTCCTAAGAACTCGCCAAGACTGTTAAGCGGCTGGATATTGATGATGAGGGCAACAAAGCCCGGGGCATTGCGTAATTCTTCAAGCATGACAGGGTCAATGTTGAATTTGATCCCCATATCATTACCGGGGAAACGTGAATCCGTTTGAGTCTGTAAATTCATTTTGGCGGGGGTTAGGTCAATACCACCGTTTTGAGCATTGGTCACTGCCGTATATTGTTTGGAAGCCTTTTGGCTTATAGACACTCCTTTTAAATTGTTTATTGTACGTACGGCGCTTGTGATAGGTTGTGGTTTAATGGGCATCCTGTCTAAATCATCATTATAGTGGCTCTCTATGACCTGACCGTCCCGGCTTGTGATGATCCATTGGTCATTATCAGTGTCAGGTATTAAAGACATTTGGGTATATCCGTTGTTCTCCCCATAAAATTTTAATAAATTAGCTACGATTTGCCGGCCTAATCCGCTTTCCGACAGGGTATAATTCGTCTGTATCGAGTGCAGATAAAGTAAGTTTTGCTCTGTGGGGGGCTTGATATAGCTTGTTAAGGTTTTTTCGTTAATAACATGGGTCTGTCCATGACTTTGAGGGCCCCAGTTTTGGCTGTCAGAGAAAGCTGCCGAGAAAATCTTTCTTCCCTGATCTTCAATTCCGATCACAACACTATCCGGCGTTGATTCAACAACAACTGACAAAGGAGCTGTATTGCCATATTGTCTTTTGATTTTATCAAGCAGCTGTGAGCCGATCGCTTTTTCTGCCTGGGCACGTGTTAGATTGGGAGTTTTTTTAACGGGTTTATTGATCATCGCCCGATCGTTCTTTTGGTATATCCAGGATACCGAGTCCGCCAGATTAAGATCTTTCATTTTATCTTTTAACTCGTTCTCGATGGTTTTGATTATTCTTAATTTTTCAGGATCACTCTTAAACCATTCTTTACTTCTATTTAATGTTCCAGCCCCGTCATCAACGTACAAATAACCACCCGGCTTTAAAACGCGTATGGCCTCTCTGAGCATTTTCAGAATATTTTCGGGGCTTTGGATATATAGATCGAATACGTTTTGAAAATAGACAAATCCAACAGTTTGATCCGCGATCGAAATCCGCCCTCCCTCGGTCTTACTTAGATCAGTTGCATCACCTCTTTTTATGGAAACCCGTTCATTTTTTAACAGTTCGGGATAAGCTTCCAGGTTTTTATTCTGAAAGCTGACCAAGTTTTCTTCTTCGTCAATGCCTAGGACCTTGGCCTTTGGAAATATTTCAGCTGTTTCTAAAAACGGCCAAGGAGTGTTTCCAAGACCGATCAGAGCTACTGTTCCTTCCATGCCCCTGATTTGTAATTCATCGGCAACCATTCCCAAGAGGACACTGGTATCTCCTTTTTCTGCGCCTGTGATGACATTTATAACTTTACTTGGGTTTTTCGCCTGCATGGCTAAATCTTTAAAAAGGTCATGCAGTGAAAAGTTTTTAGTCGGCTCAACAACTCTGTACATGCCGCCGGATTTTCCTTCCATTTTTGCGCCGGGAATGATCAATGCGTTTTCTCCTTCGTCAGTGACGTATAAACAGGACGGCCTTGTCAATGCTGTGAAGATATTTTTAATTTGTAAAAATACGTTCAAAGCCTGCTTGCGATAATGATCGTGCTCTCTGATGGCATCGAAAGTGAAGTGCCTTAGCTGATTGAGCAGATTTCCGTAATGGGTATGTCTATTAAGAACAATGTCTGCCTTTTTGCCGCGGCCCTGATTCTTGAAGATTTCCTGCAATGCGTCAGGCGAAAGAGCATTGGCTTCAACGGCTGCCGTATAAAGATTGTCTTCAGAAAGTCCCGAAGCTCTCCTGTATGCGGATAATTGATCATTGGCATTGTTCACAATGTCAGGGGATTTATCAATACCGATAAAAGTCAAATGCCAGTCCTGTGGATTTAACCCGGAATCGCTTAATACCTTGTAGAATAATTTGATTACATCCAAAGCCTCTTTGGGCTCGACGCCCAAGCCTACAGCATAGAGAACGATTTCTTTGTAGGGGTCTTGGGACCTGCTGTTGATCATATTGATAAACTCCTGCCTTATGGTGTTTTCTTCAGATGCTGTTAAATCAAAGGGAACGCCAAAGCGCCATTGTCCTGACATGTCGCCGCTTAAGGCTTGTGTTAATTCTGAATCACGAAAACCTAATTGTCTTAACGCATCAATGTCTTCCCCAAAAACTTCTTTGACCTTTCCCTTAAGATTGCTACCGGTGATCAGCTGCTTTAAGGTGCTTGGGAGCCTTAAAACGATTTGAATGACCTTTGCACGGCGCAGTGCGAGCATGGCGGTATCCGGTTTCTGAGAAGTTGTCCTGAAAACATTTAAACTTAAATTAGTCCCGCTTATACCGCCGGAGAAGTACTTTCTTGGTATGATTTGCTGCGTTAGAGGATCGACTTCTTCTTTGATGTAGTTATAAACGCCTTTCTTAAATGCCTGTAAATAGCGCTGGTAAATCTTTTCTTTCTCTTGAGGATCATCCACCGTGATGCCCGCGATCCTATTTTTATCGGTATAAACCTGTGAGAGGATGCTGTCCTTTATTTTTTTCTTGTACCATGTGGCTAGAATAAGGCTGTTGTAGGCCTGTCGAAGTTTGGTAAAATTTTTATTTTCATTAACCTCACGAGTGAGTTGGGGGATTACGATTTCGCGGATGATCTGTGAGCCGAGGGAGTTGATATCTTCGCTTGTCGCAGCGTTGTTTCCCTGGGGTGCTTTCAATTGCAACCCTTCTTTGGCTGGCAAGTTGCTTGTCGATTGGTTGTTAACCTGGGTTGCTTTCAGCTGCAACCCTTCATTGGTTGGCAAGCGGCTTGGGGACACATGCCCTTCGGGCAAATGTCCCCTGGTTGGCGTTTGGCTTTTCTCCAAGGATAGATAATCCTGATCAAGCATGACCTTTAATTTGCTTTCAATCACATAGGCCGTGCCCGCTTTCGCATTCTCATAGACAACGGCCTTATCAGGCACGATCCAGACCTTGTTGAATGTGTTGACAGGAATATCCGTTGATCCGTAACGTTTAGCGGCCTCTTCATAAACACGCTTCCAGAAATTCTTTCCAATAATATCTTCAGGATAAATTAAAGAGGCTGTAATTTGCTTAAGGACATAATCCTGTGCTAATAGATCTCTGCCCATTTGGGTTAAGCCAAAGCTGTTGGGGATGATACGTTCTTTCTCATAAGGAGAGAGGTTGACCCAAAGGTCTTTTTCTGGAATGGTCAACGAAGAAAGGAAATATTTAATGAGTTTGCCGGATTCGTCTTTAAGGGCGTCACTCGACAATTCGTTTTCTCCCCGGTCAAGGATAAAATCAAATCTAAACGGGTTATCAGGATAAACCTTGATGCCTTTAAGCATGGGAGGATCAAGCGGCGGGCTTAAACGTACCATGACCCCCGCAAGAGGAAGCTTGAGTTCATCTGTTTGCCCATAGGCCGGCATTGGGCCGATTGAATTGACAAGAAAAGCCGATAAAATGACAGGAGATAACCAATGTATAAAAAATGGTCTTCGCAATGATGGAATAGGGGATATGGGGACGTTCATTACACTCACACCTTTCTACTATAAAATATAACATATAAATATGTCGCTTGTAGGGTCTATGAGTTATTTTGAGATAGCGCTTTCTTTGGTGTTATAAAAAAATAATGATAAAAAATTGACTGCCGTTTACTGTTTGTTACAATTGTTATATGTAACAATTGTTGTATAAATTAAATTCTTCCTATGAGCCGTCAATTATTCAAAGAATTAGAAAGGTTTCGAGTCCAGGCAAAATTGTCTGTTGTCGGCCTGTGCCGCAGTATTGATACCCATACGGTCAATTATTATCGCTGGAAAAAGGCCCAAAAAATTACCGGTGCTTATAAAAAGATCATTGAAGATTTCTTAGGGAAAAAGGGGATCTCTCGTCCGTCAGCCAGGGAATTGCCTCTTAGTTCTTCTGACATCGCTGTGATCGGGCTTGCCTGTTATTATCCGGGGGCCTCCAATATCAAGGAACTTTGGGAAAATATTCTGGCCCGCCGCATTCAGTTTCGCCGGATGTTAGACCAGAGACTGCCTTTGAGCGAATACTACGATGCCGATGCTAAAGCCTCGGACAAAACCTACCTGACCAAAGCTGCCTTTTTAGAAAATTTTGTATTTGATTGGGGCCGGCTGCGGATCCCCCGCAAAACCGTTGAATCAACGGATGTCGCGCATTGGCTGGCTTTGGATGTGGCGCTTAAGACTTTTGAAAATGCGGGTTACAAATTCAATGAAATTCCTCTTTTAAACACCTGCGTCATCGTCGGTAACACCCTGACCGGTGAGCAGACACGCTCCCAAACCCTGCGCTTGCGCTGGCCGTATGTTCAAAAAGTATTGAATGCAACATTGTCGAGGCGCGGCATGGGTTTGGAGGAGCGCCACAATATTGCCCTTGAAATGGAACAGGTCTATAAATCAGCATTTTATCCTATTACAGAAGACTCTCTGGCCGGAGGCCTGGCCAATACGATCGCCGGGCGTATCTGTAACTATTTAAATTTAAAGGGCGGCGGGTATATCGTCGACGGCGCTTGTTCATCATCTTTGCTGGCTGTCGCGACGGCCGCCGATGCTTTAAAAATGAAGAATGTGGACCTGGCTTTAGCCGGAGGGGTGGATATCAGCCTTGACCCATTTGAATTAGTGGGATTCGCCAAAGCCGGCGCTCTGGCCCGGGATAAAATGTCTGTTTATGACCAGGGGGCCAATGGCTTTCTGCCCGGCGAGGGATGCGGCTTTGTGCTTTTAAAAAGACTAGAGGATGCTCTCAGGGATAAAAATTACATTTATGCCCTCATCAAAGGCTGGGGGATCTCATCTGACGGTAAAGGCGGGATCATGGAACCGTCTTCGAGCGGTCAATCATTGGCCATCAAACGTGCCTATAAGGACCTTAAGTATAAGATCGCTGAGGTTGATTTTGTTGAAGGTCACGGCACCGGAACAACCAAGGGAGATCGGGTTGAGCTTGAGGGCATCGCTTTGGCCATAGAACAAAGTATACCTGCAGGAACTGAGAAATTGCAGAAATGCGGGATTACTTCCTTTAAATCCATTGTCGGCCATACTAAGGCAGCCGCAGGTATCGGAGGCCTTATCAAAGCTGTATTAGCCGTTAATCAGCGTATTTTGCCTCCTACGGCCAGCTGTGTAAAACCTAATGATGTTTTCAAAGATAAGGCCAAGAATTTGTATCCGCTTATTCAAGGAGCGGTACTATCACCAGCCAAGTCCGTTAGGGCGGGGATATCATCGGCCGGATTCGGAGGGATCAACTGTCATGTGGCTGTTGAATCTTATGACAAGCCCCTCGAAGCCATAAAACCTAAGATCGACGAGGGGGCATTATTTGTCAGTCCCCAGCAGAGTGAGGTTTTTGTCTTTACCTCCCGGACCGTTGCTCATCTTAAGAAAATTATCGCAAAATTCAAAGAAGACCTGCGCAATATCAGTATCGCTGAAATGGCGGACTTGGCTGCGTTTTTAAATAAGAAAGCCAAGAACAGCTTTTCGGTCAAGGCGGCTATTGTCACAGATTCACCCGAACATTTGTATGACGCTATGGTTTTACTCGAAGAGGCAATCAACACTGCCTCACTGGATGAAGGTCAAATTCATCCCGTCAAAGCCAATGATCCCGCAACACTGATCCTTTTAAGCCGCGCGGTTAAGGGGTGCCGGATAGGGTTTTTATATCCCGGACAGGGTTCACAGCGTTTGAATATGACCCGGGTTTTAACTCAACGTTTTGGATGGGCACGGGATTTGCTCGCGCTGTCTAAACTACCCTTGTCCGAGAGTATCTATAAATCCGTCGATCAGTTCTTTGGCCAAGAGACGACCCAAGAATTTGAAAAACAACTATCGGACACCAAAATCACTCAGCCGGCAATCGTCCTAAGTTCTCTGATTTGGACGGAATTTTTGTCCCGGCTTCATATAGAGCCTGATCTTGTTGCCGGCCACAGTTTGGGTGAATTAACAGCCTTTTATAAAGCCGGCGCTTTTGATCGGCAAACTCTTATTCAATTTGCCCAGCTGCGCGGAGCATTGATGGCAACCCAAGGACGATTGGGCGGCGGCATGGTTAGTTTATTTTGTTCAAAACTCAAAGCCGAAGAACTTGTCTTTAAGGTCAAAGGCAACATTGTTCTGGCTAATATCAATAGCCCAAATCAGGTGATCGTGTCCGGAGGGAATCAAGAAATTGAGAAAATAATCAAGTCCGCCCAAGCCCAGGATATTTCGACCCATCGTTTGAATGTTTCGGGAGCGTTTCATTCTCCTTTGATGGTGCCGGTCTCAAAAAAGATCCGGTCCTGCCGGATCCTCCCTGAAATTTTTAAACCCAATGGGATCAGGCTTTATTCAGGCATCAATTCCGCGGTCATCGGCGCTTTAGTCAATATTAAAGAATACTTTTCTAAGCAGGTGATTTTGCCCGTTGATTTTGTCGGTTTGGTTGGGGTTATTGCTCAAGAGTGCGATGTTTTAATCGAAGTCGGCCCCGGACGAGTGCTGACAGACTTGGTCCGTGCCATCAATAAAGGCCAAGGCCCCCTTTGTCTGCCTGTCGAATCGAGCGCCTATAATGACCGTGATTTAAATATTGTACTTGCTGAATTGTTTGTACGTAATATTCCTGTTCAATGGGAAGATCTATATAAAAACAGGCTGATCAGAACATTTGTCCCAGCATCTAGAAAAAGATTCATCGAGAACCAGTGTGAATATCCGCTGAAAATCGCCGATCAAATTTTGAAAACTGAACTTTTACGAAAGCTGCCGCAAACCGCAGGGACGCTTCAGTCAACGGCAGAAATCATACCCGGAGGCCTGCCGGCTCAAGTTAGAGGTAAGGATAACATCGCTGATCTTTTGATCGATCTGACCCATCAGATCACAGGTTTTGATAAAGAATCGATTGCTTTGAACTCAAGACTGCTGGATGACCTGAATTTGGATTCCATTAAGGCGGCAGAACTTATTGCCCGGGCGGGACGTCTGCTTGGAGTGGCAGGACAAGCGGATCCCACGAAGCTTTCCAATAACACTTTAGGAGAAATCAGGGACCAGCTCAACGAGTTGGCTGTTCTGGCCCAAGCAGGATCTTATGAAGAATCAGTCGGCGAAATCTTAAAACGTTACCATGAGAAAACATGGGTCAGGAATTTCATCCTTGATTTTAAGCCGGAAGAGATCAAAACCCGCAACGTTAATCAGCTTAAGGAATTAAAGCGGGTGATAATCCTTTCACAAGAGGATGAGCCTCTGGCTGATCGGATCACCCGGGAGTTTAAAGATCAGAAGATCAAAACACAAAAGATCTGTTACGATGATAAGACCGCAAACACCGGGCCCATGGATTGCCTGATCACGATCCTCCCCAGACCAAGACAATCAGGTGATTTTGACAAAAATTCTTTAAAAGAGATCATCCAAAGAATGCATAAACTGATCGGTTTGGTGTATTCTCATCCCTTAAGCCCAGATACTTTTATAGTTGTTGTTCAATGGGGGGGCGGAATTGCTTCATCCTCAGCTAAATCTTTGGTATCAACGTTGCTTCTTGAGAGCCCGCAATTGAAGGTGAGAGTTATTGATTTCGATATTCAATCCTCTGAGAGTGAAATTGCATCGAGCATTATGGACGAACTTCAAACCTATGAGCGGTTTAGTGCGATTGCCTATGATTCGAAACTGATCAGAAAAGTGGCGTATTATGAAACTTCGCAGCCGGCAGATTACAAAAAGCGCGGTATCGCATGGGGGCCGCAGGATGTCGTTATAGTCACAGGGGGAGCCAAAGGTGTCAGCGCACAATGTGCTTTAGAATTTGCCCGGACTACCCAAGCGCAGATGATATTGGTCGGGCGTTCAGCGTGCCCTAAGGACAATAAAGATGAAAGTAATGAAATTGTTCAGACATTAAAACAGTTCGAAGGGGAACATTTAAAGGCCAGCTATTATCAGTGTGATGTGACTGATGAAAATAGTGTTGCCCTCATCATTAAACAGATCAGGGAAACTCGGGGTCAGATCACTGGATTCATTCATGGGGCAGGTTTAAACAGCCTAAAACGTCTCAAGCAGTCAAGCGTGAACGATGTTTTCGTTGAATCGCTGCCTAAGGTGATGGGGGCTGTTCATATTTGTCGTGCCCTGTCGGATGCTCCGCCTAAAATGATCGTTGGCATTACCTCAATTATCGGCCTGACCGGCATGGAGGCAAGCGGTTGGTATGGCCTGTCTAATGAGATTTTAAACTTATATCTTCATCAATTTAAATTGCGGCATCCCTCTACACAGGTTGTTTCGGTGGCGTATAGCATTTGGGATGAAGTCGGTATGGGGGTCAAATTAGGCAGTGTTGGCCGCCTTGCCCAAAAAGGGATCGGATCGATATCTGTTGCAGAGGGGGTTAAGCGCTTTAGACAATTGGTAGAAACTGAGCCGGGTGTTGAGCAGGTTATTGTGAGTGCCAGATTAGCCGGACTTGAAACCTGGAAAATGGCACCTTTTAAGGCTAATCATTTTCGATTTATCGAGGAAATTAAATATTTCCTTCTTGGCGTTGAATTGATCGCCCAGGCGCACCTTAATGTCAAAGAGGACCCTTATTTATTGGACCATAATTGGAAGGGGTCTTTGCTCTTTCCGTTTGTTTTTGGACTGGAGGCTATGGCGCAGGCTGTTGTGCAGGTTTTGGGGCTGCGGGGCTTGGATCATATCAAAGCAAGAAATATTGAACTTAAAAGACCGATCCCGGTTTCTGAAGATACCGGAGCTACCATCGAAATTCATGCTCAGGTTTTAGAAAAAGTTTCAAAGGATGACGTATTGAGCGTTAAAGTCGAGATCTATACCCAAGAGTCAGGATACAGAAAACCGCATTTTTCAGCTGTGTTTGAGCTTGAAGATACAGCTGTGCGACCAAAGAAGAACGGTAAAGAAAGAAAAATCGCAAATGTGCTGGATATTGTTCCCCAAAGGGATCTGTATGGGCCGATTTTGTTTCAAGGCAAGAGTTTTCAGCGTATTGACCGGATCCATGAGCTTTGCTATGACGAGAAGACGAAAAAAGGCGAATGTCTTTTTACCTCTGTTTTTAACGGTTCATCTTCAAAATACTTGACCGGTGATCCGTTCTTCATCGATTCTGTTTTGCAGTCCATGCAATTGATCGTGTCCCAGGATGCTTGTTTGCCGAATTATATTGAAGAAATAGAAGTGGGAACTCATCAAAGATCGGCAGAGCATAAACTTGTGTTGTCTGAAATATTACGTACGGATATGGAACATTATCGCGGGGATGCCCAGGCGGTCAACAGCGCTGATGAGTCCGTCAGAATTAAGAATTGTGTTTTAAAAATCCTCGAAAGCCTTCCCGATAATCCCCGGGCCGGTGACATTGTCAACCCTTGCCAAAGAGATCAAATCATCCTCAAAGATTTGATAGCTAAATATGAGCGCGAATTGGGGGTCAAATTTCCCCTGACGGCTTTGCAGTATATTCCCGATTTAGAAAAAATATCTAAAGGGCACAGGCACCAGGAAGAATTGCCTTTTCTGAACAAAGTCGTACAGGATTATTTAAGAAAATTTGAAAAATCAATAAAGCTTGAGATTAAATGGGACCAATATGGAAAACCTCTGGCTGAAACCGATGGTGGGCCCGAGGTCCATTTATCGGTTACCCATGAGCACAATTTAATCCTGTGTTCCGTGGGGCCAAAGGAGCATGGCATTGATATTCAAACGATTTCTCCGAGGACCTCCGAGGAATGGCTGTCTTTGCTGGGAGGGGATAAATACGCGATCATCAAGGATAGTGAGGGGGCTTCCCGGGATTATTTAGGGACCGTTGTTTGGACTTGTATCGAAACTTTTATCAAAACATCGCCAGGCGCGTCATTAGAAGCCCTGCGCTTCGAGAAAATATCCAAAAATGATTATTATATCCTGAGAAATGGGGATGATTTATTCATCGGTCTTGTTGTGAAATTTTCCCGGGGCGCCGAAAGATTGCTGACCTTTTTGCTTAAGGGGCAGGGCGCTTATCAAGAACAGGAGCTTAATAAACAGTTGGGGTTCGAGGATCAGTATTTTCATTTTCATGCGGATTATACCGGCCCCCAGGGAAAATTATTGACTGCTAAGAAATTTCCGGTGGTATTCAAGCATGGCAAATCAACCGGCAGGCGTGTCAATTTTAGCAGCTACTGTGAGTGGATCGGTGAAATACGGGAATTCGCTCTTGTTTCCGTCTTAAAACAATTAGCAGGTGTGGTTGAAACTAAAGAATGGGGCGTTGCTACCAATAATGTGATCGTAGATATTCAAGGAGAATTGAGCGCCGGAGATATCGTCGAAGGCAGGGTTTGGCTGGGGAATAAAATCAACGATAATGTCTATGAGCTGTATTTTGACTTTTTAAAGCACAATGGTGATGGCGCTGCCGAAGAAGTGGCAAGAGTTTTGCAAAGAATATCATGGGTTAAGATCCTCGACCACGGTCAGGCAAGGGTGAACAGGCTCCCTTCTTTTCTTAAGGATGTGATGCAGAAAATGGAGCCAAGATCAGGGGTGTTTGATCATGAATCGTTCAAAGGGTTTTATGATAACGACCATTTTGGTTTAGGAGATTTAATCAAAGAATATGAGACCGGTCAGTTGTTCTTAAGCGAATTGCACATTCCAACGACCCTGGAGGAGTCTAATTTAGTGGGGAATATTTATTTCGCTAATTATCCTATATGGGTGGGCAGGACGGTGGATACTTATTTTTATAAAATATGGCCGGATTTATATTTATCGAATGATATCAAAAACGATTTTATTTGCAGAAGGTTTAAAATTGACCATTTGGGTGAAGCCATGCCTTTTGACCGTATTGTGGTGAAGATGTATCTAGGCCGGGTGTATACACAAGGGTTGATCCTGAATTTTGAGATTTTCTTGGACAACGGTAAAAAATTGGCAGTGGCCCAGCAGTCATTGTTATGGGTTAAAAGAGACCGATTGTTTGCCCCGTCCGGGGAGGATATCCCCCGGCACTTGATGGACCGTATTCTCGGGAAGATAAAATGATCAATAATTATTTTTCAATAGCCGGGCTTTGCATTGGTTTGATCAACTTAGGCCTTGCTTTGCTCATTTCATTTTTTGGGAAGAATAAACTCCATAAAGTGTGGTCGTATGTCAATTATTCGATCTCTTTTTGGGGTTTCAGCATGTTTGTCAGCGGGTCAACCACAGACCATGATACCGCTTTCTTGGGGTGGAAGATGTTTACCGTCGGTATCATCCTGATCGCGCTGTTTTATTATCATGTCATTTATATATTTTGTAATTTAAAGTCTTCCCGGTTTTTGATCTTTGGATATTTTGAATCTTTGGTATTTATTATTTTGACCGTTTTTACAAATTGGATGTTCGGAGACAGGGTCTTTTTTTCATTTCATCAGATCTATTATTTCAGGACGAATCTTTTATACAACTTTTTTATGTTTATCTGGAGCGTTATCGTCGGCAAGTCTTTCTATGAGCTTTATCAATATATTAAAAATTCTAAAGGGATTTCTAATATTCAGGCCAAGTATTTATTTGTTGCTATGATATTCGGTTTCGGGGGCGGGATGAATACGGCGCCGGCGGCCTGGGGCCTTAATATTTATCCTTACGGCCAGATCCTTGTTTGTGTTTATGGGGCGCTTGCTACTTATGCCATTTTTAGATATCGCTTGATGGATGTCCGGCTGGTTGTATCCAATACGGCTATATTTATCGGCGTTTATGCTTTTGTTTTAGGGATCCCTTTTATTTTTGGGTATAAGTATCATCTGTGGGAAGTTGCCATATGGGCGATGCTTGTTCTTGCCACATTCGGCCCCTTTGCTTATCTTTATATTCAAAGAAGAGCAGAGGATCGCCTGTTACAAGAGCAGCGGCGGTATCAGTCAACTTTAAGACGGGCTTCAGCCGGTATGGGAAGGATCAAGGATTTGAATAAGTTGTGCGGTATGATCGTTTATATATTAATACGAGCGATCCAAATCGAACATGCGCTCATCTATATTTATGACGAAGCTCGTCAGGAGTATGTTTTGGGCGCATCCAAGAGAAAATCCGGGAAGGGCCAGTTTATTGATACGATTGCAAAAAGCTCTCCTTTGCTGGAGTACTTATTGAATAATAAAAGTTTTATCGTTTATGAGGAATTTAAACAAAGAGCCTTGGACCTCAAGGATCCTTTGCTGGTCCAGATTACACAGATCATTGCTTCGTTTGAAGGGGCATTGGTCGTCCCCATTTTTATCGATAAGAACCTGACTGCTATTATTTTTATGGGTAAAAAAGAATCCGGCATGTCTTATACCGAAGATGATCTTGCTGTTTTTAGTATTTTGGCAAATCAGGCGGCTTTGGCTATTGAAAATGCCAAGTTTTATGAGGATGTAAGGCTGACCCATCAACAGTTGTTTCAGGCCGAAAAAATGGCTACCATAGGGACTATGGCGGATGGGCTGTCCCATCAGATCAATAACAGATTTCATGCATTGGGCTTTATTGCCGGAGATGCTTTAGATACCATTCATTTGAATCAGAATGAACCGATGCCGGACAAAATGAAGGATGTGATGACGGAGTTGGAGCGGGCTTTTGTCCGCGTGCAGGAAAATGTGGTCCAGGGAGGGGAAATTGTCCAGGGCCTTTTGAAATATACGCGTAAAGGTGAGGCGGGTTTTTCTGCCGTGGATATTCAGTCCGTATTTAATTCGGCCCTTGAAATGGCGCAGTTCAAAATCAAATCAGATCTGCTTAAAGTCGTCCATGATTATGATCCTATGACGATCCCTAAAGTGAAAGGCAATTTTACCCAGTTGCAGGAGGTGTTTTTTAATTTGATTGATAACAGCTATGATGCCATGGTGCAAAGGAAGAATGAGAGCAATGAGCCTGATTACCGGCCCACCCTGATGGTGCGCGTTTTTAAACAAGACGGTTATGCGGAGATTGCTTTTGAAGATAACGGCATGGGGGTTAAAGACGAGGATATGCATAAATTGTTCACACCGTTTTTTACGACCAAGCTTTCCAGTAAAAGAGGGACGGGACTGGGCCTTTATGTGATCAAGAAAATAGTGGAAGAGAACCATGGCGGCCGCGTGGAAATGGTTTCGAAATTCATGCAGGGCACGAAGATAAAATTATTTTTGCCTGTTGCTATTGGGTGATGTTTTGGGTAAACTGAAATTATGTCCAAATTATTAATTGTTGATGATGAAAATGACATCCGCGAATTTGCCCGGAATTTCTTTAAAAAACGGCAAATTGAAGTTCTGGTCGCTTCCGGCGGGCGTCAGGCATTGGATCTCATCGAGCGAGAGCACCCGGATTTAGTCCTTCTGGATGTGAAGATGGAGGAGATGACAGGGATCGAAGTTTTGCGCCAGCTGCGTCAAGGTAACTCTTCGGTCAAGGTGATCATGGTCTCCGGTGTCGAAGATGAAGAAACGGTCAATGAAGCGCGCTTACTGGGAGCTATCGATTATATCCATAAACCATTTATCTTAGAAGATCTTGAAAAAATTGTTCTTGCACAGTTGATGGTTTGACATGTCTTCCTTAAAAATCGACTATAAGCGTGAGTTGGAGTCTGCGGCCAAAGGGATGATCTTAATCCACGACCCCCGCCTGCTCATCAAGCTGATTGTCCGCTCCCTCGTCCAGAAAGTACAAATCCAGCATGCGGGAATGATCCTCTATGACCCTGTTAAAGACATTTATGTTTTATCTATTTCCCGAGGGCAATTGGGAGAACGCATCCCCGAGGGTTTGATCCGTTTTAACAAGACGCATCCTTTGATCAGGCTTTTTATTAAAAGAGAATATAAATATATTTTTGAAAATCGTAATGCCTTGGTCGTGGAAGACATTAACAAACTGCTTTGGAGGGAAAGTGTCATTTCCAACGGAAATGGGATCAAACAGCTTTTGCACAGCGTCAGTGAACAGCTGCCAAAACTAAATGCGGTGGCCTGTGTGCCGGCTTATTATCAGCATACACTTTTAGCTGTCTTGCTGCTTGGGGAAAGAATTGACGGCAGCCGTTTTGACCAGGAAGAACTTGATTTTTTCTCGGCTTTGGCCAGCGATGTGGCGATGGCTATTCGTAATGCCCAGCTATTTGATGATCTAAGAACGGAAGCAGAGCGTAACCGTAATTTATTTGTCCAGACCACTATTGCTTTAGGTTCAGCTATAGAAGCCAAGGACACCTATACGCATGGCCATACCGAACGGGTGACCAAGTACGCCTTGGCCATAGGACGCCAGATGGAGGCGTCCCAAGCGTATAAATTCCCGCATAAATTTTTTGAAAATTTATATATCGCCGGCCTTTTACATGATATCGGCAAGATCGGCATACCGGAGTCGATTCTTTCTAAAAAAGATAAATTGACTCCTGAAGAATATGAGATCATGAAAAGCCATACCAGCCGCGGAGCGGAGATTTTGGCGCCGTTAACAGGTTTTGAGGAGGTCATCAGCGGCGTTAAATATCATCATGAGCGTTATGACGCTAAAGGATATCCCGAGGGGCTCAAAGGAGCGGACGTTCCCATCATCGCGGCTATTATCGCAGTGGCAGATGCTTTTGATGCCATGACTACCGACAGGCCCTATCGAAAAGGTTTTAGTAAGGATAAAGCCATTCTCGAAATCCAGCAGGGGATTAACAAACAGTTCGACCGCAAGCCGGTTGATGCTTTGGTAGAGCTTTTTTATAAAGGCGAGCTTTAGAGCAGTGGAGTTATGTGCTTTTTAAGCAGATCCAATATTTCTTGTGGTTTAAATGGTTTAACGATGTGCCCGTTTGCGCCTGGGACAGTGATTTGGGCTGATTTATGCCCGCCCACCATAATCACCCTCAACTGAGGGAATTTCTTTTTTATTTCCTTTAAGTCGTCCGGTCCCTCGGTGAGGGGCATAAGAATATTCAAAAGCATGACTTTGATGTCTTTGGTGTGGGACAAAATATCAACAGCCATGGATGGGGAGTCAACTGTAATCAGTTCATAGTGATCTGCCAGAATGGATTTTAAAGATTCACGGACCTCTTCTTGTTCATCGCAAATGAGGATTTTAGGATTAGCCATGAGTTTTATAAAGATACAGGCGTCCCTATACAGATGAGCTTGGCATCTGCTTTGCCGGTATTATGATAATAATGAGGCAGGGAGGCATCGAAATAAAGGGTGCTGTTTTTTTGCAGCATGAAGGTCTGATTATTGACATTGACCTCGACACGGCCATCCAGAATAAAAATAAATTTTTCAGATCCGCCTTGGTTTTGTTCCTTATGAGTCTTGCCGCCGCCTTTAATTTGGACTAGAGAGGGCATCATTTTTTTGTTCATGACATTCTTGGTTAAAATCTCGAAAGAGGCCTGTTCGCTGCGGGTAAAGACATCGGTATTTTTGTCCGGGCGAAGATCGATTAAGGCGTTGCTGTGAGCCAGTCCCTGGTAGAGTTCGGTGACGTCTATCCCAAGGGCTTTGGCAATTTGCATGTGGGACTCGAGCGTGCCCACCATTTTCTTATTTTCAATGCGGCTTAAGGTCGCCATCTGAACGCCGCTTTTTAAAGAAAGTTCGGTTAGTGATATTCTTTTAGACTTGCGCAGTGCGTGAAGTTTTTCTCCTATATACATAGAGGGGGTTCCTTTGGTTATTAGGGTGATAATGTATAGTTAAAGCTTAACATTTATTGATGAATTTACAAGCTAATTTCGCAGGGTCAAATATATTTTATCTTTCATCAAAATATATATTGACAAATAATCAATATTAGTTTATGCTTGGGGCATCGTTTATTTGAGAATTTTTGTATAAACGGAGGTGACTGATGTCTCAAGAAATGCTTGATGTTAAAATAGTCAAGATTCACCGTCTAGCACAAGATAGCCCTGTCAAAGCGTTTGTGGACCTTGGGATCAATGATGCGCTTTTGATCAAGGGGTTAAGGGTCGTTCAGGGCAAAAAAGGATTATTTGTTTCCATGCCCACTGAACAGGGTAAGAACGAGCGTTGGTATGAACGAGTGCGCTGTTTAAACCAAAACATCCGTTTGTTGATCGCTGATAAAGTCCTTAAGGCCTATGGGGCACAATAGTATTTTATATGTTATTCGGGTGCCCACGTGTTTGTAGGGCAGAGGCCTAAAGGCTCCGGAAGCTGATAGGCCACGGGGGCTGCCGTACAAACGTCGCCTAAAATATCGCCGGGCACTTCGAATAATATATTTGATTTATCACCCTTTTGATTTGACACCTCGGTATCCCTGCGTTACGATATACCCCAAGATGGACAAAAATATTTTTTCTTTCTTGAAGCCTAAAAGAGCCAGTAAAAATATCAGGATCCTTGTCATTGAAGATACTGAAGTTGATCAACGCCTGATCTGCGCGGCGGTTGAGCGCGGCGGGTATGTTTCCTTCAAAGCCAATGACGGTCAAAGCGGTCTTAAGATGGCTAAAGAAGTGAAGCCTGATTTGATCATCCTTGATTATAATTTACCGGATATCAAAGGGCCTGAATTATGTAAGCTTTTAAAGGCGCATAATGAGACCGAGAATATCCCGGTTTTATATCTGACCGGTATGACGGCCCCGGACCAGGTCATTAATTGTTATGAACAAGGTGAGAATTATTTAGCTAAGCCGATTTCGGTCAAATTACTCTTAAAACAAATTGATGTGATCCTTAAAGACAGGCCATATGCTGGATCTTAAATTTATTCGAGAAAATCCTCAAAAGGTTAAGGATGGATTAGCGGCCAAACGCGTTTCCGTCGATTTAGACGGGCTCCTGCAGCTGGACTTGCGCCGTCGTCAGTTGATCGTCAAGATCGATGAACTCAAAGCTAAAAAGAATGCCGCTAATAATGATATCAGCCGTTTAATCAAGGACAAACAAGACCCCAAGTCCACCATTGCCTCGATGAAAGGGATCGCCGCAGAGATTGACGCTTTGGAGCCGCAGGTCAAGCTCATGGATGAGCAGATCCAAAACATCCTCTTGGCTATCCCCAATATCCCGCACGATTCCGTGCCTCGAGGCGGTGTTGAAGCCAATCAGGTCATAGCCAGCTGGGGAGAAGCCCCCGCCTTTGCGTTTAAACCTAAAACCCATATTGAAATTGCTGAAGATCTGGATATTATCGATTTTAAGCGGGGGACCAAGTTGAGCGGTTCGAATTTTATCCTCTACAAAGGTCAGGGCGCCCGGCTGGAGCGTGCTTTATACAATTTTATGCTGGAGGTGCATACTACCCAGCATGGCTACGTTGAGATGTCGCCTCCTGTTGTTGTCAATGCCGCTTCCATGACCGCTACCGGCCAGCTGCCTAAAATGAAAGAGGACATGTACCATCTGCAGGCGGATGACCTTTACCTGATCCCCACGGCCGAAGTTCCTGTGACCAATATCCATCGTGATGAAATGCTCAATGAAGAGGAACTGCCGTTGTATTATACGGCGTATACGACTTGTTTTCGACGGGAAGCGGGGTCTTACGGCAAAGATACCAGAGGCCTTGTGCGTATCCATCAGTTTGATAAGGTGGAGCTGGTCAAATTTGTCGATCCGTCTAATTCCTATCAGGAATTAGAGTCCCTCTTGGGGAATGCTTGCCGTATTTTTGAATTATTGAAAATTCCTTATCGGGTTTTGATGCTTGCCAGCGGGGACTTGAGTTTTGCCGCGGCTAAATGTTACGATATCGAAGTCTATGCTGCCGGTTTGGATAAATGGCTGGAAGCGTCTTCCTGTTCGAATTTTGAAGATTTCCAGGCCCGGCGAGGGAATATTTCCTACAAAGGGAAAGACGGCAAGAAGAAAGGGTTTGTGCATACCTTAAACGGTTCAGGGGTTGCCCTGCCGCGCACAATGATCGCCATTCTTGAGAATTATCAGACACCTGATGGGGATGTGTTGGTCCCCGAAGCTCTGCGTCCCTTGATGGGGGGCCAAGAGCGAATTACACACCGTTAACAGAGACTGAGAGCTGCTGTGAAAGATTTTGTGGCAAGCATTTTAAAAATTTTTGGGTTTTTGGCGGCCTTGCCTTTGATCTTCGTTTCAGTTTTGGCTTTTTGGCATCAAATCCTGCTGCTTCCGGCGGCCAAGGAGGGATGTCTGCTATGGGGCGCTGGGATTTATGTGGGGCTAAATCTTTTTGTCTATGATTTTAAAGATGTCTATGCTTTTGGTAAAACTCAGATTGAAAACCTTTTTACCTTTTTCAAACCCGCAGGTTTTTTAATACCTGTTTATTCCGTTGTATTGATTATAGTTTATCAAATTCTTCTAGCACTCGGACATGTTTCGCTGCAACCCGTTTTTTTATTTGCTATTGCTTTTGGGCTGGCTATGCATGTTGTCCAAACAGCGCGTGAAATCTATACGGCCGACAACAGTTTTTTAAAGGCTCATTATCTGTGCACCTTTGGAGTTGTCCTTATTGTGAGCTTGTTTTTTATATCCCTGCTTTTGGCTTGGGCTGTTGGGGAATACTCGCTGGTGGGTTTTATTAAAGCCATTTGCGCGCAAACCGGCCATTTTTATAAATCGATTTGGAAAGCCCTTTTTGTGGATTCTTCTGTTTGATTCGGCAGGAGAGGTATTTGAGATAGTCATGCTTTGATAGGAGAGGTGGCCCCTGCAGTTTTCTTCGAAAACAAGCGCAGGGACAACACCTCACCTTTTCTGGATTTATTTGAGATAGTCATGTTTTGGTAGGAGAGGTGGCAGAGTGGCCGAATGCGGCGGTCTTGAAAACCGTTGCCTCGCAAGGGGCCGTGAGTTCGAATCTCACCCTCTCCGTTTTTTAAATAACGCCACATCATAACCCAGATTTAAATTCCCCGAAGTATGCGTATGGTAAGAAATCCAAATAAATATTCAAGAATTATTGCCGCTACTATTTGTTGTGGGCTGCTTTTATTCTTTCAACCCCTTGGGCTTGCCCATGATGATGTCACCGGCCCTGCACGCGATCTTTTAAATAAGGGTTTAGCCGCCATTAAAGAAATGAAATATGATGAGGCCGTGGCTTACGTCACCGAAGCTATCCGGGTCAAACCGGATTATGCCAGAGCATACAACGTGAGAGGGGTGGCACTGTACGATCAAAAGAAAAAGAAATTGTGCAAAAAAGCCATTGAAGATTTTGATATGGCCATAAAACTAAAACCGGATTATGTGTCAGCCTATAAGAACCGTGGGAATGCTGAAGGATTTATAGGGTTATATGACAATGATATTGCCGATCAAAATATGGCATTAAAACTGGCTCCCCATGACGCTCAAGCGTATGTGGACAGGGCTTGGGGCTATCAAAAGGCAAAAAAGTATGATTTGGCTATTGATGATTCCAATCATGCGCTGGAAATTAAACAGAAATATTATTCTGCGTATGCTGTTCGCGCGGACGCTTATTATGGGAAAGGGGAGTATGATGCAGCGATTAAGGATTATAACCAGTGCCTAGGTTTGTATCCCAATCAGAAAGGGGCAGATGTCTATTTAAGACGGGGGTTAGCTTTTAAAGCTAAGGGGCAGACTAAGGAGGCTATGGATGATTTTCAAAAAATGACCAGCATCAATCCAGGGAATAAAGCCGCTCAAAAGCAAGTGGCTCTGCTGGGAGGTCTATCCCTTCCTAAACAGGTATTAAATCCGTTTAGTGGATATGCCAGCAGTGACGCGTGTAAAGAGGCAGATCTGTCAGTCGCGGGAACCCCATGGGAAAAGGGCGCTTCGTCGGCCAATGGCCCCTTAAGCGTTGCGAATCTTGGTCAGTATGAAGCTCTGCTGCGGCACACCATGCAGGATTTGAGAATGTTTTATGGACGGATGTCTAAAGACGGAGAAAACACTTTTAATTCATTTTGGGCCCCGTTTTTTGATTTTCCTAATAAAGCGGCCTTGGATTATTTTCAGCAGATTGTTCCTTTGCTCGACCAAATGCTGGTAGCTGTCAATGAATTGGACAAAGAGGTGCCCGGATTGGGGGCGGCTATGCAAGATGTGATCGTATCTGCAGACCCGTCCAGCGCATCTGCAATCATCGCCGAGGCCAAGTATAAAAAAGTAAAATCGGCACGCGCTTTGATCGATGAATTGGCAGGGCGTATCCATTCTTTAGGCAATCCCCCTAATCCTCTGGCAGCTAGGTGTGCGGCTCATACACGTCATCAGAAGGCTCTTCAAGGCGATGAGGGTATCTGGGGATTGCTAAATAAGATCAAATATGCCGGCATCAAAACAGGCCAGTCTACCGTTGGCGGAGATGTGGTTGCGATAGGTGATAATAATGTCCCTGAATCCGAATTACATTGGAAAGATACTACATTTACTTATAGTTCTAAGACACCTCATTTTGATAATGTTTGTAACTCTTCTTATATAAATGGAGCGGGGCATGCCGTTTGGCCGGACCAGCATCTTTTTGAAGCGAGTGGCGAACTTTCTAAAGATGGGATGACCATTATTAATTTTCATGGAGTGTCTACGAGTCATAAATGTTTTTATCCGGGCGCGGCCAATCAGGAAGTCAAAGAATTTATCAAGAAATTTGATTACGATAATCCTGCTTTAGTGCTCTATCAGCAAAAACCTGTTGACGACACCGAACGCATCCGTCTTGTATATGCGAATGTCCGTTCCCTAGACTTGACGGGAAAAACGTTTCCGGATGGAGCGCTGGTGGTTGAGTTTAGTAATTTTTTGAGAGTAGAAGAGGCTTGTGATTGGGTGGAGATCGCCAATAAAATCGCAGCGGCAGCCCAGTTAAAACCTGCTGATGGCAGTGACTCTTCCGAGCCAAAAGAAAAAGTGGTCATGGCCCCCGGAGTTGAAACATCCAAAAAAAATAGCAGCAGTAAGCCTGCGCCGGTTGATCCGGCAAATGACCCTAAGGTCATTGATGAGTCGGTCGCCGAACATATGGCTATGGCCAAACAAATTCAAATGAATGCTGACCGCTGGGCTGCGGACGCTGATAAAGAAACAGACCCCAGCCGTAAGAATGAATTACTTAAAAGGGCCCAGGAGATCTCTGCCAATGCCCAATCGGAGCGAGACATCGCTAAAAGTTTGCGTACGGGGACCATTGTCCATACTCCTACAGAATGGGACCAGACTCAGCATGAGGCGCTGATCAATAGTGCTAAGGCTGAAGTTGCTATGGTCGCGAGCGAGGACAAACTCCTGGCCAGTATCCCACAGGTTGCGGATATGGTTTCAGGAGCTCAGGGGGGCGATCTTCGCCAGGGATTGCAGCAGCGCATATCGGAGGCGATCAATTCACCGGATAGATTGCAAAAATTATCGTCTATTTACAGTGAATTAAAAGATACCGTGGTCAATCAGGGTCAGCAGCAAATGGCTTCAGAAGATGAAAAGGTCAAAATGTGGGACCGCCGTATTGAAGCGGCAGAGGATGTTGAATCTTCTGCGGGCACTGCTGTAACCTTAGCGACATTGTGGTCACCGTCTACCATGGGATCATTGGCCTTAGGGTATTCAGGCGTCGGCGGATATGTTGAGGATGGGGTTAAAGGTGCAACTATGGCTGTGATACGCGGCGTCAGCACAGAAGCCGACGCTGTGATGTCGGCATATGAAGGGGCTACAAAAATAGATCCGGATACAGGCAAGCCGGGCGGCGCATGGGGCGCTGTCAGCGGAGCTCTTAAATCTATAGGTACTAATGTTGTTATGGGAGCTTTGACGCATGGTCTTGAAAACGCCAAGGCTGAGTTAGCTGCGGCACATCAAGAAGCAAACGTGAACAGGGCGCCGGAAAATGTCGCACGTGCGGGGGAAGGAAGGATCAAGGAGTATGACTTTAAGACCCCTGAAGAGCGTTATCAGGCAGAACTTAATAATGCCCAGACGCCGGAGGCCAAGGACGCTGTTAACAAAAAATATGCTATTCAGGAACAGCGTCAGAAAATGAGCGCCCAGATGGAAGCGGCTAAACAAAAAGCCGAGGAGGCAATTCATAAAGGCGAAGATTCCCAGAGCGCTAAGGAACAGTACAATAAGGACCTGAGTGAGATCACAGAAAAATATAAGAAGGATGAAAAACGCCTTCAGGAACATTTGGAGGTGATGAAAGAGCTTGGGTTTGAGGCGACAGAGCCTACCCCTGAGATGAAAGAAAAAGGCATTGATAACAGGGATATTAAACCTACTGGAAGTAATCCTGAAACAGCGGCCAGCGACATGGATTTTACGCCTCAAGGAGTTACCTCTCATGAATCGTATCAGAAAGGGAAAGCTTACGTTGAGGCCATGAAGGAGCGGGGTCACAGTATTGATGAATACGGTGACCGATGGGTCGATAATACGACGGATTCTACTGTCTGGAAGCCGGGTTTTGGTCAGGACAAACCGGGTAGCAGTTCCTTTGATGCGGAGGTTATTTTTGGCACATTGCCGCATAGCGATAAGTTTGGCACCAAAGGCGGCGTTGAGTGGACATCTTCATCGAACCATACAACCGACGATCCTTTAGGGGCTGTATTAGCTAATGCCGGCAAAGCCGCCGGAGCCGGGCTTGGTAATGGGCATCCCAAGGATCTGCACACCATAGGCAAGAGCGCTGTCAAAGCGGCCGAGGCTGCTAAGATCACCATCGCTGATCCTCAATTGAAGGCGCAGGTTGAGGGTTTGAAGGCCCATAAAACTCCTGAACAGGCCGGTGTTTTTGAACTCGGTGATGATGCGGCGACAAAAGAAAAGAAGACCCAGGTATTTTTGGATAAGGTCCAGTCCTTGATGGGACAGGCCTATGAGACTGCAAAAGCAACTTCTGAGAACAATGCCGGTAAAATAGCACCTTCACCCCAGGACGCTTCAGCGAATGCTAATAAAATTCGCTCGCAACTGATGGCTTATAAGGCGGGCAATGATGCGGCTTTGAGTACTATCGCTCAGGCTTCGCCGGGCTTAGGTAAGGTCATGGCCAGCGGATTAAAACCGCCGGAATTGATTGCCGGTGCTTCCATGGGGCATAATGATGCAGCTGCCGGCGATCTGGCGCATGAGTTGACCAGTGACCGCCAGAGTGCTGCAAAAGCCGAAGCTGGGGCGGTTAATGGCAGTGATCAAGCCTTTGACGGGCTGGTTGTGCGTTGCCAGCAAGGAGTTAAAATTGTTCAAGAAAAATTGAGTCAGGCTAAACCGGGTTCAGATGCGGCACTCTATCTTAAAGAGTTATTGGACGCGCTTGCAGGGGCCTCCAAGAATCCGGCAGCAGCGGTACGTGATGTGCGCGGCCTTACGGGCGATGAATTACCGGCTGTGCTGGCCCAATTAGGCGTGTTGTCTAAAAAATGAGCTTAAAGGAGTATTTTTAGTTTTAATTTGTAAAAAGGGGGGCGTATGGAAATAATTATATGGAAAGATGATTATAGTGTCGGGTTAGTTGAGATAGATGACCAGCATAAAAAACTGATTAGCATTATTAATGAACTGATTTCTACAGTCATGGATTATGGGGATGAAAGGGTTATGGGAGATGTCCTCAAACAATTAGCTGATTACACTGTTTATCACTTTGACACTGAAGAGAAGTATATGGAAATGTTTAATTTTCCCGGATACGAAAATCATCGCAGGAAACATAAGGATTTTAAAATTAAGATATTGGGCTTCGTTCAAAAGCACAATAAGGGTGAAGCTGTTATGGATATGGAATTATTAGAATTCATTTGGAACTGGCTTAAGGCCCATATTGCCGTGATGGATAAAGAATATACAAGCTGTTTTAATAAACATGGAATAAAATAAGAGCGAAGGCTACACCCGAATTACGTTTTGAGGGGCCTTTAATAGAATCGGATAGAAAGCGTAATCAATAAATCTATTGATTATCGACGACAAAAAGATTAAAGTATTGTATCTTTGCAAGAGAGGGATTTAACGATGGAATTTCGCCTTCTCTTGCGGTATATCCCATATGAAAAAACAACGCTGGTTTTTTCAACTAGGGCCTTTTCGGATCGTTCTCATTTATGCGGTCGTGAGCTTTCTTTGGATTTACTTTTCCGATACGCTCTTAGGCTCGCTTGTTCATGACCCGCAAATCATCACCGTTATCTCCTTATTTAAAGGCTTTATATTTGTATTTATTACGGCCATCCTGCTTTATTTTTTTATTCGTCGGGATGTCTTGATTAATCTGCGGCGTAATGACCTGCTCAGGTCAAGAGAGCGCTGGTTCGATCAGCTCCTCGAAAATTCATTTGATAATATCGTTATTCTCGATGCTGATGGAATCCAGCGGTATGTCAGCAAATCTGTGATCCACACACTCGGTTTTCAGCCCGAGCAACTGCTGAATATCTCTGTCATCGAAGAGATGATCCATCCTGACGACCAGAAGAAGGTCAAGGATACTTTTCTGGATATCATCACCAAGGGAGAAGGCGGCGGAATTCAATACCGGCATAGACATAAAAATGGTGGCTGGGTTTATTTGGAAGCTTGGGGCACAAATCAGCTGGATAATCCCGATATTAAGGGGGTGGTGATCAATTGTCGTATTATTACAGACCAAAAACTCGCCGAAGCGGCATTGATGCGTGAGAGCAGTTTTCGCAACGCCATTATTGAGAATCTGCCGGGCATGGTGTGGTTTAAGGACAAGGAAGGGAGATTCCTTGCGATTAATCGCAAGTTCGCGCATGGATGTGGGCATGACAATGTTCTGGACGTTATCGGGAAAACAGATTTTGATATCTGGCCCAAGGAACTTGCCGAGAAATACCGCGCTGACGATAACGAGGTCATGAGAACAGGGAAGCCTTTTAGAGGCGAAGAATTGATCGAAGATCAGGGGTTTCGAAGATTGTATGAGACTTTTAAGACCCCAGTGATGGATTCTTCCGGCGAAATTTTAGGGACATCCGGCTTTGCTCAAGATATTACTGAGCGTAAGATGGCGGGAGAGGAACATAAGGCCATTCTCCAGACAGCTATGGAGGGCTTTTATCTGGTTGATATAGACGGGCGAATTATTGACGTCAATGGGGCTTATTGTTCGATGATAGGCTATTGTCGCGAAGAACTGCTTAAGATGGGGGTCAAAGATGTTGATGCTCTGGAATCAGAGGAAGCAGTTCAAAAACGGATACGGCTGATCCTCGAGACAGGGCCTGTTCGCTTTGAGACCAAGCATAGATGTAAAGACGGCAGAATTATTGATATTGAAGCCAGCTGTAATTTTATAGAAAGCGCCAAAGATAAGATTTTTGTTTTTATGCACGACATTACACAACGTAAGCAGGCCCAAGAAGACTTGCGGCTTGCCAAAGAGAAGGCCGAGGCGGCCAATAGATATAAGACGGAATTTTTGATGAATATTTCCCATGATTTGCGCACTCCTTTACACGCTATCCTCGGGTTTTCCGATACCCTAAACTCTATGGAGCTAGAGGAAAAGTATCGCAAGGGTGTTTATTATATTAATCAGAGGGCCCGACACCTTATGACCATGGTCGAAGAGATTTTAAGCGTCTCTAAAATAGAATCCGGAAGAATAGAGCTTAAATATGAGAAATTGGATCTTTATAAATTGTTAGAGAGCTCTATTGAAGCGGCCCGCATCGAGTTAGGGCCAAAGAATGTGATCCTATCCCTGGAGGTCAAAGGAACAATCCCGGCTTTGAAGGGAGACGCGCTGAGGGTGCAGCAGATTATTGATAATTTGTTGAGTAATGCTGTCAAATATACCCCACAAGGACAGATCAAGGTGACTGTTGCTCCTTATCCAGAACCGTCACAATCGGATCAATATCGGGTGAGGGTCTCCGTGAAAGATACGGGTATCGGTATCCCCGCCGACAAGCTTCCTTTTATTTTCGAATCGTTTACAAGGTTTCATGAATTTTATGAAGGGAAAGCCTATGATGGGGTGGGTTTGGGATTGTATTTTGTAAAAAAAATAGTCTCCCTATTGGGCGGTGATATTCTTGCCTTATCTGAAATTGGCCGAGGAAGTGAATTTATACTTACATTAAAATTTGATAAAGCTTAGGACTTAAGAATGACCCTTGGGACCAATCGTAAGAAGATTTTGTATGTCGAAGATGATGATGCTAATCAGTACTACATGAGGCTCATGGTGGAAGAATACGGATGCAGCCTTGATTTGGCATCTGACGGTCAGGAGGCTTTGGAAAAAGTTAAGGCAAATAAGTATGACCTGATCTTTATGGACCTTAGGATGCCTGTGATGGATGGCTTTCAAGTGACAAGGAGAATAAGGGAATTTATTGATAAAAGCGTTTTAATCGTTGCGGTTTCAGCAAATGTTTTCGATGGAACTGATGATCAATGCTTTTCCGCAGGGATGAACGGGTTTATCGGTAAGGGTTCGGATATAGAAAAATTTAAAAACGAAGTTTTGTTCTGGCTTGAGAAATCTAGACCACAGCCTGCGAGAAAAAATGATAAAAATGTATAGCGGCCTAAAAGGGATTGGCGTATTTCTTTTCTTTATTGCGGGAATCGTTTTTATTGGTTTAGTTTTCTTTTGGGGGGTGGCGAAAGCCGCAGAATTGGTGCTGCCGTTTTTAGGGATCGTTTCTGCAATCTTGATCTTGCTTTTTTTGTGTTTTGTTCTTCCCTTGTCTTTTATTAAAAAATATCGGCCCCATCTGTGCAGGTATTCCATTTTGATGTCCAATGTTCTGGGTGTCACCACATGGATGATGTCTTTTCTTTTTGTGATCAGGGTTCTTGGTTTTTGGGGAATTCTCTTTTCTTTTCTTTTTAAGTTTTTGGCGCCCATGGCTCTTTTAGGGGCCGGGTTCAAAGGATCTTGGGATATCGCAGGCCAGTTGTCCTTATTGATCGTTTTTACCTATGCCATGAGATTTTATAGTCGCCGGTTATCAGTTTTGGATACTAAAATTCATCAGAAAGCCCGGATCATCGATGTTGAAGTTGTCCGTTAATGCTATGAAGAAATTGTTGTTTATTATTATGTTTTCGTTTTCCTGGAATGCTCATGGGGAGGCTATTTCTCAGTGGGAATCCCAGGGGGATTTTTACTTTTTAACTAAGAATTCCAGGGAGAGCTTCGCGGCCCTCGGGGCCGGAGCTAATAAATTCATGAGGAAGTATTTAACCTGCGACGGGGTTGATTTTTTGGTCAAAGGGGCGCCTGACTGGCAGGATTATGGGAGGTTGGATCTTCAGGATAATCATATTTTTGCAATCCCTATACGCTCCGGCATGAAGCTTGATGAAATCCACCTTTTGGCATCGGGTAATTTTAGCAATAGCTACGAGCATGATGCTTTGCTGCACTATTACGGTGATAAGTATTTTTATGCCACCGTAACCGCACTCTTTGTCTATCAGGATGGCGCCTATAAAAAGCTGTCGGTGCCTGTGTTCTGGGATTGGTTTCACCTGCCCACAGTTGTATGGTCGAAAGGTGGGGGGCAAATTAAAGCTATAGGCAATAACCCTGTTCGTAAAGATTGTAGCATGTACCATATCTGGTTTGTTAACCCAAGACCCACCCAGCCCGTTAGAGACCTTTTAATCATGGACAGCTGGCTTGCTGACCTGCCTTTTTCTGATATTTTTGCCGTCACGATCAAATCTCATGACACACTTCCAGCTACCCTTAAGACGGATATGCATTTTATGCCTCCTGTGACTAATGCCGAAGGACAGACGGCCGATCCTAGGACAGTATGGAGTTTTGATCAAAATTTTGACGGTTGGGTCAAGGGCTCTTCGGATAACTGGGACGTGGAGGTTTTTTGGAAGGCAGATGCCTTCGGACATAAGGGGTCGGTTGATCTTCCGGCTTGCAATTGGGCAGGGGATAAGTATAGCTCAATCGAAAAAAAGGTGAAAATGCCCCCATGGGATAAAATAGTATTGCAGTTTTCACGACACAGTGCTCTGTTCAGTGAATTAGAGAAAAAATGGAGCGACGGCCTTTTAAAAGTCGTCATCAAAAGCCCCTCAGGCCAAGAAACGGTTTATGAAAAAATTTATAGCGGGGAGTGGAATGCTCAAAAAGTCGATCTTTCTAAATATAAAGGGCAGACCGTCATTATTAGGTTTGAAAATCATGGAGGAGGAGACGTAAGGCTTAGTTTATTGACCTCTCCTTCTTGCGACGGGGAAGATGCCCTTATTGATGATGTTCGATTGAGTCCAGACTTTTAGTTTTTGACTTTTTTGCCTGCTTTGGATTATTATTCATGTTATATTAGATGTCTAAAAAAATTAGGATCTATAAAGGTTTTTTGAAATAGAAAGGGATTTGTGAAATGACCGGTAAGCTAAAATTGCTTGTTGTTGATGCTAATACAGATGATCGGGTCATTGTCCAGGAGGCGGTCCGCAAGGCCGGGCTCGGAGTTGACCTTGTTTTTGCCCAGAACGGGAAAGAGGGAGTTGATAAAGCTAATGAGTTAAAGCCGGCATGTATCGCGGTCTTGGATACTATACTTTCGGATATGGACGGTTTTGAGCTTTGCAGAAAAATAAAGGAAATAGACGAAAATTTAAAAGTTGTCATCTATACGGGTATTGTTGATGCCGTGGATGCAAGCAAAGCCAGGACTGCAGGCGCAGATGATTTTTGTGTTAAAACCACTGACGGAGCGCCTTTAATTAATGCCCTCAAAGGTCTTATGGAGCCTTAAATCATGGCGTTGGATCGTATGAAACTCAATAAATTTAAGATCTTAGTCGTCGAAGATAATCCGAGCGACAGGGTGTTGTTAGCGGATTTATTGAAAAAAATGAATGAGCATTTTGAGGTTAGAAGTGTCGGCTCTTATATCGATGCTAAAGCGGCTTTTGAAGGCGACGCGCCGGATCTTGTTTTATTAGATATTTATCTGCCGGATAAAACCGGGTTTTCTTTTTTGCAAGAGATCCACAAAAATACCTTTCGGGATATTCCGGTCATCCTTGTTTCCTCAACATCGGATAAAGAAGATAAATTAAAAGGTTTTGAGATGGGAGCCATTGATTTTATCAATAAACCGATCGTGGCGGAAGATATGAAAGCTAGGGTCGCGGTCCAGCTCAGGCTTAAAAAGATCAAGGATGATTATGAATGGGCCTTTCAGAAAACTAACGAAGGGATCAAACTTCTTTATAAAGAGCTGGAGAATAAAAATGCGCAATTAGAGAAGTTGAATCAGATCAAGGATGATTTTGTTAATATCGTTTCACATGAGTTGCGTACTCCTTTAACGGTCATTCGTGAAAGCATCAGCCAGATCGTGGACGGCTTGCTGGGAGATATCAATGAAAAACAAAATAAATATTTAAACACTTCGCTGACGAACATTGATTACCTGATCAGGATTATCAATGATCTTTTAGATATTTCTAAAATTGAAAAAGGTAAAATTGAAATATATAAAGAAAAAGTGGATATTATTGATTTGATCGAAGAAGTTGTTTTTAATTTTCTTCCCCAAACAGAAAAGAAAGGCTTGCAAATTAAATTTGATGTCCCGGACCAAAAGATGTATATCTTGGCCGATAAACAAAGAATTATTCAGGTGATGAATAACTTGGTTGCAAACGCCTATAAATTTACTCAAAAAGGCTATATCGAGATCTCCGTCATCGACGAAGGATCTTCTGTCAAGTGCACGGTCAGGGACACAGGGATCGGGGTTGCTCCTAAAGATCTGCCGCGATTGTTCTCAAAATTCGACCAGATCGGCAGACAGTCGGGCCCGGGCATGAAAGGAACAGGTTTAGGACTTGTCATTGCCAAAGAGATCATTGAACGGCATGACGGAAAGATCCATGTGGAAAGCGTTCTTCAGGAAGGCACAAAATTTATTTTTACGCTGCCTAAATATAATATCCTTGAAGAAGATTACTTGAACTTGATCGTTTGTTTAGGTGAGCAAATAAAGAAATATAATTCGTTTGCCCTGATAGGTTATAAAATATTTGGGTTAGGCCAACAGCCCCAGGAATCGCTGACTCATCTTACCTCTCAGATTAAAAATCACCTTTTGGGAGTGTCAGATCAGATTGTGCTGGGGAAAAACGGGGTCTATATTATTTTGCCGGACACCAAAAAAGAACATGTCAACCTAACAGCCCAAATGATCTGTCAGATCATTGAGGAAAAGAGCCAAGGGGTAAGCTTGAAGACTTTGAAAGACCTCAATTTTCATATCGTTAATTACCCGCAAGACGGTCGTACCGCAGATGAGTTGGTGGTTAAACTGGAAACGAATAAGTAATTCATTCTGCCTCAATCAAGAGAAAGGTTTCTAATTGATGGATCAAACTAAAATTTTCCTAAATGATTCTCAGATGCCCAAAAAATGGTATAACCTGGCCGCTGACCTGCCGACACCTATGCTGCCGCCTTTAACGCCCGATGGGAAGCCTTTGAGCCCGCAAATGCTGGAAGCGGTTTTTCCTAAAAATCTTATCGAACAGGAGATCAGCCGAAAACGTTGGATCGATATCCCACAAGAGATCGCCGCTATCCTTTACCGCTGGCGCCCTTCCCCATTGCGTCGGGCTATACATCTTGAACGCTACCTTAAAACACCGGCTAAGATTTATTACAAGGACGAAAGCGTATCGCCTTCCGGAAGCCATAAGACCAATACGTCGGTGGCGCAAGCCTGGTATAACAAACAGGCCGGGATTAAGAAATTAACAACCGAAACCGGTGCCGGGCAGTGGGGGACAGCCTTATCTTTTGCATGCCACCTGCTCGGGCTTGAATGCAAGATCTATATGGTGCGGGTGAGTTTTGACCAGAAGCCCATGCGTAAAGTTATGATGCAGATCTGGGGCGGGAATTGTGTGGCCAGCCCATCCCAACAAACACAGACCGGCCGTGATGTTTTAGCTCGGATGCCGGATACTCCGGGAAGTTTGGGGATCGCCATTAGTGAGGCGGTCGAGGAAGCTGTTTTGGACAAATCCGGGAAAACCCGCTATGCTTTGGGCAGCGTGCTTAATCATGTTCTTTTACATCAGACCATCATCGGCCTCGAGGCCCAGAAACAACTTAAAAAAATAGGTATTAAAAAGCCGGATGTCGTCATCGGTTGTGCCGGCGGCGGTAGTAATTTTGCCGGGCTGGCGTTTCCATTTACCTGTGATAAGATCCATGGCCAGAAGATAGATATTATTCCGGTTGAGTCCGAGGCCGCCCCTAAGATGACACAAGGACGGTTCGCCTACGATTTTGGTGATGTGGCCGGAATGACACCGCTTCTTCCTATGTATACGCTGGGCCATAAGTTTATTCCTCCCGCCATTCATGCCGGAGGCTTGCGTTATCACGGTATGGCTCCTCTGGTCAGTCAGGCCATTGTCGAAGGGCTCATGCGGCCGCATGCGGTTGACCAGCTGCATAGTTATGAAGCTGCGATCTTGTGGGCACGTACCGAAGGGTTTATTATCGCACCGGAAACCAGCAATGCGTTAGCCTGCGTTATAGAAGAAGCAAAAAAAGCCACCAGAGAGGGCAAACAGAAAGTCATTCTGTTTAATTTAAGCGGACACGGCCTTCTGGATCTGTCCGGTTATGAAAAATACTTAAACGGCAAACTTGAAAGTTCGCAGGTGTCCCGAAAAAGTATCCAAAAATCTCTGGATTCTCTTAAGGTGTTTAAGACCGCCCCTAGACGTAAGTCAGGGAAGTGGTAAAAATTACTTGCTAATCCTTTTCTTCTCGACTAGAATTATTTTTCCTTGAGATTGAGTTTTGGCGGCGTAGCTCAGCTGATAGAGCATTCGGTTCATACCCGACAGGTCAGTGGTTTAAATCCACTCGCCGCCACTTTATTTGGTTTTTGAGCCGTCGAAGTTGGTTAGGACGATCAGAAGCGGTACTAGCGGAAAAAAGTGCAGAATAGCACGCGAAAGATTCTCAAGGCAAAAGAGCTGCGCATAAGCCTGTGTCAGTAATCCTACCCCGATGTAAAGAACTATATACATCCCAAGAGTGACCGTCAAGATAAGGGTCGTGAAACAGTCTTTGATCCTATGTCCATTCTTTATAAAACTGACCGTTAGAATGAACCATAGGATGTTCCAGTTCGTGCTAAAATAAAAATTGTAAGCAAATCCTTTGATCATTTGCCTGAGACGATCAAAATAATTGACTGGAATCAAAAGGGCTTCACGACCTTCCATGAAAGAAAAATGGAGGGTCCTTTTTATAGTAACGAAAAAAAGATAGATCAACAACATAGGCAGAAAGAATCTTATGAATTTTTGAAATTTTTCCCGTAGGGGTAATTTTAGGTTATTTAGCAGGATCCATAATAAAATTATGTAGATCAGGCTGTGCCCGGTGGCTTCTAGCTTCGTGAACGTTGAAAACCCCGCCAAAAGTCCCGCCAACAGCAGAAAACCATCATGACGTTGTTTATGCCAGAATATCAATAGAAGAACGGGGACTATATTGTAATATAAAAGAAAAATAGCGCGGTACTCGATCGTCGCATGAAAATCCAGGAAACAGGCCGAACACAGAAGTGCGGCTCCGACCGCGGCCCATTGTCTGTTCGTAAAATATTTCAGAAAATAAATGTGAATGACCAAGTAACACACAAACATGACCGGAAAAATTATTTTGATCATTTGATCGTCCCAGGCACGATGAGTGATTGCCATCCATGTCAGGCTTAATTCCACATGGAGAGGATAAGAAGTCCCTGTGAAGAGCTTGAGCCCGGGCAGCTGGCCGTTGTAATATAAATATTTTGATTTGCACACGATAGCCAGAATCCCGTCCCATGTATAGACGGGCAAGAGAAGCGTATTGTAAAAAATAAAATAGAGTTGATAGCTGACAAAAACCGCAGAGTACAGGAATATCAGATTTTGCAGAAAGGTGTTTCTTGCTTCCTCAGAATGCTTCCAAGAAAGAGTTGCCGGCTGCTTCCAATGACGTGAAAAGAGATATAGAACTGCTAATATAAGTGACAAAGGAATATAGATGTTCCAAAATGTTAAAGGAAAATGGATGACTAAAAGGAATAGCATCCACTGAGTAATGATCCCTAGCCCCAGCCCAAAGCCGAGCGCCAGTGTCAAAAGAGAATTAAAAAGGGGGCCTTTAAAAATCAAAAGGATGAGGCTATAGCCTAAAACAGCGGGGAATAGCAGCCCTGACGCAGCACCCAGGATGTTTTCGATCATTCATTATTTCTTTTTTGAGTGGCGATTAAACAGTATTCATCAAAAAGACCTACAATTTTAAAATTCTTAGGGACTAGTTTTTCAGGGGCCACTTTATCGAATATGATCAAACAGTCCGGTTGATTTGTGTTTTTATAAAGGTCGATCTTAGGGTAAAGATAGTATTGAAGCATAAAAGGTTCCACTGTCATGCTGGCGTCTAAATCGGTTATTAACTTTCCCTGGTAATGGTTGTTTTTTAAGTGGTTTAAGGTGAATTTAATAAATTGGTAGGTGCGTGGGAATAAAAGCAGCCTTTTATCTTCGGCGGAACTCTTAGCATATAAGTTCATGCGTTGTAAGAGAAACTGGTGTTGTCCTGAAGTTTGTGCGATGGTCAACAGAATGAAAACAAAGAACGAAATGTTAAGACAGCTGGCAGATAGGGACACTTTAAATTGAGAGGGGATGATTAATTTTAAAGATAAGGCGATAAGAGTGAGGATCAAGATCAATGTATAGGCATAAAGATAGATCGTATGGCCGTAAAAAAAGGGAAGGGGACAGTAATTCCAATTAGGGCAATAAAGACCGTGGGGCTTTGATAACAAATCCAATTATCCTCCTTAAGTTTAAATAATATCTTTTTAACTTTCTTATATTTTAATTTACATGATATTAAATTGCGAGAGCTTTCTGTTCATAATTCAGGTTTAACTGAAGTTATTAATTATCCTTTCTTGAGTTCGGTTTTTCTGTATAATACTGGCCTATGCAAGCATATTTTTATAAGCGTATTTTTATCCTTTTTATAATCTGTTATGCCGCATTCTTATACGGCAATAACCTGGTGAGTCTCACTGACCCGGATGAGGTTTTTTATTCTTTGACCGCTAAAGAAATGGCGGCAAAAAATGAATGGTTGACCCCGTTTATTTTTGACCACCCTCAGTTTGAAAAACCTGTCCTGACGTTCTGGCTTATAGAAATAGCTTTTAAAGCATGGGGAGAAAATCCTTTTACGGCACGGTTTTTTCCGGCGTTGTTTGGCACCTTGGGGGTCATGGCCGTTTATGCCATAGGTTTAATAGGGTTTAAGGATGAACGTAAAGCTTTCTTTTCTGCGTTGGTTCTAGCCACGTCTGCTTTTTTTGTCGGCATGGGGAAAACTGTCTTTACGGACATGATTTTTACGGTTTTTATTTTATATGCTTTGACGCTTTTTATGCTGGGCTTTACCGACCGCCGCTGGCGGGGCGCGGGCTTCATAGGGTTTTATCTGTTTTCTGCCTTAGCCACTTTGACTAAAGGACCGTTGGGTTGGCTTTTGCCTCAGTTGATCGTTATCCTTTTTTTATTGTATCAGCGCCAAATCAATTTATTGCGCAACCGGTGGGTTGCGGGCGGTTTTTTATTGTTTTTGGCGCTGACTTTGCCGTGGTATTCTTATATGATCGGGCATTACGGCCAAGCTTTTATTCAGGAGTTTTTCACCAACGATCACTGGCGGCGGTTGCTTACAGCGGAACACAAGGGAAATGACCATTGGTTTTTTTATCCTGCGACGATGCTCGCAGGCTTTTTCCCCTGGAGTCTGTTTTTAGCCGCTGCTATGGTGGATATGTATAGGCGCCTGAAGAACACTGTCACGTCGATGGATCATTTGCTGTTGAGCTGGATTTTGGTTGTGTTTGTTGTTTTTCAAATCGCCCATTCCAAGTTGGCTAGCTATATCCTTCCTTTGTTTCCGGCATTGGCCTTGATGACCGGAAATTACCTGGGTAATTGTTTATCAGAAGGATATCAGCGTAAAAAGATCCAAAATCTCATTCGGGCCTGTTTTATCATGCTGGCTTTTATTGGTATTGTGCCGGTATCTGCACAGCATCTTTTGCGTCATTACATTTCTTCTCAGTCACCGGTGTATTTTTTATCGGGATCTTTGATCGCTGTTGCAGGGATCGGCATGACCTTGAGCCTTAAAGAGCATATTGAGCCGGCTTTGTATGTATTGGCTATGAGTTTATGCCCAATCTTTTTGACGGCTTTTATGATTCACTCGGATTTGGAGGGATATGTGTCCTCCTATGAGGCTTGTGAATATGTGCCGCAACGGTCAAGCGGGGGTATGACGGTATTGACATCTAAGGCCAATGCCCGCGGGATCCGCTATTATACCGGACAGGACGTGGCGGTTGTTGATTTTGGAGGCAAACCTTTTTTTAGCCCGCATCCGATTGTGACTCTGGATTCTAAAGATAAAATGGCTGCCCTCCTCGAGCATCAGCCCGTGACTTTTGGGGTTGTCCGTAAATCCGTCTATCAATCATTGCTTAAAGACTTCTCAAATCATTTTCGGATCATTTTATTAAAGAATATCGGGTATGACTATGTTGTCAGGATCAATAAAATAAATACATGATGCCTCGTTTATTGCTAATATTTTTTGGGTTATGCTCTCTTTGTTGGGGAAATGACAAGGGGGATGATCTTTTTAATTCCTTTAGCAAGCAGGCTGAGGCACTGGTCGTTAAGGTCCCTGCTTCTGATTTGATTGTTTTGGAAGATGGGAGACGCGTTAAGCTGATCGGTATCCAATCTGCGGGAGTGCCGCCACGCAAGTACGTTAAGTTCGATGACAAGGGGCGTGTTATTGAAGAACCTGTGGAACCGACGATATCTTTAGAGGAACAGGCCTTGACCTATGCGCAAGAATTGTTGGAAAATAAAAAAGTAAAACTAGAGCTTGATATCGATGCCAGCGATTCAAGAGGGCATCTTTATGCGTATGTTTATTTGCCGGATGGCCGTATGGCTAATGCTGAGCTGTTGCGCATGGGTTTTGTAAAATTAAAAATAATCCCTCCTAACATAAAACATGAAGATTTGTTAAATACAGCCTATCAGGAAGCAAAAAAAGAAAAACGCGGTTTGGAAGGTGAATAAACTTCAAATGAACTTTGAACAAAGAATCTTTCAGTTCATTAAAGATAACAGGTTAATACATCCCGGCGGCCTTGTGATGGCGGGTTTTTCCGGAGGGGCCGATTCAATGGCGCTCATGCAGGCCCTGGTTGCTTTGCGCCATGATCTGGCCATACAACTGCACGCGGTGCATTTTAATCATAAAATGCGCCCTCAGGCACAGGATGATGAGCGCTTTGTTGTTCAATGGTGTCAGCGTTTGAATGTGCCGGTCACTGTGGGCCGAAGGCAAGGTGTAAAAACGACCTCTCTTTCCGAAGATGGTGCCCGCCAGATGAGGTTTAAATTTTTTATCAAACACGCCCTGCGCCTCAAAGCACACTCCGTGGCCCTGGCACATACCCGTAATGATTTAGCTGAGACTGTATTGATGCGCCTGATGCGAGGGAGCGGTTTTTATGGCTTAAGAGGGATTTTACCGCATCGATCAATAGAAGGTGTCAATTTTGTGCGCCCTTTGCTGGGTATCGGCAGAGCGGATGTCGAAGAATATTTAAAATTAAAGAAAGTCCCTTATTGTACGGATCTGACCAATCAACAGACTAAGTATACGCGCAATAAAGTGCGTCTTGAGCTGTTGCCTTTATTGGCCCGTGAATACAATCCCCAAATTATCGGCTGTTTATCAGACTTAGGCAAGACCGCCGGTGATGATTATGAATTTTTATCGTCCCATGCACACCGTATATTTAAAAAAGATGTTATTATTTCCTCTGAAAGAGTTAAAATAACTATAAAACAAATGCGTCTTTTGCATCCGGCTATGCGCCGCTTGATCATACGCCTAATGGCGGAAGCCTTAACCCGTGATCCGGCAGTATTGAACTTTGAGCATATCTGTGCTGTTGAGGATTTGATCACTCATAAAAGTTGCTCTGCGGTGCATCTGCCGCATCGCTTAATGATGAGCAAAACTAAGAAATTTATAGAGTTGTCCTATGCGTAAGTTCCTCATTATATTTTTTCTTTTAAACTGTTGGGCTTTACGGGCGGATGCCCAAGAGGCCCCTTTAAACGGCACCGTCAAGGAATATTATGATGAAGGGAAAATTAAATCTGAAAAGAGTTATCATAATGACCGGCTCAACGGGCCTTTCCGTGAATATTATCCTAACGGTAATTTATTAAGTGTCGGTTCTTATAAAGAAGGGCAGCTTCAGGGCGCATACAAATCTTATTATGAGGACGGTTCGGTCTATTTTGAGAAAAATTATATCGGCGGCCGGCTGCATGGTACCTCCCGTGAATATTATGAGAACGAGATCCCAAAAAGTGCCGAGAATTATGTGTATGATGCCCTTGACGGCGTTAACCAATATTTTTATCCTAACGGAAATCTGAAAATGGCCATGAACTTTAAGAAAGGAAAACTCAACGGTATCAGCCGTGAATATAACGAAGACGGCACCCTGAAAAACGAGATCAACTACGACGATGATCACATGGATGGGGTCTCTAAAGAGTATGCTGCCGACGGCAGTCTTTATGCCATTTGGAATTATAAATTAGACCAGAAAGACGGGCCTTCAAAAACGTTTTATAATAATGGGCAGCTGGAATGGGACATGAATTTTAAAAATGGTAATCTGGAGGGGGTCAATAAAAGATTCAGCCGGGAAGGGAAACTTTTGGTTGAAGCCCAGTACAAGAATAATCAATTTAACGGCATTGTGCGCGAGTTTTATCCGAGCAGCAATTTAAAAAGCGAATGCAGCTATGTCGATGGCCAGAAGGACGGCATGTGCCGTCAATTTCGTGAGAATGGTAAACCTTGGCTGGAATGGAATTATAAGAACAACTTCAAAGATGGTGTTAGCCGTGAATATGCCCCACAGGGGTATTTATGGATGACTGTTAATTTTAAGGAGGATATTAAAAGCGGAGAAATGAAGGAGTTTTATGATAACGGAGCTCTCAAACAGCAGTGGACTATTGAGAACGGCATGCAAAATGGCGCCTCTAAGTCGTATTATAAGTCGGGAGAATTAATGACCGAAGAAGTTTATCAAAACGGCCGTCTTAACGGGATTGTTCGTTTATATAATAGAGACGGTAATCTTGCCTACATAGACACCTATCAAAATGGTGTGAAGATAGAACGACAGTCTCCGAAAGTGCCTTGATCCTTCGTTTCCATTCGGGACGAGTCCTGGGAACGAAGGGGGAAATCCTTGCTTTAATTTTTTCCTATTATATAATTAAATTCCTAATTGAACTAATTCTGGAGGCATTTGATGGCACAACCTAATATGAGCAAACCGGTTAAAAAAGGACGTCCCGTACGGAATCCCAACGGTAATGTGTGGTTTTGGGTGATCATGGGAGGATTTTTTATACTTTTGATGGCGGTTCAGGACAAGTCGAATTTAAAGACCCAAAAACAGCTGACCTACTCTGAATTTTATGCCATATTAAAAGATAACCCTAAAACACATCAAATCAAGGCCGTGGAATTGACAGAAGGACCGGATAATACTTTAAAAGGTACGTTTGTCGACGGTCTTGAATTTAAACTTAACATCCCTCAGCATGATGATGATCTGATCAAAATGGTCCGTGACAATGTCAGCACTTTTAATGTTGTCCCTCCGGAGTTGTTCTGGAGCCAGTTATTCTTTCAGTTGATACCCGTTTTGGGTTTTATCGCCTTGATCTGGTTTTTATCTTACCGCGGTTCTCAAATGGGAAATAAAATTTTTGCTTTTGGTAAATCACGCGCCCAGATCTCGGGTGGCGGCAAGGTAACTTTTGCGGATGTGGCCGGGGTTGATGAGGCAAAAGAGGAATTGCAGGAGGTCATCGAGTTTCTTAAAGACCCCAAAAAGTTTGAGCGTTTAGGCGGTAAAATCCCTAAAGGTGTTTTATTAGTCGGACCTCCAGGGACCGGTAAAACATTGCTGGCCAAGGCCGTCGCAGGAGAAGCGGGTGTGCCGTTTTTTTCGTTAAGCGGTTCAGATTTTGTCGAAATGTTTGTGGGAGTCGGGGCTTCCCGTGTGCGTGATCTTTTTGAGCAGGGCCGCAAAGCCGCTAAAGCTTCAGGCAAGGGGGGTATTATATTTATCGACGAAATTGATGCGGTAGGCCGCCAGCGTTTTGCCGGTATAGGCGGAGGCAATGATGAGCGCGAACAAACACTCAACGCTCTATTGGTTGAAATGGATGGATTTAATACGGTCAGCGGTCTTATTCTCATTGCGGCCACTAACCGGCCAGACACTTTAGATCCGGCATTATTACGTCCGGGGCGTTTTGACCGCCAAATTGTGGTTGGTTTGCCCGATATCAACGGCCGTGAGGGTATTTTAAAGGTCCATGTTAAAAATATTAAATTGGGCGAAGATGTGAATTTAAGGCGTATTGCCCAGTTGACGGTGTATTTTTCCGGAGCTGATTTGGCCAACGTTTGTAACGAAGCGGCCCTCCTGGCAGCCAGACGCAATAAAGAAAAAGTCACTATGGAAGAGATGCTTTCGGCGGTGGAACGTGTAACCATGGGACCTGAAAAGAAGAGTCACGTGACTTCTAAAAAAGAAAAAGAAATGACTGCTTATCATGAAGCCGGGCATGCCTTATTGTCGCTTTTGATCGATGAGGTGGACACTTTTACGAAAGTATCCATCATTCCCCGCGGTATGGCCGGCGGATATACGTTGACTCCTCCCAAAGAAGACAAACATTATATGTCTAAGATAGAGCTTAAAGGAATGATGGTTGTTTTATTGGGCGGTATGGTGGGTGAAGAGGTTTATATGAATGATACCACGACAGGCGTATCCAATGACCTGCAAAGAGTTTCCCAGATCGCCCGCAGCATGGTCTGCCAATATGGCATGAGCGACAAACTTGATAAATTGGCTTATGGTAAGCAAAATCAGCAGATGTTCTTGGGCCGTGACCTGTTTGAGGAAAAGAATTATAGCGAAGACACTTCCCGTAGAATCGACGAAGAAATAAATAATCTGGTCCGGGAATGTTATGAGAAAGCTAAAAGACTTCTGTCTGATAACCGTGATAAATTGGACCTTTTGGCCGGTCGTTTGATCGAAAAAGAAACCATTGACATCGAAGAGGCCAGAGTATTGCTGATGATTCCCGAACATAAGCTTAACATCCATTCGGATACGCCTCAAAATTTATGAACAGACGCCCTTTTGACCTTCATGCCCGCGATATAGTTATGACCCTGGGGCATGAAACGCGGATCATGGGCATTATTAACCTTACGCCGGATTCTTTTAGCTGTGACGGACAGCTCACACAGAGCAAGGGCAAAATAAACGTTGCGGCTTGTCTGGGTCTTGCCCGCAGACTCATCCGTGAAGGTGCCGATATACTGGATATCGGAGGCGAATCAACACGTCCGGGCGCTGTGGTCGTGTCCGAACAGGAAGAGATTAGGCGAGTCATCCCTGTTCTTAGGGCCTTGATCCCTCAAATCAAAGTGCCGGTTTCTGTCGATACTTCTAAAATTGAAGTCGCGCGAAGGGCCCTTGATCTGGGCGTTTCTATAGTCAATAATATTATGACTGTTAAGGCCAGCCGTTCTTTTTTGAAAATGGTAAGGGATTATGAGGCCGCTATTGTGATCATGCATATACGCAAAACTCCGGCCACGATGCACGCCCCTACTAAATATAAAGATTTGATCAGTGACGTTATTAAAGAATTAAAGATATCCATTGAAAAATGTTTGGAGATTGGTATAAAGAAAGATAGGATCATTATTGATCCGGGTATTGGTTTTTCTAAAACGGCCGAACATAATTTTGCCTTGATTAACCGTCTGGATGAGCTTAGTTGTTTGAATTGTCCCATTTTGTTGGGCACTTCACGTAAATCATTTATCGGCCAGATTTTAAAAAAAGATGTGAACCATCGCCTCATGGGGACGGCCGCAAGTGTAACGGCGGGTGTTGTGCGGGGGGCGCATATTGTCCGGGTCCATGATGTGAAGGCGATTAAAGAAACCTTAAGAGTTACCGATGCTATCCTTAATACACATTCCTGACATCATACTGTTCATCATTAAAGCTGTGGTTGAAATTGCCATTCTATGGTTGGTGTTTTATCGGGTATTATTGTTTTTCGAAGGCACCCGCGCTTTTCAGGTGCTACGGGGCATTACCTATCTGATCATAGCCCTTCTGCTTTCCCAGGTCTTAGGATTTGATGTCCTTAATTGGTTATTGAGAAATTTCTTCTCGATCTGGATCATCGTCATTGTGGTCATCTTTCAGCACGAGCTGCGCTCCGGATTGGCCCGGTTAGGACAGCAGCACTTGTTTACAATTTCTTTAGGGGAGCCTGAAATCAAGGCTTTAGTCGAAAAAATCGCCGATACGGTCTACCGTTTGTCTAAACGTAAGCATGGATGCCTGATCGCCATTGAACGTGAAATGAAGCTTGATTTGTATATTGAAAGCGGCGTTGTTCTTGATAGCATCATCTCATCTGAACTTTTACAGAGCATTTTTATTCCCGGGACTCCGTTGCATGACGGCGGAGTGGTGATCAGGGGTGAGCGCATCGCTGCTAGTTCGTGTTTATTCCCATTGTCCGATAATCCACGTGTAGGCAAGACCGTGGGGACACGGCATCGGGCAGCATTGGGCTTGACCGAACATACCGATGCGTTAGTCGTCCTGGTTTCCGAAGAGACAGGACAGATCAGTATAGCCTTTGAGGGTCATTTTTTTGCGGTGCATAACGAAGAAGATTTTATTAAACAGGTCAAGCAAATCTTGGCGGGCGGGGAAAATAAGAATGAAAAATTGGTTTAGCTCTAATTTGGTCATGAAGCTGATTTCTCTGGCCCTGGCCATTATCACTTGGTTTTATGTCAAGGGGATGCGGTAATGGTCAAGTTGGGCGTCAATATAGACCATATAGCCACGTTGCGTCAGGCCCGTCGAGAATTTGATCCTGATCCGGTCATGGCAGCCCGTTTATGCGAAGAGGCGGGTGCTCACAGCATTGTCGCTCACCTGCGGGAAGATAGGAGGCATATTCAGGACAGGGATATTCTGCTTTTAAGAAAAACCTTGAAAGTCCGTCTTAATCTGGAGATGTCTATCGATCCCGGTGTTGTTAAAATGGCTTTGGAGGTCCTTCCGAACCAGGCAACTCTGGTGCCGGAGCACCGTCAGGAAATCACGACCGAAGGCGGGTTGGATGTGGTTCGAAATTTAAGGAAAATCAAAAAAGTCACCGATGCTCTTTCTCAGAAAGGGATCGAGGTCAGCCTTTTTATTGCACCGGATAAAAAGCAGATCGATGCTGTACATGCGATAGGCGTCGGAATCATAGAACTGCATACCGGCCCTTTTGCCAATGCCTTTGCCGGACGCTTGGGACAAAAAGAATTTACTCAGATTAAAATGATGACCCATTATGCCCGTCAGCTGGGCATGGTGGTCAATGCCGGTCACGGCCTGAATTATGATAATACCTATGCGATTGCCCATCTTAAAGGAATCGAAGAATTAAATATAGGCCATGCCATCATGAGCAGGGCGGTTTTTGTAGGGCTCAAACAAGCTGTTCGTGAAATGCTCGCTCTCATAAAATAGGAAGCCATGATCTTAGGTGCCGGTATCGACATTATAGAAGTTGAACGCATCCAGAAGGCGGTGGAGCGGTGGGGAGATGTATTTTTGAACCATGTCTTTACGCCTGCGGAGATTGAATATGCCCGAAAGTTCAAGTTTCCTTATCGTCACTACGCAGGCCGATTCGCCGTCAAGGAAGCTATTTTTAAAGCAATGGGAAACCCCGATCTCTCCTGGCATGACGTTACGATCACCAATGACCCAAGCGGAAAACCTGTCTGCCACTTCAACCATATAGATATTAAAAATCGTCTCTTAATCTCTATTTCCCATAGCAGAGACTATGCCGTTGCCAGCGCCACTCTCGAGGGGTGACCCTCGAGTATCCAAAAAAGATTTTGGACATCTGCTGATCATTGCGGGATCACCGTCAATGCTCGGAGCAGCTGCTTTAACTTCTTTGGCCGCGATGAAAAGCGGCGCAGGGCGGGTCACTGCGGCTGTTCCCAAAGGATCTAATTTAACCTTCCAGCAAAAAATTTCACATGTGGTCATGACACTGCCCTTAGCCCAAACAAGAACAGGGGCTTTTTCTGTTAAGGCGTATGGTCAACTTAAAGAAATTTGGGACCGGTTTGATGCGATAGCCATAGGGCCAGGGATAGGCCGTTTGTCGACAACCGGGCAATTGGTCCGTCGAGTCATACTTGATTGCCCTAAACCTTTAGTCGTTGACGCGGATGCTTTATATGCTCTTGGGGCTCATGCTGATATTTTGCTTAAAGCTAAAGGATCGCGTATCTTAACGCCCCATGAAGGTGAAATGTCCAGATTAACCGGCACCTCCATCAAAAGAATTCAATCTGTACGTCTTAAAATTGCCTGTGATTTTGCACGGCACTACAACTGCGTGCTACTGCTTAAAGGTCATCATACCGTTGTTGCCTCCCAGAAAGGTTTAACATATATCAATACAACTGGTAATTCAGGAATGGCCACGGCCGGCAGCGGGGATGTGTTGACGGGTATGATCACTGCCTTTTTAGGGCAGGGGATTGAGCCGTTCAAAGCTGCCTGCTGGGGGGCTTATTTGCATGGGACTGCTGGTGACCATGCGGCAAAGATCAAGTCAAAAGCGGGTATGATCGCAACGGATATTATCGAATGTATTTTTTATGAAAAATGAGATGAAGGACATTGCCGGATTTAAAAGTCATCCGGATGTGTTATGGATGTTCATCCTGTTTTTTATTTGTGTGGCGGTTCGAATCTTACCGGCTGTCAAGGTCTTTGGCACCCAAGATGTTCAGGCGATGGTTTCTGCTGTATCCCTGTTAGGGCAAGGGAATAGCCCCTTTTCTCAAAGTATCGTTTTTAATCAATCGCCGTTTTGGGTGGGGGCCGTTTACCATTTAGGTCAAATATTATATTTCTTTCATATTGCCTTACCGCCTCATGTATTAGTTAAAATTCTCCCCATCATTTCCGACGGCATAATAACCCTGCTTATTTACCTTATTTTTTTTAAAGAATTTAAGGTTGGAAATAAACGTTCAATCAGCGCGGCATTATTTTGGGCTTTAAACCCTGTTTCAATAATCATAACTAGTGTACATGGCAACTTGGTTTCGATCCCGGCCGCTTGCCTTCTCTTTTCTTTATATCTATTTATTCGTTTTGAAGAAACACAATGGGTGGCCATCTATTGTTCTTCATTTGTGCTCGGTATCGCCATCATGTCGAAAATATGGCCGATCTTTGTCCTTCCGCTTATTTTGCAGAAAATTAAGACCTTGAAGGGACAGATTATTTATTTTTTACTGTCGGTCATGCCCTTAATCTTATCTTTAATGCCGATCTACTTTCAGGAAAGAAATGTTTTATTTAGGAATTTTTTTCAATACCAAGGGATTCCCGGATGGTGGGGATTTACGGGTTTAAGTGCGATTTGGCATGCCAAAGCAATAATGATTTTAGTCCATTTTTATATCATCCATGGGGCAGGGGTACTGCTGGCGGTTGTTTTCTTGTTGTATTTATTTAAAACTGCCAACTCGGATCTATTTAAAGGATCTGTATTGATCTATTTGGCAGTACTTTTTCTGATACCGGGTTTTGGTCCGCAATACTTCATATGGGTTTTACCATTTTTGATCATAACCGAAGATAAAATGTTATTTCCTTTTTTATTTTATGTGACGATTCTTTTTCTTATAGAATACTCGTATAGGCCTTTTGTAGCACCTTATATGGGTGCTTTTATTAGCGCAGAACCTCCCACGTTAACTTTAGGACAGTTGATCAAAGATCATGTCATTACAAATCTTTTAAGATTCCCTCTTTGGGTTTTTATATGCGGTTGGTTTTTTAAGATTTTATGTTTTTCAAAATAAACTTCAATCATCAGAGCTTACGGTCTTTAATATTATTCATCGTTGTATTTTTGACGTTTTTTAACCTTTTCAATCAACTGCCGCGTTTATTTTATTTTGTCCATATCCTTAAAACACATCATGTCAGCTTAATAGGACGGGAGTTTGCCCCCCTGTCCCCTTATCTCAAAGGTACTCCGACAGCCGGTTATATGACATGCCTGCACTCTTCCAATCCTTTGATAGATACAGCGATTATGGGGCCGTATCAACAGGCCCAATTTGTACTTTCACCCACAATTTTGGACTATTTTCATCCGCTTGATTATCGCGCCATTATTTACCAGTGCCCGGATGAACCCACATCAAAACAGATTCATAAAAGATTAGGTCCTTATATGATTTTCAAATCTTTCAAAGGCGTTTCATTGTTATTTAGAATGAAGGGGTTGTGACATCATGGGATTGTTTGCTTTATTAATTTCCTCATTGACAGGGTATTTTGTTTTGAGTTTTTTTAAAAATGCTTCCGAGGCCATTGATATTATGGATATTTTTTCGATGACAGGATTAGGTCTCGGGATCAGCGCACAAATCGTTTTTTATACGTTATTGATTCTGGGCCGTATTGATCCCATGGCTATCATTCAGGGGCATCTTTTATGCTTATGCGCTTTATTTATTTTAAGCCGTTATCATGTATCAAGGTGCCGGCCGGTTTTTTCTTTTACTGTATCGCAAGGGGTATCTATTTTTTTAATTTTATGTCTAGTTTTGGGGACAGCCTCTTTAATGGCCGTCATCCGTCCTTGGGGGGATTGGGACGGGTGGGCTTATTGGAATTATCATGCCAATTTTTTATTTAAGTCAGGAAGCCAATGGCAACGCCTTTTTGAATTTAACATACAGGCACATCATCCCTGGATGCTTCCATTGATGATCATATGGGGTTGGAGTTTTAATCCGGTTCCACAGGCCCTCGTACCGGCTGTTATTGGGATTATATTTACAATAGGAACGGTGGGCCTTTTGATCGGGGCTTTAAAAAGGCATGTGTCATTTTTTTCTTCTGTACTCGGCGGCATATTCTTGGCATCGATTCCAATTTACATATACCATGGCACAAGCCAATATGCGGACATCCTGGCCGCGTACTTTATTTTATTGTCGAGTGTTCTGGCGGCAGATTTATTGAAGGCCCCGGCCGTTAATACCGCTGTATTGGCAGGTCTATGTTTGGGGTTAACGGCTTGTGTCAAGGATAACAGTCTATTAGCTTCAGTTTTGTTGTTTATATTGGTTGTCATCCGGCTGTATAAAACAGGGGCTAGTATTTTTATCAGGCCTTTAAGCTGGGGATTTACGGTCTTTTTAGTCTCAGCAGTATTAATGAAGATTTTTGAGATTTCTTTCCTGCGTTATAATACGTACGATGTTTTTTTACCGGGTTTGTGGATTTGGCCGAAATGGGTTTTGATAGGCCAATTTGCGTGGGCTTCATTGAGCGACCTCAATTGGGGGGGCTTATGGCTTTTGGCAATGGCTGTTTTAATATTAAGGCAATGGAGTGTAAAAGAGCCTCAATGCCTGCTGGCAAGATTTATAGCTTTTTTTATTATTTTTAATTTTTTTGTCTTTGCGGCGAGCGGTCTTAAGTTAGAATGGTTGTTAAGCGTGTCTTTTAACCGTTTGTTATATCTATTAGCACCGACTGTTATTTTTTTAGTATTTTGTGCGATCGGTCAAAGGGAATAAACATGACCTTGCCTCAAGAAAAAAGCTTGAAACGCAGGGAAAAGATGGCACAAGTCTGTCTTTTTGGCATGTTTTTGGCCTATGTGATCTTGTTTTTTTCATGGTGTGCGCTCAAGTTTCATTATTTTGTCTATAACGATTTTGATCTGGCCATTCACGACCAAATTATCTGGAATATCCTGCATGGCCGAATCTTTAACAGCATTCTGGGGATTGATTTCTTAGGTAATCATGTCCATTTCATTTCCTTTTTAATCGCACCTTTTTATTGGGTTATCCCTCATCCGTTGTTTTTACTCTTTTTACAGACTGCATTTCTGGCTGCCGGAATCTTTCCTCTCTATCGTCTGGCCAGGGTTTATCTTGACCTTCAAGTGTCTTTGATTATATGTCTTATTTACCTGTTATTCCCGGGACTAGGTTTTACCAATTTATATGAGTTCCATCCGACGGCCTTTGCTGTTTTCTTTCTTTTATCTGCGGCCTATTATTTTTTTGTTGAAAATTTTTCAATGTTCAGTGTTTTCATGCTTTTATCTGTCTTATGCCAAGAAAACATTTCACTAATATTCTTCATGTGGGGGGTATATGCGTTGTTTTTAAAACGGAAATTAAAATGGGTGGTGTGGCCTGCCGGTTTGGGGTTTTTCTATTTTCTTTTATGTGTTTATATTATTTTGCCAACTTTTAACAAAAATATCTTGGATTTCTTTAATATTTATGCCCCTTTGGGGAACTCTTTAGGTGCTGTGGCTAAAACATGTGTATTGCATCCGGTCCGTGTGCTTAGCATCCTGTTAGAACCCAACAAAATACATTATTTGATCCAGCTTTTTGACAGTGTGACATTCATCCCTTTGTTTGCTCCGTTAACATTACTGCCGGTTTTTTTGATATTTTTGCAGCATTTGTTGTCGGTCAGGCTTCAGGAGGTGAGTTTGCATTTTCACTATACGGCAGAGCTCATCCCGTTTATTTTTATCGGCGTCATATTTGGTATAAAAAAAATTTTCGAGCTTGGCCCAAAATTTAAATATTTAATCTACATATTCCTTTTTAATGCTTTAGCGGTTAACTTTGCTATAGGACCTCATTTTCATATGATCCGGGAAGGGAAGTCCTATTTTTCCAATTTCAGGTCTTTGCGCAATGAAATTTTGCTAAAACAAATCCCGCCTGATGCCGCGGTTGTTACGACATTCAAATACCTTTCTCATTTGTCCCATCATTATCAGCTTTATTCTTTCCATTATGTCTATTCGGGTTTCTATACTTTGTCCAGAAAGCTGTTTCATCTGCCTGATCAAGTTCAATATGCTCTTATTGATTTCAATGATTTTCTAATGGTGTCCCAATTTTACCGGCTTGATAATTATCGCAACATCAACGCGTTTCTCAAGCAGGGGTCATGGGGCACGATGGACGTCCAAAACACCGTTGTTTTATTTAAAAAAGGTATTCCAAATAGATATCCTTTATATAATTTTGTCGATGATCGAAAGCTGCCTTCCAATTCTGCTGATTGGCTGATCGACCAGTCTATAAAGATGTACGGTTATGGTTTAAGCCTTCGTTTAGACCGCATGGAAGTGATTTTTTATTGGAAGCTTTTGCGGCATGAATTCAAAGATATCAATCTGTTTATAGATTTTATAGATAAAAATGGTCGTCTATTGGGTAGACAATATCGACCATTATGCTATAGAATATGGCCGACACAGGCGTGGCAAAAGAATCAGTTGATCGAAGAGCATCAGTATATTTCTATTCCACCCAAGTTCAAAGGACGCCTGAAGAGCCTCATGATCGGGTTTTTTGACTTTAAAACAGGGAAATTGTTTTCCACTAACTCCAAGGATGCCTTGGGCAGGTTTAGGATCGATGTGCCTGAGGTTTCGAAAGGAGCGTATGTCCGTTAAGGTTTTGTGTAATTTATGCGGGGCCAACCATTATACGGTAGTCTATGGGACTCTTCATAAAGAACAAGGCAGGCCGGGTCAGAATTCCTATAAAATTACAGATCATAGCGTTGACCTGTCCGTAAGCATAGTTAAGTGCTGTAAATGTGGTCTGATTTATATGAATCCCCAGGCAGACGAAGTGAGCATTCATGAAAATTATAGCACCATGTCCGATGATTTTTATTTTGAACAGGAGGAAGGGCGGCGCCGGTCAGCGGATTCTATTTTAAAATATTTAAAAAAGATAGGCAAGACCGGAAGGATACTGGATGTGGGGTGTGCCGCAGGTTTTCTTTTAGATCAAGCCCGTCGTTGGGGCTGGGAGGTTTATGGGGTTGAGCTTTCATCTTGGGCTGTCGATTATGCAAAGAACACATTACACCTGCCTAATGTCACCCAAGGGACATTGAAGGAAGCCCGTTATCCCGCTAATTTCTTCGATGCCGTTATTCTTAAGGATGTTATTGAACATCTGACAGACCCTAAAGAGACGTTGGAACAAATAAGGCATATATTAAAACCATCCGGTATCATATGTTGTAATACCCCTGATATTGACAGTTCCGCCAGCAAAATATTAGGGGCCAAGTGGTGGGGTATTAAACAGTCCCATTTGTTTTATTTTAATAAAAACAGTTTAAGTGCGCTTTTTAAAGCAACAGGATTTTTTCCTTTTAAGATCCGTTCCCATGCCAGGACATTTACGCTGTATTATTGGGTTACTAATTTGATCATATATAAGCCGGCTTTCGGGTTCATTCGTCATTTATTAGATCAATGGCCCGCTTTGGCCAATAAATTATTTTGCGTTGATCTGGGGGATCAGATCGAAATATTTGCCCGTAAAAGCCGCCAATTAAAATATCTTCACGAATTAGAATCTGTCACAGAGACTGATGCGCCAAGACCAACTATGAAAGTATGCGTTGTCCTGCCGGCTTATAACGCGGCCTCAACGTTGAAACGCACATTGGCGGATATTCCGCCCGGGGTTGATGAAATTATCTTGGTTGACGACGCAAGCCGGGATAATACGGCGGACTTGGCTCGCAGTTTAGGGCTCAAGGTCTTTGTTCATGACAAAAATACCGGGTACGGAGGTAATCAGAAAACATGCTATAAAAATGCGTTGGCTTCAGGGTCAGATATTGTTGTTATGTTGCATCCCGATTATCAATATGATCCGACCGCGATCACTCAGCTCATTGAACCGATCAAGGCAGGAAGGGCCGAAGCGGTGTTTGGTTCACGCATGATGAAAGGCGGGGCGCTTGAAGGTGGGATGCCGTTATGGAAGCATAACGCCAATATTTTATTAACCGCGCTTGAGAATGTTATTTTAGGTATTTATTTAACCGAATATCATTCCGGTTTCAGGGCCTACAGCGCTAAATTCCTAAGATCCGTTAATTTTGAATCTAACTCCGATGGGTTTGTTTTTGATACTGAGATCATTGTGCAGGGGGTGGTCAAATATATGAAAATTGAAGAAGTGCCCATCCGCACACGATATTTTGATGAAGCGTCGTCTATTAAATTATGGCCGTCGATCCTTTATGGCCTGAATATTTTAAAGACACTATTTAAGTTTGTTTTGTATAAATCAGGAGTTAAGTTCAAGCAGTTTGATTGATATCTTTTGTTAATGACAATGTATAGGGGAGGGCTTTATCTATGAAAGGGATCATTCTGGCGGGGGGGCATGCGACGCGGCTGTATCCAATTACCAAGGTTGTTTGTAAACAGCTCCTTCCAGTTTATGACAAACCGATGATCTACTATCCATTTTCAGCTTTGCTCCTTGCCGGGATCAAAGATATTCTGATCGTTTCCACCGCCCAGGCCATCCCTCAATTTCAGAACCTTTTTCATGACGGCTCCCAAATAGGTATTCATATCAGTTACATCGTTCAGGAGCAACCTCGCGGATTGGCTGACGCTTTTATCCTTGGTGAAAGTTTTATCGGTCGTGATCATGTGGCCATGGTTTTGGGAGACAATATTTTCTTTGGTCATGGACTTTCCGATGTACTTAAGCGTGCCGCTTTGACTGAGCAGGGGGCAACCGTTTTTGGGTATTATGTTAAGGACCCCTGTCGTTATGGCGTTGTCCAATTTGACAGCTCGGGCCGTGCAATTCTCATTGAAGAAAAGCCTAAAAAGCCGCATTCAAATTGGGCGGTCACCGGACTTTATTTTTACGATAATCAGGTCATTGATATAGCTAAGAGTATTAAGCCATCCGCCCGCGGAGAAATTGAAATTACTGATGTTAATAACATTTATCTTAAAAAAGGTCAGTTGAAAGTTGAGTGTTTAGGCCGCGGGTATGCCTGGCTTGACACCGGTACCCATGAATCTCTTATTGATGCCTCTGTATTTGTCAAAACAGTCGAAGAGCGTCAAGGGCTTAAGATCGCTTGTATTGAAGAAATTGCTTATAGCATGGGGTATATTAACAAATCACAGCTTGACAATCTCGGCCGGTCCATAAAAACGCCTTACGGGGACTATTTACAGAAGCTGGCACAGGAGTAAAAATGCCTTTTACGTTTAAAAAGTCTGCTTTAGCTGATGTTGTTATTATCGAGCCTAAAGTTTTTTTAGATGGGCGGGGATTCTTTACCGAGCGTTATAAGGCATCCGAATTCGTAGAGCATGGAATAAAGACGGTCTTTACGCAGGTCAATCAATCCCGTTCCCAAAAGCATGTGCTGCGCGGACTGCATTACCAGCTTAACCCTAAAGCCCAAGATAAATTAATGATCGTGCTTCGCGGTGAAATCTTTGATGTGGTCGTTGATATCCGCAAAGGTTCTCCTACATACGGCCGTTGGATTGGTGAGCATTTGTCGGAATCTAACAAAAAGATGCTGTATGTGCCCTGCGGATTTGCGCATGGTTTTTGTGTGCTGAGTGACGAAGCAGAAATTATGTATTATTGCTCTAATGAATACGCCCCGGACTTAGAGCGCAGTATTTTATGGAATGACCCGGCCATAAATATTATTTGGCCGGTGAGTCAACCCCTGCTTTCTTCCAAAGATATTTGCGGTCAATTGATGCATGATGCAGATAATAATTTCGTCTATGAAAAGGGAGCATTTTAATGAAAATCCTGGTGCTGGGCTCAAGGGGCCAGCTGGGAGGGGAATTTCAACGGTATTTCACAAGGACTAAAACTCCATTCGCTGCGGCAGACCGAAGAGATTGTGATATCACCCGCAAAGAGAATATTACAGCAATCTTAGGTAAAACTCGCCCGGATGTGGTTATCAACTGTACGGCTTATAACCTTGTTGACGATGCCGAGGACAACCCTGCTTTAGCGTATGCTGTTAACGCCCAAGCTCTGGACTTTCTAGCGCATTCCTGCAGGGAGCTTCATATTAAATTAGTTCATTACAGCACGGATTATGTCTTTAACGGTGATAAAACTAGTCCCTATTGTGAGAACGATGACGCGTGCCCTTTAAATGTATATGGACAAAGCAAGCTTGCCGGAGAAAAACATGTGATTGAAATGGCTGATAGTTTGCTGTTGCGTGTCAGCTGGCTAATCGGATCAGGCCGTCAAAATTTCTTATATAAAGTCAAAAACTGGATTGAAAAGAGTGATACTGTACGGATTTGTGATGATGAAATATCAGTGCCGACCTTTGCTTCAAGCGTTGTTGAGTTAACGGACAGGGCTTTGAAGATGGGGCTGACCGGTTTATATCATGTAACAAATACAGGGGAGGCGTCCCGCTATCAGTTGGTTGTTTCTTATTTTGATGCTATGGGAATCAAAGGAAAAACCGTGGTTCCGGTTGGCGGGGCTTCGTTTTCCCTTAAAGCCAAAAGGCCCAAATATTCCGTAATGTCTAATGGACGTATAGCCCAAGCGCTTGGTGTTAATGTTCCCGATTGGAATGAGAGTTTGCAAAAATATGTTCAAGGAGAACTGAGACTATGAAGAAGATCCTAGTGACCGGCGGGGCAGGTTTTATCGGCAGCGAATTTGTCCGTCAAGCGGTGTATGCCAATCAATATACCGTCGAAGTCGTGGATTCGATCAGCTATGCGGGTGATCGGGCCCGTTTGAAGAGTGTTTGGGGTGACTATAAATTCCATAAGGTGGACATCCGTAATGCAGTGCTTATCCATTCCTTATTCAAAAAGATCCGTCCTGATATTGTAGTCCATTTTGCCGCAGAGACGCATGTAGACCGTAGTATCCTTGAAGGCCAGGTTTTTCTTAAGACCAATATTTTGGGCACACAAGCGCTGCTTGAGGCTGCCCGTCATCAGGGAATAGAAAGATTTGTCCATATCTCGACTGATGAGGTCTACGGTGATGTGATCAAGGGAAGTTCAACCGAGAAGTCGCCGTTTTCTCCAAATTCTCCGTATTCAGTAAGTAAAGCCGGGGCTGATATGCTAGTCAGCGCTTATGCCCGTACCTACAAATTGCCGGTTAATATTATTCGTGCATCAAATAATTATGGGCCATGGCAATATCCCGAAAAGCTTGTTCCTGTTGTGATCTACAAGGCCCTCAATCATCAAAAAGTTCCTGTCTATGCCAAAGGAATGAATGTTCGTGAATGGCTTTATGTGGCCGATTGTGTGAGAGGAATCATGACAGTTGTCCAGAAAGCGAAGATCGGTGAAGTCTACAATATCGGTTCTGATATCTATCGCCACAATATTGACATTGTAAGATTGATATTGAAAATTCTCGGCCGTTCAGAAGATCTTATCCAGTTTGTAGAAGACCGGCCGGGTCATGATTTTCGTTACAGCATTAATTGTACCAAGATTCATCGGGATCTCGCTTGGAAGCCCGAGTACGACCTTAAGCGCGGGCTCGCAGATACTGTTCGGTGGTATTGTGCCAATCGCAATTGGTTAGATAAAAAGGTCAGTTATTTAAGTGAATATTGGAACAAAGTCTACAAAGTCAAAAAATGACAGAAGATAATCTTAAACAAAGAACTTTATTAGGCCTATTCTGGAGTTTTACTGACAATATTGTCAGTCAGGGTATCAATTTTATTATTAGCATTGTGCTGGCCCGCATGCTTGCGCCTCGAGAATTTGGTCTTTTTGGGATGATCATTATTTTTATCCCTATTGCCCAAATTTTCATAGACAGTGGTTTTAGTCAAGCTTTAATACGCAAGAAAGACTGCGATCAAAATGATTATTGCACGGCTTTCTATTTTAATTTATTCATTGGCGTGCTGTTTTATGGCATTTTCTTTTTTTCTGCAGGGCCAATAAGCCGTTTTTTTAATCAACCTCCTTTAGAAAAAATGCTGCAGGTCTTAGGCCTTGTATTAATTATCAATGCGGCAGGATTAATCCAGAATACGATACTTATTAAGGGCATTAATTTTAAACTGCAGACAAAGATTTCTATTATTTCTTCGATATTTGCGGGTTTGGTGAGCATAGGGATGGCTTATCGCGGTTGGGGAGTATGGAGCTTAGTGTGGAAGATGATCATTCAGAATTTTCTTCAAAATCTATTGCTTTGGTTATGGAGTGCTTGGAAACCCGCATTTTTGTTCAGCAAGACTTCTTTAAGGGCCATGTTTAATTTTGGGTCAAAATTATTGGCAGCTGGATTGCTGGACAGCACATATAACTCTTTTTATTATATTACTATCGGGAAATTTTATTCCGCCATTGATTTAGGGTATTATACGTGGTCGGATAATTGTCAAAACTTGTTTTCATCTAATTTAACAACGATCGTACAGCGTGTCAGTTATCCTGTACTTTCATCCATCCAGGATGATGATATGAGGCTTAAGCTCTACTATAAAGAACTTATTAAAAACACGATGTTTATTTCTTTTACTTTCTTGATCGGTTTAGCAGCGAGCGCCAAGCAGTTTATTTTAGTGTTAATCGGTGCAAAATGGCTGACAGCCGTCTCTTATTTGCAGTTGTTGTGCTTTGTGGGTATGCTGTATCCTTTACATGCTTTAAACTTAAACATGTTAAATGTGAAAGGCCGCTCCGATCTTTTTTTAAAGCTGGAACTTATAAAGAAACTGCTTTCCGTACCGGTCATTCTGATCGGTATTTTTATCGGCATTAAAGCCATGTTGATCGCCATGATCATTCATTCGTTCGCGGCTTATTTTATAAACACTTATTGGTCAGGCCATTTAATAGATTATTCTATGAGGGAACAAGTAGCGGACCTTGCCCCTATTTTCTTTAGTTCGGCCATCATGGGCTGCTGTGTATATGCTATGGGATGCTTATTGACGTACAATGTATTGGGCACATTGTTAGTTCAAATTATGGTGGGTTTATTGATTGTGATGGCATGTGCCCACATTTTTGGTTTTGGAAGCTATGCTGAAATCAGAAAAGTTTTTATGAAGAACCTTATAAACAGGAAAACCGGTTAATTGGGAGGCTTTTTTTGAAAAAAATACAAAATCCCTTATTCGTTACAAAATCTTTCCTTCCGCCCCTTGAGGAGTTTGAACCTTATCTTCAAGATATTTGGGCAAGCAAGTGGTTAACCAACAACGGAAAATTCCATCAGGAATTTGAAGCGGCTTTATGTCAATATTTGGGCGTCAAGCATATCTGTCTTTTTTCTAATGGGACTTTAGCTTTACTAACTGCCTTACAAGCTCTAGAAATATCAGGGGAAGTGATTACAACGCCTTTTAGTTTTGTCGCAACCACACATGCTCTCTGGTGGAATAATATCAAGCCGGTATTTGTTGATATTGAGCCTGAAACGTTTTGTTTAGATCCCATGAAGATCGAGGCTGCCATTTCACCGAAAACAACTGCTATATTGCCCGTACATGTTTATGGCACTCCCTGCGACGTCAAACGCATAAAAGCGATTGCGGACTTGCACAAACTTAAAGTTATTTATGATGCATGTCATGCGTTTGGGGTCAAAAGGGGAGGCCAAACTGTGCTCAATTTTGGTGATTTGTCTGTCATGAGTTTTCATGCGACCAAGGTGTTTAATACATTCGAGGGTGGGGCCATAGTCTGTCATGATAAAAGCATGAAGAAACGGATTGATTTTTTAAAGAATTTTGGGTTTGCCAATGAAACAACCGTGGTCGGTCCCGGGATCAATGCGAAAATGAATGAGTTTCAGGCAGCTCTGGGGGTATTGCAGCTTAAGTATGTCGAGGATATTATTAAAAAAAGAAAAATATTAGCGTGTGCCTATCGGGAGAATTTGAGAACTATTGATGGTATACGTCTTCTTCAGGTCCCTGAAAATACAGAGAGTAATTATGGTTACTTTCCTATAGTTGTAGATCAAGGAATCTTTGGCCGCAGTCGTGATTATGTTTATGAAAAGCTAAAGAAACACAATATAATTTCACGAAGATATTTTTATCCGCTTATAAGCCAATTTCCTCCTTATAAGGAATTAAAATCTGCAAGAAAGGGTTTATTGCCCGTTGCAGAAAAGGTAAGTCAGGAAATTTTATGCCTGCCTTTATATCCAGATTTATCGATCGATGAGGTTGACTGTGTTTGTGAGTGCATTCGTCTGATTAAAGGCAGGTGATTGGTCTTTTTAAAAAGGAGGGGATATGTTAATAGCCGGTGCGGGCGGGCATGCGTTAGAGGTTTTCGATGTCTTATGTGAAAACAATAATAAAGATACAGCTATTGTTTTCTATGACGACTGTACGCCGATTAAAACTGTTTTAGGTTCTCATTTAGTAATAAAGACTCAGGATGACGCCAGAAAATTGTTCAAAAATGATCCGGATTTTTGTTTAGGCGTAGGGGACCCGGAGTCCAGAAAAATCCTGATTGAAAGATTAATCAGTTTAGGCGGCAGGCAGGTTGCACTTAGGTCTTCTCTGGCAGAGGTCAGTTCCCGCGTTGAGGACATTGACGTGTCTGTCGATATCATGAAACGGGCATTAATCAGCTCTCGGGTCAGGCTGGGGCATGGCAGTTTAATTAACAGCGGAGCACAAATCCACCATGAGGCTATTATCGGTAAATTTTGTGAAATAAGTCCCTTAGCGTTAATATTGGGAGGTGCTCGTGTGGGTGATTTTTGCCGTATAGGCGCAGGCGCCATCTTGTTGCCTAAAGTATCAATTTGTAACAATGTAACGATCGGTGCAGGTTCTATTGTTGTTAAAGATATTTTATCCTGCGGTATTTATGCAGGGGCACCCGTAAAGAAGCTGGAGCCGGATGATTCATAACGCATTTGTCAGTGTATGCATGATTACCTACAATCAAGAGGCCTTTATCAGACAGGCGATTGAAGGGGTGCTCATTCAAAAATGTGATTTTGATTACCATTTGATCATTTGTGAGGACGCGTCAACAGATAAGACGGGTGATATATGTCAACAATATGCCGATCAGGACCCCCAAAGGGTGTCCTATTTCAGGAATGATAAGAATATAGGAATAGGGCCCAATCTTTTTGGGGCCTTGAAGAAAGTGTCCGGAGAATTTATTGCGTTTTGCGAAGGGGACGATTATTGGACGGATCCTTATAAGCTACAGAAACAGATTAATTTTCTTAAACAGAACGCCGAGTTTAATATTTGTTATCACAAGGTCAGGATTTTATTGCAGGACGGCAGTCTAGTAGACGATTTTTTAATGCGGGTCCCGGGAAGTGAGACGAATATTGATGATTTAATACGTTTTGGGAATTATATCCACACAGCTTCCGTTGTGTATAGAAATAATTTTACGATTCCCGAATGGCTTTGTCATTGCCCGATCGCGGATTATCCGCTCAACCTTTTATCTGTTAGAAACGGAAAAATTAAATATTTGGATGAGTTTATGTCTGTTTACAGGTTTGGTGTCGGAATGTATTGCAATTGGTCTAGTATAAATAAGAGGATCAAACATTTTGTGACTATTAACGAGTTAATCAAGAATTATCCGGACCGCAGAATACGCAGGTCTTTAATACTAAAACAAAGATTAGATTATTTGTCGTTACTCAAGAATTTTTTATTTGGAAAGATGAGTTTAAGTGATTTAAAGTTCATCACATCAATGTTCATTTCCACAGAGATAAAACATATTTCACCAAGCCCTACAAATGATTCCGCTCTCATCAACTCATAAGATTGACATTTTGCTCTCGACCTATAATGGAGGACGATATCTTAGAGAGCTATTAGATTCTGTTTTATGTCAAAGTTTTACAAATTGGCGATTATTGGTTCGTGATGATGGCTCGCAAGATGAAACTTTAAAGATTTTAGATGAGTATCTTCATAAACACCCGGATCGGATCAGCCTCCTTCCAAACGATGCAAAGAGATTAGGCCCAAGCCAGTCTTTTGGAAAGCTAATGGAGCTTTCAAGGTCCCCGTATGTCATGTTTTGTGATCAGGATGATGTTTGGCTCAAAGAAAAAATATCGGTAACTTTGGACAAGATGCTTGAATTGGAAAAACAATATGGCCCTGATCTTCCAATGCTGGTGCATACAGATTCTTCTTTGGTCGATAAGGACCTTAATCTCATTGCCCGCTCTACCCACGGGTTTATGAGAATCAATCCTCATCTGGCAACTCATTTTAGGAATTTAATCCTACATAATGTGATTATCGGGAATACGGTCCTTTTAAATAAGAGATTGGTTCAATTATCAATTCCCATCCCTTCGGATGCGATCATGCATGATTGGTGGGCAGGTATTATAGCGGCGGCTTTAGGCCGCATTGGTTATGTGGCAGACCCCACTATTCTTTATAGAAAACACGAACATAATACCTGTGGGTTAAGGCAGCGGGTTGGGGAATATTTGTTTAATATGCCTAAATATTTAAAGAAATATTACATGCTGCAGGAACGTGTTGTTGGGCAAATGAAAGCTTTTTATGAACGTTTTGGAATTTCCTTAGTCCCGAAAGAAGGATTAACGGATAAAGAAATTCTTTTAGTCTCAAATTTAATTCAACCAGATCAAGCCTTGTCCCGAAAGCGAAAGGTTTCGCTTCTTAAATACTATAAAGATTGCCCATATCCGTTAAGAACTATTTTAGATCTGTTTGTTTTTTATAAAATTTATAAATGAAATATATGCTTTATTCTGTCCCAGAAATGGCGGTCTTGAAATGTTAGACAGATCAATTTTCGCAGTCATAGTTACTTATCATCCCCAAAGCTTTCTGGTTGATCATTTGGCCTCGATTAAATCCCAAGTCAAGCAGGTTGTTGTGGTTGATAATACGGAAGATGACAGCTCACAAAATATTTTATCTATCCTCAAAGAGCAGGGTTGTCACGTTATAAAAAATAACGCAAATCTAGGAATTGGCCGGTCTCAAAATTTAGGCATTCATTGGGCTATTGAAAAGGGCTGTACATGGGTATTAACGCTTGATGATGATACGATCATTTATGATGGTCTTATTGAGCTGTATACTCATGCTTTAGACGATCATTTAGGGCTTAAAAATGCCGGTATTATAAGTACGCAATATATCGATATCAACTCCGGACAAGTTTTAGGTGCGCCCGGTCAAAGGGGGAGTGAAGGAAGGTGGCTTAGGACAGATTTTTTGATCTCTTCAGGAAGTTTTTTTTCTGTTGAAACATTTACAAAGGCGGGGGGCTTTAGGGAAGAATTCTTTCTTGATTGGGTTGATCATGATTTTTGTTTTAAAGTCAGGTGTTTAGGTTTGAATAATTTTATTTATACAAAACCGATGTTCGAACATGCGATGGGCCATAAGACCCAGCATAAAATCCCTTTGGTCAACATGATGGTTACCACAAACAATCATCCGGCCGGTCGTTGTTATTTGATCGCGCGCAATCTTCTCGTGCTTATCAAGGAAAGCTTTTTAAAAAACCCGGGGCTTTCATTGTTTTATATCATGTATCTTGCGCATAAATTCGCGTTGCTTTTATTTTTTGAACAAGATAGGCGTAATAAACTTTCTTTTTTTGTCCAAGGCGTCAGGGATGCTTTGTGCAACAGGGGATGTTCCTATCAAGATACGGTTAATAGGATGGCTTAATCCATGTCTTCTTTGTTAGTCAGTATTATTATGCCGATTTACAATAGGCTCGATTATGTTAAAGATGCCTTGAATAGTTTATTGGCCCAAGAGCATGCTCCTATCGAAATCATCATTGTTGATGATGGTTCGACGACAGATGTGCAAGGGTTTATCAGCAAAAACTTTTCAAGTGATAAAATCCGTTTTTTTAAAAAGCCCCATACTGGCCTGTCCGATAGTCTCAATCGCGGCATTCTTGAATCCAGGGGTGATTTCATAGTTTTCCTGGATGACGATGATTTATTGCATCCGCAGATGATTTCAGAGTCGATGCGGGTGCTTCTTGACATGCCGTGTGATATGGTTGTTGTAGGCTATCAATATTTTACAGGAGAACTTAATACTTCTAATAGGCATGATCCCTATAGGATAAGTTCTTTTCAAGACGAGCTTTTAAATAACATTTTACGCAAGAATTTTACCCCTATCAATACGCTCGTGCTTAAAAAATCAATTATTCAAAAAGCAGGTCTTTTTAATGTTTCGATGGAGACCTGCATGGACTGGGATTTATGGTGCCGGGTCATGGCCCAGGGAGTTAAAATCGAGCATCTCAATCAATGTTTATCTTTTGTCAGGGTGCATCAGAACAATATGAGCCGTAACACCGTTTTGATGAGAAGGGGTCATATAGCTCTTCTTCGCAACGCAGAAAGGTATTTAACTCAAGAACAAAAAAGTTCTATCAATTTTCGAAGAATATTTGCAATTGGATTAATAGTCAATGGGTGGTATATCATTGTTTCCCGGGATAAAAAGGAGGGAAGAAATTGCCTGTTTGAAGCGATTAGAAGAGATTTGTTATTTTTGCCAGTTGCTGGAGCAATGTTTTTGATGTCGTATCTGCCATCTGCAATATTGAAAGCATGGACCAGGTGGGTTGAGGCAATTATTAACCGGAAAAACGTTTATCTAGACTGATTTTTTAAATAATCGGATGAGGCGAAATAATAAATAATACCCCAAGGCCAATAGGGGAAGGATGACTTTCCAGAAATAAAATTCAAACCAAAGACCTGATCTGACAAACACAGCCTGAATCCAGAACAAGCGAAATTCTTTTAAGTTAAGACAAGCAGTCCAGAATTGTTTTCTGCTGATCCGTGGGGCAATTTGTCCTAAATTGCTTTCGGTCATTTCTCCGTCGATAGGGAATTGCCCGTAAATTTGAGCTTCCCCAGAGCTTGGCTTGTTGATGAATTGATTTAAGATTTTCTCAAGGGCCGGATAATAATATTCTTCTTTAAACAAGTCTGAAGGACAGTTGGCGATCATCATGGAACAAAATTCCAAGATCCCTTCCTGCTGCAGGGCTATTCCCCAATCAATAACTTTTTTGGGGACCAGAGGGCTAAAAACCGGAAAGAATTTGCCGTCTTTGGAATCAAAATGAGCGGTCCTCCTTTGATCACAAGCCGCAAATACTTCATACAAATGATTGTTCCTTAAGGAAATACGTTTTCGGCTGCGAGAAAGGTCAAAAAGGAATCCAAATAACTGATCTTTGGGATATTTTTTAACAGCCTCGGTGATCCCCAGGTAGAAACCTTTGATGCTTTGATGAGGCAAATGATTGCATTTATCTAAGATTTTATTGAAAGTGTACTGCTGGTTTCCAAGCCATCCGATGTCAACGAGTCCAAAGGGGCAGGCTTCCCATACGCCTTCCTGTTTAAAATACCCTGTGATGTTATTAAAGTCGGTAATGATTTTACTTTGAAACCAGTCCCCAAATAGATGGGACTTAAAGCAGTCTTTGAGTTTATTTTCCCCTTCTTTATTTAAGGGTTTGTCCCAGGAGTGTTCATCAAAGCCATATTGAACGAGAACATCCTTAGCTTGCGACGGAGTAAAGCTCAATCTTTTGCAAACAGATTCCACAGAAAGTTTGTACCACCAATCAGAAAAAATCCATGATAGCTCAGATCGATCAATGGATCGGATGGAAGGAATGAGCCATGCTTGCCGTGACCCATGGAGATAGCGGCATTCTATAGGGATGTTGTATTTTTCAATGATTTTTTGGGCAATTTGTATAAGGATATGGCCGTCACGGGCCAAAAAATACAAACGTTTTATGTTTTGCTGTTGGGCGCATCTCAAGGTCCACCAGATGAAGAAGAAAAATGTAGGGCCGATTACATCGGTACTTGTGTCCCAAATGACCTGGCGATGGTGATCCGAATAGGATCTAGATAGTCGAGCGACCCGGCAGGTGCCGGATAAAAGAGACCGAAAATCCTGCGGCCCTGATGAGTGCAGAATGGATTGTTCGTGGCGGCTTAGCTGTAAGATGGGTTTATTTAGATTTAACATTGAAAAATATATCGGATATACTTTTGCATTTTTTTATAAGAATAAGATTTAAGCGTATTATGAACCTCATCAAGGGATGATCCATAGATATTAATCCCCATTTTAAAAGGGACATAGACATCGCTTTGGATATCATCCCCGTAATGACATATTTCTGACGGTTGGCATTGTTCCTGTTCTAAAATGTATCGAAACAGACCGCCATCGAGTTTAGCGACGCCAAGTGTGCTAGAGAGGTATATTTTATCTGTATGTTTTTGATAAGCCCCAACTTTCACAAGCAGGCGCTCAATAAAATCTATGGGAAGGTACATATCAGAAACAAAAATAATGCGCTCTTTGTTTTGACGTAGGGAGAGGATTTGAGACAAGGTCCAGGCAATGGGGTAGATGGATTCATATTCGGTCGCCATCTCCAAATCCATGAGATCCCTGCACTGCTGTTGATTTAAAGGAAATTTGGCACAAAGGGTTTCATAAATATCCTTTAAAGTGATTTCTGGTTTTTTGTGTAAATAGCTCGAAAGCCGGACACTAAACTCAGCGTTTAATCTCGCTGAATAAAAATGATCGATCAGGGATCGCGGGAATTGATGGGTATAGCCGGACAATTTTCTTTGCATTAACCGAAAAATATCTTTGGGCCGGGCAACAGACCGTGTCAGGGTGGTGTCAAAAATATCAAAAGAGTATATCATTGCATTTTTATCAGTTAGACAAAATACACAGCCGCGGCGATAAATATTAGCCACAGCCCGACATCAATGATCAAAGGCGTATCATGCAGCAATAATTCTCCGGGCTCACCGCCGAGTTTTTTAACATGCACCAGATAAAGATAGCGGAACACTCCAAAGATAACAAAGCCCAATGAATAGACCATGCTGACATGGTGTGTGCGCACCGTCACTTCAGGTGAAATGGAATAAAGTCCATAAAACATGACTGTGAGTGCGGCTGTGATCATAATAATCTGGTCGAGCAGATAAAAATTATATTCCAGTAAAGCATGACGATGCTGGGCCGCTTTTTCTTTAAGATCAGACAATTCCGAGCGTCTTTTGGTAAACCCTAAAAACAGGGACAAGACAAAAACGCACATCTGCAGCCATTCGGAAGGCGAGATCCCGGCGGCCAAGCTGCCGGCCCATATCCTTAATTGAAAACCGAAAGCAATAAAAAAAACATCCAGAATAACAACATCTTTGGCCCATAAGTTATAAATCACGTGAATGGCGATGTAAAATAAGGCCACGGCGCCGACACCGGAATTGATCCAGAAACTACAGGCCAATCCTATTCCCACAAGCGGCAGGCCCAGAGCACATGCCGCAGTGGGAGTTATTAAACCGGCACTTAAAGGGCGGTTTTTCTTTTTGGGATGCAAACGGTCGCGGCGAAAATCCAAAAGATCATTGAAGATATAGACACCGCTGGCCAAACAACAAAATGCAAAAAAGGCCATTAAAACGGCAGTAGATCTATCCCCTTCCAGAAAATGTCCTGAAAAGACAAGTGGAAACAGGATAAAAGCGTTCTTAACCCATTGATTGACACGCAATAACGAGAGGATCGTATTCATGCTGTTTTCTCCTATTTCTGTCGTTCATAGAGCACAATTCCGGCAGCGGCGTATTTAGCTTTCCATGGTCCTTGGGCCAAGAAATTTCTGATCTTCATGCTTACAAATTGTTTATGCTCATCCAAATTTCCCAATAGCCAAGGGTCATTAAAATCGATCAGGGCATAATTAACATTTTGGGGAAGGCTATAGGAATACGTTTCACTTTGATAGGCAGGATCATATATTTTATGAAAAGAATACAGTTCAGGTCTTCGGGAGAGTTCAGGTAGAAACCTGAAAGTCGCGACCACAGAAGATTGTGGGGGGACTTTTTTTAATAATTGCCAGGCACATGGGGCTGTTGCAGGATGTTTAGATTCCATATATCTGAATTTAATATAATTAAACTGGTAGGCAAGGGCAGCAAGGTTCACAACAAAAAAAACCAAAAGAATTAAGAAAGATTTGCCTGGGGAATATCTTCTTTTGAAGTTGTCAAGGGTTGCTGTAAAGGCGAGAAAAATAAACGGCATAATACTCAGCATATAGCCATAACGAAGGGTGTGCTCCTGCCATGAGCTGGATAAAAAATGTTGCAGGATAATCGGTAATCCTAAAAATAAGATGGAAGGTGAAAATAATGATAAAAAGAGCGGTTGGAATAAATGGAAGATCCATTGCAGGCGTTCTTTGGTCAAAATATTTCTTAGAGAGTCCAGAGGATGTGTCCAAAGACCTGCATTTAATTCGGAATAATGTGCGCTATAAGGATGTTGTCCCAAGCTATGTCCACCCATCAAAGGGACAAAAATAAAAGCCAAGCCATAAAAAAGGACAGCTCCCAAGATCGTCGGGACTAGTCCCCAGCGGATTTTATCTGATTTGGTCAGCCAGCCGTGAATGCCGAACGCGACAATAATTAAGGGCATATTTTCTTTAATAATGATTAAGAAAATACTGCTAATTAAAAAAGGCATCCACCGGTTCTTAGAATAGTAATAAAAGGTAAGCATAATAAACGCAGGTGCTAAATTTTCAAAATCAAACTCATAAGAAATGCTATAAATATTGGCAGGGCATAGCCAATAGAGGCATAGAACAATAAGGGCCGATTTTTGACCCAGTTTTTCTTTGGTTAACAGGTAAAGGATATAGGAGGCCACGCTAAAAGAGGCCAGTTTTAAGGTTAACAATGTAACGGGGTGAGGGAAGATTTTGTAGAAAGGGACAAGAAGGAGAGCAATCAAGTTGGCGTGATTGGAGAAGAAATTTATCTCAAACAAAGAAACATAAGTATGGCCATGGCATAAGTTCCACATAGCCTGGGAGAAAAAGGCAAGATCCCAGTCAGAGTACCCTAAGCTGTAATATTTGTAAAGCAAGAGTCCTAAGTAAAAAAAGAATCCTATGAAGCAGATGATTTTAGCCAAGAGCCCTCTGATCGCTGGAATTTAACGTTCAAACAGTGTAATGCCTGATCCTGTGTATTTGGCTTTCCAGCCGCCGCTGGCCAGAAAGTCTTTAATTTGGACGACCACTAAGTGGTCTTTTGTGTCAGTCCGTAACCATGGATCATAAAAATCAACAAGTGCGTAATGGACCTCTGAAGGTATGCGCGGAACCTGTCCGGTAAAATAGTTGATATCTCTCCAGACATTATACAAGGCATACAAATCGTGATGCCGAGTTAAGTGGCTTAAAAATCTGAAGCTTGCCACCACCCCTGCATCCGGCGGAATTTTATCGATCAGGGCCTGGCGGATATAGGCGTTATGATCAATGCAGAGATTGGCTTTTATGCGCATAATGGGAAGATTATTGATAAAACTATCACCTGCCGCAAATAAACAGGTCAACAGTAACAAAGTGCAGAGCCATGGCTGATATCTTTTTTTCAAGAAGGCAAAACCATAAGCGGCTGAAATTGCCGCAAAGGGTATCAGGGTTGCCGCATAATGAAAGTAAATTTTATGTTGGCCGGCCGCATTGGAGAGGAGATTTTGCAAGAAAAGCGGTGCTCCCACGAACAAAATAGAGGGGCTAAAAAAAGCGCCAAAGGAAAAGCCTCCCAAGACATCTCTCATAAAGTACAGATTTTGCCAAGTAGCCAATACTTTGATCAATAATTTGGGGTTAAAAATTAAGGTTTTAAGGATGTCGCTTGGAGTATCGCCAAAGGAGTGATACAGCCCCCAATAAATATTCTGATGCGATGAGAAACTGTGACGGACCATGGGCATAATGATAAACATGGTCAAAATAAACATACCCAATCCCAAAACCAGGGGGACAAGTCCCCATTTGATCCGTTCACCGGGCCTTAATAGGAGTCCATGGACTCCTAACATAAAAACGATTACGGGCATATTCTCTTTAATCAGCATCAAGATCAAAGCGGTTATCATAAAAGCTTTATAATTTTTAAGATAATGAAAGTAAAAAAGCAAGAAAATAAGACCGATGGCCAAACTTTCAAAATGAAATTCGTACATCAACATGAAAATATTGGCAGGATGAAGGATGTAGATCACCATTAATCCAAAAGCAATATTTTCCGAAGTCAATTTTTTAGCTAAAAGGAATAAAATGTAAGCGCCTGCAAAAAAGGAAAAGACCTCTAAATAAATCAGGGTCAGGGGGTGGCGAAAAACGAAATAGACAGGCGTGATCAAAAAAGCTATAAAATGGGCATGATCCGCGAGAAAACTCGTGCCGAATAAAGAGACATTACTTGTGCCGTGACACAGTCCCCACATGGCCTGGCTATAGAGGGCAAAGTCCCAATCATAAAAGCCAAAAAAATAATATTTTAGGGTAAGAGCATTGCTCCAAAAGCAAAAGCCAAGGATGCAGACGAGGCGTGATAATTTCATTCTTACCAGTGCCGCTCAATGGTTCCGGCTAATTTTTCCGCTTTGGTGTGGAGTTTTTGGGCAACACGGCCGAAGCAGGTGCCCATTGCTTCATAAATGGCCACTTGGTTGGTGTCAACCAAACGCTGTTTGATGGCTTCTTTAGTTTCCACATAACGGATTGTACCATTGCTGATACCTGAAACAGTCACCCCGGAAATTCCCTGATTGAGGAGAATAAAACCGGCGGCGCCGGCTTCTTTGCCGAAGTTGACGTCATAGGCGCTGGAGTGTCCGCAGCGCACCAAGTGACCGGGAGCTACCGCACGGACTTCGGGAATTTCGTTAAGACCTTTGACGAACATACCGGTTTTTTTCATTAAAGCAGGAGTTTGTGGATCGTTTTTTAAGCGTTTAGTTAATTCCTGACAGACATAATTACCGGCCCCGGCCAGACGCTTATGGCCAAAGGCATCTAAAGGAGCGTTTTCATCGACGATTTCAGAGCCGGAGGCATTTTTGATACCTTCCGCGACCACAATTAAATAGGTACCTGCCCGAACGTCAGAATTCATGATACGCGTAAAGTAGCGTTCTTTCATGTGTTGATAAAGAATATCAAAATCACAGGGAATCTCAGGGATAATAATGGCGTCCGCATCAGCGGCAATCCCGGCCCGGAAGGCCGTATGTCCGACGTAACGGCCGAACACTTCCATGGTCAGTATACGCCGGTGGGTGGTAGCGGTAGTTTTAAGGTCTTCCAGAAAAGCCGCGATACGGTTGATTGTAGAATCAGCGCCTACAGAGTATGTTTGCAGGTCCATGTCCATGGTTTTAGGGACATGGACGCATTTGATACCTTGTTCGGTCAGATCAACTAATACACTGCCTGAATCATCTCCGCCGGATATGATAAGGCCGTCCAGTTTGAATTTTTCCATGCCTTTTTTGATACGCTGATATTTGTCTGCGTCATCGATTTTTTTGATCTTGACGCGTGAATGGCCGGCCTCGGAGCCAGCCAGGTTGGCGACAATTCGATCCAGACGCTGGGGGGTCAGTTCTGTAAGCTTGTCAAATTCGACTAAGTTATATAATCCGGCATAGCCGCTGGGAATAATAAAACAAGTGGCGCCATAGGCATGGCTCATACAGGCAGCGCCTTTAATAACGCCGTTAAGCCCGCCGCAATCACCGCCAGAAGTAATAATGCCAATACGTTCCATGTGAGGTCCTTTCTTAAAAAAGCTTTAGTAAAGTCTTAAATTATCATAAATAAAAGGCTAAATCAATTGTGAATGTATGAATATTTAAATGAGGGTGTCATTGCGAGAAGCGAAGCTTCGAAGCAATCTTTAAGTATGCGGGCCCTGTCTCGGAGTTGTTATTAAGGTGCTCCTAATTGAACCGCGTATGTTAAAGCAGTATAGGATGGGGGTTTCCCTTAATTAGACTTTTGAGCAGTCACCGTCCGCCCCGTAACAGCAATTCTGAGCCACCCGCCGCAATTCTAAGACTATGTTAAGGATGGCAAAAGATGTACAGCTATTATGTATTCGGCACATTCAGGAATTTTTCGTCAAAAGTCTGCGAGGCTTTACAGCAAAAATGTTCTAAATAAAGATAAAAAGTAGGGAAAGACACTACTTTTAACTGTAAAAATGTGGATCAGCGGGTGTCTTTAGCCTCAATATTAAGGCGCGCACGGCACCTGCCCAAGTGGTCGGTTGGGTGAAACCACCGTTGAGGCTGCCGTTAGGGGAGCCCCCGTCAGAGGAGCACCTTAATGTTGAGGCTAAGGACACCCGCTGCATAGCAGCTATTTAGCTTGCGCCAGCATATCCTGCGCATGGGAGAGGGCGATTTTGGTGGCGTTGGTACCGCTCATCATTTGGGCGATCTCTTCGACGCGTTTTTGATCTTCCAGCAATAGCACTTGCGTGATCGTACGTCCGGCTTTAACGGACTTGATCACCTTAAGATGCCGGTCGGCAAATGAAGCGATCTGGGGCAGGTGGGTGATGAGGATGACCTGGCGGCAGAGAGATAGTTCTTTTAGTTTTTTGCCGGTAATAGTCCCCAAGCGTCCGCCGATCTGGGCATCGATCTCATCGAATATCAGTACCGGTATAGGATCGACCTTGATCAGGGCCTTTTTAAGGGCCAGCATCAAGCGTGCGGCTTCGCCGGAGGAGACGATTTGGGCTAAAGGTTTTAAATCTTCGCCGGCATTAGGGCTTATATAGAAAACAATTTTATCATGCCCGTCGCAGTTAAAAGGAACCTTTTCAAAACGAACCTCAAATTTGACATGAAGTATGCCCAGTTCTTTTAATTCCTTTTCAATGGTGTTTTTCAGATCAAGGGCGGTCTTTTGACGGGCACGGCTCATTTTCTGGGCAATTAGGGTCAACTCTTTTTCATGGGCTTTGATTTCTTCATGGAGGCGCTCTTCATTATGTTCAAAGTTTTTAATGAGATCAAGTTTGGCTTGGGCCTGGGTCAAAAAGTTTTTGGCATCCTCAAGGGAAGGGCCGTATTTGCGTTTGATATCTTCGTAGGCGTCACATTGTTCGTGGATAGTTTGTGCCCGATGACCGTCGAAATTCAAACTTACGGCATAATCATTAAGCTGGCTGATCAGCTCATTAGTCTGTTCCTGAATGACGGATAACGAATCAAGAAGGGCGGATGATTTTTCATCGATCTGGGTCAGGGATTTCAAGGGGGCGAAGGCACGGCGCAACAAAGTGTTGGCCCCGCTGTCCTCGTCGTCTAACATTTCAAGCAAACTTTGAATATGCTCGTTAAGTTTTTGGGCATTATTAAGCTTGATCTGTTCCTGTAAAAGCTCATTATATTGGTGATCGTCAAGGGGCAAGGCCTCCAGTTCTTTGACCTGATGGCTCAATAAATCAAGGTCCCGTTGGCGGGTTTGGGCGATGTCGTTTAGTTCTTTGAGCTTTTTAAGAGTGTGCTCATAAACACCAAAGGCTTTGGCATATTCCTTTTTTGTGTCTTTAAAATCGACTAAGCTATCTAACATCCCTAAGTGATGATTTTCGGATAAAAGCATCTGATGGTCATGTGGCCCGTGAAAATCTATAAGATGATTCCCAAGGTTTTTTAACTGTCCGACCGTCACCGACAGGCCGTTGATTTTAATTTTGCTCGTGCCCGTTGCGGTATGGGTCCGTTGGATGATGAGAGTATGTTCGTCCGAGTTTAAAAATTCCCGGACCATATCAAGGTTGTGTAATTTCTTGTCGGTAATTTCAAAAACAGCTTCGATAAAACAGGGGTTTTTCGGGTTGCGGATCGATGAGGTGTCCAGCCGTTCACCCAGAACAGAGCGCAGGGCATCGATGAGAATAGATTTGCCGGCTCCGGTTTCACCGGTAAGTATGTTGAAATTTTTTATAAATTCGATGGAAACTTCGTCAATCAGACCGAAATTTTGGATGGTCAGCTGGGACAACATGAGCCAATGTTAACAAATATATTCTTAATTTGCAAAAACAAATTGATTTTGAGGGCTAAAGGAGCCATGATAAATACAATGAATAAGGCCAAGAATTTTAACTTACCGATATTTTGTGTAATACTGCTATTCGGTTTTGCCTTATATTTTTATCCCCTGCGAAGTACGACCTTTTCTTTTGATGATCATTTTTCCATCGAAACCAACGAAGTTGTTAAGAACATCGATGTTCCCAAGATTTTTAAGGCTTTTAACACCAGATTTTTAGTGGGTTTAAGTTTTGCCTTAAATTACAAGTGTTGTGGTTTACATCCTGAGGGCTTCAGGTTAATCAATCTCCTATTACATTGTCTTAATGCTTTCCTGGTTTATTTACTGGTTCAATCGACGTTGTCTTTATACGCGAAGTCTAAAGAGATATTTCATGGCCGTTTAGAGTGGCCTTCCTTTTTTGCGTCAATGTTGTTTTTGTGTCATCCAATCCAGACAGAGCCGGTCAATTTTATTACCCAGCGTTTTGTGCTGATGGGGACTTTTTTCTATCTGTTATCGTTGATTTTTTATGTTAAATCAAAGCGTCATTGCGAGGAGCGAAGCGACGAAGCAATCTCTTTAAAAAAAGATTTCCCTAATGTAAAAAACACCGCTCGCAAAGACACAATAAAATTTTATTACCTTTGTTCGCTGATATCTGCCATAGCCGCCATGTTCTGTAAAGAATTTGTAGTCACATTGCCGCTGATGCTTGTCCTGTGGGACTTTTATTTTCTTGAAGCGTTGGCTGAACCAAGGTGGAAGCGTTGCCGGCGGATATTGCCGTTTTTTTTCATAGCGCTTATAGTTCCCTTATTATTATTGAAAACCCCTAAGGAAGCGATAGGGGTTGCTAATATAGCACAGTCCAAACATATGGATATCACAAGGGCCCACACAGATATTGGCCGCAAGCAATATTTTCTAACTGAATTAAACGTGGTATGCACCTATATCAGGCTGTTATTTTTGCCTATCAATCAGAATCTGGATTATGATTATCCTTTATCTCACGCGCTGGATCCCAAGACGGCGCTGTGCGGGGCATTTTTACTCTGCCTTTTAGGCTTGGCAGCGGTCACCTACAAGACATGCCGCATCATATCATTTAGCATTCTTTGGTTTTTTATAGCTTTAAGTGTCGAATCGAGTTTTATCCCAATCGGTCATGTCATCGCAGAGTATCGTTTGTATTTAGCCAGTGTTGGTTTTGTTTTTTTGATAACAACCTTGATATATATGGGGCAGGGCAGTCAAAGGCGGATAAACTGGGTCACGGCATTCATTCTTATCGGCTTTTCAATTTTGACTTATCAAAGAAATAAAGTATGGATGAGTGATTTTGTTTTATGGGATGACACTGCCCGAAAATCTCCGCATAAGGCAAGGCCGTATAACAACCGTGGCAATGCCTACGAGAAGCAAGGCAATTTGACTCAGGCCATGCTTGATTACAACAAAGCCATAGAAATCAACCCCAAGTATGCCGAGGCTTATTATAATCGTGGTAAAATTTATAACCAGCAGGGCAAGGTTATCCAAGCGCTTTCAGATTATAGTAAAGCTATAGAACAGAATCCCGACTATGCAGAGGCGTATGATAATCGCGGAACTATCTATGGCCGGCATGGCGATGTGTATCGGGCTATAGCTGATTTTACCAAAGCTATTGAAATAAATCCCAGGGATGCTCAGGCCTACTTTAATAGGGGGCTAGTTTTCTATTATCAAAAGATTTTTCATCAAAGCATTTTAGACTACACCAAGGCCATTGAATTAGATCCTGAAAACGCACAGGCTTATAGTAACCGCGGCAATGTTTATGATGATGAGGGCAACCTGTCCCAAGGTATTACCGATTATACAAAAGCCATCGCGGTCAATCCTCACTATTCCGAAGCTTACGATAATCGAGGGATCGACTATTGCAAACAAGGCAATTTTGTCCAGGCCATATCCGATTTTACTAAAGCCATTGAGATCGATCCAAAGTTTTCGGAAGGCTATAACAACCGGGGCTTTGCTTATTTTAAGGTAAAAAAGTATGATAAGGCCTGGGCGGATGTGAACAAAGCAAAGGCTTTAGGGTATGCCATTGATCAGGGATTCATTAAATTGCTAGGCCAGGAGTCAGGCCGCCAGGAGTAAAAAAATTTGCAAATGTTGATTAATATGTTATACTTATAACCTATCATTTATACAAGTATATATTTCTCCGTTTTTATATAAACTAAAGATTTCCCCCCCATTGGATATCCTTTTTGTTGTGTTTTTTTGTTTAGGAGTTTTATATGTTTAGACAGGCAGTTATTATAGTTATTTTCTGTTTGACGGCCCTATCACAGGCTTCTTGGGCTGCTGTAAGTTTAAGTGTCAATCCGATTGACGGCAGTAATAGTTTACGATTTGAAAGAATAACGAGTGCAGGGGGGGCGAACAAGCAGGAAATTCATATCCGAGTCAATTCAACCAATGGGAACCGCTATCAGGTATTTCAAAGGGTTTTAGAGCCTATTGTCAATGAGAAAGGTGAAGCTTTAAATTTACAAGCCTTGCAAGTGCAGACTTTGTCCAATTCCAATGTTTCCGGCACCCTTTATCTGCAGAATTCAGATCATTTGGGCATGAGCGATCAATTGCTTTATAGTTCAAGTCAGAGCGGAGATAGTGATGGTTTTATTATAGGATACTCTCTTAATCAGAATTTGATCAATACGGGCGGCAATTTCAGAGGCAGGCTCATTTTCTCGGTACGCGGTACGGGCAATGCTTCCAGTGATCAGGTCACGATCGATGTGCTTTTGGAGGCCCCTTCAAGTTTAAAAATAGCTGTTAAGGGGGCCCGTAATCCGACCCGGGTGCGAATCAGAGATACCGATACTGCTATTAGCAATAAATCAGCGGATTTTATCAGTGTCTCTTATTCAGGAAACGAGGGTCAAGAGATTCGGATCTATCAAGAGCTTGAGTCCCTTCCCAGAAATAAAATGGATCAGGAATTAGGGCATGATGTTTTACAAGTCTATCCACAAGGCAGCACAGAGGGCTTGCGTATTCAAGGGGCCAATGCGCTTGTCCCGGGCAGGACGCTAGTTTATTCCAGCAACAAAAGCGAAGATAATTTTCTTCTTTATTTTTTGGTGGATGCTGTCTTGGTCCAAGGGCAGGACGCGGGTTTTTATCACGGAAAGATCAAGTATGTAGTCGAAACGGATCGTGGCAGGCAGGAATTTCCAATTCATCTGCAGTGTGATATACAGCCTGTATTTACCGTAAGTGTAACACCTCCTGCGGAGGGATTAAATTTTTTGCCCGTGCTTGTCAACAGCCCTCCCCAGTATAAAGAGGTGCAGGTGACCGTGACTTCTAATCTTCATAAGCCTTATCAGGTTCTTCAGGATCTTAAAACTGGCATGACAAATACACAAGGAAAGGAGTTTAATAACAAATATTTCAATCTTAAAATTGAAATACCGTCAGGTCAAAAAGGCCGGACGGACTTTACGGATTTCTCACCCGTGCAAACCGGGGAATATCCGGTCTTTTCGTCGGACTCCCAAGGCAGTGGGGCCACTTTTAAAGTGATCTATCGTATGCAGGGATATGCCCGGATGAATGCCGGCAGTTTTTCAGCGCAGGTTTTGTTTTCTTTAAATCAAAAGTAACAATCAAAAACGGAGGCAGTTATGAAAACCAGGTTGAGTATAGTTTTAGCAGGAGGGCTGTTGTTGTTCCAAACAGCAACGGTTTCGGCGGCATCATTGACATCGGCACAGATTACTTTGTCTGCTTTAATTCCGGCGGCATCAAGTCTAAGCTTGACGGTCACCCCGGTTGATGCGTCAACCGATGTGTTTGGTACGCCCGTAGTTGGGGCGAGTACCATAGCTTTTGGTACCTTGGCTTATAAACCCGCTCTTGGTATTTATCTGCCAGCTTCATATTATGCTGTAGATATCGGGACAAATGGTGCAGGGACACCGTCTGTGACTGTCACTTATACTGAAGGTGCAAATGGAAACCCCGGCAATCCTAATGGGGGAACATCTACTGCGGCATTAGGCGGTTTAGGGACTAAAACCACGGCCACGTTTGTCACTGAGGCACAATCGATCTCAGGAACGGCTGTGACAACGGTTGAATCAACAACGTCTTTGGGTAAGAAAAGACTAATCGACTTAACCGGGACAGCAGGAACATTATCTTCTTCATCTATTCCCGCAGGTAGCTGGGAGAGGGTCTATATCGGTGTCTGGTCCGGAAGCTCAAAATCACCCGCTGATCCTTCAAACGGGAAACCATTCAGCACTTCTGATGCTGGCGGTACTTACACCGGGACTTTGACTTTTTCAGCGACGATCCCGTAGGTTTTGATTAAAGCATGGCGGTGGGATTTTCCACCGCCATGTGTTTTTGATTAAGGCGCAAGGTTTAAGAAAGGTTTTTTATTTATGATTTTCAGGATTCTTTTATTATTTTTTTGTGCGTTAGGGACGATGAGCGCGCAGGCTCATGCTCAATTTCTTTTGGAACAGGCGAAGGTGTCTTTAAATGTTTCTGGGGGAAACCATCGCAACGGGACCTTGATGATCCACAATACAACTTCTGAAACAGCGTATATGAAAGTTTATTGGGAGGATTTCGAGTATAAGGCCCCTTATGACGGAACAAAGAATTTTCTGCCTGCAGGAACAGCCGCGGCATCTGCCGGCCAATGGGTCACTTTTTCTCCACAGGTCTTTACCATGCCGGCTTTCGGAGAACAAAAGATCGATTATACGGTCAGTGTGCCAAGTGCGATACAAGAAGGGCATTACGGTGTGCTGTTCTTTGAAAGGACAGGTAATCCGCTTAAAAGTGAAACAGGGGTCAATGTTGTCACAAGGATCGGCTGTTTATTTTTTATTGAGCCCGAGAATAAGGTTAAAAAAGCTATCTTACAAGACATAGCACTTAAAGCCAATAGTCTTACTGTCAGCTTTGTCAACCAGGGGAATGTGATACTGATCCCCCGTACGACCTATTACATGATGCAGGAGGGCGGTCTGGTCTTGAATCGCGGTGAAAGCAAAAAATTGTATGTTCCGCCGGGTGTGGGAGCGCCCATAGAAATTCCTTTAGATAAAAAATTAAAGGCAGGACGTTATAATTTAGTGGTTAATTGTGATTTGGAAGAGGGAGATGTGGTGGTTCAGGAAATAGGTGTGACCGTTGATGCTTCCGGTCAATTAACATTAGAGAAAAACTAGGGATTATATTATGCGTTACCCCATGATGCATGATTCCCTGATCCAGCTGGATCTGTATGATCAAAAAAATTTTCATATGGGGACTTGGTTTAGTTTTTGTGGCGGTGTTATCCTCTAGCGCATCTGCTGACCAATCCGTAGGATATCAACATTATTTCAATGAAGGCGTCAAAGCTTTTAAGAAACACGACGACCAAGAGGCCCTGCGTTGCTTTAAAATTGCCCAGATTTATGATTCCAATGATGAGGAGCTTAATCGATACATAAATATTTTAGACCAAAGGGGGGTGGCCATAGAAGTGCCGCCCTCAGAAGTTTCTAAAGAGCTGATCGAATATAAATATTATTTCAACGAAGCGATCGTTGCGTCCCGCCAACATGATGATCAAAAGGCGATCCGGTATTTAAAAATTGCAAAAATATTTAACCCTGATTCTAAAGAAGCAGATCGTTATCTGGAGATTTTGTACCAAAGGGAGGGGATAAGTCCTCCTGCAGAAATTCAGCCAACGGTTGTCCAAGTTGCCCCAGCAGTTCCTCCAGAGGTTGCTTTCGAGGCACCCGCAGCAGTTATCCCGCAGGCCGTTCCTGCAGAGGTCCCCGAAGCGGCTATCCCGCAGGCAGCCACAAGTGAAACATCCTCTGTCACGAAGGCCGCTCCTGCAGTAGTTGCCCAAGAGCCTGCCCCCTTTGTAACCAAGACTCCTCCGGTATATATCAGGCAAGCTACAGGAGCTGTTAGTGCGAATCAATACGGCACGAAACCTTCAATTCAGAATGCCGCGTTGCCTGAGGCTGGGGGCAATGATGTCAATCCTGTCGTGGCTGGGAGGGAAACAGCTGTTAATCCCGCACCTGCGCCCGTAATAGCGCAGAAACCAAAAGGGCCGCCGGTTATTGTATCACTGGCCCAAATAACCAATAATGGTCAAACCAAGCCCAAGCTGCAGATGGAGTTGAATTCAGCCATTATCATTGAGGCAAAGACTATCCAAAAATATTTAGTAGTTGACGAGGGATTCCTTCTTTTGAAGGTCATTAGCGCTGACCGTCTGGAAGTAGATTCTCAAAGGATAGGGGCAACCTTTCTTCATATTTGGGATAGTTCGGGACTGCATACTATTTACATAGAAGTTCTTTTCCCTAAATCGGTTAATTCCGGGTCGTATCAAATGTCAAACGGGGTCCAGCACTCTCAAGCTTTTAAGGCGACTTATGCCAATGACTGGAGCACCTATTATGACGGGAAGAATTTGCAGCATCTTAAACGTCAAAGTTATGACTTTAATCAATCCTTAGGTGTGACAGGAGAGACACCCTATGGCTATTTTGATACATCTGTTAACTATTCTGATTTTAATTCTTATTCCGATTTCAATTCATATACGCTGGGGTTAAGTCAAATACCTCTTGAAGGCACTAGTAATTTTAACTTACGGGCTTTCGATGCTTCAAGATATTTATCAGCTTTAACTATGCCAACCACGGTTTTAAGGGGTGTTTTTGCAGATGTCGATTTGATGGGGGATATTTTAGGCCTATCCTTGAGCCACGGGCAACAACAAATGCAGATGGGTTTTATCGCGATGGGTCAGCAGACCCAGTATGGCAATGCGTATATTGATGCGGCAAAGCTCACTCTTTTCCCCAAAAGCGATAATGATCGATATTCTTTTAATGTGGCCACCGGATATGGTGCAGACCGCCAAGCGGATCTAAGCAATCATACTTATTCCGTTGAAGGACAGCACAAATTTAATGATCACCTGACGCTTAATGCTGAACAAGGCTCTGATAGTACCCATGATGCCTCGCTTGCGTCCTTAAAATGGCAGGAGGGGACTTTTAAGACAGGTTTTAATTTTAGAAATATTGATAAGAGTTATGCGACTGTTTCTTCTATGCCTTCTTATCAGGGTGAAACCGGCATGATGTGGACAACCAGTGCCGATACCAAGGATTTTTCGGAAAGCACTTTTGTAGAAGCTTACAGGAGCCGTCTTGATGCCAATCCCGAACGCCCTAATGATTATAATTACGATGCCAATGGGAATCTCCATGTGAATATTTCCCCAGATGTCTCAAGTGATTCGGATTTAAATTTCAGGTCCAATCCCGGTGAGCTTTCACCAATGAGCAGTTTTGGGATCAATGAACGGCTGACCCGTAGTTTTGGTATCTGGAGCTCCCTGAGAGGATCAGTGTTTGGGGGTGTTGGTTATCAAAGCAGTCATTCTTCAGGTTCGGACGCCTCCGACTATCAACGTGAGGACGTGATCACCGGAATTAGACTACCTTTAACGAACCATGTCTCTTTCTATGCCAGTTATGAATATGACTTTTTGCATCAACCGGCCACCAGCCTAAATTCTAACCCCAACATCATCAATGCGGGTGTTGAGTATCAAAAGCAGTTATCTTCAAAAGTTTCATTCAACTCTCAGGTGGGCTACCATGATGAGCTGGGAATAAATGCAGACAGCAATAGTTTTCTTTCCGGAGAAAAGAGTGTTATCCTTTCTTCCGGCTTAAGCTATAACCCCACACAGGATGTTAATATTTTTCTTGATGGTAATGCAAGCAAGATCATGTCTCACACAGGGAATCCGTCCTATGACGATTTTCAGGTCCATTTGGGGCTGCGCATGACTTTTGGAGGGGGGACATATTGGGATCCTACGGGCACGGTATACGGGATTATATTTAAAGACAGGAAGGGTGATGGCAAGTTTGCATCAGGGGATGAAGGGATTGCGGGTGTTAAGGTGAAAGTCGGAGATAAAGAAGCAGTTACGGACAAAAATGGGCGATACCGCATACAAGTCCGAGGCAAGTCCGTGGATGTGGTGCCGGTGTCGGACACGATCCCCGGAGGGTTGATTTTTTCGACCCCGCAATCTTTGAATGTCAAGGTTGTTGAGAAGCGAAAATCTGAAGCCAATTTTGGTTTAATTACTCAGACAGGAATTTATGGTATAGCTTTTGTGCCCAAGCAAGGTGCCGGCGCTCCGAATGAGGGGGACCAATTTATCGGCAAGGTGAAGGTGGTCCTGGACGGCAAAATTGTCCAAATCAGCGACTCTCACGGGGCATTTTATTTTAGGAAAGTCACCCCTGGAAAGCATATGATTTTAATTGATATCAACAGTATTCCGCTTAATATGCTGCCGCTGGTCAAGCTGGAGAATAAAATTGATGTGGCTGAGGGAACAAATTATATGTTTAATATTCCGATACAGATCAAGAAGGCCGAAGGCAGCCAAGAATAATTATAATAGTAAGTGTCATTGCGAGCGAAGCGAAGCAATCTATGGAACAACAATAGTGGTAAGTCTGACGCTTTTATTATTTCTGATCACAGTATCTGTTTGAATGAGCTGATTAGTGTTTGAAATTGGAGCAATATTAAGACTATTGGTCATAATATGTTCAGGCAGGGTGGCTGAGACCAATAATGTCAAGGTCCTTGTGACTGCAGAGAAAGCCGGTTCAGTTTGTATGAGGATAAGTCCTATGAATGCTAGAATGATGGGGAACCTTGACATTTCGCCCTCCTTTGTTGAGAATTTAAACTTCCCGAAAAAGAGGACGAAATGCAAATCACGAAACCATATTAGTATTTTGGTTCCGGCAACCAGACGGCCTTGCTCATTGATCAACGAGGTTAGGCTCATGGCTTTGCGTCCTACTTTTTCAAGTAGTTTGCCTTTTTCGAGTTTCTAAAGAGCGTGCTTCATGCGCAATTTAAATATAACATATATTTAATTTGTTTGCCATTTTTGGATATTTTTTGGTACTATGTAAGCTATTAATTTTCAATATGTTATGATTTGAACATTTTTATGAACCCTGCTTATATTTTAAAAGTCTCCCAAGAGTTAAAACTTCAGGAAAAACAAGTCACCGCAACGGCTGTTTTGCTTCAGGAAGGCTCAACAGTTCCTTTTATTGCCCGGTACAGGAAAGAGGCTACCGGGGCTTTGGATGAGGTGGCCATTACAGCCATCCGTGATCGCCTGCAGCAGCTCTATTTGCTTGATGAGCGAAGAGCTGTTGTTCTTGAGTCGATCGAAAAGCAGGGAAAACTTACTGACGAACTTAAAGAAAAGATCAATACCGCTCAAAGCATGACGGTACTGGAAGACCTGTATTTACCTTATAAGCCTAAACGCCGCACGCGGGCAACCATGGCCCGGGAAAAAGGTTTAGAGCCTTTAGCGCAAATGATATTTGAGCAAAAGCCCGGAGTTGATCCCAAAATTGAGGCCGCTAAATTTATTAACGAAGAAAAGAAGGTGGCCACGATAGACGAAGCTTTGGCCGGAGCGCGTGACATTATTGCAGAATGGGTCAATGAAGACGCCCGTGCCCGTGCCGCCATCCGTCATTTATATATTGAAAAAGGCATATTTGATTCCAAGGTCATTAAGGCCAAAGAACAGGACGGGATCAAATTCAAGGATTATTACGATTGGCAGGAGCCTGTTAAGACGGCGGCCTCCCATCGTGTCTTGGCCATTCGAAGGGGAGAGAATGAAGGATTTTTAATGCTGCGTGTCATTGTTCCCGAAGAAGAGGCGCTTTTGATACTTAATGAGATGTTCGTTAAAACGGACAAATCCAATTTATGTCTCTCACAGGTGGTCATGGCCATAGAGGATAGTTTTAAGCGTCTTTTGTCCTTATCGATCGAAACTGAAATACGTCTTTTGACAAAACAAAAAGCGGATGAGGAGGCGATCAAAGTATTCGCAGAGAATTTGCGTCAGCTGTTGATGGCTTCACCTTTGGGACAGAAGAATGTTTTGGCGATTGACCCGGGCTATCGCACCGGCTGTAAAGTGGTGTGTTTAGACAGTCAGGGGAAATTATTGAAGAACACTACCATTTATTTGAGCAAATCAGAGGAAGAGAAAGAACAAGCCGCGGGGATAATCAGAGATTTGTGCCGTTATTTTAATATCGAATGTATTGCCGTCGGTCATGGTACGGCCGGACGTGAAACCGAAAGTTTTGTGCGTTCCTTGAAACTTTCGAATATTCAAGTCGTGATGGTCAATGAGAGCGGTGCATCCATTTATTCCGCCTCAGGGGTGGCCCGGGACGAGTTTCCTGACCATGACGTTACAGTGCGCGGGTCGGTTTCCATCGGTCGGCGTCTGCAGGACCCTTTGGCGGAGTTAGTTAAGATCGATCCTAAAAGCATCGGTGTGGGGCAGTATCAGCATGATGTGGACCAGACTAAACTTAAAACTAGTCTGGATGATGTGGTGATCAGTTGTGTTAATCAGGTGGGGGTTGAGGTCAATTCTGCCAGCAAGCAATTGTTAATGTATGTTTCCGGATTAGGGCCGGCTTTGGCCGGTGCTGTGGTTGATCATCGCAATGCCAATGGGGCCTTTAATTCCCGTGAAGAATTAATGAAGGTCCCTAAGCTTGGGATAAAGGCTTTTGAACAGGCAGCCGGGTTTCTAAGGATCCGTAATGCTGCAAATCCTCTGGATGCCTCCGGTGTTCACCCGGAAAGTTATGGACTTGTTGAAGTCATGGCCCGTGATTTAGGGGTGAGGGTGTCTGATCTGATCAATGATGAAAAATTACGTCAGAAAATAGATGTCCATAAATATGTGACAAAAACCGTTGGTTTGCCCACGCTATTGGATATCAAAGATGAGTTAGCCAAGCCCGGCCGGGACCCGCGTGCTGTATTCGAGCCTATGCAGTTTAAAGAAGGTGTTGAAAAAATGGAAGATTTAGTGCCCGGCATGGAATTAAATGGGGTCGTAACCAATATCACCAATTTTGGCGCTTTTGTTGATGTAGGGGTGCATCAGGACGGACTGGTCCACATCAGTGCCATGTCGGATACGTTCATTAAAAATCCGGCGGAATTTCTGAAAGTTGGGCAGAAGGTCAAGGTCAGGGTCGTAGAAATTGATATTGCGCGAAAACGTATTTCTTTGAGCATGCGAAAACAATCCGGTTTAGAAGGTCAACCTAAAAATAAGACCAAGCCCCAAAGCAATAAACCTAAAGCCGTTTCTTCTTATAAACCTGTTTCACCTCAACCGCCGGCTCGTAAAGAATTATACCGTTGGTGATTCTAATAAGGACAGTTGACGATATTTTAATTTTCGGCTATCGTAGTATGTCTTTTATGAGGTAGATTATCCCAGTGTCATTGCAAAGGGTTCTTCCAGGGTTCTCTACCAGTGTCATTGCGAGCCCCTACGGGGCGAAGCAATCTTGTTTGTCAATTTAAAAACTGTTTTGAGATAGGTATTCATTTTTATGTCTTATTTGGTCCTTGCGCGCAAATATCGTCCCCAAAATTTTGGAGAGTTAATCGGCCAGGACCATATCACCAACCTATTAAGGAAGGCGATTGAAACCGGCCGAATTACCCATGCCTTTTTATTTTGCGGTCCAAGGGGGATCGGAAAAACCTCTTGTGCCAGGATACTGGCTAAGTCGCTCAATTGTCAAAACGGTCCGACTTTAAAGCCTTGCGGGGCATGTCCTGCCTGTCTTGAGATTGCCAACAGCAACAGTTTTGATGTGATCGAAATTGACGGTGCCTCTAACCGCGGCATCGATGAGATCCGCACTCTTCGCGAGAACGTTAAATTTGCCCCCAGTTACGGACGTTATAAGATTTACATCGTCGATGAAGTTCATATGCTAACGACCGAAGCGTTCAATGCGCTTTTAAAGACCCTGGAAGAGCCGCCCGAACACGTCAAATTTATTTTTGCCACAACAGAAGCCAACAAGGTGCCGGCAACTATCCTTTCGCGCTGCCAGCGTTTTGATTTCAAAAGGATATCTCTCGAGCTGACCATGGCCAATCTTAAAAGCATTTGTGTTAAAGAAAATTTAAAAGCTGATGATGAAGCCCTTTTTGCCATTGCTAAAGCATCCCAAGGCAGCATGCGCGATGCCCTAAGCATTATGGATCAATTAAGCGCATTAACGGAAAAAGGCATTGATGCCGCTGACGTATTTTCTATGTTAGGAATGGTGGAGATTGAATTTTTATTTGAACTGACCGATGGTTTGATCGCGCGCAACTGTGTTAAGGCTCTTGAGACTTTTAGCCAGATCATTGAACGCGGTAAAGATATCAAGCAATTGGGCAAGGATTTAACCGAGCATTTCAGGCATCTGATGATCGTCAAGGTAGGGGGAGAAAGTTTAAACGGTTTAATTGATTATCCGGCAGCTGTTAAACAGCGCTTGCAGGCACAGGCAGAAAAGATTACCATCGCCGGGATTCTTAAGGCGATCGAACTTTTTATTGAAGCTCAGGAGACCTCCAAAGTCATGGAAACTCTGCGTATGCCTTTAGAGGTGGCTTTTGCTAAATTAACTTACGGCGGGTCCACAGGTATTATTCCTCAAGCGCCTACAGCAAGGGCGTCTGGCGTCACTCCCAAGCCTTTTACAGTGCCTGTTGCCGCAGTAAAGCCCCAGCTTCAGACAGTGTCAGGGCCGACATCTAAGATGACGATCAAGGCCGATATGCTTGAAGATATTAAGACCCATTGGAATGCATTGGTCCATGAAATTTCCATTCAGAAGAAAATGGCTTTAGCCACCTATTTGCAGGATGGTGCGCCCTGTGAGTTTAAAGCCGGGCGGCTTGTGATCGGCTTTACAAAAGAGAACACATTTGCCAAAGACTGTCTGAATACCAAGGAAAATATAAAATTTATCGAAGATGTTTTTTCAGAAAAGTTAAATGCCCCTATTTTTGTTACATACAAAATTATTGAAAGGGTAGATTCCGGCCTGAAGCAGGAAGAGCCTGTAGTTAAATCCGCTATAGAAATGTTCGGCGGCCGCGTCGTCAAGGAATGGCCTAATCAGCAGAAATAAAATATGCAGTATCATTGCAAAACCTAGTCCAGTGTCATTGCGAGCGAAGCGAAGCAATCTTTTAAAATATGTATCCTAAACTAATAGAAAATTTACTAGAAAGACTGATCAAGCTGCCGGGGGTAGGGCGGCGCAGTGCAGAACGCATGGTCTACTGGATGTTGGAGGCGGATGCTTTGGAAATTAAGACCTTAGCGGATAGCATTGCCCAATTAAAAGAAGGTTTGCGATTTTGCAAACAGTGTAACCATTTAAGTGAAGCAGAATTATGCTTAGTCTGTGCGGATTCAAACCGTGATCATAAAACGATTTGTATCGTAGAAAGTCCTAAAGATTTGCTAGCTATAGAGCGCACCGGCAGTTACAGGGGGATCTATTACGTTTTGTTAGGCAATATTTCCCCGGCAGAAGGGCGCGGTCCGGAAGATTTGAAAATTTCCAAGCTAATGTCCCGTATTAAGGATGAAGGGATTATAGAAATTGTGATAGCCACAGACGCGGATGCTGAAGGCGAGATGACTGCGTTATATTTGGCTCGTGAACTAAAACTTTTGGGAATACGAATAAGCCGTATAGGGCTGGGCATCCCCGTCGGTTCTGCGGTAGAATATGTGGACATCTCAACGCTAGCAATGTCCATGAATTCCCGTAGAGTCATTGACTTATAGAGCATTTTAAGTATAATACCCCTACTTTTCATTTCGTTCTTTAAATAAATCAATTCCCCTGTAGCTCAGTCGGTAGAGCAACTGGCTGTTCACGAACGAGCGTAGCGAGTGAGTGTCAATCATCATGAGCGACGCTTGGTGATGTGAAGGGAATGATGACGTGTGATGAAAGATAAGCGCACATACAAGGATCGCAGTGAGTATCTCATTAAAGCCGTCTATGCCCGAAGAAAAAGAGTTCGAGCTATGGCTGTTGAATACAAAGGCGGTAAGTGTGAGGGCTGCGGTTATCATCGTTGTTTGGATGCGTTAGAATTTCATCACAAAGATCCGGCTCAGAAAGACTTTAGTATTTCCAGTAAGGGGTATACCCGTAGTTGGACTAGAGTCAAGACTGAGTTAGATAAATGCACAATTTTGTGTGCTAATTGTCATCGTGAACTTCACTCAAAGTTAGCAGCCTCTAGCGGAAACGCCAGAGTGATAAGCGGGCTAAGTCAGGGAAACCCCAGTTAATTATGGGGCAATCCTGAGCTAGCATCTATCAATTATTTGATAGAGGGCAAGTGCAGAGACTTTACACCCGCCGCCCTCAGGTCTTAGGACCGGGCGAAGAGAAAGTCCGACTCCTGTCGTAAGTCAGGTCAGATCGTAACCAGTTTGTCCGAGGTTCGAGCCCTCGCGGGGGAGCTTTCGTAGACACAGAGGCCATTCGGCGATAAAGCTGAATGGCCTTCTGTATGTAGGGCATACACTTACGTCATTTAGGGTGTAGTTCGAGGCTACTAACTTCAACAAATTACCCTTCTCGTGATAATCTGCTTTAAGATATTGAGAGTGTAAGGATTTAGAGAGTTCGAGGATTTTACACGCATCTTCAAAGAAGTTTGGGTTTACCTTCTCCACATTAGCTATCTGGCTTTTCAAAGTTATTAAATCATTCTGATATTCTTTTTCTTTAGCTTTGAAAATATCTTCTGGAATCCCACCATCAATTTTTAGGTCATACAATTTGCTAAGACGGGTGTTTGCTTGGGCATAATCCGTTTGAAGCCGTATAAGGCGGTTATTGACGCTTTGGTAGGTGTTTGAGTGGTGTTCCTTAAACGCTTGCTTTAGCCATTCGGCTTTATCTTCGGTCAGCGTCACCTTTATAATGCTGTCTTCAAACATTTCGGTCAGGCGGTTTTCTGGAATATAACCAATGCCGTTATGACGGCCTTTAGAAAAACTGCAATGATAATAAGTGTATCGTTTCTTTTTTTCTTCCCCTAAAACTCGACAGCCACATTCTCCGCAATGGAGGAGGTTGGCAAATGCGAAATTCTTTCGGCTTTTATAGGTTCTGCTTTTGCGGGTCAGAACATTCTGAACCTCATCAAAAAGTTTCTTGGAAATAATCGGCTCATGGTTGGCTGGATAAAGTTTGCCTTTCCAACGAAAAGCCGTTCCGTAATAAAGGGGATTTTTAAGAACTTTATCTA
>JADFXX010000019.1 GCA_015233335.1 Candidatus Omnitrophota bacterium | reverse complement strand
GCGAATGATCAGAATCCTTTTAACTGAGACAGATTATAAGGAGAATTACTTCATTATATAGTAACGAAAGAGCGCTATGAAAACGCGCTACAAAGTCCTTTTTCAAGGCAAACAGCTAATCAGCAATTCAACTTAACCAACTCTAAAAGTTTCTTGTGTGCCTTTGTCCCATCCGTCCCAAAGAAAAGCGTTTTGACGGCCGTCGGCAATGATCCGGAAAGCAAGCCGGACCTGTTCCTCATAAAATTCACAGAAAGCCCCTGTCTTATCCATCCCGCCTCTCATTTCATGCGCTTCAGCAGGGCAAGGTGAACCACAAAAATGCCGGATGGCGCATCTGAGGCATGGCTCGATATCTTCCACTTTTCTGCCTGTCACCAACTTAAAGGGCTCACTACCCAAAATGCTCTTTATATCATCCTTAAATATATTCCCTCCCTTAAAACGTTTCAACCCGATAAATTCACTGCATGGGAACATATCCCCTCCGGGCGCCAGCGCAAAGAAACTTCGGCCACCACCGCATGGAGAAATATCGCACATCAACCGCCTTGCCGTAGGCGCCAGGATGCCGACTAGAATATTGGCAAAATTAGCCACCAATAGCTTGCGACCACTTTTTATGTACAACACGTAACTTTTTTCTAGGGCCTCAATAAAATATTTGGCAACAATCGCATCATCCGGACGAATCTTTCTGGCGGACGGAAGCGTACAACGGACAACGTTCAAAAGACAATTAGGGACTTCATGCTTATGCAAATAACTCACCATTTCCGAGAGTGATCTCATATTCTCGGTTGTAACGGTGCATATAACGCTCCATGCGTCATACCCTTTAAGCAAGAATATGGCCCGCTCAACCTGATCAAACACACCATTGCCGGCCCAACTAGCCCTTGTCTTGTTTACAGTCGCGGCTGTAGGGCCATCCAGCGATATTCCGATACTTACTTTCTTGATCTTAAGAATGTGACCGCCTCATCATCCAACAAAACAGTATTTGTTTGTATCCCGAAGGTAAAATCCTTGCTGAATTTTTCAATGCCGTTGAACAAAGCCTTCTTGTTTAGCAAAGGCTCAGCCCCATGAAATATTACTTTAGGCAACAATTTACTTCCCGCAGAATTCTTAAAATAGGCTTTCAGCAAGTGCAAGGCCTGGATAACTCTCTCCGATGACATATGCTTACCATTACGTCGCATATTTTCAGGTATGTAGCAATAACGGCAATTTAGATTACACCTTTCGGTAATATTAAAATAAACGGCTGAAGGCTTAAGGCCGAACCGGAGCGTGTCCATTTCTTTACGGAAGGCTTCTCTTTTGACATGATATGATCTTAGCCACGCGGCATCCTGCAGTGCAGCATCTACCTTGTGACGCTTAACTAATGCCCAAAAGGCCGTATCCGCATCAACGAGCCCCAGATATTCAGGATGCCCTATATCGATAGGTTGAAACGTCGGTCCGTTGCCTGAATTGACAAAACAGCCTTTGGAAGAAACGCTATGAATAGGCATAGTGGATAGTTTTAAGTCCCTTATTTAGATTTTTTATCAACAAGAATGTAATGCGACAACCCTATGCCGTCGGCCTTGCAGGATTTCCGGCTGGCGATGACATCTTGTGTATCCTTCTTCATGATATTCATCTGATCTTTCTTGTTCTTGTCCATACTTCCTCCTTTGTTTAATGCGCGTTCTGTCAAAAATTTATTACTCTGATCTTCTTAACTTCTATCTTTCTAACGAGTTCTGATTTTTAGGCTTGTCTCCCCCCAGCAAAGGCGTTATTGTAATCGTCATGGAGGTCAAACCTATGCCTATGGATCAACTTTCTCGTTTCGTTGTCTGGCTTTGCTCAAAATTTCCTCGCGAGCATCTTGAATTTATCAATAAAGAACTTTCAGATATCTTGCAGGGACGAAAAGAATTCCCCACAAACCCCAAAGATGCCTTCCGGGAAAAACATCCAAATTATCGAGACTTTACTGTCAATCCAAATCCGCCACTGACGGAACCCGCTAAAAAAAAGTCCAGAATTTAGACTACAAAACTCTACTTGAGGCTTATCAAGTCCAGCATGGCCGGGCACTCAAACCCGTCAAGCTTCGCGGCGGTAAACCTGTCCCACAGACCGAAAAATGTCCCTTCTGCGATGCGCCGCACACATACCTGTACTACAACAATGGCAAAGAAAAATCCCAACTGCGCTGCAAGGTCTGCTCGTCTAACTTTCAAATCGACAACCGTTTTAAAAGAGCACTGAAAGCCAAATACTTCTGCCCGCACTGCCAATGGGCTTTATTCCGCTGGAAAACGCTCCTGCACGTCATTATTCACAAATGCAGCAACGACAACTGCCCTCACCGCGTCAACGCCTTGAACCGCCTTAATCCCGCTGAGAAACTTTTACAAAGAACGAAATCTTCACAGTTCAAGCTCTGTTACATATACCGCGAATATTTATTCGAGGCCGCAGACCTTGTTCACCCAGGACCGCAAAGACCTCTCGTCGATATTCACAAGATACACAACTCCCAAAATATCCTCGGCCTTATCCTGTCTTTTTACGTCTCATTCGCCATCAGCGCCAGAAAGACCGCCTTCATCATGCAAAACGTCTTTAACATCAACGTCTCTTACCAAACCGTCCTGAACTACGCCGAAGCATCTGCCTACCACTGCCACCGATTCAACATGAAATTCAAAGGCCCAATTGACGACATCTCCGCTGGTGATGAAACCTATATCCGCATCATCGGTGAATGGGCCTACGTATTCCTGTTCATATCGTCAAAGAACCTGGTACTCTCGGCGTATCATCTCGCACACAGCCGCGAAACTTTACCCGCCGTCATTACCATGACCGAGGCCATCAGAACAGCGCAGCCTCAACAAAAACTCACTTTTATCTCTGACGGAAACCCGTCTTATCCCGCCGGTATCCACTTCATGAACGAACAACGTTCGCCTGAATTGCCCCACATCCAACATCACGCTGTCATCGGCTTGCAAAACCTCGACAAAGAATCCGAAACCTACAGAACATTCAAACAGCTTATCGAACGCCTTAACAGAACCTTCAAGTTCCATGTACGCCCGGCCAGTGGCTTCAAATCCGACAACGGCGCCTTATCGCTAATCGTCCTGTTCGCCACTCATTACAACTTCCTGCGCCCGCATATCTCTCTCGGCTACAAAACTCCAGTCGAGATCCCCGAGCTTCAAGACATCTCAACGATTCAGGGCAAATGGATCAAAATCTTATCCATGTCCGGAGCTTGAAGTTCATTAGCAAACGCGCGAAAGCGAACGGGTGACGCCGGAGGCGGATCCCTTATTTTCTAAAATGGGTTAGGGTCCCATTTTAAAAATAAGGTGCCGCAGGCGGCAGGACCCGTGAGCGAACCAAGCGTAACATGAACTCGGTGCGTAACGGCAACCCACATATCAAAGAACTAAAATCTTCATACCACCATCTTTATTCAGGCATGTTCTTCATAAATCTTTTGTCAGAATCTTAATGCGTTTAATAAAAAAAGGATCTCAGCAAAGCATAATGCTTCGCCAAGATCCTTTGCCTTCGGATCAGGTCATTTAAAGTAATTAGCAGGTCTTCTGACTTACGGGGTTGCTGTGATACGTAAGACCTTCCCTTCACCCATAGGTAAAAGTGGCCAGCACACTTTACGGCTAAACGTATCACCCCCGATTACAGCGGTGGGTCCGCCACGGATTTACACCGTGTTCCGAGATGCTAAACAGCTATTTTTATACCATAGAAGTAAACATCTATCAAACACATCTCAAATAAATTTATACTACTGCAAACCATTTAGATCTGATTATTATCTCTTTTAAAAACTAAAGGTAAGCCAAAACATGGAGATTAGAGATAAAGCGATAACCGTTTGCTGCCCTTTTACGATTCAAACTCTTTTCCCCGCGTCGGTATCGGCCATCTGTGGCCGGAAAATAAATGCCGTAAGTCTTTGAGACGTTAGGGCATAGAAAAGGCCCTGAACAGTCTTGCTATTCAGAGCCTTTATGATCTCCGTCTGTGGTTCGACGAAGTAAAAATGGTGGGCAGAGAAGGATTCGAACCTTCGAAGCACGGATGCAACAGATTTACAGTCTGTCCCCTTTGGCCACTTGGGTATCTACCCTAAAACAAGCCGACGAGAGGAATTGAACGCCCTTCGGTCGCTTCCCGGGAGGCTTCGCCTCCCGCCGCTCCCTGCGGGTCGGTCATTCGGCCTGCCTATTGGACGCTCCTTTTCGTCGCGTCCAGCAGGCCTCAGGTTCAATTCCCCCTGCACTGCATTATTAAATCAAGCCGACGAGAGGAATTGAACCCCCGACCCGCGGTTTACAAAACCGCTGCTCTACCAACTGAGCTACATCGGCATAGAAAACTCGTAAACGGAAGACAAAATCTTCGTCGGACTTCAAATCTTCTTATCAAAGCGCGTAATAATAGCAAAATAAATTTTTGCTGTAAAGCAGGAAATTGCTATTATATGCCCATGCTCGAAACACTAACCATCAAGAACTTCGGGATCATTGAACAAACCACCATGGAATTCTCCCGTGGATTGAACATCCTCACTGGTGAAACAGGGGCTGGAAAATCGATCCTTATCGACGCTCTGCGCTTCGCACTCGGTGAGCGATTCCATACCAGCTACCTGCGAACAGGTGCCGAAAGCTGCACCGTAGAAGCCGTTTTTTCATTAAACCCTTCTTTCCTTCAAACATTACCGTATTGGGAAGATTTCAAAAACGATGATCATTCTTTGGTAATCCAAAGGACTGTTACTGCTGACGGTCGGAATAAAGCCAGGCTCAATGGCCTGACCATTCCTATTACCCAACTTAAAGAGATTGGCGCCCTGGTCATTGATTTCCATGGTCCTAACGACCATCAACAACTCTTGGCCGAAGATCAGCATCTATCTATCATCGACGCATTGACTGGATCTAATATTGTCTCCAACGACTATTCCACTATCTTCAAACAATATTTGTCAATTAAATGTCAACTCACCGCTTTGCAAGAGCTCGCCCTCTCTCGCGAACGGGACATCGGCCTTCTATCTCATCAGATTAAAGAACTCGAACAAGTGGCATTAACAGAAGATGAGCTGACTGAAATTGAACTCGACCGCATAAAAATTAATAATGCCGAAAAACTTTATACCCACATAACCCAGGCCATGGCAATCTTGGAAAATGATGAAGTTAGTCTTGAATCTCTTTTATCAAAAGCCTTTAAACCGCTACAACATCTTTCAGATATCGACGAAAAAGCCTCTGTATTTCTCAATAGCCTCTCGGTTATCCAGGAAAATGCCAGCTCATTAATCAGCGACCTGCGCAATTATGCCGACTCGCTAAATTTTGATCCTGGCTTTGCATTGTCTGTCAATAGCCGTTACGACGCCTATGTCGAGATCAAACGCAAGTATGGCCCAACGCTGACTGATGCAAAAAAATATTATGATGAAATCAAAACAAAGTTCGCCTTACTCAATGATTTTGAACATAATGAGGAAGACCTAAAAACTAACCTGAAAGACAAAGAAACGGCTCTTAATAAATTAGCCAAAACCATAACTCAACAACGCAAGAAAACTGCTGAGCTTCTTAAAGCCACAATTGAAAAAGAACTCAAGGAACTAGCCTTTAAAAGCATCTCTTTCGAAGCCCGGATCGATAAAGCACCCCTATCTCTAACTGGAGCCGATAACATTGTCTTTTTCATCAGTACAAATATTGGAGAAGAGTTAAAACCGCTGGCAGATATCGTTTCATCCGGTGAGGCCGCCCGACTGATGCTGGCAATCAAACGAGCTTTAATGAAAGTTGACCCGGTCCCGGTCCTGATTTTTGATGAAGTTGACGCCCAGATCGGTGGACGGTTAGGCACGGTCATTGGTACAAAGCTAAAAGAAGTTTCTCAACACCGTCAAGTTATTCTGATCACCCACCTGCCTCAAATCGCCGCTTTCGCTAATTCCCACTTCAAAATTTCTAAAACAACTAATAAAGGCCGTACCATCACCATCGTTGAGCCGCTTGAGCCAAACGAACGCATTAACGAGCTGGCTCATATGATGAGCGGCGAGGCGATGACTGCCGTTTCTATTAAACACGCAAAAGACTTGCTTAACGTAGCCAGTAAATCCATCAATAGATCATGACACCCAAAACTCTTATTATCATCCCCTGCTTTAACGAAGAATTACGCTTAGATACATGTGCATTCATTAACTTTCTAAAAAATTATAAACACATCTCATTTCTGTTCGTTAATGATGGCAGCACTGACAAAACTGAAATCCTTCTCAAAAATTTGGCTGAAAAACAAAAAGACAACATTCAGATTCTTAATCTCTCCAGAAATTCAGGTAAGGCAGAAGCCGTCCGGCAAGGATTTCTCAAGGGATTTTCGCTTTGCCCGGATTTCATTGGATACCTTGACGCGGACCTGGCTGCACCGCTTGAATGCATTCCCGATCTTGAACATGTTATTTATAACCGCAATAAAGATATTGTTATTGGCTCCAGGATCGCGCTACTTGGGTGGAAAATTAAACGTAATAATTTTCGCCATTATGCCGGCCGAGTTTTTGCAACAGCGGTATCGATGGCCCTTGGGCTTCGCGTTTATGACACGCAGTGTGGCGCGAAATTATTTCGTGTCACAGAGCGTCTCAAAGTAATCTTTTCGACCCCTTTTGTTACGAAATGGATATTTGATGTTGAGATCCTGGCGCGTTTTCAGTTTACCGAGACAACCTCTAGCCAAAATCTTAACAGTATCTGCTTTGAATCCCCGCTTGAACAGTGGATCGACAAAAAAGGCTCAAAACTAAATCTAATGGATTTTATTCACAGCGCCATTGACTTGATTAAGCTCATGAATATCATTCGGAGAAAATCCTTGCCCAGATTATAAGCGCGTGATATTTTATCAAGTCTTAGTTCATTCAACCTGATAAATTTTATAATTAAAGGAGTTTATATATGAAAAAAATCGGCATTCTCACTTCAGGCGGCGATTGCGGTGGACTAAATGGCGTCGTCAAAGGCGCTGCTCAAATGGCAAACAGCCTAGGGATCACTCCGTACGTCATTCCTAACGGCTATGCCGGTCTATACAACCTTATTGATATGGACCTGATCACAGCCCTCACTCCAGACCGTGCCGATAAGATCAACGCAAACCTTGCAGGCTCTGAGGCCGGTCATTCGCGCGTAAAAGTAAAAAAGATTGACGATCCTAAGAAATACGAACGCATCAAAGAAGGCATGAAAAAATTTGGTATTGACGGGTTGGTTATATCCGGCGGTGACGATTCAGGATCTGTTATGGTGGATCTTTATGAGCAGGGAATTAAATGCGTCCATGCCCCAAAAACAATGGATCTTGACCTTCAAACCTATTCAGTAGGCGGCGATTCTACTGTTAACAAAATTGCGGCCTATGTAGAGGAATTAAAAACGACAGCTAACACACATAATCGCATTATGGTCCTTGAGGTTTTCGGCCGATATGCTGGTCATACCGCTTTCCGCGGGGGCATTGCGGCAGATGCTGATGCCATTTTAATACCAGAAGTCCCAACGAATTTTGATATTGTTTATAAGCACATGAAAGAACGGTTTTTTGGGCGGATCCTCAAAAGCGATGTTCTTGCCGGCCAATACATGATCGTTGTCGCCGAAGGTCTGAAAACTGCAGATGGATCAGAGATCTATGACGAATCAGCCGGAGTAGATTCTTTTGGTCATAAAAAATTAGCTGGCGCAGCCAAATATGTCTGCCAGGAACTTACGAAACGCCTTAAGGCAGACCCAGAGATCAAAGAATTAATGAAAAAAGCCAGGATGTTTGTCGAGAAAATGAACGAGATCCCAGAAGTACGCTCGGTTGTTCCTGGCCATCTAGTTCGGTGCGGTCACTCATCAGCCTATGACGTCAACTTCGGCAAAGAAGCAGGCGCAGCAGCTGTCCTGCTTCTGAACCAAGGCACAGTTGGCGTTACAATTGTCGGAATCGATGGGGATAAGGTCCGTTATATGGAATCAAAGAAAGCTATTGAACAGCGCCATGTGGACCTGAATCAGGTTGCGGTCTATGAAGCGATGGGCACGTGCTTTGGCCGCACGCCACAAGCCTATTTACCAAAATTCGAAAAAGCTGAAGGACGCATCACTCGGCATCTATAAAAAACAACCCATTTTTGCTTGAATTAGTATATATATGAAGCATTTTATCAAATTCATAGCACCATGGTTAAGTAAGGTTAAATCGTTTCTTCTCAAATTTCGAATTCATCGTTTATTTGGAAACTCACGACATTTTTTTATTTACGTAGGCAACCTGCTTGAGCTTAGTTATTGGTGCGACATTAACAACAAGTCAAAACATTTCTATGCAGATCGGTATGATCTGTATTCACACCTTATAAATTTGGAAAATCTCGCCGGAGACATTGATTACCTGGAATTTGGAGTTGCTGAAGGAGACTCGATTAGATGGTGGCTGGCACACAATAAAAACCAAAACTCAAGATTTTTTGGATTTGACTCTTTTGATGGCTTGCCGGAAGATTGGGGAGTTGCCCAAAAGGGCACCTTCTCAACTGGAGGCCAATTGCCTGTCGTAAACGATACCCGCTGCACTTTTATCAAAGGCTTTTTTCAAGATAGTATTTCTTCTTGGCTGCAGACTGTGGAATTGAAGAAGAAATTAATTGTTCATTTGGATGCAGACCTATACTCGTCTACAATATATGTCTTAACAAAGCTCTCTCCGTTTATCAAAAAAGGAGACGTTCTTATATTTGATGAATTCAATTTTCCAACTGATGAATTTCTTGCCTTTAAACAATTTATTTCAGCTGCAAATTTTTCCTACGAGTTTATAGGCACCTCTAATGCCTACCTCAAAGTAGCGATCAGGATCACCTAGATCCGATTAACCCCAAAAACTCTTTTAATACCATATTCACGTCAATACGAGAGACCATTGGAAATTTTAAATTATTCCCTTGTTTATCCGATCCATCATATAAAGCGTACGTATCTTTAATAGAACGGATATTATCGCTTTTAGGGATCCAGAAATCAAATGTCGGCCCGTTTAAAATAACCATTCTCTTTTGTAAAGCATAAGCGATATGAACCACCCCGGTGTTCACGCTGATCAAAATTTGGCAACGGCTAATTACTCCGGTCATTTCCTGGATATTCCTGACCGGACTAAAAATAATCTTAGCGTAAACATTGTGAGGTAGTCGATATTTTAAAAAAGACTGAAACTCGTCGAAGCGAGGATCTCTTCCGAAAACAATAAAAGAAGAATTACAAGTCGTTGCCGCTAGTTCAATAAAGGTCGCCCATTGCTCAAAAGACCATACAAAAGCCGGCTCTTTCCAACGCCTGCTCCAAGGATGGATCCCCACAAGAAAAGGATCAACATCTAATACTGATGAGCGCAGTACTTCGGGCAAAGACAAAGAACGCGATTCACCTTTTATCTCCTTGCCTGACAACTTGCAAACTTGATCAAGATGAATATCTAATATATATCCAGACTTCTTCGGAATAACAATATCGGCATCATAGAGGTTATCATCAACAACATAATCAACCGCTGCAATCTTTTTAAGCAATGATAAGAAATAAAAGCCACGCAATGAGCCAGGAGCCTGTTGAATTCCAAAAACAATTGCCCCTTTCCTGCGCTCTGATATTAAAGCCTGCCAGAGCAAGAATAACCCATTACTCGAAAGAACATTAAACGAACAATGTTTTAACTCTTGCGGCAAAAAAGCATCAATGTGCGGATTGTTTAAATGAGCTATAAAGCAGCGCTCGCCAACAGTCCTAGCCTTTGTGACCACGTTACTGATGATCAATGCATCTCCCAGACTGCTGAACAAAGTAAATAAAAATATATTTTCACCCATATTCTCAATACCTTTATGTTTTCATTAAATAACAACCTACATAAGAACCAAGAAAGGGATTTACAAAACAATGAAGATGCGCGGCATCACGAGTCTGGATATATCGCCAAAGCAGATATGGACCAGCCAAAAACCATGCCCAGTTGCGAACCTGGAAAGTATGTACTTCCTTGAATCCAGATCGGGCTGCAAGCATCCTAAATGTTCCCTGAGTGAACGGGCGAATATGCGTCGGGTCATCATAAAAATTCATACCACCGCACTTGGCAAATGGAGCCTGCGGCAGCCAAGTCGTACGCATATCAGGAGCTTCAATATAAGCCACTCCCCCAGGACGCAGAAGCCTGTATACTTCGAGAAAAACCCCGTTAAAATTAAACAAATGTTCAACCACATGTTCGCAAGTAATCAGATCAAACGAATTATCGGGCAAAGGAATATGCCCCTCTTCAAGATTGACCGTTAAAAAGGAGCACTCAGGATCTTTAATAAAATAAAGATCATTGCGGATATCAACACCCACAAGTTCAGCGTCGGAACGAATCATTTTACAACGTCTTAAATTCTGTCCGCGACCGCAACCGATATCCAGTATTCGCGGTGATGGCGGCAACTGGCGCAATTTTTCAAAAGGTTTTTTCAAAAAAGGATATTTGGCATAAATTTTATTGCCTCCATCAAGTTCAGGCAAGGTTGATACACTAAAATAGCCCGAGCACCTCTGAGCATCAGCCTTGATCATAGAATCTCCTCTTTAACTCATTAAGAACGTCTAAAGACCTCATACACGTTACGGCACCAGAACAGACAGGCAATGTATACCCAAACCGAGTACAAGGAGAACATGCGAGCCCCATTGAGATAACTTTGTGTTTCTCGCCTTTGGGCGCCCATTTAACTGCATTCCCAGGGCCAAATATAGAGAGCGTAGGTATGCCCAAAGCCGCAGCAATATGCAATAACCCCGAATCTGTACCAATAAAAAGAGAAGAAGAAGAAATCACAGCCGCTGAACGCCCAAGATCAAGCTTCCCTACATAATTAATTATACTATCACCAAATACTTGCATTAAACTTTCAGATAAGACCAGAGCGTCAGAGCCGCCAATAAGCACAGGAACTTTCTTTTGTGATAAAAGGAATTGAATCATTCCTTTCCATTCATCCAACGTCAACCTGCGTTCTGGGATACTTGCCCCAAGGAATAACGCAATTGAATCGGTCCATCGTTTTTCATTTCTTATCCACGAAACAGCGATATCTGGAAGCAGAAAGCTCCCAGCTAATTCAAGCGGTTTATTGGCAATATTTTCAAAAATCACACCAAAAAGTAATTGAAAATTATTCAACTCATAGTTTTGATCATAACGAACACAAACATTATATAGCTTTGCTCTTAATGGGCGGGTCGAAAAGCCAACCTTTAAAGATGTCCTTAAGAAATATGTAAGAATTCCGCTTAAAAGATGCCACTGCTCGGTATCAATGATCGCATCATATCGTTTAGCAAAAATAGAAAAAACGTCACGCACTCTGGTATATAAATAAACTGTTTTTAAAAGCTCATTTTGAGATAAGAAAACTCCAATATTCCTGCGTTCGCAAAGAACATCAATTTCAATCCCCTGATATTTTAACTGGCGTATGATTGGCAAAAGAAAGACTGCATCACCTATCCCTCCTGGGCGAATGATCAGAATCCTTTTAACTGAGACAGGCCTCTTACAAGCAGGCAATGAAGGAAGAATGTATGCCAAGATGCCACCGAAAAGCATGTCAATACTTTTGACAAGCTTCATCTTTAATCCGCCGGATGAACAAATAATATCAATAATCGATATATTATCTTGATTCATAAGTCAGGAAAAGAACCCGGGATATTAATAGAACAGCCAATGGATAGAAATGCATAAAATACCGAGAAATCGAGCACCAATCTGCCCTGATAGAATTGAAACTTCCGGTACAAAAAAAGGTTAACCAATATACACTGAAAAAAAACAAAATTGAGATCAAAAGCAATACCCCCAATTTATCCTTACGATAGACCACCAGTAAAATAAGAGAAGAAATCATTACCATAGGCCAAAAGAGTATATTCCAATTACCCCAGAGGAATAATTCATTATAAAAACGCTCTGATATCATTGCAAAACGCATCATGGGGCCTTCCCGGCCAACGACATGTGCGGCCCATCCTCCGTCTCCCGCGCCAACTGTAAACTTAAAGATTTGAAATGGAAAATAAATAATGAAGGAAATACAAAGAAATCTAATCAAAGCATTAAAGATGTTTTTGAATGTTTTTCTATATAAAACACCTGTTAGTAGGATCATTAACAAATAAACGGGGAAATAAGGCAACCCTTCTAATTTTGTAAGTAAAGATAAAGCACAAAAAATCGCTGAAAAAATTATAAATCTGTCGTTACCTTTATGACCCCAAAGCAAGATCCCGATAAGACAAATCGACGTATGTGCCATCATAAACACATCACGATAGGAAAGCGTCGAATGTATGATTAGAAGATTTGATGAAAACAACAAAAGCAACGCGATGTAAGCAATCAGCCGTGAAGTAATTACCCGGGCAACATCAAAAAATATGAATGTAAATGCTAAAAAAGCCAACGCAAAGATCAAATGCATATACTGATCGTCCCAGACTCCCTGGCCAAACATTCCCCAAGTCATTGCCGTTAAAGTGTAAAACGGAAAGTTCGGATAGAATGCCTGACTTAACTGTGTCAAAGAACCTGTATAAAAAACCGTCTTAGCTTTATAGGCTTCAGAGGTAATCGAGTCCCAGGCAAATACAGGCAACGATAATGCAGACATGAAAACTATAATAATATTAATTGTTATGTAGATAATCACGGCAGCAGATATGAATTTTTCCGCCATTGAAATATTGCTGCCTGAAACTGCTGTTCTATCCTGGACCAATAACGGGTTATTAATGATGCCTGCACCCAGAAGAACAGCCAAAATCGTTGAAACGGTCAAAAACGTGATCGGGATCCCAAATATCCATAGTGTTGTAAAAATCTGCGTAACAATTCCTAAACCAGAAAAATATGAAAGTCCGATGATAGCAGCCATTGAAAATCCAAGAGATACAAAAAGGGGTCTAAACAAATAAAAAGCAACTATGGTTGAGAAAAACAGATTGAAACAAAATCCTAGAAACATCATAAAGCCCCTTTACGCGCTGCCACCAAATCAATATCGCTAGGTTTAAAAATAATTTTGTAATCTTTCGGTAAGAATTGAACGGCTTTGTCCTTATGGAAATAAATCAACACATCTTCTTTACCTGTTCCGGAATGGATTCTTATGTCAATTGGATACAAGTAATAGGCCAAGCGATCATTAATACCCCACCCATCTCCTTCCTGAAGATTGATGTCTGTTACTAAACGGGCCGAATGTCGCCCCGGCAGTAAGTGGGTTGCCTGCAGAGAAAAGACATAAGGTTCACCGAAAAGCCTAGCTCTTTTTTCAACAGCTGACATGGGTAAATATATAGACGCCCTTTCCTCCAAGGCCGCCAAACGGAGAAAAGTTTGAGGTAACAAGGTAATAACCATGACAACAATCCCGGCTATCATCAATGCTTGATGAGATATACATTTTTTCTTAAAAAAGAATAAAAAAACATATGTCAGACAAAAAGAAAATATTAAAAGCTCTTTAGTTTGGGAAAGAGGAACAAAGCATCCATTATAACCACAATTAAAGTCAAAGACTTTAAACATAAGGCTTATCAACCGTGGAAGTATAATATGGTTACAGAAAACAATACCCATGCAGAGACTGCGACAAGCATTGATACATCTCCGGTCAAAACATCTCCCGGATCATCACCCATTTTCTTGACATGCAATAGATATAAATACCGGAAAATGCCGTACATGACAAAAACCAAGGAATATACCATGGCATGGCCTCCTGAACGGATAACAATTTCAGGAGATATCGTATACAAGCCATAGAAAACAATCGACAAGGTTGCTGAAATCATGATCAGCTGGTCAAGTAGATATAAAGAATAGTGATTGAGCACTGTCCGATGGTTTCCTGAGAGTTCTCTAAGCGTGACCATTTCTGAACGCCTTTTTGTAAATCCTAAAAAAAGAGCTAACAAAAAAACGCATAACTGTAGCCATACTGATGGCAACACTTTAACTGCTACTGCTCCAGCCCAAATCCGAATGCAGAACCCGAGAGCGATACAGACCACATCTAGAATGACCACTTTCTTTCCAACGAAATTGTACATGCCATGTAAAATCAAATATAACCCTGCCAGAAATGCGAACCAATAGCCAACCAGGTAAGCAAGGCCCATCCCACCTGTAATAAGACCTCCCGCCAGAACAACAGCAGTAGTCATCGAGACTTGCCCGCTTGCCAAAGGACGAAGACATTTCTTAGGATGCAATGCGTCGCGTTTAACATCTGATAAATCATTACAAATATATACACCGCTTGATATAAAGCAAAACGAAAAGAACGCATACCCAACTGTAAATAAAGCATCAAGATCAGTAAATCGCCCCGAAAAAGCAATAGGAGCTAATACAAACAAATTTTTTACCCATTGTTTCACTCTAAAAAGCCTCAGGACCGTCAATATCAACTTCATAGATATCTCCTAAAGTTAACGATGTAGTAAAAATAAGCCATGAGACTGCTTTAAGCTCTTCCACCCATCACTTAAAAACGCTTTAACACGCTGGTCAACTCCCTGCGGATCATTTCGATAGGCATCCTTTAACCAAGGATCGGACAGATCAACGACTGCGTACTTTACTGATGATGGGATATTAAATGTGCTAGGGATAAATAAATTCCGGCCTAACCAGACATTGTAGAAAGCATAAAGCTCTGATCGTGACGTTAAATGACTCAACAAATCAAAGCTGGCGACCACAGGAGCCCCTGGCGGAACAGCATTCACCATTTCTTGACGCACATTAGCCTGTTGATACCTGACCATTGATAGGCGAGGAAGTAAAGCGGGCCGGTAATGGATAAAATTTACCAATGACAAGGTCAGTATCAAAAGCAAGATCATCCGAAAAGTAATTTGCCTCAAATGCTTTTTTATATGGGCCATCCCCATAGCCGCTGCGACAAAAACAGACGGCCCCAACGTTGCAGCATAATGGAAGTAAACCGTATGTTGCATTGGCACGCACGAAAACATATTCTGTAAAAACACAGGACCACCAACTAAAAGCGGCCATGGCATGAGTACCGATGCAAAACACAAAGGTGACAGAAGATTGAATAAATATTGAATGTTCTGCTGAGAAAATAATATTTTGATTACGAGAAGAGGTTTTGTAAAAAAAGAAAGTAAAATTTCCTGCGGGCTTGAACCTAACCCCTGGAACAAGCCCCAATAAATATTTCCAGGATGGGGCATATCCCTACGGATAAACGGCATAACTATAAACATCACCGACAAAAAATAGAGCAGCCCCAAGGTTAATGGCACACCGCACCAAAGCTTTTTATTAACTCCTGTCCTAAAAAATGAAGCGACACCGAACATTGTCAAAAATGAAGGAATATTCTCTTTGCAGATACACGCAAGAATGCCGCAAATAATAAAAGGCGCGAATCTCTTGGTGATATAAAAAAAGAACATTCCGGAAATAAACGGCAAGGCTATTGACTCGAAATGGAATTCATAAACGAGCATAAAGATGTTCGATGGATAAAAAATATAGACAAAACAAAGAAGCACCGACGCCAATGGTGAAAGGAACAGTTTGAATATACGGTAAAGCACGAAAGCTGAAACGAAAAAAGCAAAAAGATTCAAATAGACAAGTGTCAATGGATGCGGGAAAAAATAATAAACGGGGGCAATTAAAAATGATATGTACTCCGCATGATTCCCAAGAAAGTTCATCCCGAACAAGGAAACAAAAACTGAGCCGTGAATGATTTGCCACATTGACTGGGAATATAAAGATAGATCCCAATCGTAATAGCCAAAGTTATTAAATTTTATCGTAAGTACCCACGACCATACAAGAAAGCCACTCCCGCAAAGTAAAAGCGCTATTCGGTCTGCAAATTTAGCTGAGGATGTTATTTTCATTAACGGAATTTCCCCATAAACAACCAACGCACATTCCCCGGGATAAGAACATCTAAAGGAAAGCTGATGGTATTTATTACGCCACCATTTAGAAACCTATCAACAATTAAAGAAGGAAAAGATGAGTTATAGAGATACCGGCAAAAAGATGCACATACCATCGGGACTGTATCAACGCCATTACTAAGAACCGTCAAACCAGCTCGTTCAGCAACCTTAAGTAACGAATTCTTACCAAAAAACCAAAGATGGCGAGGGACATCATACCCACAAAAGTTCTTTCCAAATAAACGGTCAAGAATATGGTCATGATTGGGCACAGCGATATAAATATACTCGGCTCCGGCATTCACAAACCCTTTAAGAACGTCGACAGGATCTATAAGATGCTCCAAAACATGTCTTAAAACAACAATCCGAGGCATTTTGCCTTTTGGTAAGGAATTTAGAATATCTGCAAAATTGATTTGTATATAGTTTATGTCGCCACCGGTTGACTCCAACAACTTCGGCACCGTCTCTACAGCATCAGCCGAAATGACTTTAAATCCTTTCCGACTCAGAATATGCGAAAAGTCGCCAGAGCCACAGCCGATATCAATTAATGACCGGTCTTCGTTCTGGCCAACGATGATCCGATTGGCCTCTGTTGATAAAAGGAAATTCTTGGCCAAACGGAAAAAAGGGTTGCCTGATTCGCGCATTCTTGTATTTTCGTAATAAAGTGAAAGATCTTTCGGTGGATCCATCACCATCTTGACACCACACACAGCACAAAAGCCAACTTTAAACTCAACACGCAATTGAGAATAAGCTCTTACAGAGAATAGCTCTTGAATTTCTCTTTTAGCCCCACATATCAAACACGCCACTTAAAAGCCTCCGGAAAGATCAATTAACAAATGGCACTACTTCCTTGAGAAGGAATCAATAAGATCATCTGCTGTAAAAGAATAGATCTTTCTTTGCTTCAACAAAATATCACCGGCCATGCCATGCCTATAGACTGCCTCTTTCGCAGCGTCGTAAGATGGTATCCCCTGCGCTAGGAATCCGGCAATAATTCCCGTCAATACATCTCCAGTTCCGGCTTTAGCCATTCCCGGGTTTCCGGTCATATTGACAAAGACTTTCCCATCAGGAGATGCGACGACAGTTCGATGCCCTTTAAGCACCAGCACAACATTGTTCTCAACAGCGAAATCTTTAGCTGCTTTCCGGCGTTCCCGCTCTGTTAAAGGCTTATTTCCTGATAAGCGGAAAAACTCGCCCGGATGAGGAGTTAAGACACGGGCTGAACGGCAACTTTTCAGTATCTCCAGCGATCCTGATAAAGCATTTAAAGCGTCTGCATCAATAACCATAGGCAATGGACATTGAAAAGCCATAGCCCTGACAAATGCTTTCACAAAAAAAGATGTCCCAAGACCAGGCCCCATCGCGACCGAAGTAAATTTACTCCAATGTTTCCTGATCTGCCGAAATGACGTTAAACCAAAAACATCTCCCTTCGATCCAGCAACAGGCATTGTCATCACAGCATTCGAAATCTTCTTTTGAAGAGCAAGATTCAACGTGCTCGGAATCGCCGCAGTCACAAGCCCGGCGCCAGCGCGCATTGCTGACAATGAGACCAAACTCGCAGCACCAAGCATTGCAGGAGAACCGGCCACCACGAGAAGGTGCCCGAAATCATTCTTATGTGCCCGTTTATTTCGTCTCAATAACGGCATTGGCAACGGCATAATATTTAGAATGAGAAATTGAAATATGAATGTTCGTCCCAGAACGCAGCTTCTTAAGCAAACACAAAGGTTTTCCGGAATCATCATTGATGATCGTGATGTCTTTCCAGATTATTGTTCGATCTCCAAGGGCTTTATAAATAGCTTCCTTAGCTGCAAAACGGCCCGCAAAATGTTGAAACGGCAGCGCGTGGGAATTCGAATACGCAATTTCCTGAGGATTAAAAATTCGATTTAAAAAATGATCCCCCCATTTCTTAACAGCGGACCTAATCCGTGATATTTCAACGATATCAATGCCCGTGCCAATCACCATTATCTACGCCTCTTTAGGGTCGAAGATACAGAGAGAGATCGCATTTCTTTGACCGCCCGCTCAAGGCCAACGAAAACCGCATAAGAAATGATCGAATGCCCGATATTCAGCTCATGCATCCCGGGAATCAATGCGACAGGAGCCGTATTATGATATTTTAAGCCATGGCCGGCATTGACCTCGAGCCCCAGAGTGCGGGCATACCGAGTGATGTGAATTAATTTTTTAAGTTCAGCCGCCCGTAATCGTGCTGTATTAGCGTCGGCATAACAACCGGTATGCAATTCGATGATCGAAATGCCCAACTTATTAGCTGCATCTACCTGTTCAATTTGAGCATTAATAAAAAGGCTAACAGCGATCCCTCTGTCCTTCAACTTCGAACAAACAGGCATAAGTTTTTTAAAATTCCTGACAACATCCAGACCGCCCTCGGTTGTGAGTTCTTGACGCCGTTCAGGAACAATAGTCACCTGATCTGGTCTTGTCTGACAAGCCATCGCCACGACATCCGGCGCAATGGACATTTCAAGATTAAACCGGATCTGCAATGCTTTCTTAAGCGCAGTAATATCTTTGTCATTAATATGTCTGCGATCTTCCCTTAGATGGGCCACAATACTGTCAGCTCCAGCACTCTGGCAAATTAATGCAGCCTTTACAGGGTCGGGCTCAAAGGCCCGCCTCTGTTGGCGGATCGTTGCAACATGATCAATATTTACTCCAAGAAGCGGCATATTTATCTCCTCAAAATCTCACCATTGACATATATCCAGGCTATGATGGCTAAGCCAAGGGAAATTATCTTGAGTGAAATATTATGCAATATGAATTGCTTCATTTAACCTCCTGTTCAGGATGTACGATCAACAGGTCCTTCAATATATCTCTAAGCCTCTCGGGCCCGGTAACTGGAATAAACTTCCCATCGCATGCTACTGAAACATCTCCCGTTTCTTCAGAAACAAGCAACGTTAGGGCATCGGTCTGTTCCGTCAGGCCAAGTGCGGCCCGATGACGAGTACCTATGATCTTGCTTAAATGTTGATTTTCAGAAAGCGGGAATAAGCAAGAAGCCGCAACGATCCTAAGGCCGCGAACAACCACCCCCCCGTCATGCATTGGGGAATCGTGCTTGAAGATGGTTTGGAGAAGTTCTGATGTGACCAGCCCATCGATCATGATGCCGCTCTCAATATACGTTTTTAATTTGGCCTCGCGTTCGATCGCAATTAATACTCCCGTTTTTTTCTCGGAAAGCACGAATGCCGCATCAACAAGTTCGTCAATGATCGCCGAGACCTCGGACTCTTCAAGAGAGATATTAAATAGATTTCCTTGGCCGAGACGCGCCAGTCCCTGCTTGATCTCCTGCTGAAATATAACGACAAGCGCAAGGATCCAAATTGCGAAGAATTTTGTCAGCAACCAGTTTAACGTAGCAAGACCAAGAAGCTGAGACAATAAAAAAACCACCAACAAATACGTCATTCCTTTAAGAACCTGGAATGCTCGAGTGCCCTGAAAAAAAACCAGGATCTTATAAAAAATGAAAGCCAGTACGGCGATCTCGATGAGAGGTTTTACTGTAGACCAAAGAAGAAAATTCATTTTCCTCCTAATAATATAGCATCAGTAACACTGACAGCCTGTTTCACCTGAGTGACATCATGGACTCTTACAATATGGGCTCCTTGCAGGACGCTCGCAACAACCGCTGCTAAAGTCCCTGCGAGCCTTTCAGATGGTTTCAAATTAAGAAGCTTACCAATAAATGATTTCCTAGATGGACCGACAAGGATTGGAAGTCCAAAAGCCTTTAAGCTTCCAAGCTCTCTGAGCAATAAAAAGTTATCTGAAGCTGTTTTTGCAAATCCGATGCCGGGATCAACAATAATATTGTTTCTGTTCAGGCCTGATGCTAATGCTTTTTTTACAATGTTATCAAGCTCCGACATGATGTCAGGAATAAATTGATCGTAGCCTGTCTTCCTCTGCATCGTCCTGGGTGACCCTCGCATGTGCATTAAAACGATCCCAGCACTATAGTTACGGACTGCTTCAAAAAGTGTGCAACTTACATTATTACTTTGAACAACATTAACAATATGAGCACCAGCCTTTAAGGCGTCCTTTGCTACAGAAACCTTTGAAGTATCGACAGAAACTAAAATCCCATTACGCTCCTTCACAAGTGCTTCAATAACTGGCACGACCCTCCTGGACTCATCCTTTACGGATACTTTCGAAGATCCCGGCCTGGTTGATTCGCCGCCAATATCAATAATATCGGCTCCACTATCAGCCATTTGGACTGCGGTGTCCAACGCAAGTCGAACAAAATTTTTGCCCTTTAACTGTCCATCACCGCTAAATGAGTCCGGGGTTACATTAACAATTCCCATCACCGCCGTTTTTTTTCCTAAAATAAGCACCTTATCTCTTGCCTGAAAATAGTAGCAACGACGAGAAATCATGCCTGCGGCGCCCCCTCGGAGATAGTTGTAGGTAATGATACCCCCAACAGGACACGGGCTTCATCAATATCAATAACTTCTTTTTCAATCAGCCTATTTGCAATAAGCTCTAACTTCTCACGATTACTCGTGATTATCTGTTTAGCACGAAGGTAGGCGGAATCAACAAGCTTATGCACTTCTTCGTCAATACGACGAGCCGTTTCTTCGCTGTAATCCTTCTCTTGAAATAGATCACGACCAAGGAAAGACGGCTGGTGGCCCTTGCCGAATGCCATCTTCCCCATCTGATCACTCATACCGAAAGCGCATATCATGCTGTGCGCCAATTCACGGACACGTTCCAGATCATTTGATACACCGGTTGTCGTATCATCCATGAATACTTCTTCGCCGACCAATCCGCCCAAAAGCACAGTCATCTGCCCAAATAGTTCCTTACGAGTATAATAATGTTTATCCTCTGTCGGCGGAGTTAGTGTATACCCTCCTGCCATCCCGCGAGGTATAATAGACACCTTGGTAAAAGTATCAACCTCATCGATCAATAAACTTAGCAATGCATGCCCGGCTTCATGATGGGCCGTCATTTCTTTCTCACGCTTTGAAGTAATGTGGGATTTCTTTTCAGGCCCCAGAGTCACTCGTTCAACAGCATTAAGGAATTCCAACATCCCGACTGTTTCCCTGTTTCGACGGGCAGCTAACAATGCAGCTTCATTACAAACGTTAGCTAAATCTGCCCCTGAAAAATATACCGTCTGCTGGGACACCTTTCGAAGGTCGACATCCTTATCAAGCTTAATGTTACGGCAATGGACCTTAAGGATCCCCTCCCGACCATTGATGTCAGGCAAACCTACCATTACACGACGGTCAAACCGGCCAGGGCGAAGAAGTGCAGGATCCAACGTATCAGGACGGTTCGTAGCTGCCATTAAAATAAAACCACTAGGTGAATTAAATCCGTCCATTTCTACGAGAAGAGCGTTCAACGTCTGTTCTCGTTCATCATTTCCACCTCCTATACCGGCGAAACGTTGACGCCCCACAGCATCGATTTCATCAATAAAGATGATACAGCCCTTACCGCCAGCAGCTTTGGCTGCCTTGCGTGCCTGCTCAAACAAATCACGAACTCGAGAAGCGCCGACTCCAACAAACATTTCAACAAAATCCGACCCGCTTAACGAAAAGAAAGGCACATCTGCTTCACCGGCAACTGCCTTAGCCAACAGCGTCTTGCCGGTTCCAGGAGGGCCAACCAATAGGACACCCCTGGGAATCTTGCCTCCAAGGCGTTCGAACTTTTTTGGATCTTTTAAAAATTCAATGATCTCCTGAAGCTCTTCTTTGGCTTCATCCACACCAGCGACGTCAATAAATGTGATCTTATTCTGACCTTTATCACTCACCTTTGCCCTGGACTTTCCAAACGACCAAATCTTGTTACCCATTTCCGCTCCGCGTCGTCCAAGGAACCAAATAAAGAATATGATCAGAATGACAGGAACAAAAGAAAAGAAGAATTGAGTCCAAAATGTTTCCGCCGGGACAACAGAAAAATCTTTAACATTCTCACGTACCAACTTAAGAATGTCTTTGTCATCATTCGGAATGTTAACTCGGAATTCTTTGCCATCTGACAACTTTCCCTTCAATATGGTTTCCGGCCCTTCGCTTAATGTAAGTTTCTTGATCTTGCCGGTCGAATCGTTGTCTTTAACCAACGCATAGAAATCACCATAAGACATTTTCTGTGCCGCCGTGTTAGTCGTATTCGCAGGATTCGATATGATTATAAAAATAATAAACAAAAGGACCCAAAAAATCCACACTCCGCTATCCTGCCCCGGGTTTGGGGATCTCGATGGTTTCCGTGGTTCGATCTTTTTAGGCGGCACTACTTTCTTAGGTGTCTCTAAAGGCATACGTTCTCCATTAATAATTCTGCTCAAACTCCAGCTTGCCGCGGGCGTCAAAACCTTTACGCTTTGTTTTCACGCCATGGTCATAAGTGTCGATGTAAGCAAGGTTGCTGTCTTTATTATACAACCGCGATTCTCCTTGAAGCTTACCTCCTTGATAGGACTCCTCGCTCATTAATTCTCCCGTCTCATAAAAAGCTTTTGAAGTCCCTTCCTGAATCCCGTTAATAATCTCCCATTGCTTTTTGATCTTGCCATTTGGATAATACTCACGCATGGAGCCATTCTGTTTACCTTTGTCGTAAGCAACCTCCATCCATAGCGAGCCATTCTCTCGGTATTCTTTTGCTTGCCCCTGTTTTATCCCTGCCGAGTAATTCCATTCTATCTTTAGCGCTCCGGTAGAATAATATTCTCTACAGACACCGTCTTTGATGCCATCTTTATACGAACATTCCGTCTTTGGCTTGGCTGTGTCAAAATATTCGCGAACCAAGCCGTTGTACTGATTGCCCTTGTATTCCGCATCCAGAATCAAGACCCCGCTCCGAGAGAATCTCCGACCTTCCCCGTTAATTTCTCCTTCTTTAAAATTCAATATCCATTCTTCTTTCCCGTTGTCATAAAATACCCTCGACTCTCCTTCTTTAACACCTCCATGATAGTTCCAAATAGCATGAACTGTACCCTGTGCATTAAACTCTCGAGTCTCGCCGTTTAGGACATTATCACGATAATAAACAATACTGGTCAAGACTCCCAGCTCATTATATTCGCGGCTTTCGCCATTTAACTGTCCCGCAGAGAATTGAAGAGAATATTTAAGAACCGCGTCCTGCGAATAATATTTACAAATTCCATCAAGTGCATCATATTTATACTCTTCAATACTCTTGGGATTACCGTTCTCGAAGAACTCTTTGCTTACACCGTGTTGGAGCCCGTTAACATAATTCTTTTCGATAAATAAATTTCCGTTCTGATAATACGATTTAAACCCACCCTCCAATCTACCATTCTTATATGTCCCGACGCTTAATAACTTCCCATCTGGATAATATTCGCGAAACGCTCCATTAAGTAAACCGCCGGAATAAGACTTCTCCGATCGGACTTTTCCATCATCAAATAATTCTTTAACTACACCATCTTCCTGAGACTGGGCCCAAACAGTCGAACCATGAACGCAAAGAAAGTAAAATATCATTAAAATAAGAATTTTATACATAAAGTATTTATATTCTATACGTATAAGCCCTCAATCTCAAGCTCAAGATTAATGTTTTGTCGTTATTTTACAGGTGAAGTCTTCACAAAAGAAAACATAATCATTTTCTTTCGTCTTTCGCAAATGATCTGCTTGGGCAAACAGATCTTAGGGAATAACCGCTGGTCAGCAAATGCCAAATCTAGAGCCTCAACATGCGCGAGGGTCAGGGGCTTAGGCGTCCCGTATAGTGCTGCATACGCCGAACGCAAAACCATTCTTCGGATCGAAGGGTGAAGTGAATAAAACAAATCAAGTGGAAAATAAACATTTCCATTGGCCCTCCTCAACCCTTGTTTAAGATGGATCAGTGACTGAGACTCTATAAAACCGTAATCAACAGCCGCAGTAAATGCAAGGTTTGAAATATTTTCACTGATATTATGCCCAAATTCCTTCTTCAAGAAAGGAATCAGAATCCGCCGAATTTTATTACGGGTAAAATCAAGAGACTGGTTTGTCGGGTCATTGATATATCCAACTTTGATTTCCTTAAGGAAAGCTTCGATCTCTTCACGGGAAAGGAACAAAAAAGGTCTGATCAAATTTACTCCCCGCATCTGTCTACGAGGCAGGATCGCCTGAAGGCCGGCCAGACCAGTCCCTCGCAACAAACGCATCAGCACCGTTTCTGCCAGATCATCGGACGTATGCGCAGTCACAATGCCATCAGCTTCATGTTTCTTAGCAGATCGAAATAGAAAATCATAGCGTTGTTCTCGCGCAAACTCTTCGGTAGAGCCTGTTGTTGGGATTTTCTTCCGATTGGTTTCAATGATAAATGAAAGGCCGAGAGTTTTCGCGACATTCTTGACATATACGCCATCAAGCGATGAAGATGGTCGAAGCCGATGATCGTAATGCGCGACTATCAAGTCTAAGCCGAATTCTTGACGAAAACAGTAAAGGGCATAAAGCAATGCAATCGAATCAGCTCCTCCTGAAACCGCCACAATAAGCCTATCACCACGACCAATCAATCGCGTTGTAAACAAATAGTGAAAGAACTTTGGAATGAACTTCATTACCAATTACCTTGCAAACCCCGCATTTCCCGGCGGGATTCTTTATATGCGTCCCGCAAACGCTGGGCGTATTTCATATTGGGCATCCTAAGCTTTAATTGGGCATACCCATAACGCAAGGCCTCTTCATTTAACATTTTACCGTCAGGAAGAATAACATACGCTTGAAGTATCCCGTCATCGTTCCGCCTTTCGGCATCAAACTCAAGATGCACAGTCTTTTTTTCAGTCAACTCCTTAATAAATCGCAGGGCCTCTACTTCAAATGAAGTCGTTGGATCATCATCAGGAATAATAAATCCATGTGAGTCACGGTTAACATCGTGAAACTTTGGAGGTCGCGGCCCTTGAAGTCCGATAAGACAGACCTTCTCACCTCCGGCCAAAAGTAAAGTGTCAACCCTTAAAACACGCTCGACAACAACTTTATTATATTTAGGCGTAGATTCTAACAAAGGATTCAGCTCTGCCCTAGAAAAATGCCCAAACATGAGACTGATAATTGTCAGTAGGCTTATGATATGTATTTTTTTCATATGTCTAATTATGTGCAATATTTTCGCTTATGTAAAGAAAAAGGATTACCGTAAACTAAAGTGGGATAGGCTCTACCTTGCCCTAAAACCCTATCTTTAGATCTTGTCCTAAGGCATGTATTTAATTAATCACTTATATACGAAAAAGACTTCCTTCCATGCTGGAAAGAAGTCCTTTTCTCGATGTTAAGAAATGGTGGCGGCGACTGGATTTAAACCAGTGACACATCGGGTATGAACCGATTGCTCTATCGGACTGAGCTACACCGCCGTAATATGGCCACAATTGTATGTTAAATGAATTGAAATATCAAGGAATTTTAAGGCAAGAAAAAAACAATTCCGAGGAGAACCAAAATGACAAGGGCAGCAAGGATATAAAAGTCATTATAAACAATAAAATCGCTCAACCGCTCACGCGGCGAATATGGAAATTTTACAGTTTCAGATACTACATTTCCTGAATCCCGCATGGCAAGGATGTCTGAGCGCTTGAAGCGAAGGTACTGGTCAGCAATACGGTAAGCCATCAGTCTTTTCTCTTCAACCAGACCCATTACCTTTCCTTCGGGCAGACCAAGGATTTGCGCAGCCTCACGGACTGTAACATAAGGACTCTGGCTCATTTAACCATCCCGGCTGCGGCCCATCCATCGATCTGGGCTCGTTCGAACTTAAGGATATCTCCCTCACGAACTACCGGGATCTTACCAGAACGAACCAGCTCAATAATAGCCCCTTCATCGAGTTCCAAGTAAATTGCGAGTTCCTTAATGTTCATCCATTCATTTGTTTCAGATGGTGACATCTGACAATTGCCCTGGAAAATAGCTCCCTCAACAATATTTAATTTCGGGACATTAATATTTCCTATCAATACAGCGGTAGGCAACAAAGTCAACATTTTAGAAACACTGACATTCCCCTTTACTTTTCCTGCTATAACAACATTATCGCCGTTGATATCAGCCTCTACTTCGGCTCGACCGCCAACAGTAAGAGTCCCGCGAACGTCCAGACTGCCGGTAAACTGGCCATTAATTTTTAAATCAACAAGTTCTTTAAAAGCCAAAGTGCCATGCATTTCAGCATTGATCTCAATAGTTTTTGAGACCGGTTCGACCCGCTGGGGCTTTTTTTCACCGAAAGCCATAAAACTACTCCTCTCCGACTAAATCTACGCATTATATAATTCGCAGATCATTACCATTTATAATCATTTTATAACAAATCTTAGAAGGAAAGGATTATTTTTTTATAATAAATGATATGCCAAGCCAGCGATCATTGCAGCATTATCCATACATAACGAAACATTCGGAAATCTTGCCTTTATCCCTTCAGCCGATGCCCTTTCTAATAGCCGGGAACGTAAGCAGGTATTAGCAGCCACACCTCCGCCAATCAGCAAAGTAGTAACTTTTTTCTTACGGCATGCATCAATTGTTTTTTGAACAAGAACATTAACAACACTTTCTTGGAAAGCATTAGCTACTTTTTCAACAGAATACCCATTCTTTGCATTAT
>JADFXX010000018.1:1504-34461 GCA_015233335.1 Candidatus Omnitrophota bacterium | reverse complement strand
GCCCATTCTGATAAACGCCTCCATGAACTTCTGCCGGACCAATGGCAGATGGCCCAATAGCCTTCCTAAATTTTAAAAAATTTTCTGGATATTCATGTGGGGAGTGGGATTGCCGGACGGATACATTGTAACTTGGGAAAAAGTTGTAAATTAGGATTCCATTAATCTCAACCTATGAAGGGAAGGCGATGTAGATTAAGGGAACTTTAATAAAAAAGCCCAACCAACAACTTTGCGGGTGGCTGGAAGGGCTAAGTGAATAAACCTCAAGAGCGCTTTATGCGTCTATCGGCTTTTTTTATTAAACCATAGGGCGCTCTTGAGGTCAAGAAAAATCAGGAGGCTTAAAATGATACCAGAAATTTTAACAGCAAATCAAATATGCGAATTCTTACATATTAGGAATAATACTCTTTACAACAGAAAATGGCGGAGACTATCAGGTATTCCAGTATTCCGACAAGGGAAATACCTGTTTGCTTTCAAGGAAGAATTTTGGGGGTGGTATCAGGCCCGGGCGGTGGTTTGTGTCTAAAAATAGTCAGTATAAAGGAACAAGATACCCGGGTGTCCGAAAATGCATCGGGAAAAAGGGAATAACTTATGAGGTGAGTTATTATCCCTTTCCTGGTGCTAAAAAGAAACACCTCAGAGTAGAGGCTACTTCTGAAAAAGAGGCGTTTTTAAAACGTGCCGAGCTTATGGGTGAAAAATCTAAAACTCAAGTATACAATTTTTCTTTCCCTGAACTTAAAGAACGGCTAAAGCTTAAATGTCAGGCAGATAAGGATAGCCCAAAAACGATAATAAATTTGATGGGTAAATTCCATATGCTCTTTGAGGAGTTTTTACCATTACATTACCCGTACATCACAAGTGTCAATGAGCTTAGCCAACAAATTATTGAAAGATACAAGCAATTCATAGTCGTTGATAAGGGTAGAGAAAACGGCTGGAGAGATGAATTAACTAAAATCAAATCAATATTTAGAAAAATGGTGGCCATTGGTTGCTGTGATGAACGGATTTGTACAGATGTATTGGGCAAGTTCGCTAAACCAAAACGGGTATTAAAGGTTTACAAAGAAATAACTCGGGAGCAGAAAAGGGAATTTTTGTCCTTCCTTAAAGAGGATCGCCCTGACTTATATGGAATCACTTTTTTAATTATGCGTCTTGGCTGGCGCAGAGAGCAGGTGATTTCATTAAAACGGACAGATATTAAATTCAATAATTTAAGGCCTGTTGAAATTGTCTGTCAGCCCAAAAACACAAAGAACAAAGAACCATTTATTTTGAGAAACTTTGGAAATGATATAGCGGAAGTTTTGAATGATTGTTACCAGAATAGCAAAGGTTCGGAGTGGCTATTTCCAAATCCTAAAGGTAAAAAGGTTCATTCAAATAATTACACGAGCTATATATCAAAAACGTCTGAGAAAGTTCTCAAAATTAGGCTAACACCTCATGATTTTAGGCATATGTTTTGCACGCATATGAAGAAAGAGGGTTTGCCAGAACGAGACATTATGGCTATTACAGGCCATAAGGATATTGAGTCGTTTCAGATATACACCCACGTGACGGGAGAAGGGGTTAAGAAGGTGTTAGACAGTAGTAAAATATTTTAAGAAATGGGGAGAATATATGAAGAGTTGGTTGATTGGTGGTGAAAATGGTGGTAAAATGACTCATCCTCGACGGAACGAATACAAAATCCGGTTGGGGCTACCAGTTATATAGGATTTCTGCTTTATAAGCGAGACGACGTTTCAAAATATGTTGTTTCGCTTTATTTGTTAATCCCCGTAATTTCCCGTATTTTTTCAGCTTGGTTACTAAATGGTTGCTGAGAATCAACCACTCATTCACTTTTCATGATTATACCCCGGTACAATTGATTTATTTAGACTCCCTTCATAAAATGCTATTATAAAGCTGGAAAAATTAAATGTTGTAAAACAGGTGTTACAGGGGTTAATTTTTTTTATTAGTTAAAGAATTAGAAAATGACAAATAAAAAGGGGGGGGCAGGAAATGCAAAATAGAGCGGTAGCCATCATTGATGATAATCAGGATTCTCTAAGATAGCTCGATAATGTTTTAACAATGGCCGGGTTTACAACAATTCTTGTTAATGATATTTCGGTAGCTGTAGATACTGTGTTGCTCTTTGCAGCATCAAAGCCAGAACATAACCCAATCCGTTAATAATGAATCCGGAATTGATGCCCTGCAGCTTTCCACATCTGTTGGCACAGGTACTAAATCCCCAAATTTTAACAGTATGTTTATTTAAATTAAATATTTCCCGGTTATTTTAGTAGCTGGAGATGGAAAGATAACCGTTTTTTCAAAGAAAGGAGGATGTATGCAGATGCTTTTCGGAAAAAGTTGTGTTATATGCCATGCGGACAAATTAAATTTTAGAAAAAAAAAGACTTTTTTGGGGCTGTCTTCACCGGAAAACTTTTTTTGTGAGAACTGCGGGTCTTTATTTGTAGAGGACGAGTTGAAATGGAAACTGATTCAGATCAAAGATAAATTCAATCCCATATGGCAACAATTTCAACAGAAGTCTTTTTATGTCAGAGAGTGGGTGGACATCGTTCAAAAAGAAGCTGTTGGGAAAGAAGGTAGTTTAGTTTAGGCGTAGATGAATGCAAATTTGTCCCCTCAGTTGGAAAGACCTTCTTTTATCGGGTCAAGATCGTGAAACAATTGCCCGGCAAGTTAAAGAAACGGACAGTGTCCCCTGGGAGATTCCCGGATTTGTTTGGATCACCCGGAAGGGAGTGATCTAGTCCCTCTCGCCCAAATTACTGCCTTAAGCCCATCTCTCACGTCCCCTCGTTAAGAAGCAATGACAATTTCAGGACTTTGTATTATGATAATGAATAGTTCATAATCGCCGTACATTAAGGGGTAATTTAATATGGCATTGGTTCTTCAGTCGGATAGGGATATTTTACCTTTTCTGGGGAAAAAAGTTTTGCGTGTTTCTTTATCGGCGTACGATATGGGTCTGCATTTTTTGGAGGAACAGGTATTGTTGATAGAGTCTTTTTGGGTTTTGCAGGATCAGGAAGGGCGGGAAATCGACAGAGGTTTGGGGCTGAAGATCAGAGAAACCTGCAGCCTCGGGCTATTGTTTGATCAGGCCGTAAAGAGGGTCGACTCTAAAGCGGGTCTTTTGGATATAATATTTGACAGGCATTGTCTACGGATCCTGATAGCTGTTAATTCGCCAAGCTCTCAAGTTCAGAAAAGCCGGCTTGAAAATTTTCAAGGCGTTATACGGTGGGACCCCTTAGTATTGACAGCTCCGGGATATTTGCTGGACAAGAAAACTAATAAAAAAGCACCTGTTTATCAGATCAGAGACTTGTTGACCGATCAGAAGATGCAATCTTTGTTTTATGGTCAGCCTATTGTTAGAGTTGCATGGTCTGCCCAAGAGGCAGGTTTATATTTTTTGGGAAACTCGGCTTTTTTGATCAACGCCCCGTGGTTGCTTTTTGATCGTGATGGTAAGGAAATGGATAATGCTCTTAACTTGAAAACAAACCATGATAACAAATTGTTCAGGTTGATCGGACTTACGTTGATATCTGCTCTGAAGGAAGCAGGTATTTCCCGTATCGTTTTTGATCAGGGTATAGTTTTAACCTTGGGAAATGGCGCTTGAAGCGAGGGATTTTAAATGAAAATATTGATTATTGATGACAATGACATTGACCGGAGATTGTTGAAAGGGATCTTAGAGCAGTCCTGGAAAAATTACGAGATTATGGAAGCGGAGTCAGGGAGCAAGGGTTTAGAGATGATCGCTTTGAAGGCCCCGGATCTTGTTATTTTAGACATCTATATGAGCCCTCTCAACGGCTTCGACGTTCTTAAGGAAATTAGGGAAAAGCAGTTTAGCTTTATTCCGGTCCTTCTTGTTTCTTCATTCGCAGGAGACCGGGACAAGATTGAAGGGCTTGAGCTTGGTGCCGTGGATTTTATCAATAAACCTATTGTGGCAGAAGATGTGAAAGCAAGGGTTGCGGTACAATTAAAGATCAAGAAGATGTTAGATGACATGCAGTGGGCTTCGGAAAAAACCAATCAGGGAATTAGGGCGCTTTATAAAGAACTGGAAAAGAAAAACAAAGAAAGTGAAGAAATGGTCCGCCGGCTCGATGAGCTGACTTTGACCGATCCTTTGACTGGAGCCCTTAATCGTAGGGGATTACAGCGTGCCTTATCCCGCGAGGTTGCCTGGGTCAATCGTTATGGCACAAGTTTGATTGCGATTCTTTTAGATCTGGATAATTTTAAACAGATCAATGACACGCATGGGCTTTCGGCAGGGGATGCGATCTTAAAAGAGGTCGTGAAGAATCTTCGCAATACTTTACGTCCGGTGGATTATGTTGCAAGGATCGGTGGGGATGAATTTATCATTTTGTTAGCCCAGACAAGATTGGGTGATGGTTTTGGTGTCGCGGAAAAAATCCGGTACACCATTTCGGAAACACAATGCATTCTCAATGATATTGAGGTAAGGGCAACGGCCAGTTTGGGCTTGGCCCAGGTTACGGAGGAGTGTTCTTCCGTTGAAGAGCTTGTCCGCAAATGCCAGTATGTGCTTAAGCGCAGTAAAACGTTAGGGAAGAACCGTGTCAGTTATTCCGAAATACAGGACGATGTCAAAGACGGCCTTCTGGAAGGAGTGCTCTATACGATGAGCCTAGGGCAGTCCTACCGGGTTGTAAAACAACCTATCTTTCATCTTACGGAAAGGACCATTGCCGGGTATGAATTTTTAACCCGGCTGAATGTGAGTATGTTTGAGATGCCCGAGGACTTTTTTCATATAAGCCGGGCTAACAATATGCTAACTCTCGTCGATAGACACTGCCTGCATCACTGTGCCCAGGCGGGACAGAAGCTGCCGTGCGGTCTTCGTAAGCATTTAAATATTTACCCAACCACCGTGATGGAGACCCCTATCAAGGATATCCTCAAGGAGTTTCCCTTGCAGGGGCTGGAGGATTTTTGTTTGGAGTTAAGCGAGAATTTAATCACGACCGATCTCTCACTGCTTTTAAAACCTGTCCAGATCATGAAAGAACGGGGCATCCGTATCGCGATCGATGACGTTGGGTTTGGCAAAAGCTGTCTTGAAAGTCTGGTGATCCTTGAGCCGGACATCGTTAAAATCGACAAGAAGATCAATATTGGTATTGCCAAAGATAACGGGCGTCAGCGCTCACTAGATCGATTGCTCAAGGTGGTGCGTTCTTTGAATGCACAGGTCATTGTTGAGGGCATCGAGTCTGAAGATGACTTGATGGTGATACGTTCGATGGGTGTTGAATTAGGACAAGGGTTTCTTTTGGGACATCCCGCCTGAGATTGTCGCAATATGGTATACTTAAGTACCATGTCCCCCAAATGCCGTAAAGCTGTTGCCAGCACTATTTTAGCAGCTTTTATCAGTTTTTCTGCAGGGCCTTCAGTGGACGCCCAAGAAGACAATGCAGGGTTGCTGCCCTCTCTGCCAAAACCCGGAGTTAGGGTTTATTTGAGTCCTGAATTTACCCCGGCACATTTAGTTGGGATGAGGGTTCACCCTGATAATGCCCTGCAATTCGACTTTCTTATTCATCGGGGAGATAGTCCTTTATCAGGGGAGTCCAAAAGGCTGGAGTACAGTAAATTAGTCAAATATTTTTTGGCCTCATTGACCATTCCTGACGAAGATCAGTGGGTCAATCTTTCTCCCTATGAGAAGGACCGGATTATTAAAGACGATTTCGGCGCAACCGAAATGGGCCGTGACCTTCTCACCCAGGATTATTTACTTAAGCAAATCATGTCTTCGTTGATTTATCCTGAAGAAGGCTTGGGACGAAAATTTTGGGATAGGGTCTACGAGCGAGCCTTTAAGGAATATGGCGCGACCAATATACCGGTCAATACTTTCAACAAGGTATGGATCATCCCCGATGAAGCCGCTGTTTATGAAAGCGGGGATACCGTCTATGTTCTGCGCAATCATCTTAAAGTGATGTTGGAAGAAGATTATTTTTCGCTAAAGGTGCACGCCACTGCGGATGCGCATGCATTAGGCTCACAAATCATCCGTGAGATCATCATCCCTGAACTTGAAAAAGAAGTTAACGAAGGTAAGAATTTTGCTAATTTGCGGCAAATTTACAGTGGGATGATTTTAGCCGCCTGGTATAAACATGCGCTTAAAGAGTCTGTTTTAGGTAAGGTTTATGCAAATCGGGCTAAGGTGAAAGGGGTCAATCAGGATGACCCTAAAAATAACGAACTCATTTACCGGCAATATCTAAAAGCTTTTAAGAAGGGGGTGTTTAATTATATCAAGGAAGACATGGACAAATACGCCCATACCATTATCCCGCGGAAATATTTTTCAGGTGGGATTGTTGACTTTGCTGCTGTTGCAGAGGGGACCGGCAAGACGAAAGGCTTTAGTCAAGGGGTGCTAATTGATTTTTCCCAAAACTCAGAGATCCCGCCGGGGCTTAGAAGAAAAATTATGGATCCTGCGGTCATGGCAAATAAAATAGATCTGGCTACTTTTTCGTTTAATGCGCTAAGAGACACGGCCATGTCCTCCGGGAGCATAGGCCCTTCTGAGCGCAAGGTTGAGCCTATTGTTGGGGCATCCCCCGTTGGGCCGTATAAGAAGGGACAGGAGCCTCCCTTGAAGAAGCCTAAGCCAAAACAGAAAGAGCCCCATCAACCTGCGATCAGCTCTGAAGCTGTCGTTGTTGAAATCAGCCCGGAGGGCCGAAGGGCTGCAGCGATTTTGGAAAGTGGGCAGAAATTCATAACAGTAGAAAGGGAGCGGGGACATTTGGAACAGCTGCACGATTTTCCACATTTTGTGGATAGTTTTCAGGCTCTGGTTTTTTCTAGCGGCAAGCAGTCCCAAAGGATTGCCTCTTTAGAAGAGATTGATAAAAGTCTCAAAATGTTTTCGGATAGACGACACAGAAGAGATCAAGGGGAACGCAGTTTCAACACTGCCGTCATAGGTGAAATCATAGTGATTTCAGCAATTACCGGCATAGATCCTTCTGTAGCGATGCCCAAACAAGACAGTGATCTTGTGGCGTTGTTTAAGACGACTGACCCGGATAAGTTCCTAGGGGTTTTAACCGGTGACGGTAAACATTTGAAAGAAGAGGCCAAGGCCATGATTTTAAAAAAACTTTCGAGTGATTCGGGGGGGTTTCTTTTAGGGATGAACCATCATCAATTAGAGAAAGCGGTGAGTCCCTTTTTTGATAATGTCGTAACGATCATTAAAGGTATATTGGCTAATCAACGACAAACCGGTAGCATACCGGCTGGGGATGCTAACTTAAAGAATGGCGGTATCGATTTAAACTCCGCGAATTTAGATTTGCTGATCAAGCGTGATGGCCGAGGGGTTCCTTTACCTTTCGCCCAGCAGGACATGGATCAACTCATGGGAATCCAGGGCTTTGTTCCGCTGATCATTGAAATTAAACCCGTAGTCACTTTACCTATCTTAAGCGAACTGCAACAAAAATTGCAAAGCGATCCGGCCGTTAATTTTAGATAGCATTCCTTCTATAAAACCGTTAAAATAGAAAAAATATCATAGGAAAGGGGTTAGGCATGTTCATACAAGAAAATATGAGAAAACTATCGATGAGCTTGGCCGTGCTGTTTTTATTCGCGTCTCCAAGCTTGTCCTATGCTGATTGGGCGGTGGGGGTTAATGTCAGGGGCGTAAATCATCATGATGATTACGGAGGCGGGCATTTTTATCGGTATCATGAGCATCCTCACTATGGCCTTCACATGCATTTTCTTCCGGAGGGATGTATAACGATCTGGGTCGGCGGCGCAAGGTATTTTTATTATGATGGATTGTACTATATTAGAGAAGGCGGTGAATATGTGCTGGTGAACCCTCCGGTAGGCGCGTATGTGAGTGCTATTCCTGGGGATTTTCAACCGGTTATGATCAATGGGGTGACTTACTATACGGACAATGGGGTTTATTATGTATTAACGCGACATCATGGCTATAAAGTCGTTGAGCCGCCGGTGGTCTATGTTCAACAGCCGCCGGTAGTTGTCAGTCAACCGCAAGTAACTGTTGTGACAACGCCGGTAGTGCAACAAGTCCCGGTGGAGCCTGCGGCCCCTGTGACCGTGGATTTGCAAGATTCATTTACGGTAAATGTTCCAAGTGATAAAGGCGGATACGCAGCGGTAGTTATCAAAAAATCGGGAAACGGATTTGTGGGGCCCCAAGGGGAATTTTATTCGGAATTTCCTAAGGTATCTCAACTTAAAGTGATGTACGGGAAATAAAGGAAGGAACCTTATGGGCATAGAGGCAGAAATTGATGGTCGTATTCATAAATGTGGCAAAGGGTATCGGGAATGGTATGTGGGCACGACTGCCGACCCCAATCAACGGTTATTTAAGAGTCACAATGTCAGCCAGGAACAAGGAGCTTGGATATATCGGGATGCCGGTTCGGAAATGATGGCCAAAAATATAGAGGCCGTTTTTCTTAAAAAAGGCTGCAAAGGGGGATCTGTCGGGGGAATTAAACCGCACTACGTCTATGCGTATCGAATGACCCGAACGACGCGGGGAATATAATTCACAAATTATCCTACCTCTCAAACTTCGTCGCCTTGACACTAGGTCTTATGGATGTTATACTTCCCGCCGGTGTGCCATAGAGGGAGAGCAGCTTTGTATTCTTAAACAATATCTCCTAAACTACTGGCAATTATAAGGTTGCATTGCTATGAAAAAAATTATTTTAACTTTTGTTTTTTGCATGGCGGGCATGGGAGCATCTTTTGCCCAAAATAATATCCAAGCGATGAGATTCTTGACTGTTAATGCTTTGATGGAATATGGTCAGAAGCTTTATGATCGCGGGGACTATAACGGAGCTTGCGCCGTTTTTAAGCACGTTTTGGCCTATGACGGAAGTCAACCCCAAGCATTACGGTATCTTAAGGATATGAAACGCTCGGTCTCTTCAAGTGCCAGTCATGCTTTGAAACCGCAGGTATCGGATACCAATATAGAGATACAAAAGAAAATTAATATCTCTGATAAGCAAGAATTAAAAAATGCCATTGAGGCCGAGAAACAGCTTATAAAGACATTACAAGATCAAATAACGAGGATGCGCTCTGATATCGACTCCCTATCCTCGGAAGAAAAAATAAATTAAGGACAGGCGTATGTTTAAAAAATTTTGTATAGGTATCTTGACTGTCTGTTTTGGCCTCTTAAGTGTCCATACAGGTTTTGCTGCTGATATGGCCGCGGTCCCACCGATCATTGTTAACGCGTATAATCTTCAGGCATTAAACCAGCAAACGCTTCAACGTGATCGCCAAAATCGGGATGAAGAAATTGCGATCAAAGGGTTAATTGAGAAAAATAATGAACTTATTTCGACCACTTTATCCCGTCAGCAGGCCGAAGGCTTGCAGAAAGTCAATCAGATCATGCTTAGTTACAGGGATGCGCTTTTAATCCGCGACAGGGAACGCATCGCAGCCAATAGCCTGAGGCCTTCACGCTATGATGATTTGATTGCCTTGACCCAAGATGTTGAAATGATGAAAGGTATTCATCATGATCTAGAGAGCAGGAGTAACGTGATCGAGGAAAAATATAAGATCCTTAATGACCTTAAGGAAGAGATGATGGCATTGAATGAGAAGCTTAAAGGTCCCGGCAGTCCTCAGGAGGCATTAGATCAAAAAGATGGGGTCATTGAAGGGTTTAAGAAAATTGTCCAACAGGAACAGGATAAGATCCAGATGCTCGTTGGGAAATTGGGCGTAATGGACCAAAAGATCGCCCAATTAGATGAAATTTTAGCCCAAAAAGATCAGCAGATAGCGCAATTGAAGGACAATTTGGCCAGAGCTCAACGGGATGCTGCCTCTCAAGCCCAACTTATCAAAACCCAAGCTGTTCAAATGGCTGATTTATCCCAACAACTTAAAGACCAAAACATCCCCCCAGCTGATCGTATGTCTTTGAGCAATCAAATACAACGGCAAGCGGATGAACTGAAAGACAAAGACGAGGCCATTCGTTGGTTAAAGGTAGTTTTAGCCGCGACTAAAACCAAAGCTGCCTATTCAAAATTATCGTCTGAGCCCGATCAGCTTGCCCTGCCTCAGCTACAGGTAGAAGTCCGTGAGATCAAAGATGAGTTTGCTTTACGTTCCAAAGATTTTAATCAATATGAGAACTCTATTATTTTCTTAAAAGATCAGGTTGGGCAGTTGGGCAAGCAATTGACCCAGAAACAGCAACAGGTTGATCTGCTCAAAGAAGAACTTGAGAATAAGATCAGTGAAATGAAAACTAATGAGACAAAGCCTGCTGTTGTTCCTACCGATGATCGTTTAGGATTAGCCCAGGAGTTGGTCGATTTACAACAGCAGGCGGCAGCTTTATTAGTGGAGAAAAGCAGTCTTGCGCTCAGGCAATATAATCTCTTCGATGGGCGCTTGGCCCGCTTTGAGAAAAGAGTCAAAACTTGGCTGGCTGATGACCGGACCCAAACCCTTGATTGGCAAGACCGCCTGGAAGAATTAAAAGAAGAATTGAACCAGAAAAAGCATGAGGCCAGCGCATTAAAAGGACAACTTGAAGAAAAAATCGCGCAGCAGAAGAATCAACAACGCCTGGAAGAACAGATACAAGATCTAGAAACTAAGTTGCAAGATAGCAAGGATCAAGTGGGAAAATTAAAAGCACAAATCCAAGACGCTCTGGGGGCAGAGGCCCAGACACAATCACTCAAGGAGCAGTTGGCGGCCCAACAGGATAAGGTTGCTTCATTAAAAGAAGAGTTAAAAAATAAGATCGCTGATTCTGATAAGATGACATCGATGATGGAGGATTATCAAAAAAAATTGGAATCCAAGGATAATGCCTTCAACGAGCAGATGCAGCAGGCCTTAACATATAAGCAGTATAAGACCGATATGGAACAACAGATCTCTGATTTAAATGTCGAGTTGAGGGGCAAGGATTTGAGCCTCTCCATGGTAGAGCAGAAGATGGAGGAGAAGATCAAAGAAATGAAGGCCATAAGGACGGAATTGGCCTTGGATCGTCAAAGGCTTGCAGGGATACCTAATAGTGATGAAATCGATTTTCTAAAAAGCGGATTTCAGAAAGCAACCACCCAATTAAAACAAAGGGAAGAAGATCTCGCCCGGATAAAAGCTGATGCAGATCAGTCTAGGAAAGAAATTGCGGATCAGAACAAAGAGCTTCAAAGACTTAAAGATCAGTTGCAATCAACCCGGGCTGAGCAGGTTCCCAGTAGTAAGAAATATCAACATAAAGCGGCTCTTCTGGAAGACCAATTGAAGATTGCTAACAAAAAGATCAAGGATCTGCAGGCCCAGGTGAATCAATTTGAATCAGAGTCCAAGAGCGATGCTGTCAGGGTAAAGTTAAAACAAGCCCTGGACAAGATTGACGAACAGGGGAAGCTGATTGACCTGTTAAGTCAAAAATTAGAGCAGGCGCGAGGATAAGCAGAAGTTTTTCCCTAAACAAGACAGACCGCGATGAGAATTTTGAAGGACAGACTTGCTTTTATTGAGGCATTGATTTGCTGGACAGTTACGACAGTCGTTGGAGTTAGAATTATCATAGATGTTATTAAGTGGAGTGGTTTTGTTAAATGGGCATCGTTGGGCAATACGCACTTATGGCAAGGATTGGGCGTATTTGTTATTTTTCACTCCACAGTATGCGGCTTAAGCTTTTTATACCGCCGGATTTTTCCTCAATTATCTCTCGTTTTTATTTATCTTAACCTGCAGCTCTTGTTCTATTTATTGTTCCTGATCAAAGGCTTAATTTTTGTAAATCTTACAGACCAAAGCTGGTGGTCGATCATATTCTTTTTTTTGGTTATTTTAAGGGTGATTCTGCCCGGTCAAAAACCTGAGGTGGGCACGTTTAGGAAGGATATCCCGTTGTTTGGAAAAACATTGATTGGAATTTGGTTTTTGAGCAGTGTGTGTCTATGGATCCCGCAGGATTGGGATATCAACAGGAAAGCTTTTGTAGATGAAGGATTATTTTGGGTGACTGCGGGCCAAGAGATGATCAAGCAGGGCATTATCGCCGCCCATACGGCGATTTATCCGGGAGGCTGGCAGCATCCTTTTGGCGTGCCATTTATGGCTGCGGCTCCAATGACATGGGGTGTATGGAGAGATCCCTGGGCCATATACTGCTGGCCATTGGTGATTATTTTTTCGTTAGGCCTATGGCTATTTTCCCAACGTTTAGGAAGATGGGCATTATTATATTTTATGGCAGCGTTACTTGTTGTTTTCGGGAATGAATTTTGGCCGTCCCAATTGATGTATCAGCTGGTTTATGGGGAATCGATCGGGGTTATTCTATTGCTTGTTTTTTTTAGTGAGATATGGCGTTGTCTTAGACTATCAACCTTATTTCCGGCTACCATTTTTGCCATATCGGGCGCCATCGGTTTATTAGCCTTGACCAAGGCTCCGGGAGACCTGCTTGTAATCCCTCTGGAGGCGACGTTCTTGTTTTTATTATTTCGATATCATCGTTCAATGATCAATGGCCGGATTTTATTCGGCTCTATCGCGGGCAGTCTTTTTCCACTTTTGATCTGGCGGATATTTGATCAACACTTTCATGTCCTAGCTATAAGCACACCAGGGCAATTTTTAGATATGATAGCAAGGATCCCTCATCCCAATACAGCTCTGTTGTCACTCGCCATCAAGAGTATGTGGGGGCTAAACCAAAACATGGTTTATGTTACTTGTTTTTCACTAGTGATCTTGGGGGCAGGGGATTCCAGGATGCGCTCTTTAATGGCCCCTGTTTTTGTATGGGTTATGGCGTGGTTATTTTATTATGCTTATATTTATCATTATCACAATGCCCCCGGGGATTATTTCAGCGGTTTAAGATATTTGATGCCAACTACACTTGTTTTATTTTGGGCGGCAGCATCTATTTATCAGGATACGATCGATCAGCGCTTGATGAAAAAAAGAGGGGTGGTTTATTTATTGCAATGCCTGCCGATTATCTTTATAGTCATGATATTATTTTTTAGGAAACTTTATATGTTTGATGCGCAGGGTTGTCCGATAGCTGTTTTCTAATCCGTTAGTTTTATCCGCAAGTCTTGGCGAATCAGCACCAATTCTCTTTTATTAAAACGCATAGCTATGCTATCATATTTTTTAATTCTTAAGAAGGATGCTCGGGATCATTGTGTCATGTTAAAGAAAATTGCTCTAGGTTTTATTATTTTAGTAGTATTGGCCTCTAATGTCCTGCGCTTTTGGAAGCTTGATACCATTCCTTACGGCTTTCATGTGGATGAAATGGGTTCTGCTGTGACTATGCAGTGTTTCTCTGAGAAAGGCTGTGATGCTGCATTGAAACCATGGCCGGTATTCGGCTTAATGCAATACGGTCAGGACAAACCGCCGACCTATATTTATCCGGGTCTTTTTTGGGTAAAAATATTCGGGACAACTGTTCCGAGTTTAAGGGGCTATGGCGTATTTGTATTTTTGATTGGAATTCTAGGACTGTTTTTCTTGGCCAATCATCTTTTTGGCAGGGCGTGTGCCTTAGTGGTCATTTTGGCGGCGACTTGTTCACCGTGGGCTTGGGTTGTTAACCGTGTCGCTCTGGAGTCTTATTTTGCTCCTGTTTTTGCCATATGGGCGGTTTATTTTTTTTGGCGTTCCGGATTTTGGTGGGATTGGGCGCTGGCAGGGTTTCTTTTTGCTTGTGCGATGTACAGCTATCCGCCTGCGAGGTTGCAAATACCGCTGATGATGCTAACAATCGGATTCTATGAATGGGGACGGCGTTCTGTTCGCTGGCAATCCGCCTTAAGCTTATTTTTCGTTTTTATTTTATCTCTCCTTCCCATGATAGCCAAGTATAGGGACGGCTCTTTATCCAGACGTTTTAATGAAATAAGTATTTTTAATAAAGACTATCTGCATTCCTTGGGGATGACAGGGACCCCTTGGGAGACCATCCATGTTTTTGTCCATAATTATCTGCTGCATTTAACCCCTGATTTCCTTTTTTTTACCGGGGATCCTTCTTATGTGCATTCGACCAGGCATTTAGGGCTTTTAAGCGTCCTAGATATCGCAGCTGTAGTTATTCTAATAGGATTTTTATTTTTTGCCTTTATGCGCCCCTCTTGGGGCTATAATCCTGTGGTCAAAAATCGGCGTTGGCTTTTATTTTTAGCCGCTAATTTTTTTATTGGGATCATACCTTCGGCCTTAACAAATCAGGAACTGCCTCATGCTTTGCGGATATGCGGATCGTGGCCGTTTATGATGTTATTTACCGGGTTTATATGGTGGGCCGCAGCAGAATGTTTGTCGGGATGCTGGTTGGCCATAGCTTTGGTGGGAGCGGTATGCGCCGGGGCATTAATGTATCAGTATTTTATGATTTATCCCCAAGAGAGCAAAGGGATGTTTGATTATTGGGTCGAAGAAAAAGCCGAACAGCTTAAAACTCAGGATGATTGGCAGGAATTTTTACTGTATATTCACCGAAAGACCTATGATTGCCGCTATTTTATGGTTCACGGACTAGGGATGACTTGTCAACAGGCCAATGATCTTTGGTGGCGTATGTATCAGTATTTACATAACAAAGGAGTGTATTAACTAATAAGAGAAGTAGGTTGTTTTGGTCCTTATGAAAACCCCCCCCCTTAATCGTATTTCTTCTTTGCTGATTCTTTTAACTGTACTCTCGATCGCTGTGTGGTGCTATCTTTTTAGGTTCTTTTTGAATGCCAGCGCACCTTTGCAATTTGATGCCTATCCTTATCTAGGACATGTCCAATTTTACTTAGAAAATATCATGAAGGGTGTTTATCCATTGTGGGATCCACTGAACAATCCATGGGACAACGTCTACAATACCGGCAACGTTAATGAATTCTTTCTTCGCAGGATCGGAGAATTTAACCCATTTTTTCTCATCATTGTAGTTCTTAACAAAATTGGCCTGTCTTTTATGATCTCCTACCGCTTGTTTTTGGTTTTTTATTTTTTTCTAGGGGTGGCAGGTTTCTATTTATTGAGCCAGAGAATTTTTTCTGATCGTCTAGCATCACTGACCGCAGCGTTGCTGTTACTGTTTTCTTGTATAGGGGCGAGCATTTTTGAGTCTTACCTGTTACTCGAGATCGTTCCCTTCATCTGGTTTTTTTATTTTCTCAGCGCTTTCATCCAAACTCCGTATCAAGTATTTCTTCTGGGGATGACATTTAGTTTAATGGTCATCAATATCACCTACATTCCATTTTATTTTTATACCATTTTATCTGTTTCCCTTATTTGTTTCTTTGCCGTTTACTCAACCCGGATGGGCATGACTTATCGGGGCATCAGCGAATTTGTCAGCCGGCACAAGATTTTTACCTGGGGATGTGCGGTCCTTTTAGCGGTCTCACTGACCCCCGGGATGCTCTGGCATCAACAGACGCATCAGGCGGAAATATCAACGATTCAGCGGCATGCAGGGTCTCAAGATGAAAATTCTACGACTGTGAGTATTGATAAGATCAATGAAGGGGGGATTATCCCTAATTTTATTTTTGATCGGTTGTTTGTGAATACAGATAAGATTGGGCTCCATGATATTTACATTCCTTTGTTCGCGTTTTTGATGTTTTTTTCAGGGATGTGGGTACGTTTAAACCGTCGTTTAGTTGGTTTTTGTCTTTTTGGATATGTGATGTTTTTAATTGGGCTTGTGGATGCATCCTACATCCATAAGTTTTTGTACCAGCATATACCATTTTTTAAATATTTTCGTAATGTGCAGTTTTTTCTGCAGTTTGCAATATTGCCTGTTTTTATTCTTTTTGTTGTAGAGCAAATGCGCGGTTTTAATGAGGATTGTCAGCGGTCTTTGATCAATCGAAAATGGATGACCCTATGGGTCATGACCGTCCATGGGGGAACCGCGGGGTTATTTTTGCATCAACATGCAGGGCCCATGACATATGCCGTGATAATTTTTAATTTGGGATGGACTTTGGGATGTATTTGGTCGCTGGGAAGATGGTGGTTATGGATTTTATTGCTTTGGGCTGCCATTATTCTTCAACCGTTTGAGGTCTACAGTTCGGTGGCTGCACACTATCCGCCGTCGTATCAGCCAGGATATGAGATAAGGTACAATTTAAACCTTCCTTCTGTAGAAGAAGCGAGGAAGATGATGGGCCCAAAAGAAAGACCCAACAATGTATTACTTGATCACCTGCCTTATTTTGCTACAAGCTGGTTATATGAAGCTTTGGAATCGATTGATATAGAAGTATTATCAAATTACCTAAGCGTCCCCTTTATTTTGTATGATCGCCTAGAAGAGGTTTCGGGTCAGGTCGATCGTAACCGGCTACAGGCCTCGTTGGACCATTTTGAGAATCTTGCTTTTGTTTATATGGACACTAAGCACCGGCAAAAAGGGCGCGGGCTGTCTCAAGCCCGAATCATTACTTCTGCGGATCAGGATTTTAAGGTATTGAAATTTGATGCTAATAATGTTGTTGTCAAAACCGCGTTTCCTTCCCCTTGTTTTTTAGTCAGGACACAGAATTATCATAATCAGTGGGAAGCATTTATCGATGGCAAGCCGGTGTCGCTATACCGGACAAATATTTGCGCCCAGGGGCTATGGGTGCCGGCAGGGGAACATGTGGTTCATTGGCAGTTTGGATCGACGGGCAGATACGTTTGGGCCTATTTTTTGGTAGTTTTATATCCTTTTGTCCTAGGGTGGGTATTATGGCTATGGCTTCGCTTCAGAGCATCTACACAAAAATTGTCGATTTAATTGTCCGACGGGTGGTATTTCTGTTCCTGCTGGGGACGGTTCTATCTCTAGTCTTGATTGATCAGGATAAACTTAAGATCAAGACCTTGAATACGACCTTACCCTCTGCTTCGGTTTTAAAAGAATTTGTCTATCATCCGGCTGGCATGGACCAAGGAAACATGAGGGACATGTTTGTTTATTATCATTTTTTATGCGACTATATGGGTTCGAATACTTATGAAAAACCGGCAGCATGCGGGATTGTCGGGTATGCGTATTATTATTTGGGGGATGAGAAGAAGGCCATTGATTATTTTTTGATGGCCACGAAATTATTCGATCATTCTTTCTGGCCCTATTATGACCTCGGGGTGATTTATTTTAATAAAGAACGTTATGATCAAGCGATGAAATATTTTGCACTGGCCCGGGATGCTTATCCGTACACCATAGGGTTCTTCTTGAGAACGATGACGTATCAACAGATAGCCGGACTTTTAGGGTTAAATCAGGACGAGTTCCAGAAAGGCCTACAGGAAGGGGGCAGCAATATCCAGAAATTATATATAATCTGTAAGTTGTTTGTTGAAAACCCCGATCTAAAAAAACAGTTTATGAGAAAAAAGATTGACCTGCGCTTATTTTAGAGCCAAAATCGAAAGTTCATTTGGTATTTTTTACTAATGTTACCCAAAATTATGACAGATTCATTTAAAGAACGTTTAAAACGCATTTTGTCCAATGACTACTATGTCGCGCTTTTCTTTCTTATTGCCTATCTTTGTACCAACAGCTACGGTTACGGTTGGGACAATCAGCATTTGGAAATCCCCTTATTAAAACACCTCATAGATCCTTCGTTATATAAAGGCGACTATTACGTTGAAAGCTTAGCTCGGAATTTTACCTCCTATTTGTATCCTATCATGGCTCGGTTCATTACGGTGGAACAAGTGCCGGCCGCCTATCTTGTCCTATTTTTAATTTTCCGTTATTTGATCTTCTTTTCACTCTATAAGCTCTGGCAATTGCTAGGGCAGGATAAATTTGCGTCAGCATGCGCGATTATGATGTTTATGGTTTTAGGACGTACAGAAGAACTGCTTTGGCGTACTTTTTCCCACGAGCTTGTAAGCCAGGGCCTGATGTTTGCTGGCATTTATTTCTTTTACAAAGACCGGTTTATCCTGGCGGCTTTTATATTCGGTTTGGCAGCCAATATTGACGGTATCTATAGCTTGTTGCCGATGATTTATATGTTGATGTTCCTTTTGATTTTTCATGTTCAGCGCTGGAAGATGTTTTCTAAAACCAGTTTTATTTTCATATTAGGATCATTGCCTTTTTTATGTTGGCAGATCCCGAGGACTTTGCAGGAAAAAGTGGGCTTGCCGGTTCCCAGCAGTGAGTGGCTGCCGTTATATTCTATGTCCTGTCCGCAGAATTTTTTATTTGCAGGCATATCTTTAAAGGAGGTCTGGGCTGATCAAGCATCATTTTGGCAAAGTGCCGAGCCGTATATTTTTCTCGTTTTCTTATATATCTTCCTTTTAGTTGTTTCTCCGGCTTTTCGGCAGGACAAGAAAACCAATGTTTTAGTATGGACAGCCTATCTGTTGATCATTTTTTCGACTTTCTTTACCTACATTGTTCCCAGCCGTTTTGTTATAGATTTGAATCTTTTGCGCAGCGAACAATTCGTTCGCCTGTTTTTAATGAGCTATACAACTTTTTGGGCCGTCAAAACCGTCAAGGAAGCAAAACCCTGGCAAGCTTTGATCGTGGCTGTTATTTTTCTTTTTATAGGCTTTGGGAGCTGGTCAAGTTTTTCCACCAAGTTTCATAAAAATATTTTTGTTTTGATGGCCATGGGAACGGTGTTTCTGATCCTCCATCTTAAAAGACTCCCCAAGTTGGATCATTACTTAAGGAAAGCCCTCATAGTCATTCCGCTTTTAGGGGCGGTCGTTTCATTCTGTATTTTTAATTATAATTATCATCAAGCCATGAACTACGGTCTTGAACCCTGGCAGCTGTTAAGAAATTGGGTTGATATGCAGCGTTACGTGCGTGACCATACCCCTAAAGATGCGTTGATACTGACCCCCATAGATACGGCGTTTGGAGGGTTTCGCATTAACAGCGAACGAAAGGTTGTTGTATGTGCCCGTGACTGCGGGATTATCGGGTTTGATTATGCGGCGACGGTCGAATGGCAAAAACGTATGCAGGATATGAAGGATTTTGTGGTGTTGCTTGAGCGACCGATCAACAAAGCTGTGCTGGTCGCTGTCCTTAAATATAAAGTGGATTATATCGTCTTTATGAAGTACTCTGCCCCTCAAACAGATGATTTTATTTTAAGGAAAATTTATCAAAATGAAGTCTTTGCTTTGTTTCAAGTGTTGATTCATCCGTCTGACAACCATTTGTCCAAACTAGCTATCTAAAGACTTGTTATTATCCGCGAAAAATGTTTTTTAGCAGGTGATCTTATGAAGACATTGATTGTCGGTCTACTGATCTTTTCTGTATTCTTTTCTATCGGGTTATTGTTGGCTAGGCACAAACCATTGTGGGATGATGAGCTTTGGGAACAGCAGATGAGCGTACAGGATACCTCCTGGCTTAAAATCATTAGTGGTCATACGGTCGATTGGAATAATTTTCCATTGTATCATGCCCTGCAAAAAGCTTTCATGCAGATGATCCATTGGAAACTGCCGTTTGCATTGGACGGCACATGGTTCGTTGTTCATCCCCAAGCCCAGCTCGTTATGCGCCTTCTGCCGGATTTTTTGGTGTCCATCGCCATGACAGCCATTGTTCTTTTTTTTGGTTTCCGGTCAGGCTTTGTCCCAGGACTGGCTACTCTTCTTATTTGCCTGAGCATGCCGATGGTTTGGGTGTATTGGGTCGAGGCAAGGTCGTATTCGCTTTGGTTTATGCTGACGGTGTTTCAATCTCTGTTATTTCTTGATACAGCCGCAAGAAAGGAGAGCCAAGCGCCAAGAGGGCTTTTTTTACTTACTTTTTGCGGGTTATGCCTTACTGCTCCCTTGGGGATCCTGCAAACGATCGTTTGTCAGGGACTATTGTGGTGCGCTGGTATCAAGGGGCGTAAATTTTATCTGGTGACTGGAGCGGTTCCTTTATTTTTAGGGGCTTATTATTTTATACTACGAGATAAAATGGGGATGTTTCCCGGAGTTCCGTGGCCGAGCCTCTTTTTTGATAATTTTCCCATGGAAGAGCTGGTCTTTTTAAGCGGGTATGTCATATTTTTATTATTGTTAAGAGCTTCGTTGCCTTCAGTATCGCTGGGATGTGCCTTTCTTCCTTTTTGTTTTGTCTTTATAGTTATTTCTTTCATAGGGATTTTTTATGTGGTTTCCAAATCCGTTCCTCATGCGGCTCCGGTCGTTTCAAGACACTTCATTTTCTTGACACCCGTGAGCATTATTATGACGGCAGCCATTTTTTCGGATTTGTGGCAGGCGGCAGCTAAACGTTTCTGGTGGAGTTCAGGAGTATTGATCATTTTCGCTTCGGGACTTTTGAGCCAAGCGTTGTCGGTTTTTATAAGCGTCAATAGATTGGGGGTCTATTTTTAAAACCTGCCGGTATGACCAAATTTTTGACTAAAGTGGCCGTGGGAATTCTGACGCTCTGTATTGCGGGGGTGTTCGTCTTTCGCGTTTATCAGCAAAGAGAGGCTTTATCCCTATTTTATTCTTGGCTTATTTCAGGGAGATATATTTTTGAGGGAATTAACGTTGAGCAAATGCAACAGTATTCCAGTCTCAGAGATTTGAATGGCTCCATTCCAGCGTTAGTCGAAATTTATAAAGCCAGTAATAGCTCGGCAAGTTTAGGGCTTGAGAAGGCGGAGGTTGAACAATGCCGGAAGTATTATCACAAAGTTTTAGGCTATATGCCTCAAATGAAAGAGGCACATGTGTTTCTTGGTTTTTGTGAAGACAAGGCCGGAAACATTCCGGAAGCTTTTTTGGAATTCAAGCAAGGGTTAGAATCACCTGCCGGGGTTTTTTGGGCAAGTTATAATTTAGGCGTATTGGCGATGATGAATGGGAAACTTGACATGGCAGAAGTTCTTTTTTTTCAGGCCGTGAAGCTTCCCGTCAGAGATGTGTTGAAAAATATCCTTAACTCCAGGCTTTATCAGCAATATATGCAAGCCGGCAACTTAACTCCTCAGAAAATCTGGGAGGGGATCTCTGATGCGCGCACAAGCGCTCTTGAGAACTTGAAAGTTATTGAGGAAAGTCGTCTTCCGTCGTCAATTCCAACAAGACGTGAAATTCATTTAAGGGTGTTTTAAATTTTTTTAAGCTGAATGGGGAGATCATTTTTTATGATGAAAATTTCATGGGCCATTTTCCTTTGTGCGTTTTTCCTGCTACGGCCTTTTGTGATGGAATACACAGGATTTTTATATCCGGATGATGATTTTGACTATTTTGCGAACGCTACTTCTCTGGCGTTCGGACAGTTTCCGTCTTATAAGAATGAATATTTATTCAGGAACCTTCCGAGCCCCGGAGGAGCCATCGGAACAGGAATGATGGCGGCCCCGTTTGTTGGCGCATTTTCCCTGCTGGATCTGTTCAGCGGCTCAGATATTGTCAAGAAAAGAACGGCACAAAATGTTCAAAAAAGTTGGGCAGTTTTCGGTTTTATTTTTGCAAGCGTGTTTTATTTCTGTTTTTCATGTTTTTTGTTATATTGGGCAGCCAGGTCTGTTGTCGGACCTTCTTTTGCGGCATGGGCTGTTATTTTGATGGTCATCTGTCAAGGCATGCCGCTTTATGCGTATAGGCGGCCTGTTTTTTCTCATATGCCGGAGTTCTTTTTGCAAAGTGTTTTCGTTTATCTTTTTATTAAAAACGAGTTAGCTTCAGGAAAATGGATCAAGCAATGGTGGTCTTTTGTATTACTTGGGATCGGGGCCGGGATGATTGTTTTAACGAGATATAATAATGTTTTATTTATGATCGTCTGGCCGCTCCTTTTTTTAAGCAGCGATGCACGCCCCAAAAAATGGAAGGGTGTCTTGCGAAATTCTTTTTGTATCGTTTTCCCGATCTTTCTTTTAGTATTGATTTTTAAGTCGTGGCCGGAAGCCTATAATCATTATGTTGTTTATCAAGGGAATAACGTTGTTGAAAAAGTATTTACCCTTCACGGCCCCTGGCAAGAATTTGTAAGACGGCTTTGGTATGTTTTTTGTGCTCCTGATTGGGGGTTAATATTTACAGCTCCTTTTTTACTATTAGGCGTATCGGGATTGGCCCTGTTAGACGTCCCTTGGAAAAAGAGATACGTAGGGGCAACTCTGCCGTTGTTGGTTAATTTTTATGTGATCAATGTGACCGGCTGTCAGGGGGCTTATTACGGGTACAGATACCTGATCGCTTCAGCTTTTCCGCTTTTTGTGCTTCCTTTAGCATTTCTATTGAAGCGGCTAAACCGCAAGGTTGGATCCTGGTGGAAATGGGGAGCTGTTTTTCTGGCATTGTTTCCGGTGATGTCGATGTGGTGCTACGAAGGCAATAAATTAGTTGCAACCTTACCTATCCCCACGTCATTTTTTGGGGTCATAGATTGGAGCAATGCCACTTATCAAATAGCTGTCTGGAAAACGGTCCTTGACCTGAAGGCGTTCTGGGGCATTGTTTATTTGGGGGGGCTGCAATATTGGCACTATCTGCTTTTTTATGTTTCGGCGACTTCATTCGGTTTTAGGATCATGAATCTGTCATTTGATATGAAAACCCTGGTTCAGGTCCTTCTCATTTATTCATTACCGTTTATTATGGCATGGATCTTCAGGGATAAATTTTCATCGCTGGAGGCTTTTTTACAGAAGGCATCAAGAAAGAAAATTAAATAGAGTCCTAGGAAGAGGCCCTATCCAAAGACCGATAGCCGACCGCTTCTGCGATATGTTCCGCTTCTATAGATTCACTGCCAGCTAAGTCGCTGATTGTCCTTGCGATTTTAAGTATTTTATCGTGTGCACGAGCCGAAAATTTAAGTTCTTCCATAGCCGCGATCAAGATCCCTTTAGCTTCGCTGGATAATGCGCAAAATTGATGCAGGTGTGCCGGTTCCATATGAGCGTTGCATAAGACACCAAGTCCTTTAAATCTTTGACCTTGCACCTGTCGTGCCTGTGTTGTACGTTCCTTGATGGCAGCCGAAGTTTCTTCTAAGGGCGCATCAATGAGTTCGCTGGTTTTCAAAGGGAGGGCGTGCAAATGGATATCAATGCGGTCAAGCAGGGGGCCTGAAATTTTTTGGCGGTAGCGTTCGACCTGCAGACCGGAACAGTGACAGGTTTTTCCAGGGACATCCCGCCAACCGCACGGGCAGGGGTTCATGGCGGCAATAAGCATAAATCGGGCTGGGAAACGTAAACTATTTCTAGACCGTGCGATGGTGACAAAGCCGTCTTCTAAGGGCTGGCGCAGGACCTCCAGGACATGGCGATTGAACTCCAGGAATTCATCGAGGAATAAAACACCGTTATGTGCCAGAGTCACCTCTCCGGGACGTGGAGTACTTCCACCGCCGACGATGGCTATGTCGGATGCTGTGTGATGTGGTGCACGGAAAGGTCGGTGGGGTATAATGCCTTGGGCATATTTCAGAAGTCCTGCCACGGAGTGGATCTGGGTGGATTGTAATATTTCGGCCAATGTCATATCAGGTAAAATCGTTGTCAGTCTTTTGGCTAACATGGTTTTACCGCTGCCGGGTGCTCCTATAAGAAGGACATTATGCCCTCCGGCAGCAGCAATTTCCAGACCTCGTTTAAGATAGTGCTGTGCTTTTACTTCGCTGAAATCCGAATGGGTTCGGGAAGCCTCTTTAAGCTGATGTTCAAAATTTGTTTGGACGGCGCTGATGAGTGAGGGGTTTTTTAAGAATGAGACGACTTCATTTAAATGCCGGGCAGGGTAAACCGGACAGCCAGCCAAAGCAGCTTCTTTGGCATTTTCGAAAGGGACGATAAGGCCGCGACAGGGGCTTGCTGCCGCAGCCATGGCAACGGAGAGCACCCCTTGCATGGGCTGAATACGTCCGTCTAAAGAAAGTTCTCCCAGAAAAGCGTAGGTATCTAAAGTTTGGGGGGACAATTGTCCTCTGGCCGCCAGCACGCTTAAGGCAATGGCCAAATCGTAACAGGGGCCTTGCTTCTTGGTATCTGCCGGGGCTAAATTGATCGTGATCCTTTCCGGGGGGAATTCAAAACCGCTGTTTTTAATGGCCGCACGGATACGTTCACGGCTCTCTTTAACGGCGTTATCAGGAAGTCCAACGATCGTGATGACAGGAAGCCCGGGACTTATATCCGTTTCAATAGCAACAAGATAGGCTTCCAGCCCACAAATACCAAAGGAAGAGGCGCGAGCTAGCATATTTAATCCAGACTTATGAAGGGGGAGTTAATGATTAAAAAACGCTTAGACTGGAGGGGTTCCCAAGCTTCTCTTGCTTTTTTGTTAAGCAAGAATATAATGTAGCCTAACATAATCAATATAGCCCGTCAAGCATTGCAAGGATAGAACTTTGTTAGGCCCGTACCCACATTCGTTTTTCCCGGAGATTTTTCAAAACCGGATTTTCTTGATCACTGTGACAGTCTGGTTTTTTGCCCAGACCATCAAAGTCATTTTGGGAATATTTAAGGAAAAACGTTTTAATTTTCGTTGGTTTATAGGAACCGGCGGCATGCCTTCAAGTCATGCGGCCGGGGCCTCGGCACTGGCTACCTCAGTGGGTTTGGAATATGGTTTCAACAGCCCTTTGTTCGCTGTGGCGGCTACCTTTGCCATGGTGACGATGTTTGATGCCCAAGGGGTACGCCGGGCCACAGGCAGTCAGGCTTCGATATTGAACAAGATGATGGATGATATTTACTGGAAAGGCCAGATTGAAGAAAAACGCCTTAAGGAATTAGTGGGGCATACGCCTATACAGGTTCTTGCAGGGTTTATTTTTGGCGTTATTTGTGCCATGGTCTTATATTAAATTTTTAGGAGAGTTTTTATGAATCAGAAGATTTTGATCGGGATACTGGTGGCTATTTTATTGGCGGCTTTAACCTTCGTTGCTTTACGGCATCACAATGCTTCAGCCTCTTTAAAAGATTCACCGGAAACAGCGCTTCCTGTCAACCAGCTTTTACAAGAAGCCGCTCAATATGAAACCCAAGGGGATAAGCTCAAGGCCAAAGAAGCCTATGCCCAGATTGTCAGCAATTATCCAGATTATGAAAAGATAGAAGAGATCCAGCAGAAATTAGGGGAATTAAATATTGCCCTGATCGTTTCTCCTACTCCGATGCCTCAAACCATTTATTATGAGATTAAACCCGGGGACTCTCTGGGAAAGCTTTCTAGGAAATACAATACGACCGGCCAACTCATTAAAAAAGCCAATGGGTTAAAAAGTGATGTGATACGCACTGGAGAGAGGTTGCGGATATGGACAGCGCCTTTTAATTTACTCGTCAATAAATCGCAAAACGTTCTTTTTTTGAAGTCCGGAGAAGAGGTGCTTAAGATTTATCATGTATCTACGGGAAAAGACAATATAACCCCGGTGGGTACTTTTAAGATCGCTTCAAAAATTGAAAAACCGGTGTGGTTTAAAGCCGGAGGGATGCCGATCCCTTCCGAAAGTCCGGAAAACGAGTTGGGCAGCCGCTGGATGGGTTTTGATGTGGATCCTCACTACGGCATTCACGGCACTCTTCATCCCGAGAGCATCGGCCAGCAGGTGACAGCCGGTTGTGTGCGTCTTAAGAATCAGGATGTCGAAGAGCTTTTTGACATTCTACCCATCGGAACCCAAGTGGTCATCCAAAATTAAGGGAAATTATTTATGGCAACATTGGATTTTGAAAAACCGATCCTTGAACTTGAACACAAGATTAACGACCTGCGCCAAATGGGTTCTAAGCGCGTGACCCTTGAGCCGGAGATCAAGCGCCTTGAAGGGAAACTGGATAAATTAAAGAACGATATTTACAGCAATATGACTTCCTGGCAGCGCGTGCAAATTGCGCGGCATCCTAAAAGGCCCTATACGCTGGATTACATCCGTATGATGACCGAGGACTTTCTTGAGTTGCATGGGGACAGGCTTTATTCTGATGATAAAGCTATGGTCGGCGGTTTTGCCAAGATTGATGGACAGAAAGTCATGATTATAGGACATCAGAAAGGACGTGATGTTAAGGAGAATGTTTTGCGCAATTTTGGCTGTGCCCATCCCGAAGGTTATCGCAAGGCCATGCGCCTGATGCATCTGGCGGTCAAGTTTCAGGCACCGGTGATATGTTTTATAGATACACCCGGAGCATATCCCGGTATCCAGGCAGAGGAGCGCGGGCAGGCACAGGCTATCGCCGGGAATTTACGTGATATGGCAGGCATAAGAACACCTATCGCGGCGGTCATTATTGGTGAAGGCGGAAGCGGCGGCGCTTTGGGGATAGGTGTGGCGGACCGTGTCCTTATTTTGCAGCATGCGTATTATTCGGTTATCTCCCCGGAGGGTTGTGCGTCGATCCTCTGGCGCAATTCCTTAAAAGCCCCACTAGCCGCAGAAGCTTTAAAGTTACACGGCGAGCATTTGGAAAAATTCGGTATCGTTGATGAAATCATTCCCGAACCCTTAGGAGGGGCCCACCGGGATCCGCAGGATGTGGCAGGGCGTCTTAAAACAGCGTTAAGTAAATTTATTAAAAAGACGTCAACCTTAAGTTCTCAAGACCTTCTGGACGCTCGATATAAAAAATACCGCAATATGGGTGAATTTCTCGATAAGCAATGACCTCTCAGCCAGATATTCGTGATCTGTCCTTGGAAGATTTAGAGTCCTATTTGAGATCAGTCGCTGTCAAACCTTTTCGTGCACAGCAGATTTTTCAGTGGATCTACAAAAAAGGGGCCTTGGGATTTGATGCGATGAGCAATATCCCCAGGGAATTAAGGGACCGATTAAAGCAAGACTTTGTTCTGCAAAGCCATGAGATCACCCAAAAGCTTATCGCACAAGACGGCACAACCAAGTTTCTTTTTTGTTTGTATGACCACGAAAAAATCGAAAGCGTGCTGATTCCGACTCCGACTCGGACAACTGCATGCATTTCAACCCAGGCGGGTTGCAAGTTTGGCTGTAAGTTTTGCGCAAGCGGTATTGGCGGTTTTAAAAGAGATTTGTCCTGTGCCGAAATTGTCACGCAGGTTTTACATCTCAAACAGGAGGCGTTAAAACATCAAAGGCCTTTGTCTAATATTGTATTTATGGGAACAGGAGAACCGCTGGATAACTTTACGAATTTGATGAAGGCCATTCGTACGATTAATTCAGAGCAAGGGATTAATATCGGGGCCCGGCACATCACGATTTCTACGGCAGGTGTTGTGCCTAAAATCAAAGAATTAGCGGATGAAGGTCTACAGGTAGAATTAGCCATTTCTTTGCACGGGTATGATAACCCATCCCGCAATGTGCTCATGCCTGTCAATCGGAAATACCCATTTGATGAATTGATCGCGGCATGCCGGGAATATGTCCGCAAAACTCACCGGCAGATCACCTTTGAGTACATTCTTATAAAGGATGTCACATGTACTCCCCACGCTGTGTCGAGCCTTAAAAAAGCTTTTAAAGGGCTCATCTGCAAAATGAATCTCATTCCCTATAATCCTGTTTCAGAGTTTGACCATAAAACACCTTCTCGTGAAGAAATGATCGACTTTAGAAATAGTCTTGAAGATAGCGGTGTCCATGCAACTATCCGCACACCGCGCGGCAAAGATGTGAATGCCGCTTGCGGGCAGTTAAGGCATCTGCACAACAAATAGGCGGGTATTTTAATGGTAATGTTTTATCTTCTGCGATGGCTTGGTCTTGTGCTGATAGGACTATTGATCTACTTCCAGACATTTCACTTCGGTTTTATTTTTGACGACCATTTTTTTATTATAGATAATCCATACATCAGGAATTTTAACCATATCCATTGGATATGGCACACTTTTCCCATGACCCGTTTGGTGGGCATGTATTCCTTCGCATTAAATTATCATTTCAATCAGTTCCATCCGCAGGGCTATCATATTTTCAATTTTATCGTTCATCTAGCGGGCGTGGGACTGGTTTGGGCCCTGGCAAGGCTGCTTTTCAAAATTACTAAATGGCTTCCTCCAGAGGACCGTCTGAATCAGGATCTGCCCTTTATGATCGCAATGCTTTTTTTGGTTCATCCCTGCCAAACCCAGGCCGTGACCTATATCTCGCAGCGTTTCGAATCGATGGCAGCGGTATTTTATTTGGGGACGGTGCACTGTTTTCTATCCGCACGTTTATCAGTAGACAGGAGACGCAAAATTATATTATTTGGTTTATCGGGTCTCTTGGCTATTTTAGGGATAATGACTAAGGAAGTGGTCATTACCGTGCCTCTGATGATATTGGCAGCAGAATGGATTTTATTTTCGAAGAATGAAAACAAGAAGCTCTATATTGTTTTAGCGGCAGGAGGGATTTTTTTATATTTGTTGTTTAGCCGACTGGTGCATACGGATCTGAGAGTGTTTTTTCGGACGATCCCATCAGAATCTCATGATGGGGATGTGTTGACACCGGGGAGGTATTTTTTAACTCAGATGAGAGTATTTTTGACCTTTCTCCGGATTTTAGTATTCCCCATTCATCAGAATTTGGATTATGATTATCCCGTATCAATCGGGCCTCTTGCGCCGCCGTTGACCCTGGCAGGATTGTGCACGATTGGGAGTATCGTTGTTCTGATCGTTAAACTTCGTCGTCAGTTTACTTTAATAGCCTTTGGCTTAGCCTGGACACTGATCACATTTTCCATTAATTTGGCGCCCAGGGCCAATGTGATTTTTGAGCACAAACTGTATTTGATCTCTTTTGGGTTTTTTTTAATGCTGGTGACGGCTTTGTCCATTTTGGTCAAGGATCGCAGGGCATTGATGGGGATTTTATGGTTTATGGTTATGGCCCTTGCAGTCGTTAGTTTTGATCGCAATAAGGTTTGGGGGAATGAGTTTATTTTATGGAATGATACCGTGCAAAAATCTCCGCATAAGGCAAGGCCGCTTAATAATCGTGGCCTTGCGTACTACAACCAAGGTCATTTTTCTCAAGCGATGGCTGATTATAACAGGGCCATTGAAATAAATCCTGACTATATCGAGGCCTACAGTAACCGAGGGCTTTTGTATTACACTCAGGGCCGCTTTTCTTTAAGCATTTTGGATTTTAATAAAGCAATTGCAAAAAATCCTAACCATGCAGAGATCTATAGCAACCGGGGGCTTGCTTATTACAGAGAGGGCAATATCGCTCAAGCTCTAACAGATTATAATAAGGCCATTGAAATTAACTCTGATTATGCACAAGGCTACAGCAACCGCGGTCTTTTGTATCTCACTCAAGGCCGGTTTGTTCAAAGCATTGCAGACTATAATGATGCCATTGAAAAGAATCCTAACGATACGGACACCTATGGGAACTTAAGCAATCGGGGCCTTGCGTATTACAATCTAGGCAATTTTTTTCGTGCCATGTCGGATTATAACAAGGCCATTGACATGAATCCTAACTATGCAGCGGTGTATAGTAATCGGGGCCTTTTGTACTGCAACCAGGGCAATTTTACTCAAAGCCTCTCTGATTATAATAAAGCCCTTGAAATTAATCCAAATTATGTGGAGGTATATGCCAATCGCGGCTATGTCTATGATAAACAAGGCCGTTATGCGAAGGCTTTGTCTGATTTGAACAAAGCTATTGAAATAAACCCTAAGTACGCGGATGCCTACATTAATCGCGGCAATGTACATCTTCATCAAAATGAGTTGGCACAGGCTGTTTCTGATTACAGCAAAGCCATAGGAATCAATCCTCAGTATGCGCTGGCGTATAATAATCGGGCGGTCGCTTATTATCGTTTAAAAGAATACGACAATTCGCGCAGTGATGTTCGTCGTGCAAAAGAACTGGGAGATGTTGTTAATGCGGAACTTATCCGTTTATTAAGCAAAGAAACGGGGATCAAATGAATGAGTATTGGTTTTAATTGTGAAATCGCTGACAGGGCGGCTTGGGTATGAATAAAATGCGAGATACTATTGGGCAAATGGGCAGACGCTGCCATTTCTTCCTGAGAGGGTTCATTCTTATCGTGACAGGGTTATTGATCTATGCCCGTACGTTTAGTTTTGATTTTGTGTTTGATGACCATCTTTTCATAGTCCTTAATCCATTTATCAAGAATTTTAATAATATTCATCTGATGTGGCATGCTTTCCCAAGGACCCGTCTGGTGGGCATGTATTCGTTCGCATTAAACTATTATTTCAGTCAGCTCCATCCGCAGGGCTATCATATTTTTAATTTTATAGTGCACCTTCTGGGTGTGGGGCTGGTCTGGGCCCTGGCAGGGCTGCTTTTTAAAATTACTAAATGGCTTCCTTCAGAGGACCGTTTGAATCAAGAACTGCCCTTTGTGATCGCAATGCTTTATTTAGTTCACCCCTGTCAAACCCAGGCCGTGACCTATATCTCACAGCGATTTGAGTCCATGGCCGCGGTGTTCTATCTGGGGACTATCTATAGCTATCTCTGCGCGCGCCTCTCAACGAACAGAACAAAGAAGGGTTTTTTATTTGCATTTGCAGGGCTGTTAACTGTTTTGGGGATCTTAACCAAGGAAGTTGTTGTGACAGTCCCCCTGATGATACTGGCAATGGAGAGGATCTTATTCCCTCAGAAAGATAACAAGAAGCTGTATATGGTCTTAGGCTTGGGTGGGGTGGCACTCTATCTGTTATTTACCCGATTGGTGCATGCAGACCTTGGCGTATTTTTAAAGACAACCCCATCAGAATCTCACGATGGAGATGTGTTAACCCCGCTGAGGTATTTTTTGACGCAGATGAGGGTATTTTTGACCTTCCTTAGGCTTTTGGTATTACCCATTCATCAGAACTTAGACTATGATTATCCGGCCTCAACCGGGCTTTTTTCCCCGCCGTTGACCCTTCTTGGATTAGGCGTGATAGGGGGCATTATTCTTATCATCGTCAAACTGCGTCGTAGAATTCCCCTGATCGCATTTGGGCTAGCTTGGGTGCTCATTACCTTTTCGATCAATTTAGCTCCGCGGGCGAATGTGATCTTTGAACATAAACTGTATTTGATTTCATTCGGGTTCTTTTTGTCACTGGCAGTAGCTTTGGGTATTTGGGTGAAGGATCGCAGGATATTGACGGGGATATTGCTATGCATGATCGCGGTATTAGCGACCGCTACTTATCAGCGGAATAAAGTCTGGGCCAATGAAATCTTGCTTTGGGAGGATAGCATTAAAAATTCACCACACAAGGCTCGCGTGAATGCAAGTTTGGGAAGAGTGTATGGTTCGTCCGGGCAATATGACAAGGCCATTGACTATTTAAGCCGTGCAATTGCCATTAGTCCGGACAATATTACTTACGAAAATCGGGGGATTATTTATTCTTTACAGGGCCTAAGTGATAAGGCCCTAGAAGATCTAAGCAAGTCAATTGCGATGGATCCCAATTATTTTTCGGTTTATGTCAAAAGGTCCGGGGTTTATCAAATCCAGCACAACTACGGGGCGGCGTTAGCTGACTTACAGCGTGCCATACAGCTGGGGCCGTATTTTTCGGATGCGTATATAGAAAGAGGGATGATATGGATGCAGACAGGAAAACTGCAAGAAGCGCTCAAAGATTTTCAACAAGCTTTGAACATAGATCCTTTTAATTATGATGTTTTGTTAAGACAAGGGGCAGTCTATTACTCTTTGGGGCGTTATGATCTAGCACTGGAAGATTTCACTAAGGCCCAGGCTTTGGAACCGGCAAGCGGGCAGGCCGCGCAATACAGGTCGTATTGTTTGACGAAGATGAATGGGAGATAAGTGAATCAATGGAAAAAGGCTATTGAGAAGAGGTGGTTTGTTGTTGCTGTTGTTGGGTTGCGAGTTTCTGCAGTAACGCCTGCATTTTAGGATTACTCATCAGCTCCTTGATTTTGGGATTATTTTGCACAGCAGAAAAATCGTGGGAAGTTACAGCTTGTACTAAGGCTGGATCTGAAAGTAGCTGCATAATTTCAGGGTCTTGTGCAATTTGCGCGACATCCGCCATAGCTTGAGGGTTGGACATCAATTTTTGTTGCTGGGCCGCGACTTGTTGATCCAGGCCTGCATTTGTTGCGGCTGTGGGCGGCAAAGAAAAGGTGTTGCCAGCATTGTTCTGGGTGGCAACAGGGGGAGCCACTCTGCCGTTTGTAATGCTGGACACGTCAGCCGCCGCCACGTGGACCAATCCCATCGTCGGTGTTTTTACCGTATAAGTGCCGTTTTCGACTCCCGAGAGTTCCCCTTTGATCTGCGAGCCGTCTTTAAGCGTTATCACCTGGTCAGGTTGATCGGCAATACCGACTGCAGTTATAGAAAGGAATAAGACGGTCAAGGCAAAGATAATTTTATTCATAATAAAAGTTTAACACCTAATGACATGCTTGGCAAGCCAAAGGGGGCGACTTTGATAAAAAGGTCAATGCGCTAAGGTTTTGACAAAAAGGTGCTGTGATGATATATTGGCTTCTCTTTAAAGATGTTTTTGAATCATGATGGAGCTGGCTTTTAGATTTATTTGAATCGTAATTTTTGTGATCGTTCGGGGCTGTAGCTCAGTTTTGGGAGAGCGCTTCAATGGCATTGAAGAGGTCAGGGGTTCAATCCCCCTCAGCTCCACTTTTACCGTGGCCGGGCAGGTCCAATGTCACCACCTGAAAATCAGTCCGTAAAAATTCTTTTTGTGCCTGCCAAAAACTTCCCGATCCTCCGAAACCGTGGATCATCAGGACCGTCTCACCTTCTCCCGCAGCTTCCACGCACCAGTTAAGCCCG
>JADFXX010000018.1:0-1470 GCA_015233335.1 Candidatus Omnitrophota bacterium | reverse complement strand
AAAAGAAAGCGACGGGTATCTTTCCGGTGAGGAGATAAGCCAGAAGCTCAATATCTCAAGGGCTGCCGTTTGGAAGCATATGCAGGAGTTGAGAAGCCAAGGGTATGAAATCACCGCGGTCCCTCATTTAGGCTATCAACTGACAGGTCTTCCCGACAAACTTTTAGCCTTTGAAATTAAAGCAGGGCTTAAGAGTAAAACCGTCGGTAAAAACATTATTGTCATGGACACGGTCACATCCACCATGGATGAGGCCTTTCGTTTGGGAATGGAAGGCTGTTGTGAGGGAACAGTTGTTTGCGCTGAAACCCAGACCAAGGGCCGCGGACGTCTGGGGCGTGTGTGGCTCTCACCCAAATCCAAAGGATTATATTTTTCTGTTGTTCTTCGTCCGACGCTGCCCCTGAATCAGCTGGCCCTGTTGACATTAATGTCAGCGGTGGCTTTGGCCGAAGCCATTGAAGAAGCGGGCCGTATAAAGCCGTCCATCAAATGGCCCAATGATCTTCTTTGGGAAGATCGCAAGCTGGCAGGTATTCTGACAGAGTTACGCGCGGAATCAGATCAAGTTAAATTTGTAGTTGTCGGCATCGGCCTTAACGTTAACACACCGGCACATCAGGTGATTGCGGGGGCGAGTTCTTTAAAAATTGCTGCGGGCCGAAGTTTTAACCGTGTTGAAGTTTTTCAGTCAATCCTAAGCTCTTTGGAGAAATGGTATGGCAAACTTTTGCACCGCGATTTTTTAGATATTACTGAGGCCTGGAAAGAGCGCTCATCCACCCTTAACAAGCGCTTAAGGTTAACAGACCCTACAGGTACGATTGAAGGGGAAGCCGTTGATTTAGATGAAGATGGATCTCTTTTGATCCGTAAAGATAGCGGGGTCATTATTAAGAAAACTGCAGGAGATATTCTTTTATTACGATGAAAGATGCTTTTTTACAAAAAGATTTGGAGCAATTGAAGAGCCTGGGATTAATACGAGCGCTCAAGAGCCTGGACTCACCTCAGGACAGAGAAATTATACTCAATGGCCGAAAGGTCTTGAATTTTTCTTCAAATGATTATCTGGGGCTTGCCAACGACGCACGTATCAAGCGTGCCGCGATTGAGGCGATCGAGCAGTATGGTTTGGGGGCAGGAGCGTCAAGGTTGATTTGCGGCAATATGACGGTGCACGAAAAATTGGAGGCAGAGTTAGCGTATTTTAAAGAAACGCAGAGTGCGTTGGTATTCTCCAGCGGGTATATGGCCAATGCAGGGACTATTTCGGCTTTGATGGGGCGTGATGGCGTTGTTTTATGCGATAAATTAAATCACGCCTCTATTATTGATGGGATCATTTTAAGTCGTGCTCAATTACAGCGGTATCGCCATGCGGACGTTGGGGTTCTGGAAGAAATTTTAAAGAAAACCTCTGTGTCCCAACGAAAATTGATTGTAACGGATACGGTTTTCAGCATGGAT
>JADFXX010000017.1 GCA_015233335.1 Candidatus Omnitrophota bacterium | reverse complement strand
GACGAAGATTGGAATGAATTGGGGTGATTTAGCGGTATTAACCAAGACAGGTCTTAACTGGAATGATTTTGGGGTGTTAAGTAAGACAGGGATTAACTGGAATGATTTTGGGGTGCTAAGTAAGACAGGTCTTAACTGGAATGATTTTGGGGTACTAAGTAAGACAGGTCTTAACTGGAATGATTTTGGAGTATTTAGCAAAGCAGGGATCAATTGGAATGATTTAGGGGTCATGACTAAAGCCGGAATAAACTGGTATGACATAAATGTGGTAAGCCGTAATGGAATTAACTGGAATGATTTTGGAGTATTAAGCAAGGCTGGAGTTAACTGGAATGATTTTGGTGTGTTAAGCAAAACGGGGATTAACTGGAATGAGATTGATGTATTAAGCCGTACGGGAATTAATTGGTATGACTTTGGGGTGTTGAGCAAGTCAGGCATTAATTGGACCGATTTAGGAAAAATGACACAAGCTACCATTAACTGGAATGATTTTACAATAATGCTTAACTCAGGAATTAATTGGAATGGTGTCGGAATTTTGTCAACTTCCGGAGTTAATTGGGATGCTATTGCATTTTTAGCTAATCAAGGCATCAACTGGGCCTCTTTGTATCAAATTTCAAATGCTAATGTTAACTGGGCGGAGATTGAGCTTATGTCTAAGACCGTTAACTGGAGTGATATTGGAGTCTTAAGTAATACACACATTAATTGGAACGACATGAACGTGTTAAGCCGCACGGGAATAAATTGGGGGGATTTTGGGGTATTAAGCAAGACGGGAATTAATTGGAATGATCTAGGAGTATTAAGTCATGTGGGAGTCAATTGGTATGACATGAATGTGTTGACTCAATCAGGGATCAACTGGAATGATTTTGGGGTGTTAAGTAAGGTTGGAGTTAATTGGGCAGATATGAATGTGCTAACGCGAACAGGGATCAATTGGAATGATTTTAGTGTATTGAGTAAAACAGGGCTTAATTGGAATGATTTTGGAGTGTTGAGTAAGGTTGGGGTCAATTGGAATGATATGAATGTTTTAACCCGCACAGGGATCAACTGGAATGATTTTGGGGTATTAAGCAAGGTTGGACTTAACTGGGAAGATATGAATGTGGTTACTCGAACAGGGATCAATTGGAATGATTTTGGGGTTTTAAGCAAGACAGGGATTAACTGGAATGACCTAAATGTCATAAGTCATACAGGGATTAATTGGAATGATGTAAATGTGTTAACACGTACGGGAATCAACTGGAATGATTTTGGGGTCATGAGTAAGGTTGGGGTCAATTGGAACGATATGGATGTGTTAAGCCATGCGGGGATTAACTGGTATGATCTGAATGTTTTGAGCCAATCAGGGATTAATTGGTATGACTTCAATAGGTTCAGCCGTGTGGGGATTAACTGGGATGATTTAGGAGTATTAAGTAAGGTTGGGGTCAATTGGGAAGATATGAACGTGCTAACTCGGACTGGAGTTAATTGGAATGATTTTGGAGTGTTGAGCAAGATCGGGGTCAACTGGAGCGATATGAATGTCTTAAGCCGTACGGGGATCAATTGGAATGACTTCGGGGTATTAAGTAGGATTGGAGTTAATTGGGAAGACATGAATGTATTAACACGTACAGGGATTAATTGGAGTGATTTAGGGGTATTCACAAAGACAGGCATTAACTGGAACGACCTGAATGTGTTGAGCCGCATTGGAATTAACTGGAATGACCTGAATGTATTTACCAATACCAGTATTAATTGGAATGATTTGGCGGTATTAACTCAGACAGGTATCAATTGGAATGATTTAGGGGTATTGAGTAAAACAGGGATCAATTGGGATGACTTTAGAGTATTGGGCAGAACAGGGATCAATTGGAACGACTTCGGGGTGCTTTCTAAGAGTGGTATTAATTGGAATGATTTAGGAGTATTGAGCGATACAGGAATAAACTGGAATGAATTTAATGTTTTGAGCCGTAAATCAATTAACTGGTCTAATCTTGGAGTGCTTTCCAGGAGCGGTATTAATTGGTCTTCTTTTGCAGTCATGTCTGATGCCGGCATCAATTGGATTGATTTAGGGGTCATGACAACTACAGCGATCAATTGGACTGGTATAGGTTCTTTGTCCAATGCCGGGGCTAATTGGCAGTCTCTGGAAGCATTGGCCGCTGCCAATATTAATTGGACTTCCTTATATCAAATATCTAATGGCGGCGTCAATTGGGCTGGGCTTGCGTTTTTGGCTAACTCTAATATCAATTGGAGTGATTTTGCGGCCCTTAGCGATGCAGGTATCAACTGGCAGGATATCAGAAAAATATCAACTACAGGTATCAATTGGAATGATCTGAATATTTTAACCCGTTCTGGGGTTAATTGGAACAATATAGGCACTTTATCAACCAGCGGGATCAACTGGGAAGGGATGGACCTTCTTTCTACTGCCAGTGTCAATTGGGCGGGCCTCGGCGTAATTACTTCCAGCGGCATTAATTTTGAGAATTTCAGCCAATTCTCCAACTCCGGTGTCAACTGGACAAATATTGCTGTGGAAACCACAAGCGGTATCAACTGGACTGATGTTTCTAACGAAAGCCATGGCGGGATCAATTGGCAAAGTGTCGGAGCATCCTCCACGGCCAATATTAATTGGAGCGGTCTTAATACGCTGATGACCAATATGCAAACTGTATTTAACCGGGTCGGTACTCCTTCAGATACAGGGACCGATACGCTGTTTGGTCAGTTGTATAATATTTCACAACTAGTCAAGAGCGTTTCCGGGAATACCACGGTTAATCAAATCTTAGGAATTGTTCAAGCGATCCAGGGCTCCTTAGGAACGACCAGCGATACGTCTTCCAGCACTACGGTTTTTGGTACAATTAAATCTGTGCAAGGCCTGATAGGAGCCCCTACAAGTACTACGACAAACACGCTTTTTGGAAGCTTAAATGGTCCTAATAGCGCCGTTAACCAGGCTTCTAACAATGCCGCAGCTGCCATGTCCTTTGCCCAACAGATTATTACTGATCTGGGTGTCAATGGCGCAACACCTAACGTTTATCAGAAGTTGAAAAATCTTGAAGATGCCATTCAGAATATTCAGGATGCAGCAACACAATTGACCCAGGGCGCCCAGAATAATCCGGGAATGGCGCAAGAAACCGTAGATAAGCTTAATAGGTTCCTGGATCAAGAGGCTAAAAAAGCAGGCTTGCAACAAGCCATGGCCGTAACACCGCTCAAGGGCAAAGAAGCTGGGGATATGGAAAAAGTTAACGAGAAATTAGAAGAGATTAACGCTAAGATCGCGGCCCTGCGCGAGGCCATGAATGTACAGGATATTGTGGTCAAGAGCTGGTATGAGAGCGAATAATGATGAGAAACAAAGCCATCTATATTCTTAAAACTTTAACGGCCGGCATTATTTTTTCTTTTGGGCTGATGCCATGGGCACGCGGTGATATTTATATCAACGTCATGGCGGTTAACGGTGCGGATGCATCCAAAAATTCCACGGTTAAATTTGATCTTCCGGGCGAGCTTGCCGCTGCTGACATTTTGGATACCAACGGCCTTCAGTTAGATTACAGCGTTGATGACGCAGATTATTATGTGCACGGTGATGTGGCCTTAAAGCCTAAAGAAACCAAAACCTTCCGTATTCATATTAAAGACAAATGGCTGGTAACTCCCGATCAGGTAGGATTGATTAAGAAACAAATAGAGGAAGGATATTCCACGCTTGGCAAGGTGCACGATGCCCAAAAAGCGGAAATTTTGAAAACCCGTTTAATGACAAAAATTGATTATATTGTGAATCTTCAGAGCGCTAATGTGGACAGTATTGAAAAGCGTATTGATGGTTACAGGACTTATACAAAAGAGATTAAAAGGATACAAAATGACGCTTTGAGTGTTGATTATTGGAGATCTGATCCCGGGCAAACCCAACAGCCTAAAATTATTCACCTGACGATTGAAGTTGAGAATCCGGCCCAGGTGGTCAAACATTTTAAACATAAAGATTATCTGCCGCAGGAAGTCAAGATTGAGGATGTCATCGAGGATCAGGGTTTTGATGTGCGTTTCGATATGGCGAAACAATTGCCATTTTTGTTTAAGGAAGAAGATTTGAGTCCGGGGCAGAAGAAGAGATATTCTGTTGGGATATTGGATATCTGGACGATCAAGCAGATCAAAATAGATTATTTGCGTTCCCGCGCCAAATATGTTTTTGATTATCTCAAAGATTCTAAATATGAGGAAAGCACTAAGTTTTTGATGGACCGTATATCCGGTTATCTGAAGGACATAGAGACTTCTCAAGCGGTCGAACACCCTATACTCGAACATATCAGCGCCTACCGGATCAATCAAAAGACTTATGAATATGCCCAAAAAGATGTTGAGACCCTAGAAAAATTATTGGCTGTTTTTCGCGAGGATTTAGAAAAGAGCAAGGTTGAGAATGTGTTGCAGAAAGTCCAGGCGCTTAAAAGTGTTTCCGATGTTTCCAAGGTCATGTATAACAAAAAATTTGAGGCAAGTACAGCTTGGAGTTTTATAGGGTGGGTGTTGCTTTTTGTGGGCTTTTTGACACTGGTCAATTTTGTGATTTGGCTTGTCCGTTCCAAAGATAAGAAAATAAAGAGCGAGCCCCCACCCCAGCAAGCAGGGAAACCTTAAGAAATGAGGCCCTAATGAGCAGCATGGCATTACAGTACACGGAAGTCGGTCAAGTCAAGGCTATGCGAGGCTGTATTGTTCTTGTTCAAGGCTTTCGTAATTGCATCAATGGACAGCTCATCAAGTTCGGTTATGGAACGATCGGAATGATTGTCGGTTTTAATGAGCAGGAAGCCCAAGTATTAATTATTAAAGAAACAGATAAGATTAAGACAGGTGACAAAGCTGTGGCTTCCATTGAACCTTTCGATACTCCTGTCGGAGAGAATTTTATAGGACGTATTGTAAGCCCTTTGGCTGAGCCATTGGACGGTTTGGGCCCCATTGAGTTTGAGAAGAAAAACTCGATTTTTCCCGACTCACCGCCGATCCTTGTACGTCAGCCTCTGAAGAAAACATTGGAAACCGGCATCAAGGTTCTTGACGCAATGATTCCCATTGGGATGGGCCAGCGTGAGCTGATCCTGGGGGACAAAAGCACGGGCAAAACCACCTTTGTCACGGACACGATCCTAAACCAGAACAATACCGGTGTTATTTGTATTTATTGTGCCATAGGCAAGCCGCGTTCGGCATTGGCCAAAATAGTGCAGCTATTTAAGGACCATGAATGTTTTAAGTATAGCTTAATTATATCCGCCGGAGCATCGGCCCCGCCGGGGCAGCAATACCTGGCACCCTATGTGGCTTGTTCCATGGCGGAACATTTTCTTCATCAAGGTAAGAATGTTTTTATAGGTTTTGATGACTTTACCAAACATGCCTGGGCTTATCGTGAAATTTCCCTGCTTTTAGGAAGGCCTCCGGGCCGTGACTCTTATCCTGGGGACATTTTTTATCTGCACTCCAAAATGATCGAACGTGCGTGTTATTTGGATGAAAAACGAGGCGGAGGCTCGGTTACATTTTTTCCCATTGTTGAGATCTTGGAAGGCGATCTGACCGCTTTCGTGCCGTCAAATCTAATTTCCATGACCGACGGACAGATTTATTTGAGTGCGAGCTTATTCGGTGAGGGTCAAAAACCGGCTCTGGATCTTGGGCTGTCGGTCTCTCGGGTGGGTTCAAAGGTGCAGTGGCCTGCGATCAAGACCCTCTCTGGTCCTCTTCGTCTTGAATATTTGCAATACCGCGAATTGCTGCGTATTTCTAAGTTAAAGGCGAGCGGTCATTCGGATGAGACTTTAGAGAAACTCAAACGCGGGGCCATTCTTACGGAAATTTTACGTCAGGATAAAGATAAGCCTGTTTCTCAGGAAATTCAAGTCATTATTTTTTATGCGTTTAACAAAAAAATGATGAATGAGTTGACCATTCCTGAGGTCCGTATTTTTCAAGACGATCTTTTAAATTTCTCCCAGAAGAAAAATCCACAGCTTTTAAAATTGATCCGTGAAAAACGCAAACTAGAGCCGGACGTTGAAAAGGGCATAACTGAGCTGGCCGGTGCTTTTGTTCAGGATATTATAAACAAACGAAAAAAAGATGAGCTGGATAGTTTTGATGAATATGAGCCCATAAGCCCCAAAACAGAGCCTATGGCTGCAGCTAAAAAATGAAAAATAACTTTCGCTGTGTTATTTTAAGCCCAAAGAATCTGATTTTTGAAAATGAGGTGAATAGTTTATTTATCATTGGGGACAGCAGCGAGTATGAGCTTTTGGCATATCATTATCCCCTGATTGGGTTGGTGCAGCAGGGCGATATTATTGTCGATTGGAAGCACCGCATACCGATACGTTCAGGAATTTTGCGGTTTTTTGCCAATGAGTGCACCATTTTAGTGGAAGAGACCGATAAAACATTTGCTGAAGCCACAAAACCTCGGGAATAACCGTAGGCCCTGTTTCTTAGACTTTGTTTAGAAGGAGCCATTTATGGTAGCAGAAACGTTTATTATCCTAACGATTATGTTTATAGCAGTTATGGGGCCTTCGATTGTTATAGCTGTTTTAGGATATGCCGTCATCAAGGCCTTGGGCCGTAATCCTTCAGCTGCGTCTAAGATCTTTGTGGGGATGGCCGTCATGCTCGTGTTCGTGGAGGCTATTTCCATCGTGGCGATCCTTATTATTTTTCAGTTATTCTCAACCAAGGGGCATTGATGGGATTTAAGCATTGGATTCAGGCAATAGAAGTCATTGGTTTGTTCTCGATTGTCGTGGCTTTGCCCTGCTTTTTTGTAGGTTTGTGGGGATCTAAGATGATCAATGATTTGGGGAATTTTCCTACCAAAAGCGCCCAAATTCAAATGGGCGCTGGATGGAAAATACTTTTGGTCGAAATAATTTCTTTTGTATGTTTGCTAGGTCTGTTTGTATTTTTGTATAACCTTCAAAACGCTTGAAAGATATCCCCGCCTGCAGGTTGCGGCAAACAGCGGGTGACAGAAGGAGACTTTTCTATGGGTTGGAATTTGATAATTCAATTCTTGATTTTGACGGTGGTTATTTCCGGTGCCATCATTTTTGCTCTCTATATGGTTTTAATCAGGACTGTGGACGGGGCCAAGCAGCGCTTGGATCGTGATGCCGAGGCCGCACGTCAAAGAGAGGCGGAATTAAATCAGAAAATCAAAGAGGCGGATGCTGAACTGCAAAGGCGTAAGAAAGAGCTAGATGTAATTGAAAAGAAAATGCGCCAGGAGATAGAAGAGGCCGCCGGAAAACAAAAGGAAGAAATTCTAAATAAAGCGCGTCAGGAAGCCGAGGAAATTATAACTAAGGCCCAGAATGCCCGTGAAGGGATTCGGCGTGAGGTGATCAAGACCATGGAAATCAAGATTATCGATTATGCTTCAGGCATCATCAGTGAAATCTTAAGTGTTAAAGTCAAAGAGAATTTGGATAAGTCATTAGTTGCGGAATTTATTGAGAAATTAAACAAGGTTGACATGAGCCGTATTGGAATAGATATCAAAACAGCGGACGCGGTTTCTGCGACAGCCATCTCAGAAACGTTGTTGATGGACATCTCACAGGTCCTCAAGACCAAACTTTCCCGGGACATTAAATTAAACCCCAAAATTGACCCCGCACTGATCGGTGGGGTGGTTTTAATGTTTGGGAGCCTGCAATTAGACGGAAGTTTACAAAATGCCCTTAGGGAATCAACCAACGCATTAAAGCAACAGGTAGAAAAACAATACTCCAGTTCATAGAGGCATCTGAAGAATGATGCAACAGGGGCCGTATGGGTAAAGCAAGCAGAGTGAAAGCTGAGGTCATGGAAGTTCGGGACTTGGTGGACTTAATCCAGGTCCTTAAAGATATTGCGGATATGAGATATCATGCCCTTTTTGCTCAAAAGATTAAATTTAACCGTTTTAATGAATCTTTTACGGAGTTTTTTAGTTTGGTCAGTTTTTCTCAAGTGAAACATCCTTTGGTCAATAACAACAATCCTAATACAATTATTTTAGTGATTTCAAGCGAGCGGGGTTTTGTTGGGGACCTTAATAGCCGTGTCATCGGACGTGCTATAGAAGAAAAGGAAAAAATTTCTTCCTCGCAGCTGGTGGTGGTGGGTAAAAAAGGAATTATGAAATTTGAAGGTTTGGGGCAGAAGATGTTAAAAACTTATGAAGATATTGAGGAGCGGGGTTTTTATGAAGTTGCCGTTGAGATAAAGAATTATTTAGTTAAAGAGGTGATGGAGGGAAGGTGCGGACGTGTCATGGTGGTTTATCCCTGGCCCAAAGATTATACGGTGATCAAGCCCCGCGTGGTCAAGCTTTTGCCCTGCGAGGATCTCATGCCCAAGCAAACCCAGACCGTTGAGAAATTCCGTCAGGTGATCGAAGAGTCGGATCCTTTAGACATGACAGGTTATTTGGCAGATTTGTGGCTATCGTCAAAGATCTATGAGATTTTTTTTGATACCAATTTGGCTGCAGCCTCAGCCCAGACGCAGCATTTAGACAGTAGTTTAGGAAAAATGCGAAAAGAGCGTGAAGTGGTCAAATTAAAATATCGAAAAGCTAAGCGCGGGGATATTGACAAGAGTTTGCGTGAAATTTTTTCAGCTAGAATGATGGTTGCCAAATGAGAGAATAGGGATAATTTATGGAAGACAAAGAAAAAAACGTTTCTGCAGCAAAATCATCATCATTGCCGCCAGGGGTCAAGGAGAATACAGGCAGGGTCGCAGCAGTCCAGGGGCCGGTAGTGGATGTGCGTTTTCCAGAGGACGAAGAAGCCCCGGCTGTGTATGATTGCATTACCACGTATACCTTCGACGGTAAGAAAGTTATTTTGCAAACAGCTGAGCATTTAGGCCCAGGTTTAGTGCGTTGTGTTTCTCTTTCGGAAACATTGAATTTGCAATTAGGTGCGCCATGTACGAATACAAATCGTCCGACAGTTATTCCCATTGGGGACGGATGCTTCGGCAGGGTCATGGATGCCTCAGGCCGTCCATTAGACGAGGCAGGCCCCTACGACTGCCCTGAAATGGTCCCTATTCGTAAACCTGTTGTTCAAATCAATTTTGATTTGAAGAAGAAGGGCCGTGAGATCCCCGAACTTTTGGAAACAGGTATTAAATATATTGATTTGCTATATCCCATGATCAAAGGCAGTAAGACAGGGGTTTTAGGAGGGGCGGGCTGCGGTAAAACTGTTGTTATTATGGAACTTATCAATAATATCGTCCAGGCCCATGGTGGTGCCTGCGTATTTACAGGTATCGGCGAACGTATCCGTGAAGGGAATGAATTATATTATGAATTGAAAGAAAGTCATTTGTTGCCTAAAGTCATGCTGGCTTTTGGGCAAATGGATCAGCCGCCAGGCGCACGCGCTGAGATTGTCAATGCGGGGCTGACGATGGGGGAGTATCTGGTTGCCAAGAATAAAGATGTGCTTTTATTTATGGATAATTTATACCGTTTTATTCAAGCAGGCCAGGAAGTTTCCACACTTTTAGGTCGTGTGCCGGCTGAAACTGGGTATCAGCCGACATTGGCCTCAGAGGTCAATACGGTCCAGGAGCGTATTCGCTCGGTTGAAGGTGGTGGTTCTATCACAGCTATGCAGGCGGTGTACGTGCCTGCCGATGATATGACTGACCCTGCGGTCGTGTCCATATTCGCTACTCTCGACGGAGTTGTAGTGCTTTCTCGCGAACTAGTCCAGCGCGGTATGTATCCGGCCATTGATCCTTTACAAAGCTCGTGTACCAATTTGGATACAAATGTGGTCGGCCGTCGTCATTATGAAGTTTCTCAGCAGGTCATTCAGCATTTTAACAAACATAATTCGCTTAAACGTATTGTGGCGGTCATTGGCCTTGAAGAGCTAAGCAAGGATGATCAGAGAATTTACAAACGAGCTGAGAAATTATATAATTTTATGACACAGCCTTTTACGGTTTCCGAAGTTTTTACCGGTAAAAAAGGTGAGTACGTCCCGCTGGAAGATAATCTTATCGGTTGTGAGAGAATTTTGCGTGGTGATTATGACCATATGGAAGCGCAGGACTTCTATATGATCGGCAAATCTCCAAGGATTTAAAACAGATAAGCCTCGCCTGATAATGGAATTTTTATATGTACAAACCGGTGTCTAATAAGATTCTTCTGGATGTTTTGATCAAATCCGGTTTATTGGATTCCATGGACGCTGAAGGGTATGTTCAAGCGGCCAGAGAGGAACATAAAAACCTTAATAGTTATCTCATACGTCATGGGATTTTAACAGACCGTGAAATTATTGATGCTCTCGCCCGTGAGCTTAATCTGCCGGTCCTTGACTTAAAAGAAAAAGATATTCCTCAGAGTGTTATTGACCGCGTTCCGGTCAAATTTGCGTCTTTTTATAAATTTATGCCTATCGGTATTGAAGGCAATCTGCTGACGCTTGCCATATCTTCTCCTTTAGATGTGCGGATGGAGGATGATATCAGGGTTCATTTAGGCCTCGAGCCCCGTGAGGTTCTGGCCCTTCGCAGCGATATTAATGAGGCCCTTAGAAAATATTACGGCCTGGCCTCCGACACCATTGATCGTATACTTACGAAAGACCCGCATAAAAGAAAGTCTGATGCTAATCAGGAAACCTGGGTTGAGGACATTGAAAAAAAGAGTGAAGATCCATCGGTGGCCAAGCTCGTCAATCAGATCATCCTGGAGGCCTATCAAAAAAGGGCGACGGACATCCATATTGAGCCTTACCGGGATAAGATGCGCCTGCGCTATCGCATTGATGGCAATTTAATGGATGCTAATTTACCGCAGGAAGCCAAACATTTCCTTCTTCCCATGCTTTCGCGTATTAAAATCATGTCTAATTTGAGTATTACAGAAAAAAGATTGCCTCAGGACGGCAGTACCGTGGTGCGTACTAAGGAGCAAGATTTGGATCTGCGCATCTCAACAATGCCCGCATTAAGGGGCGAGAGCATGGTCATCCGTATTTTACCCACAAAATCAATGCGTACCCGATTGGAAGACTTAGGCCTTAATGAACATAATGCCTATAAATTTAGAGAATTGATCCAGCGTTCTCATGGGATTATTTTTGTCACGGGTCCGACTGGCAGCGGGAAAACCACCACTCTCTATGCCTGTTTACATGAGTTAAATCATGCTGATCAAAAGATTATTACGATCGAAGATCCTATTGAATACGAGATGGAGGGTATTACCCAGATTGCGATCAATCCCAAATTGAATTTTTCCTTCGCAGAAGGATTAAGAAGTATTTTACGCCATGACCCGGATATCATTATGGTGGGGGAGGTGCGTGATTTAGATACGGCGGAAATAGCCATACGTACGGCCTTGACGGGGCATTTGGTGTTTTCGACCCTGCATACTAATGATGCGGCCAGCGGCATCACACGTTTGATCGATATGGGGGTCGAGCCGTATTTGGTGGCCTCGTCCGTCGAAGCTTTTGTTGCTCAGCGTCTGGTGCGTTTGATCTGTCCGCATTGTAAAGAAGAAGATTTGAGTATACCGGATACGGTCCGCCAAGAGATGGCGTACTCGCTTGGAGTCCCATCAGAGCAGATTAAGGTCTATCAAGGGCGGGGCTGCGAGGAATGCAATAAAACCGGTTATTATGGGCGTACGGCAATTTATGAAATCCTGGAAATCAATGAGTCTATTCGAGCTATGTTGACGAGCAAACCCAGTACGGAAAGCGTCAAGCGGGTTGCCATGAAAAATGGCATGGTCACACTCAGACAGAATGCTTGGCAATGCGTCCTTGCCGGTGTAACTACGGTATCGGAAACTTTGTATGTAACTTCCAAAGATGACTTGTCAACCCTCCCTTTCGAAATGTTAACCGCCCCCGTAGGGAAAAGTGTTTAATGAGGCACATGTCTTACTGAAAACCTTAGTAAAGAAAGGAACAGGGAAATATTGCCTTCCTATATTTATAAAGCCAAGAAAGATGCTTCCAATGCCATCACCGGGCAGATCAACGCCCAGAATGAGGAAGATGCTTTGGAAATGATACATCAATTGGGCCTTATTCCGGTCTCTATAGAAGAAAGTAATGCAGAAGGTGTTTTATTAAGAGACATTCCTGAGGTCAGGGTAAAAACGAGGGAATTATACTTTTTTAGCAAACAGCTGGCGAGCCTTCTTAAATCCAGCGTGTCTTTGTTGAAAGCTTTGGAAGTTCTTAGTCAGCAAACCAAGAATATTTATTTGAGCCGTGTTATCGGAGAGATATCCATTGGGGTTAAAAGCGGCCGTTCTTTTTCTGCATGTCTTTCGGACTATCCGGTTATTTTTTCTCCATTGTTTGTCGCCATGATTCGGGCGGGAGAAGAAATGGGGAATTTACGTCAGATGCTTAACAGCGTTTCTGATTTCCTGAAAGCGCAAGAAGAGTTTTCTTCAAAAGTGCGATCGGCTCTTGTTTATCCGGTATTTATGCTGATTATTGGCTTATCGACGGTATTTTTTATTTTAACCTTTGTGATGCCTAAAATGGCTGTCATTTTTAAAGATTCAAATCAAAGTTTGCCGATTCCTACCCTCCTTGTGATGAGCATAAGTCATTTTTTACAGGTGTTTGGGATTCCGTTGATTATTCTTGGGGCAATAGGTTTTTTAATCTTTAACCGTTGGCGTAAAACTTTACAGGGATCTGTTTTTATAGGCCAGTTTTTATTAAACCTCCCCGGAGTGCGTGATTTGATCTTAAAGATTGATTTAGCGCGTTTTGCGCGGACGATGTGCCTTTTGTTAGAAAGCGGCCTTTCTATCATCCGTTCTATTGAAATGTCTATACCGACAGTTCATAATCCTCAGTTAAAAATGGACTTATTTTATTGTGTGCAAAATTTAACCGCAGGGGAAAATTTAGGGCATTCCCTGGCTCATTCGAATTTAATCCCTCCCATGATGACACAGCTGATCAAGGTGGGAGAAGAGTCGGGATCTTTGAAGGAATCCCTTGGAGATATCGCCGAAACTTATGAGGCAGATATCAATGAGACGACTAAATTGATAACAACTGTTTTAGAGCCGTTAATGATTTTAGCGGTAGGAGCGGTCGTGGGGTTGATCGTATTTGCCATGCTGCTGCCGATATTTTCGATGGACCTGATGGCGCGATAAAGTGAAATATTTATTGATTTTTTTTATATTTTTGGCTTTAAGTGTTCGCGCCTGGGGTGGTGTTGACGCCAACTTTGATGCTCCGGGGTGGCTCAAATTTGAAGGTGAGCATTTTACGGTCCTTTGCCCTCCTGGGAGTGATGAAGAACAAGCCCGCGCCGTTATCAACCGTGCGGAAAGGTATTACGAAAATATTGCCGATGATATAGGGTATACCCGTTATCATAATTTTTGGACCTGGGGAAACCGTGTTAAAGTTATTATTTTTAATGATGAGACAAGCTACTCTAAGGAAACCGGACAGCCGCCATGGTCTCAAGGGTTTGCATCCTTGTATTCCGAGTCATTTCAATCACGTATCATTGTCAGTTATAATGGGCAGCCTAATTTTTTAGACGTGATCTTACCGCATGAGATCACCCATTTGATTTTGCATGATTTTATCGGTTTTGATCGCTCCATCCCCCGGTTTTTTGATGAGGGGATGGCTCAGCTGGAGCAAAAAGATGATAGCTTGTCTCACATGGATGTGGTGGCGCGTCTGATCTCAGGGGGGAAGATCATTCCCTTAAAAGAACTATTGGTCTACGATTTATTTGCGCATAAAAATGACACAGAGTCTATTGCGATATTTTATGTAGAAAGTCTTTACATTGTTGATTTTTTGATTAAAACTTATGGTAAGGATGCCTTTAGAGAAATGTGCCGTCGCCTGCGGGATGGCGATGATTTTGAGCGGGCTTTGAAAAGTTCGTATTACCCGACGATCGATTCCATGCAAGCTTTGCAGAACAAATGGGTTGATTATACCAAGCAGTATTTATGATAGTTGAACGAAAGGATAAAATATGAAAATGAAAACAGGTTGGCCTAAAACCGGCTTTACCTTGGTTGAAATTATGCTGGTTGTGATTATCATCGGGGCTTTGGCCGCAATGATCATACCGCGTCTTGCCGGACGAGGAGAGGAAGCCAAGGTCAAGGTGGCTAGGTCTGACATTGATGCCAATCTGGCCACGGCTTTGAAGCTTTACGAATTGGATAACGGGTCTTACCCGAGCACATTTCAGGGGTTGGCGGCCTTACGTTTTAAACCCACGACCAATCCGCTGCCACAAAATTGGAACGGACCTTATATTGAGAAAGATCCCATTGATCCGTGGGGGCATCCTTATATTTACGCGTCTCCTGGTTTGCATCGCTCTGACTATGATTTGTCCTCGAAAGGAAAAAATGAGGCTTCACAAAAGGACGAAATCAATAACTGGCAATAGGGGCTTTACCTTTGTCGAAGTCATGGTTAGTCTCGTGGTTTTGTGTTCGGGCATTGTTTTGATTTATAAATCTTTTTTTTTATGCGCTGATTATTTAAACAACTTAACCTGCCGTTTGTATGCCTCATCCCTGATAGACGAAAAAATTGGGGATATTTCTAAATCCTTCACTGAGTGGCCGGCCCATAGTCTTGATTTCGGAAATACTTTTTCCATTCTTGACATTAATCATAAAGCAATCCGTTTCACTTATGATATTGCCTTGCAACCGCTTATTGATGTTAAAACTGTCTGGCAGCTGGATGTTAAGCTTTCCTGGAATGATGGGCGAAGGATCATGCACATGCAGCGCAGTACGTATTTATTAAGATGAAAAAATATTGTCAAGCCTTCACATTAACGGAAATACTTTTAGTCTCTGCTTTGTTTGCGGTCATAAGTCTCGCTGTGTTTAATGCATTTTCCAATGGTTTTAAATTATGGGCCCATACCGAACATCTTTTAGTCGAAGGGGATATTGCTATATTTTTGGATAAAATTGATGAGGACCTGCGAGAGGTTGTCAATATGAACACAATTTCTTTTTCAGGAAGCAGCGCGCGGCTGTCTTTCCCTGCCATCATTAGGGCCGCTACTGATCAAAACGGGACACGTGCCAAGGAAGAAATCGGAGATCAGATTGGGGCTGTAGAATACACCTTTGATCCGGCTCAAAAAAAGATTTTCCGCCGTCAAGCCACGTACGGTCAGGCGCTTAAAGCACAGTGGTCTCAACCCTTTGAGGTGGCCTCTTTGATAGAGGATATCACTTTTCGCTATTGTTTTGTCTCTGATCGCGGGTTGGTCGTTAAAAGTCAGACAGATGCGGGAGTTCCTATGGGTTTGATGATCGATGTGCAATTCGAAATGGATGGCCAAATACGTCATATGCGCCGGTTTTATCCAATTCCTGTGGGTGGAGGCATATGAGAGGATATTCTCATCGAGGCATGGTTTTGGTTTTTTCTCTGTGGGTATTGGGCATCTTGACTATTTTGGCTGTAAGTATCGCCGCGGGCATACGTCAGAAGATTTTTTTGGTTGCCCGCCTTGACGATCGTAGCCGCATGGCCTATCTCCTGCAATCCTCCGTAAAAAAAACTGCTGCGTTCATCCATCAACAAATGGAAGTAAGTGCTTTTACGTACACACCACAAGTTAAAATGAACTTGCACAATAATATTCATGAATTGTCTCAAATCAGCCTCGGTCATGATGATGCAAGTGTTGTAATGCCTCTTTTAGAAAACAGCAGTTCTGTGCGTTATGGCGTAGTCGATGAAGAAAGTAAAATCAATCTTAATAAGACCGATCTTGTTGTTTTGGCAAATTTATTGATCCATGTGCTCAATCTTAAAGATGAAGAAGCGAACAGACTGGCCGCAGCGCTTTTGGATTGGCGTCAATACGGTGAGAGTGAGGTTACCGGGTTTTTCAGTGAAGACTATTATTCTAACTTACAATATCCATATCCCAAAAAGAGCGCAGATTATGAAACATTAGATGAAATACTGCTCGTCAAGGGCATGACCAAGCCCTACTATGATACGCTGGTTCATTACCTGACGATTTGGGGTGATGGGGCTGTTAATATCAATACTGCTTCTCGGGAGGTTCTGATTGCTTTAGGGCTTGAGCAGGGGCTTGTCGATAAAATTTTAAACGTCCGCCATGGTCGTGACGGTATCGAAGCAACGGGGGATGACCATGTTTTTTCAAAAACGTTTGAAATTGCCATCGAGGTCAATGCTATGATTCAGTTAACGCCCTTAGAAATGCGTGCGATCGATGCGTTGAATATGAGGGGACAGTTGTGCAGCAACTCTTATTATTTTACGATTGAGGCGTGGGGCAAACTCTCGGGTATGGCCTCGCCTCAAGGAGTTCGGGCGGTTTACTCTTCCCGTGAAGATAAAATAATCTACTGGAAAGAGAGATGAATCTTTGTTTTTTTAAGGGATAGGGGTTTCTGGTTGCGGGATAAAATAATTCTTTTTCTGATGGTGGAGCTTCTCTAAAATGGGTATAATATTTCTAAATTCACGGAGTTGACATGTTCGGTTCTGATAAAAGATATTTAAGCATATCCATTAATGAAGGTGTCATTAAAGTTGCCCAGGTGACATCTGCCGGAGTATTGGAAAAAGTAGCGCGTGCCTCATTTAATCCATTGCTCGCGGCTGATGAAGTTGCCTTGACCATCAAGAATTTATTGGGCCCTTTTGACCGCAAGGCTGCGGTTATCTGCACAATTCCTGCTAATGCTGGTACTGCTAAAAATATAGAAGTCCCTTCGACAGACCCGGAAGAGATTAAATCGATCATTAATTTGCAGGCTTCCCGTCATACACCTTATTCGAAAGAAGAAGTGTTGATTCGTTTTATCAATTTGGGAGTAAATGTTTCTAATAATAACACACGGCTTCTCTTGGTGATTGTGCATCGCAATATGCTCAAAGAAAGAATTTTAGCTCTAGAAAAAGCGGGGCTTAATGTTGACAAAATTCTTTTTGTACCGGAAGCTATGGCTCGTTTTTATGCTAAGTCTTTGAATTTAAGGAAAGATGCTCCTCTATGTGGAGTGATCGATTTTTCTTTAAATTCCACCAGTTATATAATTGTGTCTAGAGGCACTCTTGTATTCGTGAGACATATTCCGGTTGGCATTAAGAACCTTATGGAAGGCGCGGATGGCCTAAGCAAATTACAGGAAGAACTTAAGAAATCCATTGATTCTTTTTCACAAGAGGATGGAGCTCCCCCTCCGGGGGCTTATTTGGTAACGACTGATCATGAGGCGGTCCGCAACATTTTGCCGGCTTTAAAGACAGGTATGAATCTTGAATTTTCCCTGAACGCCTTTGTGAATTTTATCAAGGGGCCTTCGCCAACCCGCAAGAAACTCCAGAGCGATTTTGGTGATGATTCCTTTTTGGATGTGATTTCTTCTGCGATGAGCGCTTCTCGGTGCGAAGTTAATTTGATGCCTGAAGAGATGATTTTAAAAAAGACAGTTGAGAGTCAGAGTCGTGAGGCAACTAAGTCTGGAGTGGCTGCAGTTTTTATCATGGTGCTGATCGGAGCCATGATCATGAGTAATATTTATTTTAAAGATGTTTTTCTGAATAAAAATTTGCGTGAGCATTTTGCTCCTCAAAGAACACAGGTCCAGGAGTTGCAGGATCGTATGAATAAAGCGAAGGTCGTGCGCGGGTATATTGCCAAGCGTATGGTCACTCTCGATATGATCCATGAACTCTACAGGATTACTCCCCATACGATTTATCTTAATAATATCGCTATGGATGAGGACGGCACCGTCACAATAGATGGTATCTCTGATTCTATGTCTCAAGTTTTTTCTTATGTCAAGGCTTTAGATGATTCCACGATGTTCAAAGAGGCCAAAACAAAAACCACGGCGACTAAGAAGGATAATGGTAAGGATGTGGCATCTTTCCAAATTGAGTTTAAATTGGTAAATTTGAAGGAGCCGGCGTGAACGAGATCACCAAATTTATTGCAGGCCTCAATGATAACCAAAAAAAGCTTTTTACCATCGCTTTAGTGATTGTCGTGGCGGCCCTTTTTGACCGGCTTTTAATTGCCCCCACGATGTCCCGTCTGACATCCATAGACGAGGACATTACTAAAGAAGAAGCTTCGATTAAACAGGACATACGGTTTTTAGGGTATAAAGACCGTATTTCCAAGGAATCCCGGGAAATCGACCCGTATTTAACTAAAATAGTATCAACTGATGAGGAAATGATCGCGGCTTTTCTTAAGAAGATTGAGAATTTGGCCAACCAGTCAAAAGTGACTTTGATCAAAGTCAATCCGGCCTCGGGAGAACAGACCGCGCAGTATTGGAAATATCAGGCGGATCTGGAGTGTTCGGGTCAACTGGGGGACGTGATCTCCTTTATCCATTCAGTAAATACCGCAACAGACTTGTTAAAAGTTGTTAAATTTAATTTTACGTCGAAGAAGTCCGACACAGATGAAATCAAAGCAGCTATGACGATTGAAAAAATAGTGGTTCCCTCCAAGGGGATGCCTGTAAAGGCCCAGGATGCCAATAATGATCATCCCAATGTCCCTCAAACGAATCCGCCAGCTTCCCCCTAAAAGATTTATGGCTGTTGGGTATTTTTCGAAGCAATTTTTCCTTTGGGTGTTTTTTTTCTTATATTTGATCGTTCCGGTTCATGCCCAGATGCAAAACCTGAGGGATGTTTATGAGCGTGCGGTCAATGCTTATAATAAACAGCAGTATGACCAGGCCATGGACCTTTATCAGCAGTTGATCAAGGCATCACCTTCTTTTGCCCCAGCGTATAACGGAATGGCTTTGGTAATTCAGGCATCGACTGGGGATGAGGATAAAACGATTGAATATTTAAAGTTGGCGGTGGGTTTTGACCATAAGATGACACAGGCCTATGTTAATCTGGGACGGATTTATTATGGCCGCCAGGATTTTGATCATGCCCAAGAGTATTTTGAAGATGCCCTCAAGCTTGATCCTGACCTGACCAGTGCTCAATTAAGTCTTGCGTGGATCAATTTATTTGTCAGATCAAAACCTAAGACAGCTCTCAAATATTTCAAAATGGTGCTCGCTAAGAGCCAGGATCCAAAAATTTATTATGGCATGGGCTCGGCCTATTTTTCAAGTAATCAGCGGGTAGCGGCCATGGACATGATCACAAAATTACACAATTTGAAAGCAGATGATTTGGCTTCAAAGCTTGAGGATAGCATGCGCCAAAACGGTTTGGTCAACACAGAACCTCAAGTGCACACAGACTCCCCAGAGCAAAAACCAGGCCTAGGACCACTCGATTCTACTCCTAATCGACCCACCGGTATTCAGGCACGACTGCGCGGTAAATTATCAGATTACTAATCCGGGATTCACTATTCTTTAGGGTTAATTCTAGTAGATGACCTCAAAGACTTTTATGCGGGTGCGGCCGGTCAAATCACGGCTTAAAATGAGCGGTTTAAAATATTGTAGGCCATGGCCATCAAAGTAATATAGCTTCATGATCAAAGAATTAGCCAGAGCATGGTCCATCAACCGGGCCACGTATTGACCATCTTCTTGATAAAGCAGGACCGAATAATTTAAAATTCCTTGTGAATTCTTATGTTCTGTAATGATTCCATCTTTAATATAAAAAACGCTTAAAGGTTGTCCGCTGCCGTATTGGGGTGACTGGATCTGGGTCTCCATGGTGGTTAAATCAATACTTAAATTTTCACGGAATACCAGCTGTTTGCCGTTTTGAGCGATTAAGGGTAGCGCCTCGCTGTATTTAGGGGGGCCTCCCATGGTGTTCCATAAAAAGTCAATAAAAGCAGGAGAGTTTCGGTTCGGGACACTTCTCAACATTTCAGGATGGTCGTTGATCTCCTCGATTTTTTTAATATTCCAGCGGCCGCTAAAGGCAAGCATTAAGTTTCCATCGACAAGTTCAGTGTAGATTAAAACATAACTGTGAGGATGCTTTTGGTGGGTCAGTAAGAGTAGGTTATGGATTTGATCATCATTGAGGATCCCTTTGAGCGTCCCTGTCGCTTGATCACGGCTTTCAGAAGCAATGGCATGCAGTAATGTCGTGGCATCAGAGAGTTTTAATCCACATTGCATGAGAAATTCTGCGGGTCTATTTCCGCTAGAATTGAGCATGCGCAACAATCCCCGTGCATGATCTTCATCTTGACTTAAAAAAATATTGGCCATCCAATAAGCCACTGCACTTTGGTCTAAAGAAGCCCCATCAAAAGGTACGCTACGATGAGCGATTCCCTTGATAAAGTGCCCCGGAGCCCACCAGGAATTAACAATGCTATCTGTAGGAGTGCTATTTTTGATTTTGACTAAAGCCTCTTCCCAGGTTGAATTAAAGATAGGGGTTAGCACTGTGCGTATGTCGCGGTTGGCATTAAAAAGGATCAAAGTTGTTAAAAGAGCAGCAAGAGAAAGTCTAATCCAGACTCCATTTTTTATTCTTTCGAGATACGGGATAGAATCAACCGCTGCAGCGGACAAAACGCTTAAAGGAATGGTAGCAAAAAGTACAAATCTTTCCCCATGTAAGCTCAGAAGGACTGTGACGGTCAAAAAAATCGTTAGGATGAGAGTATCAACGGTGCGCGAATCGCGGAAATTTTTGAAGGAAAGCCACAAACCAGACAACCATCCTCCCAAGGCCAGCAAGATAAAAACCGGACCGCCAGAGGAGGTGATGATTTCGCTTAAAAGGGGTTTTTTTAATTCACCAACGGTCATAAATAGGTTGGGCCAAAGGTCCAAACCCCGGTGGGTAAATTTCCCCAACTCCCCAAAACCCTCTTTAAACAGGATGAAAAAATCTTTGAAGGAAAAACACAGGCTGACCACCACAAGATTGGCAAATATATAAAGCCCTAAAAATAAGAGGTTATCAATGGCCTGAATTTGATCTTTTTTTATAAAAAAGTTGTAACCGGCAGCACACACGGCACAGGCCATGCCTATAAAGAATAGCAATCCCCAGCCATGCCAGAATAGTGCGTAAATAGACAGGGTTATGCCAAAGATTATCGCCCAAAGGAGGCTGTCCTTTTTTGAGAGGGCTCTTAAGGCCAGCAAAAGACATCCGAGTAACAATAAAGGGAATAAAATATTATAGGGGTCGGTACGAAACCAGCCCAAAGACCCCCGCTTCAAATTAATAGGGGCCATGGTCAGAAATAATGCTCCTACAAAAGAGGCTATGACGGAATAATTCAAAACCCTACAGACCCATAAAAAGGCCGCTAATATCAAAAGGTAGGTGAATAGAGGTGTCACCGCTACCGCTGACATCAGGGATATGCTCGGATTGAAAAGTTGTATGAACTTATATATCAGAAAACCTAGATAAGGATGCAGGGTGAATGGCTGCCAGTAGCCGAAGGGAGCGCACATCAAAGGGTTGAAATATTTGCTTCCCTTAATAATTTCGGCTATACGGCCATGAGCGAGTATGTTTTCTGTCAGATTATAAAAATCATAAGGGTCGGATTCCAGAAGATAGATTTTTTGCGGTGGGGCATCGGGCTGGCTAGCTATAGCAAGGGTGCCCTTGTCGATTGCTTCCATAACTTTTTGATTCTCTGCATGCAGGGTTTCATTAAGTTTTTCTTCAGCAAGATGATTAGCCATTGACAAAGGGAGGGAGGGGGCTTGGTTTAAAATTTGTTTAAGAAGGGCTTGTTTTATATTATAGATCACTAAGATTGTCGCCTGTTCATGGGCGTCATCCCATAGATGAGACCTAAGAGGGTAAAGACGAATATAGGAGCTGAGGACTGCAAGAAGAAGCCAAGCAACTGCCCAAAGCCATAGTTTAGAATTTTTATACATGATTTAGAATTATGGCATATTTCTTTTATATTGCAAATATTGTTGGCGGATTTTGTTGGAAGCGATAGCGATACTGGTATTTTGCTGGGATTCCCTCTTGGCCATGATCAATCCTAGTAACTGCCCTTGATCATCCAGAATGGGGCCTCCGCTGTCCCCACGATAAAGGTCCAAGTCTAGTTCAAAAAAATCATTGGTTCCTTGAGAAAAGCTTTGGATCAAGCCTGTCACGCGTCCAGACATAATGCTCTGATTGTTGAAATCAGAATTTCCGATAGCGATAATTTGTTTTCCGATGACGACCCTTGAAGAATCTGCCCATTGGACGCTTTGAAGCGGATGGGGCGGCTGTATGCGAAGGAAGCTAAAATCATATTCTCCTGAGGCAAAAAGCAGTTGCGCCGGAAGTTTGGTGCCGTCTTTAAGGTAAATGAAAATAAAAGGGGCGTTGATAATCGTGTGGGTGTTGGTTACAACAATGCCGGAGGGATCAATGATAAGTCCTGCGCCCGTTCGCTGGAAAGTGGCCTTTCGAGGAGGGGTTGTATGCATGGTTTTGGTCAATTCCGTCTTAACGACAACCACGGCATTTTCCGTTTTTTGGATACGTTCAATTAAGTTGTTATCTGCCCAAGCAAAAATTTGAGTCAATAGAATAGTTATGATGATCAAAGGAAGTATGTATATTCCCCAGAAGATCACTCCTGAGGGCCGATTGAATTTATTTATCCTTGACGTAAGAAACATAAACATTTACTATTCTCTCATAAATTTTTATGAATAATATAAATATTAGACCCTATAAGACAGAGGACCGTGTTCATCTACGCATGCTATGTTGTGATGTGGCGGATCGAGGGGCTCCTATTGAGAATATATTCCCCGACCGTGATCTGGCTGCAGATTTGTTGACTACATATTATACGGATTATGAATCGCGATCGACCTTTGTGGCAGAGTGTGACGGGAATTTGGTCGGTTATATCAACGGATGCATGGATAATCGCCGCTATGGGCTAGTGATGTTTTGGCTTCTTTATCCTTCATTGTTTCTGAAGGGCTTTATCCGGGGCGTTTTTTTTCGCCGGGAAACGTTGCAAATGATAGCGGGGATGTTAAAGAATTGGCGTAGGATTTTTGTATGGCGCAAAAAATCTTTTTCAAGTCATCAGGGACATTTGCATATCGGTATTACGAAGGATGCCCGTCGTCATCAAGCAGGCCAGAAATTACTCAAAGCCTTAATCGAATATGCCAAGGAGTTAGGCGTGGGGGAATTAGAGGCCTCTGTCCATGACGGCAATAAAGCTGCGGGCAGTTTTTTTGAGTCCCAAGGCTTTGAGGTGCGGGAGCGTTATCCCATGGTCATGATACGCGATGGCAGAGAAGAATATTATAACTCTTTACTATATGTCAAAACGATTAAAGCTCATTAGCTTAACAACAATTTTTATTTGCTGTTTGTCGACTGTTCTTTATGCCGAGGAATTAAAAATTGGCAACGTGTCCTTCTCTCCCGTTGACCGTGTTCTGGTGCTTGCTCCACATCCGGATGATGAGGTTTTAGGGACAGGCGGGGTGATTCAGCAGGCTGTTGCCCTGAAACTGCCCTTAAAAATAGTATTTTTTACTTATGGGGACAGTAATCAATGGTCCTTTCTTCTCTATCGCAAGCATCCGGTTGTTATGCCTGGTGCTGTGGAGAGCATGGGGTTAGTCCGGCATGATGAGGCCGTCCAGGCTTCTCGTATTCTGGGAGTGCCACCGGATAATTTAACATTTTTAGGTTATCCCGATTTTGGCACATTGAATATTTGGTATTATCATTGGAAGGATAGGCCTGCTTATAGAAGCCTGATGACCCGAGTCACACAAGTGCCCTACAAGGGGGCCTATCGACCGGGAGCTCTGTATAAAGGAGAAGAAATTGTCCGTGACCTCAGGGCTATCCTGAAGGAGTTTAAACCGACTAAAATATTTGTTTCTCATCCGGCAGACCATAACGGGGATCATTTAGCTTTGTATTTATATCTGCGGGTTGCCCTTTGGGATGAAGGGATGGAGGGGAATATTCAGCTGTACCCTTATCTGATCCACTATCTGGGGTGGCCTAAACCTAAAGCTTTTCATCCTGATAAAGATTTGATCCCCCCTGAGGGTTTAGCTTCTGGAGAAATCTGGCAACAGTTCCGTTTAAGTGAGTCACAATTTCAGACTAAAATCAAAGCTCTCCAGGCGCATAGCAGTCAATATCGCTCCAGCCCAAAATATCTTTTGTCTTTTGTTAAATACAATGAACTTTTTGGTGATTTCCCCTTGCTGCGCTTGCATCTAAATGAAAACTCTTCCATCTTTTCGTCCCAAAGAAAATTTGTTTCTCAGGTTGAGTTGCCGGAAGAATTAAATGACCGGGAACGATTAGCCTTTATCGGGGTCGACTGGAAATTTATGCGCCGGGAGCGTGACAATTTGATTGTCTCAATCAAGCTTTCCAAGCCTTTGGCGCAGGATGTGGAAGCATCGATTTATTTTTTTGGATATAACAACAAAAGACTTTTTGATCAAATGCCAAAAATTAATGTACGCCTCGGGGTTTTAAGCTATAGCGTCTATGATCAGAATAAACGTTTAGAGCAGGGAGTAGTTTCAGTTAAAAGGACCCCTAATGATGTCATCATATCTGTGCCTTTGGAATTATTAGGTTTCCCTCAAAAGATCTTGACTAGTGCGCGTACCTCGTTAGGTAATTTTCCTTTAGATACGGCTTCCTGGGTGGCTGTGGAATTACAATAATATGGATATAACCCATACAATTATTCTAGCGGTTATTGAAGGGGTTACGGAGTTCTTACCGGTTTCTTCTACTGGGCATATGATGGTGGCCTCGGCACTGATGCATATGCCTCAGACAGAATTTCTAAAAACTTTCGAAATTGCCATACAGCTGGGTGCCATTGCAGCGGTTGCAGGCTTGTACTGGCGCACCTTCCTTTTAGATTGGGAGATTGATGCCAGGGTTCTGGCTTCGTTTGTGCCTACCGCGATTGTAGGCTTTTTGCTTTATAAATTTATTAAAAAATCACTATTGGGGAATGCCTGGGTCGTGGTATGGGCCTGGTTTATCGGTGGAGTGATGATCGTTCTTTTCGAGCGTTTTTATCCCTCCAAAGGGCATGTTAAACAGATCAGTCAAATATCTTTCCCTAAGGCCATTCTGATAGGAATATTTCAGGCGCTAGCCGTAGTTCCAGGAGTATCTCGTTCGGCGGCGACGATTTTAGGAGGCCTTATGCTGGGGGTTGAACGTAGGGCGATTGTTGAATTTTCTTTTCTTTTGGCCGTACCTACGATGCTTGCAGCAACAGTCCTTGATTTGATTAAGACCGATGCGACATTGAACAGCAATGAGTGGGGGCTTCTGGGGGTTGGTTTTTTAGTAGCCTTCATTGTGGCCTGGGGCGCCGTTAAATTTTTATTGCAATATATACAGCGTCACAATTTTACTCCTTTCGGAGTCTATCGTATACTTGCGGCTTTGGCAGCTGGCTTTTTACTTAATTCGTAATATAATGTAACTATATGAAACTACTTTATACCAAACGTTCGCCGTATGCCCGTAAGCCCAGGATTATTGCTTTGGAAAAAGAGATTTCGTTAGAATTGATTGACGAAGATCTGAAGAATAAATCTCCCAGGCTATTGGATGCTAATCCTTTGGGAAAAGTGCCGACGCTGATCCTAGACAACAATAAAACGGTTTATGACAGTCCTGTTATTTGTCAATATTTGGACAGCTTAAGCGATAAAAACATAATGATTCCGCGAGGGGGTTGGGAGCGTATTGAAATTTTAAGATGGGAGGCTTTTGCGGATGATTTAACGGGCATGGCTATCAATCTCTATATGGAAAAAATCCGCCATCCCGGAGCATTCAATACAGATTTCGTTGCCCTTTCAGAAAAAAATATCCGCGATGCTTATGCGCATATCGAAAAAAGATTGACGGAGCTAAATCATTTTAATTTAGCCCCTGTTGCCGTAGTTTCAGCCATCGGTTATATCCATTTTCGCTTGCCGCATTTGCAGGTCAAGGGGGCATTATTCCAATGGTTTGAAGAGATATCGCAACGTCCAAGCATAGATCAAACAATTCCGGTGTTGTAACATGGCTCGTCGTAAAATTGAATTTCAAAGAAACCATAAGGTTAAATTGCCGAATGGTCACACTATCAGCATCTCTGTAATTAATCATCCCGGAGCAGTTGTGATAACGCCTTTTTTGAATGACAATACACTCGTCATGATACGACAATTTCGTCCGGCACTTAAAAAATATATTTATGAACTGCCTGCCGGAACCTTGGATCCTGGTGAATCCGCTATTACTTGTGCCGGAAGGGAACTGTTGGAAGAAACCGGTCTTAAGGCACGCAGACTAGTTAAATTGGGGGATATTTATCCGGTTCCCGGGTACTCTACGGAAATTATACAAATTTTTAAAGCTTTGGATCTCACCGCAACAAGCCCCCAGCCAGAAGATTATGAAATCATACAAATCCTGCCGATGACTCGTGGAGAGGTGAGGCAAATGTTTAAGCAGGGGAAACTTATGGATGCCAAGAGTATTTGTGCGCTCGCCTTTTGCGGATGGTTGTAAAATCAAACAAAGATTGTCGAAACGGAGGGTGTTATGGCAAAAATTTGGTTAGTTGAGGATGATCAAAACTTGGCTAATTTAACCAAAGTAGCTCTTGCTAAAAAAGGATATCAAGTCATGGTTTTTTATGAATCCCTTCAGGTGCTTGCAGAGGCCAAAAAACAAAAGCCAGACTTGATTTTAATGGACGTTATGCTTCCCGGACAAAGCGGACCTGAAACGGTAACGGCGCTAAGGAATGATCCAAATTTTAGAAATATACCGGTGATATTTTTAACGGCTCTTTTGTCAACCGAAGAAAGCGCATTGGGAATGACAATCGACAAGGTTAATTATAAAACATTAGGGAAACCCTATGATATAAAGCGGTTGTTGGAAGTGGTAGAAACTTCGTTAATAAAAAAATGAATAAAAAAGATAAAAAATTGCTTTTTGTGGCATCTTTTGACGACGCCTCCATTTTGCGTAAATTTACGATCCTATTTCTTGTTGCGTCGATTCTTCCGATGGTGCTTCTTTATTATATCTACGCCCAAAACTCTCGACACGGGCATATCGGTATTAACCCAGCTAACTTTACGATAGCCATGGTCCTGATGGTGCTGGGTGTTTTTGTCGGTTTTATATCGATGCACTCTCTACTCAAGAAAGTTGTCAACATTTCAAAAGAAAACAGCAAAGCTTTGGGGAATATATTAAGTCCTGATACCGTTAAGGAGCTTAATCAAGGTGAGAACGAGATTGTCATTTTAAGCCGGTCTTTTTCTGCAGTGACGCAACAATTAGAAGAAAAGAATAAAAAATTAAGATCGATGTATGAATTACAAAAAGATTTTACGTCTATGGTTTCTCATGAATTACGCACTCCCTTGGCCTCAATTAAAATGGCCGTGGAGCTGGTTGCGGAGGAAGCGGTGGGGGAGATCAACATTGAGCAAAAAGAAATTTTAGGCAGGGCCCAACAGGAGGCGGACCGTTTAAAAAGACTCATTGATGATATTTTATATCTTAGCAAGATTGAGGCAGACAAACTGCAGATGAATTTTATGATAGATGATCTTCATCGGGTCATGACCCCGATTGTTGAATCCCAAAAGTATGTGGCCCAAAGTCGGGGGTTATATTTAAAAACAGAATTTGATCCTGGCGTTCCTCAGCTTTCATTTGACCGTGACCGGATCATTCAGGTTTTGAATAATCTCTTGAGCAATGCGATCAAATTTACTAAAGAAGGCGGGATTACGGTTAAGACCCTGAATAAGATTTCTGAAAATTGTGTTGTTGTGAGTGTTGTTGATACTGGCCGTGGGATTTCACAAGAGGATTTGCCGAAACTATTTGGGAAATTTCAACAAATAGACTCTGCCCAGGAAAATGTTGATGGAGGCACGGGCCTAGGGCTGGCTATTTCTCGGGAGATTATTACCCGGCATAGCGGAAAAATTTGGGTTGAATCAAAATTAGGTGTGGGCACTGCATTTAATTTTACTCTACCGATAAAAGAGATCAAATCAGCTAAAATATCAAGTTTTAGTCCTTATAGCTCTACTCAAAAGCGAGGTCAAGATGCCTGATGCGCAAACAATGAATGCGGTATTAAGCGCCTATGGTGTATCCGCCCCCAGCGGAGCCGGAGGGTTTAATTGGGCGAATTTGATCGGTGGCGTGATTTTTGGTATTATTGGTTGGTCTGCTTTTATGTATGGTAGACGAGAAAAAAGCATAAGGCCGATGGTCATAGGCATTGTGCTCATGGTCTATCCGTATTTTGTAGCCAACACTTTCTTAGCTTTTGCTATTGGTATTATCTTAACTGCGGCTCTATTTTTTTGGAGAGAGTAAAATGAATCAAAAAGTTCTGAAGTTTGCAGTGATTCTTGCCGGTTGCGGTAATAAAGACGGTGCGGAGATTCATGAGTCCGTATTAACGCTTTTGAATATTGACCGGGGAGGGCATCAATACCAATGTTTTGCTCCGGATATACCTCAAAAGAGGGTGGTTAATTTTATAACCAATGAAGAAATGAATGAAAAACGTAATGTGCTCTTTGAGTCCGCCCGCATTGCGCGCAGTCAAATCAAACCTTTGTCTGATTTTCGGGAAAATGACTTTGATATCTTGGTCATGCCCGGAGGCAGCGGGGTGGCATATAATCTCTGTAGTTTTGCTCAAGATGGGGAGGATATGACTGTTAATTCGCAAGTGGAGTCGGCCGTCCGCTCTATGCACGCGGCCCAAAAGCCTATTGGAGCTTTATGTATTTCACCTGTGATTATTGCCAAATTATTAAAGAACGTGTCTGTCACTTTTGGCTGTGATGAGAAAATTAATGCAATTTTTAAGAAATCAGGGACCCTGGCCGTCAACGCGGATGCCTGCGGTATTGTGACCGATGGGAACAATAAAATTGTCACCACTCCTTGTTATATGCTCAATGCCCGAATTAGCGAGATTAACAAAGGCATTGAAAAACTGATCAGTCAACTTGTCCAAATGGTGTAAAACGATGCGTATCTTGGTCATAGAAGATGAGATTAAAATAGCCCAATTCATTAAGCGCGGGCTTAAAGAAGAGGGATACGCCGTAGACGTCGCTGCTGACGGTGAAGAAGGGGATTTTTTCTTAAGTACTAATGACTATGATCTGATTATTCTGGATTTGATGCTTCCTAAGATAGATGGTTTGACACTTTGCCGTCAGTTACGCGAAGCTGGCCGTCAGATACCTATTATTATGCTGACAGCTAAGGATACAGTCAAAGATAAGGTCAGAGGCCTGGACTCTGGTGCCGATGATTATATCGCTAAACCTTTTGCGTTTGAAGAATTATTGGCTCGTATCCGTGTGTTATTACGTAAAAAAGACAGCCAGACCGTGACCACCCAATTGAAAGTTGACGAATTAGTCATGGATTTGTTGACACAGAAGGTCAAAAGGGGCGAGCGTGAGATAGAGCTTACTGTTAAGGAATATGCCCTTTTGGAATATTTAATGCGTAATGCCGGAAATATCGTCACTCGAACCATGATATCAGAACATGTGTGGGATATCAATTTTGATACCATGACTAATGTCATCGACGTCTATATCAATTATCTGCGTAATAAGATCGATAGCGGCGCTGAGCGCAAAATGATCCATACCGTACGCGGCAAAGGCTATTTTCTTAAAAAGTAAAAGCCATGTTCCTTCAATCCATCCGCTTTAAAATTTTCCTCTGGCAGATGCTAATCCTGTCTTTGACTTTTTTTATATTTGGTGTTGCTCTTTATCATAATTTTCATCGCAAACTTACGGATGATATCGATTATGTTTTACGCTCCCGCGCTAAAGGTATTGAGCAATCGATCGACACTTATTGGCAGGAAGAATCAAGGCAGAAGAATAAGAATATTTTAAAAGGGTATTTTATAAAAGAGGATAATATTAATTTTGTCAATATTGCCCGTCGATGGGTAAGCGAAAAGAATAGTGATCCTAATTTAATCAATCTTATTGTGCGAATTTTTGATGCCGGAGGGGGAGCCATTGCTTCATCCAGGAATGTCCGCTTAGACCGTCTGGAGGCTCGAGTTTTTCATCAGATTAAAAAAGGCCACGATCATTTTGAGAATATGGAAATTAATCTCAGCGGAAAACCGCTTGCTTTTAGAAGCTTTACGACACCGGTGATCGAAAACAAACGGCTGGCTTATATTGTGCAGGTGGCTAGCCCCTTGGCTGAGTTGGATCAGGCGCTCAGGAATTTAGGGGTGTCTTTGCTTTTTTTGCTGCCTCTGACTATTATCGTCACGAGTGTGACAGGTATTTTTTTGGTCCAATTGACACTGAGACCTGTCCATCAAATGATCGATACCATTCACCAAATTAAAGCTGAAAACTTGAAATTACGGCTTGATATCCCCCCGACTAAAGATGAAATTGAAAGTCTGGCTATAACATTTAATGATATGATCGCCCGTCTTGACGAGGCTTTTTGTTCGCAACGTCAGTTCATGGAAGACATTTCTCATGAACTTAAGACTCCTTTGTCCATCTTAAAGGGAGAGTTGGAGGTGACTCTCAAAAGGATTCGATCTGCCCAGGAGTATGAAACTACTCTACACAGCAGCCTTGAAGAAATTAACCATCTGGCTCATATTGTCGAAAATTTACTAGTTTTGGCCCGGTTCGATGCCAAAACAACCCCTCTGCAAGCAATGCCTCTGGACATAAGCCTTTTGATCAAAGAGTCGATGGAGGATATTGTCTTGTTAGCCCAACAAAAGAAAATTACTCTTCATTTGAATAATGCCCACACGGACGCCATTCTTGGCGACAAAAATCAGATCAAGAGGCTTTTTCTTAATATCCTGGACAATGCCATTAAATACACGCCCGAGGGAGGGAAAATCACCGTAGATTTGCGTCAGCAAAAGAACGACTTGGATATTGATATTAGTGATACAGGTATCGGCATCCCTTCTGATGAGTTGGCGTATATTTTTGACCGATTTTATCGCGTTGATAAATCCCGTAGTAGCAGCGGTTTTGGTTTAGGTTTAAGCATCGCCCAGTCCATCGCGCTGGCGCATGGGGGCAAGATCTATGTCAAACCCAATATACCGCAAGGGACTATTTTTACCATTACCTTTCCTCTGTCCGTCCATCATTGACATATCGTTGGGCATTCTATATAATAAAAAATTCAAAATAAAAGAAAGGCATGGCCGCGAGCTATGCAGCTTGAGAGGAAGATGATGAGCAATACTATGTTTGATAAAATATGGCAAGACCATTTGGTGCGAGATTCCAAGGGAGATATTTCCCTGATCTATATTGACTTGCATCTGGTACATGAGGTGACAAGTCCGCAGGCTTTTGCTGCTTTGCGCGAACAAAATAGGGTCCTACGAGCTCCAAAGAAAACTGTGGCTACTATGGACCACAATGTATCTACCCGTACCAAAGACTTGGTCCAGGTTGATGCTACTTCACGGATACAAATGGACACTTTATCCAAAAATTGTCAGGAATTCGGCGTAAAATTATTTGATTTTGCCCATGAAGACCAGGGGATCGTGCATGTTATAGGTCCTGAACAGGGTTTGACCTTACCGGGCATGACCATTGTCTGTGGAGACTCCCATACCGCGACCCACGGAGCCTTTGGGGCCTTGGCTTTTGGGATTGGGACATCCGAGGTTGAACATGTCTTGGCGACGCAAACTTTGCAGCAGAAGAGACCCAGAACGATGCTTATTCATGTAGATGGAGAGTTAGGCGTCGGCGTGACTTCCAAGGATATTATTTTATACATCATAGGTCAAATCGGGACGGCTGGCGGCACTGGATATGTCATTGAGTATGCCGGTTCTGCGATCCGTTCTTTGTCCATGGAAGCGCGTATGACTATTTGTAATATGTCGATTGAAGCCGGGGCACGTGCCGGCATGATTGCTCCCGATGAGATTACCTTTAATTATGTTAAAGGCCGTGATTTTGCTCCTAAGGGGACAGAATGGGACAAGGCTGTTGCTTACTGGAAAACTTTGCCCAGCGATAGTGACGCAAAATTTGACAGGGTCATTAAAATTAATGCCCAGGACATCAAACCCATGGTGACTTGGGGGACAAGTCCGGGGCAGGTGACCACAGTTGACCAAGTTGTCCCTGATCCAGAATCCATGAAAGATCCGGTTGAACGCATGGCAGCTCAGAATGCTCTAGCGTACATGGACTTGAAGCCGGGGTGCAAAATAACGGATATCAAGATCGATAAAGTTTTTATTGGCTCCTGCACAAACGGGCGTATTGAAGATTTGCGCGCTGCTGCCCTGATCGTTATGGGCAGGCGGGTCGCTCCGGGGGTTGAAGCCATTGTTGTGCCGGGCTCAGAACGCGTGCGTCGCCAGGCCGAAAAAGAAGGATTGGATAAGATTTTTACTGACGCTGGTCTGGAATGGCGCTTTGCCGGCTGTTCTATGTGTTTGGGTATGAATGATGACCAATTAAAAAAGGGTGAACGCTGTGCGTCGACTAGCAACCGCAATTTTGAAGGCCGACAGGGCCCTGGCGGACGTACACACTTAATGAGCCCTCAGATGGCCGCTTTGGCTGCCCTAGAGGGTAAGATCACCGATATACGTAAGGTAAGGACATAATCATGCAGCCATTTAAAGTTCATTCAGGGATTGTTGCACCTTTGGACCGTGTTAATGTGGATACAGATGCCATTATTCCGAAACAGTTTTTAAGAAAAATTGAAAGAACGGGATTTGGTCAACATCTTTTCCATGAATGGCGGTTTAAGGACTATGAGGGCACACAAGAAAATCCTGATTTTATTTTAAATCAGGAACCTTATCGCCGCGCCACAGTACTTTTGGCTCGGGACAATTTTGGATGCGGCTCCAGCCGCGAGCATGCCCCATGGGCTCTGTCGGATTTTGGGTTTAAGGTAATTGTGGCCCCATCCTTCGCGGACATTTTTTATAATAACTGTGTTCAAAACGGTATTTTATTGACGCGGTTAAAGTCCGAAGAGGTCGATGAAATATTTTCCTGGGTCGGTAAAAATAAAGGAGCTGCGATCAGTGCAGATTTAAATTCTCAGACAGTTACAGCAGGCCGTAAGAAATATGTTTTTTCCATTGATGCTTTTAACAAGGAATGCCTTCTCAAAGGTTTGGACTCAATCGGTTGGACCATGCAGTTTCAGGACAAGATTACAGCTCATGAAAATAAAATTAGAACACAGTACTCATGGACAGAAAGGGTATAGGCATGTCGGATCTAAGAAAATTTTCTTCTCAAATTGTTGATGGGCATGACCGCGCTCCCAATAGATCCATGCTGCGTGCCGTTGGTTTTAAAGATGAAGATTTTCAAAAGCCGCAAATCGGCGTGGTTTCTACTTGGAGCATGCTGACCCCCTGCAATATGCATATTGATAAACTTGCCCTTAAGGCTGTTGAGGGGGCCAATGCGGCCGGGGGAAAAGGGATCATTTTTGGAACGATTACGGTGGCAGATGGTATTTCCATGGGCACTGAAGGGATGAAGTATTCTCTTGTGTCCCGTGAGGTGATCGCGGATTCGGTTGAGACTGTCAGCGGATGTGAAGGGTTTGATGGGATAGTAGCCATCGGCGGCTGCGATAAGAATATGCCCGGCTGTGTTATGGCCATGGCCCGGTTGAACCGTCCCTCTGTCTTTGTCTATGGCGGGACGATCTTGCCGGGTTGTTATAAAGGTCGTAACGTTGATATTGTTTCGGTCTTCGAAGCGGTGGGTCAGCACGCTTCCCAGAAGATTTCCGATGAAGAACTTAAAGAAATCGAGACTTGTGCGATTCCCGGGCCGGGATCCTGCGGCGGTATGTATACGGCCAATACGATGGCCAGCGCTATCGAAGCTTTGGGTATGAGTTTGCCCAACAGTTCCATGCAAATTGCGGTTTCACGAGAAAAGGAATTGGATTGTTTTAATGCTAGTCAGGCGGTTATTAATTTGATGCAAAAAGATATTAAACCCCGTGACATTATGACCAAGAAAGCTTTTGAAAACGCTATAACCGTGGTGACAGCCTTGGGAGGCTCTACCAATGCTGTTTTGCATTTGATTGCCATAGCTCATACTGCCGGTGTTAAATTGACCCTTAATGATTTTACCCGTATTGGGGGCAAAACACCTGTTTTGGCAGACCTTAAACCCAGCGGCGGTTTTGTCGTTGCTGAATTGGCAGGCATCGGCGGGCTTTTACCTTTGATGAAAATGCTTTTGGACAAAGGATTGTTGCATGGTGAGTGCATGACGGTGACCGGTCGAACCTTACGTGAAAATTTGAAAGAAATCAGCGCATACCCTGAAGGGCAAAAGATTATTCGTCCTTTGAATAATCCTATCAAAAAAGAAGGCCATCTTGTGATGTTATATGGGAATTTGGCACCCGATGGCGCCGTTGCTAAGATTACGGGTAAAGAAGGGTTGCTATTTACCGGTACGGCTAAAGTATTTGATTCTGAAGAAAAAGCGCTTAAAGCTATTTTGAAGGGTAAAATCGTTAAGGGGGATGTGGTTGTCATCCGTTATGAAGGACCGCGCGGCGGTCCCGGGATGCGAGAGATGCTTTCTCCTACCTCTGCTATTATGGGAAAAGGTTTAGGCAAGGACGTGGCTTTGATTACAGACGGCCGTTTTTCCGGAGGAAGTCATGGATTTGTAGTCGGGCATATAACTCCTGAAGCTTATAGCGGCGGTCTTTTGGCTATTGTTAAGAATGGAGATAAGATCACGATCGATGCGGTTAAGCGGCAAATCAATTTAAATGTTCCTGTAGGAGAGATCAAAAAACGTCATAAACTCTGGAAGGCGCCAAAATCAAAATATACACACGGCGTTTTAGCAAAATATGCTAAACTGGTTACCAGCGCCTCAGAAGGTGCCGTGACGGATAAATAATTATGGCCGGAAATTCGTTCGGACAACTTTTTAAAATTACTACCTTTGGCGAAAGCCATGGGCCTGCTATCGGAGTTATCGTCGATGGTGTCCCCTCAAGATTGCCCTTATCAGAAGCTGATATTCAAAAAGATTTAGACCGTCGCCGTCCGGGACAAAGCAAGATTACGACCCAGCGTAAAGAATCAGATAAGGCCGAAATTCTTTCCGGTTTATTTGAAGGTAAAACGACAGGTGCCCCATTGGCCATTCTTATTCGCAATGAAGATGCGCGTTCCAAAGATTATGAGAACATTAAAGATGTTTTTCGACCGGGACATGCGGATTTTAGCGTGATGGCAAAGTATGGCTTTCGCGATTATCGCGGAGGAGGGCGTTCTTCTGGCCGTGAAACAGCCGCACGAGTGGCTGCCGGGGCTGTGGCTAAGAAAATTTTGGCAAAACAAAATGTCCAAATTATCGTTTATACCTTAGGCGTCGGGAACATATATGCTCACGATATCGATTACAAGGCTATTGAAAAGAATATTGTTCGTACACCGGATGCAAAAGCAGCGCCCCTTATGATCGCCAAGATCGAAGAGGCCAGAAAAAAAGGCGATTCCGTTGGGGCTGTCCTTGAATGTGTTGTTAAGGGTTGCCCGCCCGGATGGGGAGATCCCTGCTTTGATAAACTTAATGCTCGTTTGGCTCATGCGTTGATGTCCATCGGCTCGGTCAAAGCAATTGAGTTTGGTGATGGTTTTGGCGCAAGCCAGTTGAGCGGCTCTGTGAATAATGACCGGTTTGTTCTGAAAGGTCAACGGGTGGGGACCTTAACCAACCACGCCGGCGGTATTTTAGGCGGGATATCCACTGGCGAAGATATTGTTATACGTTTAGGACTCAAACCGCCGTCATCTATACCTCAGTTGCAAAAAACCCTTAATGTCAAATGCCAAGAGGTCCAGGTGCAAATTAAAGGCCGCCACGATCCCTGCCTGGCGCCTAGGATAGTCCCTGTGGCTGAAGCGATGATAGCTTTGACTTTGGTGGATGCCTTGATGCTGCAAGTAGCCACCAATCTCTGATATGAACAATCAGAAAATTATTTTAGTGACAGGCTGTTCGAGTGGTTTTGGTCTTTTGACAGCAGCACGGTTGGCTTCCAGCGGCCATTGTGTTTGGGCGACCATGCGCAATTTTAATGGCCGGGGGACTTTAGAGAATGAATTAGCTGCCCGTCATGCCCAGGCTTTTATCCGTTTACTTGATGTTACCAAGAAAAATACGATTAAGGAAGTCGTTGAAGAAATCCAAGAAAAACATCAGGGTATAGATGTTCTTATTAACAATGCGGGTTATGGTATTGGCGGGTTTTTTGAAGACCTGTCTGAAGAAGACATGCGCCAGCAAATGGAAGTTAATTTCTTCGGAGTACAGAATGTCTGCCGTGAGGTTATCCCTCTAATGCGTCGAAGATCTAAGGGAAGAATAATTAATATTTCAAGTGTGGCTGGTCAAGTTGCAAGTCCTTGTTTGGGTGCTTATAATGCCAGCAAATGGGCACTGGAAGCTTTTAGCGAAAGTCTCTATTTTGAGTTAAGTTTATTTGGAATTTCAGTCTGTATAGTTGAGCCGGGAAGCTATCCTACCAATATTTTTACTCAGAACGCGCATTATGCTAAGAATTTCGATAATGAACAAAGCCCGTATTTTCCTTTCAGTCAAAGACTAAAGAGTCTTTCAAAGCAAACTATCAGCAAACTTAAGCGTGACCCTGAAGATGTGGCCCGGCTCATTGAGAAAATCATTAATAAACCTCATCCGCGTTTGAGATATGTATCTGACTTTTCTTCTTGGATGCGTATCAAGACGCAAAAATTTTTACCGCCGCCGTTAATTTCAAATATTTTCAGGAGGATTGTTTATGCAGAAAAATAAGACCGATGTTTTCAAAATTAAGAATCGCAGCGGGTATGCCGCTATTTGTCAAGACCATTTGACTGAAGGCAAAACCAGGCAAGAAGCTTTGGACCGCATGGCCAAGGCGCTTAAGCGTACGCTGAAGAAAAAAGAACGTTAACCCGAAATTTAATCTGTATAGCTATGAGCGAACAATCGCCATCTTTCAATAATAAACTGCCTCTTCTTAAACAAATTCCTATCTTCCAGGGGTTAAACGATTTTGTCTTAAATCGTATCAGCCGTCATGTAGAAATCGTCGAGTATAATAAGGGGGATATCATTTGTCAGCAAGGAGCTCCTGCCGACGCTTTTTATGCTTTAGTTTCAGGAAGGGTATATTCTTATAATTTTAATTCTGCCGGCCAAAAAGAAGAAATCGGGTTTATCCTTCGCGGGATGCATTTTGGCATTATTTCGACACTAACAGGAGAGAGTCATTCCTGTACCTATGAAGCTGTTAATGACTCCATTATAATTAGAATTAATAAAGACAGCTTTTCTAAGCTGCTTAAATCAGCTCCTAGGTTGGCTGTAGCCTTAAGCAAGAGTTTGTCTCAACGATACCGTCATCAGGTCACGCATACCAAGGATGCTCAGGAAAGCACTGTTATTTCTGTTTATGGCCCCCTGCAAGGAGCCGGCAGTTCAACTTATGCGGTGAATTTAGCTTTGGGGTTAAAGGAACAGACTAATAAAAAAGTTTTGCTTTTGAGTTTATCTGCTGACAAGGCAGGGCAAAGGAACGATTTGGCAGATATTCCAATTGAGAATGGTACGGTCCTTGATTCTATTACTCGAGATGCGCTCTCGATCGATCTTTTAAGTCTTAAATTTGATCCGCAGAATGCCAGACTTATGGGGAAGATCGTCCAATTCCTGGGGACTCTAGTCAATGACTATTACTATATTGTTCTGGATCTGCCCAGTGAGATGGATGATGTGGTCATGAAAATGTTAATACAGTCAGATGTCATTCATTTGGTGGTCATGGATTGTAAGAAGGATCTGGAAATTACCCGTCAGTTAATCGATCGATTAAGAGAGCAGCTCAAATTAAGGTTTCGTGCGGACAGCGTGCAAGTTATTATCAGCGGGGTCAGCACCGAGAATCATATGATGACCCGGGAAATCAAGAAAATACTCAACTCCGATGTTTTTTTGATTTTACCTCATTTACAGCCTGTTGAGTTTATTTATAAAGAACCTATCCCTGGTTTTGCGTTTGTAGAAGTGGATGCAAAAAGTGAATACGCCCAGACTTTATGCCGCCTCGCACGCCAGATCGGCAAGGGAATGATCGGACTCGTCCTGGGAGGCGGAGCGGCTTTGGGTTTAGCACATATTGGTGTTATCAAGGTTTTAGAGCGTGAAAATATCCCCATTGACATGCTTGTCGGTAGCAGTATGGGAGCGCTGATTGCCAGCCTATGGGCCTCTGGATACGCCGCGGATGAGATGGAACAATTCGGGCGTGAATTTGAAAATAAATCCGGGATGTTGGAGCTTTTTGATCCACCTTTGGAACGTGCTTTGTTAATTTTTATAATTATGCTGATATTAATCATATTTAAGTTTTATATCATTTGTTTAATATTTATGTTTGTGGTTTTTCCTCTGTCTTTACCCATTTCAGGGGTAGTGAGAGGGGAGGGCATACGTCAGTGGCTTAAGGGCAAGCTTGGGCATAGGACTTTTCTCGATATTAAAATCCCATTAAAGATCGTAGTCTATGATCTATTTCACCGAAGGGAAATTGTTGTTAGTGATGGATTTTTGATTGACGCGGTGCAAAAAAGTGTGGCTATCCCCGGCGTTATCACTCCTGTGATGGAAGGCAAGCAAATGATTATTGACGGAGGCGTTTTAAATCCTTTACCGACTAATGTTTTAGCTGATATGGGTATTAAGAAGATTATCGCGGTCAATGTATTGCAGTCCTCAGAAGAGGTTGATTGGGGGCAAAAGTTAGAAGAAGCAAACGTTAAAGTATGCCTGGAAATTCCTTTTGACAAACATCCGTTTAAGTTTATGGGTTTTCGTATAGGCAGGTTCATATCAAGGATCTTTATGCCTAATATTGCCGACATCATTGTTCGTACTTTGCAGGCAACAGAATTTCTTATAGCGGAACAAAGTGCCAAACAAGCCGACGTACACATCCATCCGGATTTAAGAGGAGTTAGTTGGTTTGAATTATATCAAGTCAATGAGTTGATCAAACGCGGTGAAGATGCCGCTATCAAAGCCCTGCCTGCCATTAAAGAGCTAGTGAATAGATAACTATGTTTAGAGTGATTCGATTGTTGTGTGCTTTGATTTCGGGCATGATCTTTTGCGGCATGCAAGCCCTTGGGTCAGAAGAAATCCCGATACTTTTGTACCATCACATTAACGATGTGCCGGCCAATGCCTCTCGTCCCATGCACAGATGGTCACTGTCTCCTGAGAAGTTTGAGGCTCAAATGGATTGGGTTTTTCGTCACAGATTTCACCCCATTACCATGCAGCAATTGATCGGTCATCTTAAGCATGCTCAAGCCCTGCCGCCTAAACCAATCGTGCTTTCTTTTGATGATGGCTTGAAGGATCATTACTCTGTTGTTTTTCCGATTTTAAAAAAGCGGGGATTTGTCGCAACTTTTTTTATTATTACGGATTCGGTCGGGCATTCGGCATTTATGGATTGGGAAAAAATTCTGGAAATGTCTGGCGCCGGTATGGATATTGAGGCGCATACTGTGACTCACCCGAACCTTGCAGATGTGTCGCATGAACAGGCGCGTTTTGAGATTTTCCAGTCAAAAAGTGTTTTAGAAAAACATTTGAATAAGACGGTCATTGTGTTGGCGTATCCTTATGGTAAATATACACAGGATGTGATTGCGATAACCAAGTCAGCAGGTTATGAAGGGGCTGTCACACTAAGCGGCCTCAATGGCGGCTATCTTTTTCGCGCTGACCAATCATATACATTACAGCGCTTTGCCATTGAAGGTCAGGATAATCTGGATTGCGTGGCCCATATTAAAGGTTTTGATTGAGTTCAAGTATGAATAGATTTATATATTTAGTTTTAGGGTTCTTTTTTGTTTTTTTCCCCTTAGCATTCTCTAAAGATATGCCTCCAAGGGCTCTTTTTGTTTCAGTTATACAGGACCCGCCGGTCCTTTCAAGCCGTCAGGAAATCGCCAAGCTTATTGATTTTGCGAAACAAGCTCAAATCAAGATTCTTTTTGTCCAGATATATTACAGAGGCCAGGCTTGGTTCCCGTCAGAAGTCGCAGACAAAACTCCTTATGAAAAATATAAAGAAATTCTCAGGGGAGATCCTCTGGCGTTACTTATTAGGCAAGCCCATGCCCAAGGGATTCAAGTACATGCGTGGCTGAATCTTTTGAGTTTGGGTAATAATATGAATGCGAATTTTATTAAAAAGTATGGAACTGATGTTTTAACTCGGAATTCTAAAGAAAAAAATAAAATTGAGGATTTTAAGGTCGACCAACAATACTTCCTTGAGCCGGGTGATTGGCGGGTGAGGGAGGACCTTGCAAAAATAGTCGAGGAAATCGTACATGCTTATCCAAATTTGGATGGCATCCAGTTTGATTATATTCGTTACCCGGATTCGGATCCTCATTATGGTTATACAAAGATCAATATAGCGCGTTTTAAGAAGATGACCGGCCTTAGCGCTATCGATGAAAAAAGTTCAATTTGGAAAGATTTCAGGCGCGCCCAAGTCACAGAAGTTTTAGAAAAAATGGTTAGCATAGTACGGGCACGACATGGGCATATGCAGGTTTCGACAACAGGGTGTATGCCTTACGTACGCGCCTTTGATGAGGCTTATCAGGATTGGCCGTCCTGGCTTTCGAGTGGTTTGGTCGATTTTGTGACGATCATGAATTACTCCGTTGATCCCAAACAATTCGAAAGATGGATTGCACAGATAAAAACAAAAACAAGGGATTTTTCAAAGGTAAAAATAGCCGTAGGGGCATATAAATTGGTCCATACGCCCGGAATATTTAAGCAGGAATTCCTCCTCTGTGAAAAAATGGGTTCCAGTTGTGTTATTTTTCATTACGGTAGTTTATTGGAGAACCCTAATCTGCATATGTTTTTAACCGGCAATGAACAACATTAGCCTTAAAATACGGGTTGGCCTCATCTTACTCTTGGGCCTTTTGATCTACGCACAGACGTTCGTTGCTGGTTTTGTTTTTGACGATAATGATTTTATTGTCAATAATCCCTACATCAAGCATTTCAGCAACATTCCTTGGATGTGGCATTTTTTCCCCATGACCCGCTTGGTGGGCATGTATTCTTTCGCATTGAATTATCATTTCAACCAGCTCGATCCGCAGGGCTATCACATTTTCAATTTTACCGTGCATATGCTGGCCGTAACTCTGGTCTGGGCCCTGAGCCGACTACTTTTTAAAA
>JADFXX010000016.1 GCA_015233335.1 Candidatus Omnitrophota bacterium | reverse complement strand
CTCCGGCGGTTCACGGCTGTTTTGATCCCCAAAGAACTTTTGTTCACAACGTGCGGCCTCATCAAATAATCTGTCAAGCGCTTCCATATCCCCGCTGTCCGCAGCTTTTCGTAATTCTTCATGCCTTTCAGGAAGCATGGCAGGTAAGCCGGAAAGTGCTCGGTCATAGGGTATTGACGAAGGATACTCCCAGCGGCTTTCGAAAAGCACATCCCCAGGATTCAATGATGTAAGGTCGCTGGGATTCAGCAGGATATCTACCTGCAATTTTGTCCCCTGATTTTCCTTTTCAACAGAAAAAACTTTGCTGCTATCTTCTCCTATGAGTTCTTTACGATAACCTTGCCCATCTTTTGCTTTTGTCTCGATAACAATCTTGTATCGGCCTGCAAAAGTCCGGGCTAAGGCCTCTTTTCCGTTGAGCGCCCCTAATCCACAGCCGCCAAAAACTTCAAAACGCTCATTTTCTTTAGTGGTCACGTTAGATTCAAACACGTCTTGAAGTACACCGTACGGGATCCCGCAACCATTATCTTCGATGACCATGGTCACAACTCCAGGGCCGAAAATAAAAATCTTAACCGAGATCCAAAGGCCTTGATGAGAAGCCCCCTCATCCTGAACCCGCTCTCTTATGGCATCATATGAATTAAGTGCTGCATGGTCCCAGAGTATATCCAATGCCGCGATCGCTCTATGGAACTGACGCGAACAATAAGGAATCATTTGACTTAACTGCAATTGGACCGTATTACGTGCCCATTCGCCAAATGAAACGGCTGGAGCATTATTTGTGTTTTTCCCTTCTTGCTTCTGCCTACCTTCCGACTCCATTCTTTCCCGGACCCTACTTTTAAGAGCTTGAAGACGATCCAACAGTTCACCGACCTGGCATGTCAACCCCTCTAAAAAGACCAAGTCATCTTTTTTAAAATCATTGCGCTCTAAAGACAGCCTGATCCCATCCAAAATGTTTCGAGCCATCCCCCACGACGGAGAGGATTCATTGTTAAAAGAAGCGATTTCATATTCGGAATGATACGCTATAAAACGGTTGAGAAGACGCTGAGTCAACGAACAATCTCTGGCCAAAAGGTCCAAATCCAATATCGAAAACTGCTGTCGTTGAGACAGGTACTCCTGCAGATTCTTCAACCCTTGTATAATAGCTAGCCTATAACCGGATCCATTTGTTGGAATGCCGATGATCATATTGCTCAACCAATCGGAGATTAAAGAAATTTCCCGCTTTTCAGACTGACTCAGTTCTGTTGAAAGACTGGATTCCGATACCTTCTTTAAGCTTACATATCCGGTTTTAGCAGTATTAAGCTGGATCCCTGTTTTAGGCAAGCCTTTACATTCAGGATCTGACATTGGGATTTCATCTTTGTTGAAATCAAACCCCTGATCTTCAAATATACGCACAAAAAGACGAGCAGTCCTGATGATATCGTCACGGGTCAGTCGGTCAAATTCCTGTAGAGTAAGTTCTTGAGGCCATCCCCTAAGCGCTTTGATTTTTTCACCGGGCTTCTTGGGCGGAACGATCAAAATAGACAAAAGCTTCCCGCTGGTATCGTAATTAATACTAAAATTCACCATCTCTCCGCGAACGCCATTGTGATCAAAGCCGCGATGTTCCTCCAGCATTTCATGATGGATATTGATCATCATCTTAAGTGCTTCAGGAAGACGAGGAGCACAGGTAAAAAGACAATAGCCGTCTTTATCATAAGTCGTAACACCGATTAATTCATAACCGCCGTTTTGACGCAGGCGGACTTCTTCTTTAAGAACATGTGGTGCAACTGGTTCCCGAACATCAAAATCTTTAACCATGCTGCGAATGACCTGGTCCTTGATCGGTGCTACAACAGGCTCGCGTAAATCAGAAAAAACGCTTGGGACCATGGCCGCCACCCCGAACCCTTTGTCAAACACTTCTATATTATGTCTGACGTGAACGCCGACAGCCGCGCTGAGCGCTTTAGATCGGGCACGCATTCTGGCTGATGCAGGACCGAATTGCTCAACAGCAGATGCATAAACAATTGCGTATATTATTTGAAATGCTTCATTGGTGCGGGCATTGAGATCTCTGAGAATATCCTCGTCAGCACCGGTAAGGTCTTGTAGTTGAAAAGTCTCTGTGTTCTTATCATAAACAATCTTCTGCCCCCTGTGCAGTGCTATCAATAAATCCGGCGGCGGAAGATCATTATTTTGACGGATCCACTCTTCTTCCTGAAAGGCAGCATCAAAAATAAACTCTTTAAGCCTCCCTTGATTTTTGGCCCGGCGTAATCTATCTAAGAATTCCGGCGCCATTCCGGGCACCTGTTTTCTAATTCCATAATCTTGAATTTTTAATGGGGTGAAATACTCTTTGCCTTGCGCATCTTTCCAAAACACGCCTTTAAAGCCTTCCCCATAAGCATTAGCACTGATCGTACGATAGCCGGCGTCTATAAGCCTGCGGACCAGCACCTGAGCAGGTTTTTCAACATATCTATTTAACCACTCTTCAAGCTCATTACGGTTAAAAGGAATTGGCTGGCCCGGCCATTCGCTGATCGATCTCTGAGGACTAATCGCTTCCAATTGACCTTGTTCGGCCCGCTCACCCTCTAAATACTCATTTAACTCAGCCAAGGCAACCGTTCCCTTCGGAATCCATGTTTCTTCATCAGTAGCTACGCAAACGGATGTCAACAGGTTGTGTTCTTTTTCCAATTCTTTATTAATTATTTCAAAATCTATATCCGGTAAAGGTTCTGATGGATCACTTCGTTTTAATATCCTCCGGGGTATCCGCGGTGCTTGTTCCTGCATTTTCAAGGAGCTATTCTTTTTCGATCCAGAGAAACGGCTGCACCAGGAGTGAATCTCGCCCCATAATAAAAACCCTGTTACAAGTACCGTCACAACAATAAAGACGCTGATCAATAGGGAAATGCCCAGAATAGTCACAGCTGTCCCAGCTAGTCTCTTAATTATGTTAAAAATAGTTCCCTTCTCTATACGTGTCCAGGGGGACATCATGACCACCTGGCGGGTCGGAAAATCCCATTTAAACGGCTCTTGCCCCTTGACCCCTGACCTAGAAAGTGCGTCTATCACAGGATAAAGCATGTCGTCAAAAATAGATGGTTTTGTCTTGTGCCTGATTGCAGTAAGATTCTGCCGACTATGCCGGACAAAAGAAATGACAGCCGAAAATATAAGGAAGCCTCTTCTGAATGGAGCAACAAATCTCTCTGCGTTTTCAGCAATTTGTTTTTGTATTTGCGGCCAGTCCTGTGCTTGCGGTGTGATAAGCTTTTTATTGTCATCATCAATAAACACGCCAGCTGCATGCGCGTCTATAAATTGTTGCTTGAGTGTTTCAATAAAATCTTTCCGGGACAAGTTTCGTTGAGGACCGCCAAAGACGTAGCCTAAAATCGGACGAACAAAAAAGAACCAAGTCTCCCATGCCGGTATCAGAATGCCCCCAACCAACTTTCTTAACCACTTGAAAACCCTGCCTTGTGGAAGACTTTGATAGAGTTGAGCCAATCGTGTTCGTGGAACAATCGCATTGGCTCCTTTTTGGACTGCAACCCTGCGGGCCTCAACTACGCCCGTTACCGCTGAATTTAAAAGACCTCCTAGACAAATATCCAAAACGCGACCGATGATAACAGGAAAATGCCAAGCCCTCACCAACTGCCAATGATCCAGATCCTTGAAAATATTTTGTGTTTCGAGGACCGGGTGCTTGCCTTGTAGATGTCCGCCTTCTAACCATGTTTCAACACCGGATAACCGTGACCAGTTTCTGATGATTTTTGTTTGATCGTAATAATAGGGACCGATGTGGGAAACAACAACGCTGATCTGCGAAAATAATTCTTGAGGGTATTGCGGATAAAGTGACGGGAATTTTTTCATGTCCACTGTCGCATCACCTGCAAAAATTATAAAATCACCGTTTTGCAATGCTGTCGAGGGCATCATCGTACGGTAACCGCTGGAGGCTAACATGCGGTTGGTTTCTTCTGCTAGATAATGCACATGGGGTTTCTGGATCTGGCGAAGCTCAATGCCTATAACCCGCCTAGCACCGCAGTGGAGGAGTGCTGCTGTTAGGGATCCTCTTCCTGAGCCTATCTCTAATACCGTTTTCCCCTGCCAATCAAATGTCATGATCCTTGCCACCATTGGGATCGCAAAGGGACTGATCAAACAATTGCGTTTTAAGTCATAGCCGTCTTCAAACGGGACAACAATTAAGTTGTTGGGATAGCGTTCAAATATCTTTTGGACAGCTCTTGGACTTTCCATAAAAACCTTATCGCGCATAAAGAACAGCCAACCTATCCGAGTGAATTGCGCATCCTGGTCGTATTCGATATCGAATTTATCCTGATCCATTTGAACAACATTTTTCTTTAATTTTTCTTCCCCTAAGAACTTTGCAATCTGTTCACTGATATTTTTTGCTTCTTCTTGCGGTATGGGCAGCGCGCGGGGCGTTTCAGAAGGAGAATGATAGCGCGCCGTTAAAGAAGCCAGCCCCCTCACCAACGCTTCTCGTCTGGCATTGTCTTTTATTTCTGAGGATTCTATCTGGGGCTGGGGAATTTGCGTCTCATCACCCGGTGGCGTATAGAAATTATACACGATTATATAAGTGCCTGATCTAAACTGTACCTTAAATACACCCCCCCCTTCTAATGTCTTTCTGATGGATTCACGCCCGTTTTTCCCATTCCATACCCATGCCTGACCTTCCCAGTTAAGGATCCTTGGCAAACCGAAAACAAACCGTCTTAAGGTATCCCCTTCATCCCCATCCCAGAATTCCCCGCGCTGTTGGCGCGCTTTCAATTTTGAGTAAGGGAAAGTAGCCTGCTGCAGTTCGGGCATATTCCAGATCACACGGTCAAATTTTATTCCTCCGAAATGAGGATTGTTTTGAAAATCAACAATATTATCGTTGATCTGAGAATTGACGCTAAAACCGGCTAGACGGGCGGTGATATGCGTATTGGCGATCTCCAGATCATTAATGCCAATAGTATAAATTCTTATGTCCGGTCTTCTTTGAGCGATGATCCATGTCTCGGGTCCGAGACCCGGCCCAACGATCAGCACTTGTCCCCCATCCTTAATATCCGCCAATGCTTCAAGCAAAAAGGAATAGTACTCTTTATCCTGGCTGACCATGAATTTATCTCCCGCCGGATAAACTGTCGGGAACCGTACCGTTACCAATTGATGCCTGCTGGGGTCTTTCCTGCTGGGGACAACAGTCTTATAATTAAGCAAATTAAATTCCCGCGGCTTCCATTCAAAGTTGATATTAGGATCCTTAGGAATATCCAAATAAACGTACGGATCATATTGATGTTCCAAACGGCGGATTTTATCCCTCCAGTTCTGACCAAACCGACGCAGTAAATAATCCATCATAACCCCGGTATCCTTTTGCCTCTCTGTAGTGATCCCTTCCCAGGCTTTTCGATTTCCAATTCTCGGGATATCCAAATGATACGGTGTCAAATCTAAACAAGCCAAATGTAATAAATTATCAAAAGCATCCTCCTGTCCCGCAGTTGCATTCAGTTTTTCCTCAAACACATCTGTCAAAACCGGGAATACGGCAATCAAACGGTCTTGGTGGTATAAAAGATCGAAGGCATCCAGACGAGCGATGTTGGGGTTGACCAATTCTGTGGCTAACAAAGCAATGCCTTGAGAAGGAACTGTGACCGGTAAAGGCTGAGGAAAAGATATCCGTCTTACTTTTGTGCTATCGTTGTATTGCTCGACACTGATGACCCGTCCCTGATACGGCAATAGAGCCAAGTCATTAAGCTGCAGGGTATTTAAAAGCGTATCAATGATCGTTTTACGTGACGGGAGATTGGCATCCGGATCTATGACGGTGATGGGCTCATCAGGTCCGCGGATGAGAGATACCGAAGCCAAAAGTGAGTTCATGAGCGTTCTAAACGCTCCAAAGCCCTGCTCATCATAAACCTTCTGTAAAACAACATTATGGCTGTGTGAAAACCCTAAGGCGGCCCCCAGCTCATGCACCAAACGCCCCTTCCATCCCGGACCCGGCGCGATATAAATAGTCACGTCCTGACCTTCACGTTTGGCATGACCCCCGGCAGGAAACTCATCTGTGACTACGTGAATATTCATTTTCCCAATCATTCCCTTATGGTGTGCCGCGAATCCCAGCAGATCAGCTATTTCAATTCTTTCTTCCTCCGTCAATGAACGGATACGGCCCTGCCTGTGGGCATAATCCACTTGATTGCGGACTGCCTGATGGATGACCTGCCTTGCCGCTTGTGAGGCAGTGTGGAGTTCTAGGACTTTCTTAATCTTTGCAGCTTCAGCGGGATCGAAAATTTCCAGCAACTTGACCAAGGCGCCGGTTTGTGCTCCTAAGTCTTCAGGTTCTTCTTGTGCAGGCTGACTAAAAATAATTCTTGGAAGCAACTGGGGCAGAATCAATAAGGCCCGACGATAATCAAAAAGACTGGAAGCGTACTGCAGATCATCCATAGCCTGACCTGCCTGCCTCTCCTCAATATCGACAATAAACTCTTTAAGAAGAATGATCTTACTGTTAAGCTCCTCATAAAACATAAAAAGATCGACCGGCAAAACATGGACAGCATCCGATCCGTTGTCCCGGAAGGTGATCCATTCCTTGTCCTCTGAAAACTTCAGGTCGTGCCATGCCGAGGCATCAAAAGGTAAAATTAACTTCATTCCTTTTTCAAAATCTACCAAGGCTATCCGGGAAGTTTGTTCTTTGCCTCTAAAAATGACCGCAGCCCATTGTCCATCCCCGGAAATACCGACTGATTCTATGCCTTTTAAGTGAAATACCTCCTCTAGCAAATTTGGTCTGGACCTAAGCCACAAATCGAATACTTTGTTGGGACCGCTCCTATACACAATCGTTACACGTTGACTGTCCGGAGAAAATTCAGCTCGGATTACTTCTCCGGCAATATTTTCTTTTTTCCAATTGAGCGTGTCCCACATTACAGCCTGATGCTTACTATTTAACATAAGTACCCACCGGTCATCAGGTGAAATTTCGATTCCCTGACACTCTTTTTGTATCTCCATGAGTTCCTGACGTTTTTCAACATTTTTCTCGGTCAAATACGCCCGACCTGCCATTTTTGAACCACCTGTCGAATAAACAACTAAAAGCCACCGACCGCCGGGTGTTAAGCCCATCCAGGCTATTTCGCGCTGGAAGGGAATATGAATATACGTCCAGCCGTTAACGTCAAAAACCAACGCCCCGCTATTCTTCTGTGAAATAGCCAACTTCTGGCTATTCTCGGAAAAGACAATAAACTCGACATCCCCTCGTATGCTGACGGCGTACTCTGTCCAGTCTGCGGGAGTAGAATGGCGACCAGGAATAGTGAAAATACGAACAGTGTGTTTGTCTTCATAACCCACTGCCAATTTTCGGCCATCCGCAGAAATCTTGACCTGCTGTAATTTCTGGCCAAATTTACTGATCAGACGATTGATCCCTGAAGTATTTGACGGAGTATTCAAATCAACAATAGATGGATAGGGATTGTCCTGATTCATGATAACGGCCAAGTCCGCTTTCCCAGAAACTTCGATAGAGGTCGCATTTGGACCGATGATGCCAGCTAAAGCCGACGTATTTTGAGGGTTTTGTAAATCTACGAGACTCTGAAAATGCGGTTCGTCATTGCTCTCGTCTTTTTCATGAGTCACAATGAGCCATCGACTGCCAATAGTTATAAAAACGTTCCTGATATTCTTCCCAAATTTAATGCCATTAAAGTCTTTGGCATTCAGATCAAAATATTTACCTGTCAAATCATTAAAGGTCACAACCAGATAACGGCCGTCCGCAGAAAACGCCGCAGACCTCACCCCATAACCAATATTGATCTCAGAGGCTTCGCATTTAGGGAGACTAAATAGATACGCCCTCCCTTGACCTTGATAAGTTACCAACGCCCATTGACCATCCCCGGAGCGAACGATATTGCGACTATTACGGGCCATTCGCTGAATTTTACTGAGTTCCTCAAAGGCACGGGCAGGCGTACTAAAAGGCCGTTGCTCAGCCAAATCTCTTATGGTCTGCCCGAATTGATCTTCTGCCTTAACGCCATATAACAACGGATTATCCAATACCTCCAAGTAAGAGCGCAAAGTGTCAGTATCTTGGGCTAAGGCCTCAACGTGCCGGGCTCGAACGCTTGCTTCATCCGTTTTCCCATTTGCCCTCAAGTCCTTAAAATGTTCAAATTCTTCATATATAATATTTCCCTCAAAAAGCTTCATGTAATGATCATAGGCCGTATAAAATTGGCTGGTGTATAAGGACACTGCTTTATTGAAGGCTTGGCTATTGATATACAATGTGTAGGTATTTTTATCTGTAGGTGAAATCCACATCAAGGCCCCATCGGAGCTGAGGCTTTCATCCGAAGAAATTTCAACTATGACCCGCGGGTCTTTAACTAAGTGCTCAACCTTACCCATCAAATCATGAACGACCTCCTTCTGGTCCTCGGAAAGTTCTCTTTGGCTCGGATAGGTCCTCACCCCGAATTCCATGACCCTGATATCGATCACTTTCCCAGTATCTCGGCCGGAACATCTAAACGGCGATTCCCACGCGCCAAGCCAGGCTCGAGCACACAGCTTGGGGTCAAGGCTTCGAATATCTGTATATTTAGCCTTCTGTTCAGGAGTTAAAGCATTATATTCGCTTGGAGTTATCGCATGATATATCACGTCTCCGTCTTTAGTTACCAGATTGGTTTTGATCACATACATCGGCTTATCACGTAGTTCACTTTGCAGGTTGATCCACTCAATCACGGCGCTGATGCGTTCAATATGATGCCAGCGCTGGTCATAAAATTTCCTGTTATCTGTCTTATCAAATTGCCGATGGCGCAAAGCGTTAAGCTTTCGGGCCCCATGGGCATCCACCCATTGATCCACACAATTAGCCAAAGGCGCTATAACAAGTTCCCAACCTTGGTCTGTTTTTCCCATACTCCAATCTTGTTCTTTGACAAACCCCATCGAACGGCGTAATCGAATGACAGTATCCGGTGAAACTCCTACAATGAGCAGAGTTCCGAATAGAGACACCACGATCGGTTTTTGGCAATAAACTAATTTGACCCTTAGATCTTCTACCCACGGAAGCCAAGTCTTATCTTGTTTTTCATTTTTATCTTCCCTCTTAAAAGGTGTTGCATTACGAATACGGATGTCCTTGGGGTTCATGTTCAGTTGCAGGTTCTCTGTGATCTTTAAGGCCGTTATGCTAGCGGTATCTGAAAATGCGTTAGTGGAAAACTCGAGATACAGATCATAATCATGGGCACATAGCGGTAAATAGAATGCGGCCAGCACGGAGATGATCGATCCGGCCAATAAAACCGGCAAACATAGTCCTGCGATGCCGGCCCAATAAATGCCTAATCCCAAGAGCATGGCGGATACCCCGACAAAATGATCGATCCAGTTGCTCGCACCTTTAATAAGCTCATATTCCCGGGCCAACCCACGCTCTACGGATGTCTCTTGGGTCAATAACGCACCTGTGACCAGCTCGTCCCAATACTTGTCGCTGAATTCGGTCATAACACTTTGTAAAAACCAAAACATCAAAAAGACAGCCAAATAGACCGTAGGTGAAAGATTAAATAAAAGGAAATGACTGGGAACTTGACCAAATAAATTCTTAGGGACCAGTAGAAAAAATAAAATGTAGGTAGCTATGTTGGCCTGGGCCAAATATAGAAAAACCTTTAATAGATGTTCTACAGCATCCTGATCCTGTTCCCTTTTAAGCCATACGCTTCCTTCGTCTTTTTTAATTTTATTACGGAGGTCCCCTCCTCTTTCACGGACGATCGCATTTAACAAAAATGATACAACGGGACTGACAAAAGTTTTAATAAGGATCACCGCGGCAAAAGATATGACCATATTGTAAATATTCAATACCCCTAGGCGGTCTGCATAACTTAAAATAGCCGCAAAAAATAAACCGTTAAGCAAATAGTCCGCGAACTTCTGGAACCAAAAAGTAACCTCTCCGATCCGGAATACCTTGCTGAAGCTCATGGCCGCAAAATACAGCCTGATCTGATGGTGGACGTCAAAGCGTTTTGATCTAAAATACACAAATCCGGGTTTCCTCTTGTCGGTCCATTTCACCGCCTTTTTGAGGATTTCATCTTTTCGCAGGGCAAATTCCTTAGAGGACTCCTTGGCTCTGGAATGATGAGGAAGAATCACTCCTATTTTATGAGAAACCGCATCACAGAAAGCCGGCCACACATCCCTGTTTTCCGCGCCCTTTGATCCATCAACAACAAATACTACCTCCGTTGGCCGCCGGCGTTTAATTTCTTCATGAATAAACTTTTCCGGCATTCTCCTGGGTTCACTTTCAGGGTCACGCAGAGTATCAACAACCAGACTCCCGTTAAAGGCCACTACTTTGACCAATGCTCCGATAGTCGCCTGTTTATTTTTATTATCAAAATATTGTAAAACATATAGCGAGCCTTGCTTCTGCCGTAAACTTTGTTTTTCCGTATCTAATACAGTTTTAAATCCAGGACTTATGTTTAATTGACTGATAACCACACTATTTTTGTCATTAACTTCGATCGCTGATCCATATTCCGGATAACGCCCTTCTTCAACCTTGACGGCATTCTCTTTTTGCGGATCAACTGTCTCCACAATGTCCTTCATCGTACGGAATTTGCTAAATCCTCTAATAATAAACCAAGCTAACGCACCTGTTAGTCCCAAAGCAAAAACAATTAACGCAAACGCACCTAACTGAGGAGCGATGGGTATAGCCGCCATTGTGGTCCCTGTGCTCGTACAGCCTCCACAAAGGAACAGGAATCCCGTCAAAAATAAGATCATTAACAAGTTTCTGGATGCCCCAGTCTTTAATCCCTCCGGATGCCCCTTCAGATATCCTCTAATGGCTTCATTTAATAAAAGTCCAAAGTTAATCCTTAAATTATTTCTGTGCAGCATCTTGATATATTGAACAGCCAAATCATATTTCTCATCACGGATCAACATATCAAGAACATTAACCAAATGATTCTTGGCTTCTTTAAAATAGCCCTTTAATTGATCTTTAACTGTTCCATCACCTGCATACCCGATCTCATCAAGATCTTCCGGTTTATAATTGCTTTTCCTTGGATAGGAAGGCGCAGAAGCCTGTTCATTGCCAAATATCCCCGGAACAATCGGTTTTATCGCTTTAACCGGCGGACTGATATGTTCAGGTTTTGCCCTTAGATCATTTCGAACAATTGCCTTTTGTTCGGGAATCCCGACCGGCTCCATCATGAGACCTAAACGTTTGCGATTTTTCCGAGCAAATTCTTCGTCTTCCTTTGTAATAGGATTAGTCCTAAAATACTCCCTGAGATCGCCTAAATTATTCTTTGACAAAAAGCTGGCATACGCGCCTGTTTTTATCCCTAACGCCTTTGCTATTTCTTGGGATGGGATCTGATCCAGACCGGGATACAGAGCTTTTAACCAACGCAGCCGATTAAGCCTCTTAGTTTTATCCATAAAATTCAGGATGCCTTTGACCCTGTCATTGCCGGAGTTATTCTTAAACCAATGGCTTAAAGCGCCATTAGTAACGCACGGACACATCCTTGCCGCTAGAACAGTCTGTTCAATGGTTCTACGGGGATCTTCTCTTAAAAGAAGGATGATAGCCCTTTGGATTTGCCCGATCCTTTGGGTAACTGTTTCCTGTTGCGCACGGCGCATAGCTTCTAGAGGATCTAAAAAGACAACCCCCAAGGTTTCTAAGGTTGTCCTCCCCAAAGGATAAAATTGATCTCGTGTCAGTTTTGATATCTCGATAACATTATCCGAGTTTGCCTCGATCCCTGCCTCCCGTAATTGGCCCACTGCCCTTGAGATCATCGCTAATCGGTCTTCTCGTTTTATATGCCCCGGACGATTTGGTACTGGCTGGCCCAAGCTTATCGTCAGCGCTGCGCTGGGGTTATTCAAGTTATACCGACGATGCGCCTTGATGTTATGCGGCCAGCCTCGCTTGCCTTCTGCTTTAATTTGACGAATACCAGATCGTCGCTGTTTGGCCTCAGGAGAATTGTCCCGAGGGAAATTCCCATGCAAAAGCATCAGCAACCATTCGGGAAGCGCTCGAAACAACGGCGCCTCCAAGACAGGCGCTAATTCTAACTCGATCCAACGGTGAATATATTTATGTTCCGTTCTCCATGTAAAGAGACATCCTGCTCTTATCACCCCATACACCAGATAGCCGACAAGATAGGTGATGGGAAGGGTCAATGTTTGCTTGATCACCTGATGTTGTGCTAGAAATTCCAATACTTTTTTAACAGCACTTCGTTCCGTGCGATTAAGATTCCTGCCTTCGCCTATCAATAGGTCTGCGTATTCCTGGATTAATTCAACCCAGACAGTTTTTGCGGCTGCCGATTGATTGGCCAAGACAAGCAGGATAATCGGTCTAAAAAATTTGTTTGTTTTGACCATTCCCTCTAAATGAGTTCTCAGGGGCTCGGGCAGCTCCTCCTTCAAAGAATCCGTCCGATTTAATCGTGCCCTTAAACCCCCTCTGAGGGTATTTAAAAGTCCCTGATATTCTTTAACTCGCCTCGAGGCTCCAGCCGGTATTTTCTTGAACTTACTCTCTTCTTCATGCATCAAGCCAATTAACTGTGCCGTATTGATCAAGGCCTGTCTTTTCTCATCAAGAATCCCATCTTCTTTTAGATGAACCAATTCATTTTGGATAAACTTTAAAGCATCTATGATAGGATCTACCGGATCTTTGCCTAAGTCGACCTTCACCGGAGCAATCGGTGCTGTTGAGGCAGTGGGTGTTGCTGGAGCAGAGCCTCTAATGCGTTGAGCTATGGCTTTGATCTTGGATGTCTTGGTTTTTAGGTCTACCCAGTTAAAATCCGGTGATGCCGCGGCTGTTTCTAATCGGCATCCAAGTTCTTCCCGGGACAAATGTCGTCCTGTTCGATAAATTTTCTCCAGGCGGCTATCTAAAATCTGTGTCATGCTATAAATAAGTCCCCGGTATTTATTATCGATAGCTCCACAAATTTCTTGATCATCTGCAAAATTAACAGGAACTGCCTGCCACAATCCTTGCCACAAGGCCTCCGGGCTCGCAAAAGACTGTGGTGGTACTACTAAATCTTGGATATTCAGTAAAGTCGCTCGCTTGTGTTCTTGCCTTTGTTGACGCCAAAGACCAAATACTTCATTAAGAATTTCCTTCCCCCAGCTGTTTTCTTGTTCTTCCTGCGGAATTTGTGCAAGTACCGCCCTGCTTAACTCTTCTTCTGATTTAACAGCCGGTACGGGCGTTGCTAATAATCTCTGTCTTAATTGACCAAGCGCGCTTAGCCTCTGCCCAAGAGAATTTAATCGTGCTTCCAGTGAGTTTACTGTCTCTGCCTTTGCATTTGTTATATTCTTGAAAGTTAGGATCAGGCCCGCCTCTATGCGATTGAGATATTCTTGAGCCTGTTGCCGACGCTGGGACATGGCATGGTCGACTTCTTCATAAAGTTTTCGCGCTTCAGGAACGCCCTTGAAAATTTCAAATATGAGAGTAAGCTGGCTTCGCGCGGAGGGGATATCAGAAATACTAGGAACTTGTAACAGGCTAATTTCACGGCGGAACTCTTCTAACTTCAAACGATCTTGTGCTTGGCGCTGGCGGCGTTCAATGTTCTCTTTGGCCTTGGACTTAACCTCATTAAGCCATTTCATAAACTCTATTACCAGCGGATGCTCGGGGTTGTCTCGAATGACCTTTTTAACCTCCCCTTCCAGGCTCTCTTCCATTGCCTTGACTGTCGAATAAGGGGATCTCTTAATTTTATTAATGTGTGCCGTGCAGCTTTGAATGGTGCTGGTTAAGTCTCGGGCCAAATCCGCCTGCGCATAATCCTGCACATTATGTGAAGGGCTCAACACGACAAGAGTCTTTGCGGGAACCACGGCACGAACGTCAACAGGCTCATCCGTTGGCACCCCCTTGCCAGGAGATACAACAACTCGCGAAACCTTAGCCCGTGATGCAGGTAAAACAGGCTGTTTTTTGATTTGTTCCTTTTTTTGCTTGCGACGGCGGTTTGCCTCTTTGACCACTTTTTCTAAAATTCCCGTAATCGACGGATTCTTTTGTCTAAAGATTTCCCGAATCACACTAGGCAGCACTTCTCTTAACAGGGACTTTCTCCAAAATCTATAAACCCATACCCCTAAGGCTATTAAAACCGCCCCAATAAGAAATCCGGGATGTGCAAAAATAGTCTCTGAAAATACGTTACCCAGTCCTGCGGTCTGGATCGCTTGTCTGTGGCCGGATGCTTGAGTTGTAAATAACTGCTGATAAATCCATGGCCCCAGAATTCCAACAATTAAAAATAACAAACACTTGGGAAGCTCCAAAGTATATTGCTTGATCTTTCCGCTCGGGTAATATTTGATCTCAGAAACCGCTGAGGAGAAATGACCGGTAACTTTTTGGGCCAGGGCCTGCGCACCCTGAGTTAGACGAATATTCCCACTTCTTCCATATTCGGAATTCCCGACGTACAACTTTGTAATACCCCTCGCCTGCAGTCGTCTTAACATCTCCCGCACAAAAAGGAATCCATGACCGTTAAAACGATATTCCTCATCGAGATAAACCCCTTCACCGTTCGCCCATTTGTCCTTACGATGAATTCCAACCCCGTATCCCCCCACAGGCTTACCGTTAATGAACATAATCAAAATGTCCCGATAATATGCCCTTTCCCAACGCCATCGCCAAAATGTCCCGAATATGCGTCTAAGGGAACTAAACGAACGAGCCATCTTCCCCTGCCAACAAGTTTCGAATCTCCTCAAGAGCCTTAGGACATCTTTATCACTACGTGCACGGCCCAGATCGTTATAAAACACAAAACGGATATCTTCCGCCAACATATGCCCAGCCATAGCTAATGCTTCAGCGCTGAATGGCGCGCTGTAAACCCAATCGATAAAACTCAACAACTCCGCTGATAAAGGTGCCTGCCTCACAGCCCTGCTCAAAGCTGTTAATAATTTCTTTTTATCCGCAAAGCCGATATTGGTATCAAGAGTCGTAAATTTAAATAATTTCTCCCGAACTTCACTGAATGTTTGTTCATCCTTAATCAACTCCGTAACTACCTTCCAGCAATCCTGGGTAATCGCTTGAAGTCCATATTCATGACCATATTGCGCAAGAAGATCTCCCTTAGCAGAATAGATCACAATACGCCATAGTTCCTGCAATAGAAACTTGGCGCGTTTAACATCCGGCACCTGCGTTTCATCAAAATCTATAGTATAACTGTTGCCCTTAATGCCCTCGTCCTGCCATTGCTTATCAAAAAGATTAAAATGCGCCCTTGCCCTAAACTGCACATCCGGATTGTGCATATAAAGCACCTGTAAAACCTGTCCCTTTTGTAGACTGAATCTTTCTCTAAGCCCCTGCAATAGGGGTAAGGATAGTTCAAAATTTTCTTTAGTTGTTTGAGACCTGTCCTCGATAATGATATCCCCTTCGGGAATGACCCCTCCTTTTTTGCGTGCCGTTTCAATAATCACCTGTTTAATCAGTGCCGCATCCGTAACGTTGGTTAATTTAGCCAATTCGGGCGCACACACGCTATAAATCCAATGATCTTCCAGATTTTGAAGCGCCGCATACCTTGGATCTTCAAGAGATGTCAAATCCTGTCCCTGTCCTAACCTGACAGGCAATCCTTCTTTCACGCATCTTCTGATCAGACTAATGGTCAATCTTCCTTGCCCCCCTGAAACTAAAATGACTTTTACTTTCCCCTCAAGATACAGATCCACCATTCTTTCAACAGTCTTAACTTCATTATTGCTACAGATTAAACCCACATGAGCATTAATTTGTTGAGGATCTTTGATGTCCCGGCCATCCATTAATTGTTTAAGCCGGGCAATATCAGAAACTTCCCTGTGAGCTACCATGGCTAATGCGTCGCTGGTGATGAGTCTGTTCTTATTATATTTTTGATGGAATCGGATGGCATCCTGAATATCTTTGGTGTAGTCGTAAATCTCGTCCGCTTGTTTAGCAAAACGGTAGATGTCCAGAAGTTCCGCAATCGTGGCAGGGCGTCGTACGGCTGTTGGTTTTCCATTCTTGATCACAACCTTGATCACAAACAGATGCTTTAACACAAACCACAACGGGGGAGCACGTGTGCCATTGGCCCGGGTTCGCCCCAACTCTTCGCTGCGCGCCTGATCATCAATGAACTTTTCTTCTTCACCCTGAGCAATAGCCCTGTTAAGTCCCCTTAGATTTTCTGACGATGGGAGCATTGCTAAAGATTTCAAGGTTTGATTCACACAATCAAATGAAAAATGTTTGCGTACTTTTCGGATGGCTCTTTGTTTCATCTGCCGTACTTTGACTTCATCTCCAATTTTTAATAACGCCCCTGCTTCCTTAAATGTATAGCACTGGTCATTCTGTGTCCCTATACCACACAACAATCTTAATAAATCTTGTTCCTGTGGAGCCAAACACGCCAAAATTCTTACTAGATTTATTTGACCATCCCTTTCCTGCTCAATAAGAGGATCTTCTGCGTAATGTTCGTCAAGGCCATCTCTTTCCCTTTGAGCAAGAGAGGTGAACCTTTCACACTCCCTTCTTCTCTTCCTCAAAACATCCATAAATGCATTTCTCAAGCATTCTATTGCGTAGACACTAAACTTTGCCCCTTCAAAAGTAAAAGTCTCTATCGCCCTCCTGAGCGCATCAGACCCTTCGTCCTCGATATCATGAAGGCCAAATATCTTTGCTGTAGAGAAGATCAATGATTTATGTTTACTAAATAAGACGCCGTAGACTTCCTGATATAATTCTGCAGGTAAATACTTGGCATGGATGACCCTGAAAAAGAAATTCACCATGGGCTCATCAAGTACCATAATATTCTTAGCCTGCGCTAATACCAGACGCACATATTCAGGGGCAATGACCGCTGGTTCAAGACTTCCATCCAGGACATCTCCCAATGGCTTGACATTTTCATTGATTTCTACCGGCTTAGCCTTGGGTTTGCTTGGTCCAGTAGTTGTGGCCTTCAGATCAGCTGTTTTCGCTTCAGACGGCTTTCTAGGCCCCCTCTTTATGCGTTTCGAAACCCTGATGAGGCGGGAAACTAATTTGGCTGGTATTTCTTTAGGTATAGGTTGCGGTTCTTGCCATGGCAAAAGGACCAATCCAAGAATGTCTCTATTTGCGTTGGCAAAAGTTCTTTCATCATCCTTAATCTGATGGTCCGTTTCTTGGAAATATGATTTTAAGTCCCTGATCCCGTGCGCTTTTAACAAACCTGCGTATTGAAACCCTGTTAAATGTAATGTCCCTGCAACCCTTATTTCATCCATGCAGTCCAAATCGTCATATAAGGCTTTTAACAACCGCAGTCGATTAATGTGATGGGTCTTTTTAATGTAGTCAAGAATCTTGCCGATGAGAGGATGATCACGATTGTTGTCCAGCCATTTGCGCAAACGTTTTGCTTCTATTAAATAGCCGTTATGAGTCATCCGGGCTGCTAAAAGTGTCGCATTGATATTCACATGATGGTCTTCTTCCAATAGATCTCGGATGGCGGTCTGGACAATATCAACCGGCGGAGCTGTTGCTTGTGTATTTCCTACAACAACGCCAGAAGCTTCCAAATCTTTTCTGCTTAGGTCAGAGTATTGGTTGCGGGATAATCCTGTAAATTCTTTGACCTGGCTAGATGTCGGATGCTCTATCCCTTCTGCTTTAAAATGTTCAACGGCAAAAACCACCAGAGCTAATTTTTCGGCATACGTTAAAACAGCAACAGGCTTAGCTGTATGGGCCATGTTCCTGCTTTCTTGCAGATAATCGCTTTGGATCTTCAGGTTGTCTTCATGGGTTCCTAAATTCATCTCGTGAGTAACGTCTGCTGTCAGGCCTGCTTGAGGATTCGTGCTGCGACGCTGTTTTTCAAGGTAGGGGCTCTCAAACCAAATACCATCGGGAATACCTTTTTCATTGCAAATATAAACAACACCGTATGTAACTTTATCCGTCTGTTCAATATGCACCACTGGAATTTGAAGGCGTTCATGCTTACGCGAAAACAAATAGGCAACTCCAGCACCAACTGCCTCAAGAAGGTCCGCATCCTGCACATTGAGCTGACCTTTGTGTGCGGCTATGGCGTTTTTGATTTTCGATACTGACTCATCGTAGCTCATACGCCCAGTTACGGATCCATCTATAGGTTTTTTGAAAGCTTTGACAAACTGTTCTACGATATCGACAATTTCTTCTTTACGTGCTTCATAGTTTTGGGCCGTTTGCCGGCACTTCTCTACTACAGGGGCCGGAAGATTGGAATAAGGCCCAAACCTTCTGCTTAGCTCACCAAGCACCCCGCGCATGAGAATGGGGAAAAGGAGAAAAGATTCGACATTTGGAATTCGACGGCCATGCTCGCGGATCTCCAACAAGCGATTTTGATATTGACTTAACGCCCGCTTAAAACTTTCCGCATTAAATTCATAGTTCTCTTTCCCCTCTTGTTTATGGTACGGAATAAAAAGCCCATTTAGAAAATCTTCCACCCAAAAACCAACGCATCCGGGCACAAAATCAATGATCCCTTTGACATTTTCTCCCTCATAAACAAGGTTACCGCTATGGTAGTCCCCATGAAGCCTGTGCGGACTCAACTGGGCGATTAAATGACCATACCGTTCAAATTCTCCTTGGGTGATATATCCCGCTGCTAATGCCTCTCTATTGAACCGATTGTACCGATAATATTTTGGCATTTTATTGTTTCTAAATTGCGTAATTTCCTGCGCTGAGATGGGCAGGTCGTTCAGGGAGGTATGCAAATCAGCAAGGCGACGTCGCATTTTAATTTTTTGTGTTTTGGACATATCCCCGTACTTATAAACATCCCCTGGAATAAAAGAATAGACGATATAAATCCACGGACTGTGCTCAGGGGAAACAATAACGTGCCCGAGTTTGTCATAGGCCAGCAGTGTAGGTAATAACTTACGTACATTCTCCAGCCCTCTCGAACGCATAAATTCAATATCTTGGGATAGCTGTTCAATAGCAGGCGCTTTTTGGCGATGATATCTCTTAACCACATAACATTGCCCGTCTTGTTTGTCTTCAACCGCCAAATAAGCGCCTGTTTTGCTCCCGCGGGTAAACTTTGTAATCCCCCTTGGAGCAAATATCGAATATTTGTCTAAAACCTTCCTCAAACGGAATTGATCATACTGTATTTCCTGTTCACAGTTTTGCGGATGCGCGCCTCCATAGATTTCATGGAGCAGGGTTGAGGAAGGATCCTGATTTTTGTTTAAGAAAATAACTGCAAAAAATTTGTCTTCGTTACCCCCATTAAAATTATTTGCGCCCTCCAGCACCTCTTGTGTATCTTCACCCGTCCAAAGCCGGCCTGTACTGATCAAATTGTCAAGGCGAGCAAGCCGTATGGTGTCCTTTATTTCTTCTAAATAAGCCCTTAATTCTTTAACGAAATCAGGGATATTATTACGGCCCACACGACAGAAGCCTTTTTCTTCAAGTTCCCTTGGATCCTGAACTTTATCCAAGCCCATTGCTTGGAGCCTCTCTTGGGCCTGTTGCAATGTTTTTCCTTCGCGAGGCTTAGTCGGATCTTTAGTATTACCATTGGTCCTCAGCGCCCGAACGGCCTTCTGGAAACGACTTTCATGTTTCGGAGAATTTTCTGCCTGAACAGGACGGGCAACGCCATTGCCCGTATAAACAAATCCGACATTTCTCGCTATGGTCTCGATACGGGACATGAATTTCCTGTCTCTCCAGAGTTTTCTTAAATCTTTCTGATAAATAAGATCGACCAACTCCTTGGCCGGAACAATTTCTCTTCCCTGCAAAGCTAATTCACGGATATGGTCCTCAAAACGCTGCAATAAGGTCTCCTCAATTAGATACTTTTGAATAGGCTGTATATTATAGTCATCGACGATCTTGAATTGATCTAGATCCTTCAATGAAAAAAGTTTAAGCCCATCAGCCCTCTCCAACATCTGTCTGCGTAGTATATCGAAAAACCCCTGCCAAAATCTCCTTCCAACCAATAAAATCGGACGCCGGCGGATCTTGCCTGTCTGCATAAGGGTCAGCAGAGTAAACAACCGGTTAAAAGTCCCCACGGCCCCTGGCAGAAAAATATAAGCGCTGGCGTTGTAAGATGTGATCAGCTGATGGTTAGATTCATTTTTGATGATCATAAACCGCCCATTAAGGTCCTCCCTGTCTTTTTGCAATACCCTCGCCAGCTGGCCATCAGGAGAGCTGTCGTATAAGAACACCTGTAATTTTTTAAGCCACCCCTCTTGCCTAGCCGATTGTATAAGATCATAAACTGGAGAAAGACTAGCAATACGAATCCCTACACCATTAAGGCCTATCACCGATTGGATCAGCCGCCTTGTAATCTCCAAGCTTTTGTCATTTTCGTTTGGATGTCCCATAATGACAACACAGCGGTCTAAAGAAGCCATCTGCCTTAAAGCCTCTCCTGTTTCTGTGTGGATCGTTTCAAGCTCTTTTTTCGTCTTACGGGCAATTGGGTGCTTTTTAGCCTCATTTTCAATATAGTCAATGGCCTCCTTATAATTATCCGTCACCAAAACACCGACGCGATAATCCAACTGCCCAAGCATCTTTGAATCTGCCAGCCCCTTCATAAATCTATTCACGATCGGCTGCCAAAAATCTTTGCCCAAGAAAACAATAGGCCTGCCTAATCGCCAATATTCAAAAAGTTCGTCCAAGGTCCCCCAACCACCGGGTAAATAAATAGTCCCCATAATATTTTCATTAAGGGCTACTTTACGTGTATGGAACAACTCAAATCTCTCGGTTCTTTGAGAAAAGAAATTGGTTTCCTGTTCAAAGTCAAGCTCTATGCGGATCCCCTGGGTCGGCAAAAGATTAAGAATGCCCAGCCAGAGATCTTTCTTTTGTTTTAAAATATCCGCAATTTTTACGATATCTTTTATTTTTATCGGCTGGCTGGCGTCTGCAGGACAAAAGGCTTTTAAGTCATTGATCAATTGCTTTAGTTGAGTAGCGCGGGATTTTAATTTTTTGCTGTCTTTTAATATTAATCTCTCAAAAATATACCCCACCATCACGGCCTCCATGGCCCCGGGACCGGCGCCGGTACGCGGAGGGATTTGAGCGCGGGCCATTTCTCGGCCCAGTTCAAATCCCAGCTGATAATAGGGATGTTCCGCTGTCAGCCGGGCCCCGCCCAAGACGGCAATAGACTTGGGCCATCGATGAGTCGTTGCCAAAACCTTTTTCCATTCTAAATTAAGTTGCTCAAGAAGATCCTCTAACGACTTTTGCTTGACACGACCTATGCTATGCGCCCCCTCAACACCTTGGCCATAAGAGCTGCCATTACAAGCCGCAATAACCCAAGCCACTCCCTCTATTTTTGAAACGGCCAAACCGCTATGTGTCCATTGCTCTCTATAACGGCCGGTGGTCGCCAATGCGCGAAGATGATACTCCTCTTGCGAAAGCTCTTCCCCTTCATTGATGCGAAGCACATATTCCGCTTCTTCATGACGCAAAGCTTTAAGGTTATTGTCTTCAACAAGAATCGCAAAACTTCCGTCTTCCCTTTGGACTAAAACGCCGCCTTCCCAAGAATCCAAGGCCCCCTGGGCAAAAGAATAAACATCTAAATTTTTGTACGAACGCGGATGCCGATACCCTAAAAGGGTAATCGCTAAAAGAATCCCCGCCCCGATGGCGCCGATAATAACCGCCCATACTCCGGTATAAAGACGTGCGTTGGGATCCACGATCGGAGCAAGTAAAAGCAGTGCCGCACAAAATCCAAGCACTTTCCGGTGCAAATAAATCCATACCCGTTTAGGATTTTGGTCAGGATCAAAAATTTCTATTTTGCCCTTGTAACGCGCCTTTGAAAGATCAATAAAATTGATTCGGGTATGGGCCATGGCCGCTGATTCATCACGCAAACCGGCATCAATGTGGCTGATCAACTCATGGAAGAGAATTTCAAATTGTTTGCCTTCAGGCAGGCTAAAGAAGTATCTGTGCAGTGTGACTGTTTTAGTATCTATATCGACCCGGGCGACTTTATTATCTGTCTTTGCCCGGTCAGAGGTTATGATCACATTCCACCGGGGCGGCCCGCGCTTGGTGTACGAACGCATCTTGACTAAAAGATCTAAAAGACGAATTTCATCGCGGCTCAACGGCCCTCTGACACTCCTGTCAAATTGATAGCTATGACCGCTTATTTCAATACACCCTTGAATATCTGTGTTAGATCCCTTGGAAGAAAAATCAGCCGGAATATCCAAATCATAATGATTTGCCCCATTAGGCACATGTTGCCCCTCGCTAGAAGACCGGCCTAATCTTTCATTGATTTTGTACCAGACTAATCCAAAAATATCTCCATTGTCGGCATCAGGATTATCTTGACGCAACTGTTTAAACCATTCCTGAAGAAGCGAACGGCCTCGATAGAAACTGAGCTTGCCTTGTGGATTTCGAGTCAAATAAACACTTAAAAATTCTGCTAATTTTGGCCCTTCGATTGCAATCCCCGCCTTTAGGAAATCTTGGCCCCAACCATTAACTTCACGCGCCAAGCGCGCTTCATCAGTCAAGTCTATTTTACGAACAGTGACTTTTTCTTCTCTAACTCTTGGTTCCGCTGACCTCACCGGTCGAGGGCCTTGATCCAAACCTAAAATCCTGACAAGTTCTGTCTCTTCCTTGGACCAACGCTCAAGCTGACTGTGATCCGGAGATTGTAGCCCTTGGGCGACAGCTTCTATGTCGGCCTTAACTTGAACGGTAAATACTTTAGCTGAACCATTGGACACGGGCCACTGGTGTTCAAAAATTATTCCGGCATCCGGCGAATTGACATGAGATCCTATGGCCATAATCATATGATAAACAGGACGGTCATCTGTCCGTATAGAGTCTGCCCGTCTTATCTGTCTTTTAACCTGCGGCCGGGCAGCGCTGATCAATGACCTTAAATCCGTGAAACTATCTTCTTTTACCTCAACGATATAAATTCCATCCGGCAAAGCGTTGTCGCCCGTGACCGATAACACCACAGATAAAACAACATCAATTTCAGCTCCTTCTAAAAACGTATTCATTGCAATGACCTGTGCCCCGGGCACATGCGTCATTAAATAATCCAAAGCAAACAATTCCCCAATGACTTCATGCCGTTGGGATTTTTGACGGCTTTTTAATAATTGTTTTAAATGAGTCCCCATCCCCGGAACATCCGCATATTTAAGAATTAATCTTTTGTATGCTCCATATACAGACAATCCACTACTTTCTACTGGCTCGGACGGCCATAAGTCATCGACAACACGTTGTATAAAACCGAATTTCTTCCTCTGTTGTGCGTCCGGATGCGTGCTCCAGAAATAGTTACCTAAAATGCGCTTCGCCAGCTTTAAGGCTTGGTGGATATCCTCATGACCATCCGCTAAATTTTTCAGCTCGAATTCGATAATTTGAGATATGAGAGGTGCTGGTAAGAACAATAATCCATACGGTAGATATATCTTGTTATCTTGAACATAACTGATCACGACCCTTGAACCGTCTTTATATAGATACGGAGGGGACTGTGCGCGTAGCTCTGATTGGGGCATAACCATGACCGCACGATCATCTTCAAGCAGACTTTTTAAATTGCTATCTTCCAGAACAGCCTGTTGAACGGCGGACGGGAGGCTTGCAGCTATCTCAACAAACGGTTTGTGAACAGATGTCGAAATGGTTTGATTGAGCGCTTCTTCAACAACCGGTATCAGATGTCCATATTGATCATAAATATTTTCACCACAGGCAAAACTTTTCCCCCATGAGCCGTCCTTAGCGTATGGCCGCAATGCCAGAACATCCGTATGCACCAATCCGGAATAGGAAAGCGTTGACATAACCCTCATTTGCGGAAATCTTTCATAGGGGTCTGACAATCTCTTAAACAATAGCAATCTTGCATCAGGGCGCAATTCACGGGTGATCTTATCTTTCAATTGCTCCATAAATTCAGGCTTTAACCCCCCGTCATCATAAAAAAGAATGTCCGCTTGAGAAAAGTCCACTTGCTGGTCCAAAAAGCTGCCGTTGACAAAATTGATCTCATCTCCGCGCAGCACTCCCATTTCAATCAATCGAGCGTAAAATTGCAATGCCGCCTGATGGAGATCTTTTTCGTATTCAATAGCAGTGACCTTGGCGCCAAACAAGGCAAAAATAACAGCGGCACCTCCAATACCACTGCCTAAATCAATAACACGACGACCATGCTGCATCAGAAGACCGTCTGAGGTCTCATCATAATGGGCCCGTTCTAGGGCATTGTTGAGGACCTTTAAATTAGACTCCATAAATACGCCATATTTACCGCTTGTCCTTCGGTATTGCGATACACCAAATTCATTGCCATGCAAAAACTTTTGATAGGCCGCTTCAGCTAAACTGCCGGCTGTAATCCATCCTTCCATATTTTGACATTCCTGCTCATTATCTCCGGTATTTCTGGCAAGATGGCCTAATTCATGGATCAAGGCTCTGGCTATTTTTTGCGGATTATCAAGAATATCTTGGGCAAGAATGATCGAAGCGTTCTTTAAATCAACATAGGCATATTCAATAGTAAGGCGGGCGGAATAAATACAATACGGGGCACCCCTGGCACCATTCACATTTCTATTAAAATCTTCAGCAAGTTTGGCAATATCCCCTCTTAGGTGTGCCCTGGCCATCATCCTCACCATTTCAAAGGCAATTTGCATATTAGGGTTATCGCCCACCAAAACCTTTGGATTGGCCTGCTCTTTTAATAATTTTGCTTGAGAGACTGGTTGGGATGGGTTGCGTAAACAAGCCGGATGCGGATTGTCTCGTGCGATATCATCACGGTGGGTGTAGGGCAAAATAAAATAATCAGTGCTTCGAACTTCCACAGCCGCCTTGCGTTTTTCGGCCAAATCAGTTATCCCTTGCATTAAACCCGGCAAACCATAGATTATGTCTTGGGGATCTAGAACGCGTACACCAAACATCCCCGCATCCGCAGCCGGCAAAAGTTCGCGGGTCACGTTGTCCCCTACAACTAGTATCTTTTGGGCATTATCACGATTAAGATGTATTGATACCGCTCTAAAGAATTCCGGTGTTGATTTGAATAGTCCCATGGTAGACTCTCGGGTCACCATGGCATCAATATACGGAGCAAGCCCCAAAGCATCAATGATTTTATTCATCTGTACATTGCTTCCGTTAGAAACTACGGCCAAACTGATATACTCATGAAGGATTTTAAAGAGTTCTATCAGATACCTGTTAGGCTTAATCCCAAGCTCTTGTGGATCAAAGTCTTCCATAACGCGCGGATAAAATTCCTGTGTTGGGATGCCCAGTTCTCTGGCTGTTTCTCCCAAAGATTCCGTCTTCCACATGAGCTCTTCAACCTTGTTCCCAGTCCAGCCGTGAGATTCGGCTGCTTTAATAAGGTTGCTCATCCATTTTTGATTAAGCTCGTGTGAAACAAAAAGCGTGCCCTCAAGGTCAAACACTGCCGCTTCCCAGGCATCCCTGTTGATGTCTTGCAGCATCTTACGAACTGTCCGACGATAAAGGGCAAGTTCGACAGCTTCAACGACTTGGCCTAATAGTTTATTGAGCAGGTCTTTATTTTCCTTAGTATCTATAGTTTTTATCCCCTCTTTCAAATCAGGAATTTGAGCGGGAAGGGTATCTAAATAAGAATACAGCGCACCAAGCGTATTTTTAACATCTTCCTCAGAAGGGTTTTCCATGGCTGCGGCCCAGGCACGGAAGGTATTGATCAATGGTGCCGGCATACTTAAAGTCACATCGATGCCGTTCTTACGCCACCAAGCCCATACCGGCCAGAAATCCCTGCGGGCGGCTATATCCCCGCAAATATTAACGACGATCTTCCGGTTCCTGGTTTTTCCAACCTGTATAGCTTTGCGGGCATCAACGGTCATAACCAAGGTCATAAACGGCATGATCCTATCGTATTGCTCGCATTGTTCTTGTGCCGTGCGAGAAACATTGTACAGGTACTGGGTCAAGTCGTTGGTACCAAAACTAATGAAATCAATTTCCCCGCGTAATAGTTCATCAATACTCATCCCGGCTTTTTTAGTTTCCACCATGATCCCAAGCGAAAATAAACCTTCGTCTTCGGGAATTCCCTTTTCCTTTTTGGCCGCCGCATACTGGGCTAAAGCTTCGCCCAAATCCTTATTCTCCTCGATCATGGGAAACATCAGCTGGATCGATTGAATCCCTTCCCTGTAAAGACTGATCCAGCTGCGCATGATCTGGCGGGCCACGGCACGGCCCACCGGATGATCATTAAACCAACGCGAACCGCTATTGCCGATAAAACCAAATGCCAGCGGTCTTTTATCTTCTCCTGACAAATCGATCATACGTCCTGATACCAATCGGCCTCCGGCCGCCTCAAAACGCTCTCTGAACAAGTCTTTAAGTTTATTCTTGGATGGAATAAACAGTTCCTGGAATATGTCCTCTGTGCGTAATAATCCGATTTTATTAGCCCCCTGATCAACAGCCGCCCTGATGAGTTTCGGATGATCCGCATTTGCGGCTGTTCTGGTGGCACTTTCATCATGTGAATCTTCGGTTAAAGAATCTTGCCACTTCATGAATCCGGCAAGCCTTTCCATCTTGTCCTTCGTAAAACGGTTAGGTTCAACAAAAATGCGTCCGCCGGAAACCAGCACCTCAGTGTTGGTGTTTCTTAATCGTTTAAGAGCTTCTTCATCATAAGCATCAATGATATAAACAGGTATCTTATAAGACTGCGCCACCAAAGCGTAATGATTGAGCGCCGTGCCCTGCGTATTAATAATAACTATTTCTTTACCGTACAAACGCTGGAAGTATTCCAACTCCTCTGGGAGGGGAATATAATTTAACACTATGACGGTGGGTGATTTTGCACTTTCCCCGGATAAGAAACGGGTCGCCATCTGCGCTTCCCTTATCAAGTAGGCGGCCGTTGTCTGACAAAGCCGTTGTGCCTCTGATTCTACTAATTTATGAACATTGGCGGCCGGCATAGAGGAAGCATAATGATCTTGATACGCTTTTTCCCATTCTCTCAATGGCTTGAGGGCACCTTTCGATATTAATGCCGCCGCTGCTTGCTCCTCCATCAGGCTATGCAGACTCCAATGCCTCATTTCTCCTCGAAGCATGCCTTCAGTCGCCTTTAGGACATGCTTGAGATAAACACAACGGAAAGCATCAATATGACGCAATAAGGGGTCTTCCTGACCGCCAACAGCTCTTCCCCCTTCTTTATATGCATCCGCCACTTTATTCCTCAGGGCTTGCGCTTGCTTGTGCGCTAACCCTCCCACCAGGCTTTTCAAAGCAGGGAGTTGATAATCCTCATAAGAAAGCAAAAGTTCCCAAAGCAGATCGTCAACAAATTTTGGCAACTCATACCAGACCCCCAGAATTTTCTTTTTAGCCTTAATGCTGGACACTATGTGTACGCGCTCTTCTTGAGTCGTTTTGGGGTCCTTAAGCTGGTTCTCTAATTTTTCCACTTCGGCCAGACTTTTTCGTTTCAATCTATCAAATGTTTCTATAAGCGCGTATTCTGCCCAGCTGCGGTTATTGGTAATATGTGTTACAGTTTCATTTAAAACAAAATCGATCGCCGCGCCGTAGAACATTTTAAATAACGGATCAGGAATGCGTAACAAACACGCTGCTTTCATTCGACCGGATGCCTGAATTATTCTATTTTTTTCTTTCTCGACATCCCCTGCCATATCTTCTCTCACGGAAGGAATAAGTCCGGCAGTGGCGTTAAAATCCAGTGCATTGGTAATAAGGTCTTCAATGGACGGCCTGCCCTCTGTCACTCTCACTAACTGGCCGTTTTCGATCCCCCAGCGTCTGAACAAAAGAATGATCCTTTGCCCCTCACGGCCGTGACTGGCAATGATCCGGTCTAAAAGACCCCTGATCCCTTCTGCCTCATTGATCTCATTGATCCTACTGATGAGCTCCCCAAAAATGGACTGTAATTCCATGATGGTTTGATTCCGGCCGGTCGAACTAAAAGAAAACCAAATATTCAGATGATTTAAAAAGTTGATCATAAAGTCCAAATTCCGCAAAGGTATATGAACACGGAGTTCTTCACGCGCCAACCCTTGCTGGTCATGGACGATCACCCGTCCGTTAAAATTAGCCACATTAACATTGTTACGCCCGACAGGCGTTATTTCACTCTCCAAATTCTGCAAGGCATCTATGTCTGAACGGACTTCTTCAGCTCCCTCGGCACTCACAGCCTGCCATTGCAGGCGTACCGCAACCGGATGACTCACACCGTTAAGTTCGACAATTTCATGCCTGGAGATGATCTTAAGAGCTGTATCCCGCCTTCTGCTGTCCAGCGGAGAAAAGAGCTCATCAAATCGTTTGCGTGCGGGTTGAGAAAAATAAACTATAACATGATGATCATCTCCATAGGTTGCGGCAAAAATCGTAAACGGCTGTAAATCCCTTAACTGATCATTGCGGTACTCCTGGGGAATAGATTCATAATTAAATTCCTTAAAGGTTACATGAATATCCTGATCTCCTCTTAGGCCCCTGACCGCCGATCTGACGATAAGCTCTCCATATCCAGTTAAGGCGATTGTTTGAATGGTTCCATTATGGACTAATTCCAAGAAGCCTTTTTTGGCCTGGTCAGTGGCATTTCCGCAAAAGCCAATAGGGTCTGGATTGGCCTTGGCCTTTTGGGCCGCCATAGCGTTAAATTCTGCATCCGCCTGGAGAAAAACCTTCATCATATCTTTGGCCGCATCAACCTCATAAACCCGATGATGTTCTTGATCAGGATCGATCGCTATAGTATGCATATGCGGCTCTACTTCCATGGTGCCTTCTGCCAGAACCGCATACCCTCCTTCAGCCAGCCCCCTACCAACCTTCAAAGAAATGATCTGGGGCAACCCGTGAATGGTAATCACCAGGACTTTTTGCTTTAACTGTGGGTCGATTTCAGTATGTCGAGAAAATTCCAGAGGATTGTGTACACGCATAGACTCGGTGCGGGGGTCTGTACATTGGTTTTTAACCGGTATAATAAACTGCTTCATGCCTGTCTCTTTAAGATTGAGCAGTACTATCTCGGGAGCTGTAACTAATTTCTCAACATTCACCGCATCACTTTCTATGCGCACACGTAATGTTGTTTCAAATTTGCCTTCGCTTGTCTTTTCAACACTAACCCCCGACGGGATCAGGGTCGTGCGCACGGAAGCTGCTGTAAAATCACTGAATGACATTAATCTGGACACACCAAAAACATAAATTTTCCCATCTTCCTGAATACCGTACTGTACGAGTACCGGACCGCCGTAGTGCTTTTCAAGTTCTGCGGCAAATGCCCTCATCCGTTGAGCATTTCGGTCCGTATATAGTTGCTGGATCATGGCCCTTTGATTAGAAGTTAATTGTGTCCCTTGCAGGTGCAGCAATTGATTGCCGTTATTTTTACCCCACACATACAGATCCGCTTCTGAGCCGTCATTGTCAATGGCGCTCATCCGATGAACCGCCACGTTAGAAATATCCTGTGTCCCGTCATTATCACGGGAATCAATGGTGGCATGCGCGACATAGACCTTAGCGTTGATCTTCTGCTGGATAAACAGGGAAGGATAATACATTGACCAATTAAATTCATCCCCCTTGTTTTGCGCTTTAAAACTTCTATATTTATCCCGAATATACTGAATAATCTCCGGATTAAAATACCCCCCCCATAGGGCCAATGCTTTTTCAGATATGTTAAAAGCGGTAATGGGGGCATCGTCTGTCCCGCGCTCATCAGGAAGATCGATCATGATGTCATTTTCCATGACCGCAGAACAATGCACATAAACCGGTGTTGTTCCAATTTTCAAATATTTATGAAATGCCGTGACCAAAGCTTGGACTACTGATCGTTCATCCCTGGCTTGTTCTATCAGTTCCCTGATAGACTTAGACGCCTGATCTGCGGGTATTAATGCAGCAGAGGAGCTCCCTCCCTGGGGACTCACAGCAGCATTTCTTCCTAAAATAAGACCGTTGACCGCTTGCCCTATTCCATTTATTTCTAAGAATTCACGGAACAGGTGAGTGGTTGCCACAAACCCATTGGGAGAACAAAAATACTTTCTAAACCTGCGATCCAAGGCCAATCGTCTTATCTTAGCCTGATATGAAATTTCCTGTCCTAAATGCCTGTTAGAACCGGCAAGCTTGATGTCCCCCAATCCGATACAAGGCTTTATATTGATCTTTAATAGTTTTTGGGATCGGCGTTTTTCAACCTCCTGGATGAAATCCTTATCTTCTTGTCTTTCCCAAATGATCCTAAATCTTTCTGCCGCCTTGATCATGCGGTCAGCATGAACATAATCGATCTCGCGGCCCCGACTCATTTGATCTTGAAGGCCAGCTATCTCTCGACGAAGTAAAGCACGCACAGCGGATAGATATGTATCTGAATTACGATAAAATTCTCCTATCATGCCGTTGGGATAAAATTCTCCCCTGCGTCCTTGAATGTCCAAAATCCTGATATTGGCTTGATGGGCCATACTATCAATCTGCCTGAGTTCCTTTTTCAACCATACGCGTGCAGCAATGATCCGCCGGCCTACGACAATAAGTTCCTCGATCGGTAATGGATCCATTACTGAGGGCGCTATTTGCAGAATGAAGTCGGTATCTTCCCAGCGTTGTTCAACAGCCTCTTGAAAACGCTGCAAATTGGCATATTCCGAGAACGGCAGGAAACACTTTAACCGGGTATCAATAACATACTCTTGGGCGCTGTCTAATAGATGTTCTCTGGATAATTCAATCCATGGGATCATATTGTGTGAGGCTAACCTTGCAGCCTTGCCTAAAGAATTCCCCTGCTGAGTGATCAATCCACTCACCCCTTGGCGGATCAACTCCCCAACCTGCTGTTTGTCTAATTTGGATGCAAATACTATTTTCCCGCTATAATTTTGATTCGGATCCAATTGATCTGTGACCCTAACGATAACCCCGCAAGCTAACCCGGCCCTCAAAACATTAAAACCATTGCCGTTAATATTTTTAGTCAAATCTGTATTTGTCTTTGGATTATTGGCTTTCCAATCATCGATCTCTTCTTGATTGACTCGATCAATAAAAACCTCTTCCTTTAATGTACGCGCTAATCCTCCCATCACCGCTGTTCTGTGTTCTTCTTCCCATCCTGCAATTTCCAAATCATCATTGATCCCACGACGAATACTATCCAACAAAATATCCGCTTCATTGTCCTTCAATGGTCGGGCCCAGTTTTCTCCCACTTTATTTGCTAAAACAATATTTTGAATCCATTTTTGATGCGGATACTGCTTGATGATAGCAGCCAAGGCCCTGCCGATCTCATAGCCTTTTTCTTGAACAAAGGCCACGGCATAAGCATGATTTCCATGAACCGCTTTGGTAATGGCGACCAACAAAGCCTCTGTAGCTCGTACTCGTAAAGCTTCATCTTCTTCTTTTTCAAATTTCCCGGTATGCAATAAAAGGTTAACTACCGCTTGAGGAGTTTCTACGCCTTTAGGATATTTCATATACCTATCAATAACCGTCATCGCCAAAAATTGATTCCTTGCAATAAAATCATGCGCCAGCCAAGGGCCTGAACACAAACGCTCAAAGCTCCAAACGTTAGGTTTAGGCTCTAATCTGTCGCCCGGTCTGGATTTAGGAGGATTAAATGACCATTGCAATTTGTTAAAGCCCGGATAATTGGATCTGGCTTTAGCCCTTAAATTATGTCCTATTTCGAGCAATCTGCCGTGATCCGTAAACATTTGACCGTTAATGGCAATAGCCGCGTTACACCCTGTGCCGATTATCACAAGAGCCCCATTTTGTGCTGCCTTTAAACGGCCTTGGGCCAATTCACTTAAAAGCCTGTCTTTGGTATTATTTACAACCGTCACCTCAACCTTCTTACCCGTCAAGTGCTCATATTTCTTATGAATAATACCGGCCAATGGATAATTATTAAACGGCACATTAGGCGCCTTAAACGGCACTCCTACCTTGCCTGTTTTTTCATCCACGGGAGCGGCAACGACAATTTTTATTTTCATCACTTCAACATCTTCAGGAACGCCATAAACTACTTCAAAAATATTTTGAAAAATAAAGTTAACTAAGGCCCCTGTATCCCGGGTGTCTCCATAATTCTCCCTCCAGGCCCTCTGAATAGATTTCTTAATCTCACCATTATCAATTCTATAAACCCTAAGCCCCGTACCGCCAAACTCAACACGGACGACAGCCGGAATAATATCTTTTTGGGTGTACTCTGCTTCTACCTTTTGCGCTTGGACGTGATCCCCCGTGATAAGGGCTACGATTTCGTGGACCAGGGTGGCTTCGAATGATTCATTCCCGTTGGTGGCGATAAGAATGATTGGATGTTCTTGATCTGTATTATTGGCCCCCCAGAAAATTTCCTTTTTATCCGGACCGGCCTTGATCAAACCATTGGTTTTGATCACTTCGATAAACCATGCCCACTCGGGATGCTTTTGGGCAAACCAGGAAAACGTCTTTAAGACACGCTCTTGTTCAATTACATCGCTCCAGCCCTCAAAGCCGCCATCCTTAATTTCTCCAAATCTTGCAACCACTTCTTCCGCTGTGTGTCCTGCTCTGGGTTTAGAAGGATCCGTTGGGCCGCCCTCTGTTCTGGGCTCAATACGCATACAGCCTTCGAGGAGCTTCTGGGGACTGTCACTGACGTTAAAGTCTCTGGCAACGGCCCTCATGAGTGCCGGGAGATCTTCACGTCTCAGATGAGTGCGCCCGGCATCCTGAACCTGCCTCAAAAATGCTATCGTATGGGGATGAGTATTGGCTTGGTTAACCAGCCATTGGGGAAGGCTATCCAAAGCAGAAAACTTTAAAATTTCCTGATAAAACGTTGCTGCTGCAAAAATGGGATTAGAAAGTGAAATAAATATGGCCTGATAGAGACGGGCCCAAAAGATTGCCCGCCCCTGGGCAGACAAATTGCCTGAATGATACTTAAAGATTTTCTCCAAAATCGCGATGCGATCAACACTGACAGCTGAGTTAAGTTCAGCATTCACCAGTGCTTGTATATAATCAAGCCACGCAGTAAAAAGAATATTAGACTCGGATATTATGCCCCGAGCCTGATTAAAGAACGGATTAACGCTCCCTCCTGCTTTAAGGCCTTCGAGAGCTTGTGATAGAACGCCATGCAGCTTCTTCAAATCCGGTTCCCCTTTAATCGCATTTAGATTACGCGCACCGTTGATACATCCGCAGGCAACTTCACCACGCGGCCTGCCTCCCATAAGGTCTGACCAACGTCCATTATTCAAGATGCTATCAATGCCACGAAGCCGATCCTTTATGTCCGCATTCCTAAGTTCGATCTGCTGCCTAAGTTGTCCCAACCGATTATTTAAAAGCTGTCGGGCGATGCCGGCTGAATTTTGACGTCTTATATCCAAATACCGCACTGCCATCTGCAATAGTCGACGGGCCGTACGCTGATGCCGATTACCGTTTCTTTGAATTTGGGCGGCGGTGCTTATAAGTAGCCCAGCAATACGTTTCTCCTCAACTTGTAGCAACTTCAGGTCACCCAGTTTTTCTAGTACCAATTCAAGACCAAAAGATTGCTTCGCCCCTTCGGGGCTCGCAATGACACCTTTGTTTGTGTCATTGCGAGGAGCGTTTTCCAGCGACAAAGCAATCTTTTGGATATCTACGCTTATTTCTATAACTTTACGGCGGTCATTCAGTTCGCTTTCAACGGCATCGCAAATGCCGCGGAAACTTTCCCAGCGTGAGCTAAAGGTTGATGGGCTATCCGCAAGCATCGTCCTGCGGCCGCCGGGCAGAATCTTATGCCTTTGCTGACGCACAGTTGTGCCTCGACCTTCTGTTTTCACCGTCGCAGAACCCCGCGGACGCTGAGCAATACGTCTGTTGAAAAGTGCTATCCTATTTTCTGAAATCCTATGAATAACTCCTAATAAGCAGAAAAATGCGGCCGGCTCATTGGATACATTAATAAGTTCAACCGCACGAACGATACGATCCGCCAGCCGTGCGGCTTGTTGTTTATACCCTTGTTCCTTAAACTGTTGCGGAGTATGTCTGATAGCTACATCCAAGATCTGATTCACTAATTCTTCTCTTTTGGCTATAGCCGCTGGGAGATCCGCCTGAGGGCTTTGCATTCTTTGCGAAAGAAGTACCAAAAGCTCAAGGGTTTTTTCAAAAATATCCTCAAAATAATCCCGGAAAAGGATTTCATCTACTGATGGTTGGCGACCTGACTGAACGGAAACTGTTTTTGCTTGCTGCCCTTGCTTTTGAGACCCTTGCAATTCATTTAACAAAAGTGAAATATTGAGCAGGCTTTGACGCTTGCTCGCAGTATTCGCAGGTCGGGCGATCTTTCCGATAATATGTAGATTCGCGGCAATAAATTCTCCCTCCAAATCTGTATGCGCTAGACAATGAACCTTGACCCACTGTCTATCTTGATTTGAAAATAGAATGTTGTTTTGGCTCCTGGAAAGGATCTCAATCGCCTTAATGACCGCATAAACGCCTTTAATAATCTGAATAGACAGCGGGGAAACAGAGGATCCTTGCAAAAACATCGTAAGGGACCCTAAATATGAACCTATAAATTGATTCATATCACTGCTGCCCAAAGTCGGACTAATAAAAAGTTCCCGTAACGATAAATACCGCTTCTCAGCCTCATTATAATTAACCGCGTGATCGGCTAATCCACCCTTATCGACCGGGGTTTGAAGTACTTCTTGGGCTTGCCTTAAAATTTCCTCATCAGAGGACTGATCGATCCGGGCAAAAATATCCGACTTCAAGTTAAGTTCCTTGGTCAAGAACTTCAACAGGCCGTTATAAAGCCCCGCATATCTTTCAAAAATATTTTCAATCCACGTGTTGGTCATGATGGGCGAAAACCTTATGGCAAGTCGGGCAGCGCTTTGTGGGAATCTTTGAGCGGTATCTTTGACAGCTTGGGTATGCGCTTGAGCCGGCGTTAATTTATTCTTGCGTGCCCCAAGTAGCCGGTTTTCGATAAGCGCGTGATAAGCATCTTCGAGGATAAGGTCCCTATTGCGTTCATAAACAAGTTCGGAGGAATAATATAATTCGAGCGTGGCATTTTTGCCGCGGGTAAGTCTGTCCCAAATAAATCCTTCCGGAGGTGCGCGCGGGATCTGTTTAGACAAAACAAACACCTTGACCGGCACATCAACAATGCCATCAAACAAACGCTGATCAAGCACAACTTCGTAAAATGCCTTTTCCTTCTTGTTCCTGTTGTTGGTGATAAATGTCTTGATATCCCCCACGATTGGTGGTGAAACATTTCCGGAACATCCCGGGCCATCTTCTGTTTTCAAATCTTTTCCGTTAACGCGTGAAATGAACCATCGCTTTTCAAATTCCATTAAATACGGAAGACTGGCCCCAGCCATTAAGGCTTCACTAAATTCCAAGGGCTTTGGCACTTGCGGCGCACAATGGCTCGCTCCAAAGACAAGTCCGCCTATCCCCGCATGTTCTAAAACTTTTTGACGGAAATCTAGTTCCCTTCGCATATATCCATCCCTGCCGGGGCCTTTATCAACCACAACGGCCAGGAAAGGAGATGTTAATGCCGGAATATCCTCGATAGTTGTCAAATAGTAATCTTTCGCGATGATCTTAATCATCCGCAAGCGCCCGGTGTCTATTTTGTAATATCTGGACAACTCATAGAAAGTCGGTTTCCATAACTTCTCGGTTTCTTTATCATAGCTGCTGTCGATCAGGAAAACTTCTTCGACATTGGGGAAGAGCTTGAGAAGGGCAAGAATGGTCTCCCGGTCCCATCCTGCTGCGGGATAAACGATACGTTTGACAAGTTTTCTGCTTTCGCTCAGATAAGGCTGACGGAATAAATCTTCCGCTAGTTCATCGGCACGCTTTTCGTATACTTGTCGGGCATTGATCTCGTCTATCTTTCGCGCAAAATCTTGTTTGGACATCTGAACAAGGCCTTGTCCGTAGACCAACGAAGTCCCCGCCGTAAATCTTTCCGTATCTGCTAGAGCCTTTTGTTCATCGCGCTCATGATCGATGATGTGGCTCTTGAGTTCATGATAAAAAATCTCGTTTTGCTCTTGCGTGGTAAGATCAAAAAATGCAGGATGAAGATAGATGGTCTTTCCGTCAATATCGCATGATGCTTTATAAATACGGCCTTGCTCATCCGTTCCCAAAAAATGCGAATCCGTTGTCACGATCATGGTAAATCGTGCGACCCTGCCTAAAACCTCCGGTGGACCATGGACATTTTTAGATAAAAATATTCCGATTTCCCTCAATGTGTCCTGCCATCTTGCGCTCATCCCGCGGCTTGGCCCTTGGAAGGAAAACCCTTGGGTATCCCAAAGCCCGGTGATCTGGGCAATATTTCTATGGCCGCCGTTGTTAATCACAGCTTTGGCATGCTCTGCAGGTAAAAGCGGTGACTTGCTGTAAGGCATTGTTTTTGGAGTTTGGTCCCATTCCGGCAAACTGTAGTATTTCATCCTGGCATAGACAGCCTTTTTATAATACGGAGGCCCGGCCGTTGATATGTTGATCTTTGGGCTGCCAAATTGCTGAGCAATGGTCTCGACCAAATAGAAATAAAAATCCCGATAAATCGAAGGATAACTTGCCAGCCGGGATCTGATATTGACCCATTTTTGGACATCTACACCTTGCGCTAGGTCGATCAATGTTACAAAAAGATCGGCTACTAATCTGTTGTCTGGTTTAACAAAGACTTTATCCCATCCCAACTCTGCAGCAGCCCCAATCAATGGACTCTGGTCATCAATAGCATTTTCTCCGGTCAATCCTAAAACATTAGCTATAAAGTCGGTCAAATTCCTTTTTTCTATGGGGTTCCTTTCCCATTCTCTATCGGCAACATACCTTGTCATCTTTTCCCGCCAGGGATAATTCATATAAAAGGAGTAAAGTAGTTCCAAGCCTAAGGTATACTGATGGTCTTTTTGCTGATCACTGTTCCAATTCTCCCGGAAATACCCTGAGAAATTAGTCGTCAGCTTGTTGGGATGTGAAAGGTCAAAATGTTCCCCGAATGCGCTTGCCTCCAAATAATTCCCCAATTGCCGCAGATCCTCTTCGCTATAGTTCCCGCCCACCTTCTCATGCAATCTGAGCACTTGTCCGGTCTTAACATTAAAGTGCACAAACCCAAGAGCGTCTTGCTTCATCTGCCTATTGGTCAACATCACTGTTCCCAGGTCGATGTTCCCTTGTTGGGAACGGCCTACCCTCGCCACAACAAAATTATCGTCAAGCATGAATATCATGCCGGAAACATCCTTGACTAGGTCGGTTTTAAGTTCTGTATTGAGGTATGCCAACTTAAATTCCAAATTGTACATGAGTCCATCGGCTCTTATAGAACGAACAAAACGATCGAAATCATCCTGCCATCTTAAATTTAAACCTTGAAGGGTTGAATTAAGAGGTGAAAGCACTGCCATTTTTCTGGCTCCGCTTCCTAAAACAGCGCCGAAACGAACCCCGTGATCACCGCGCATGGGTTTTTGTTTCCAGGATTCGGGTAAAAATTCTTCGCCTAATATCGTGACCGTATGGTTTTGAGTGGGCTGATGCAGTTCCTTCAACATCTCACCCATCGTGCGTACTTGAAGTTTTCCGTTATGATCGTTGTATCCTCGGGTATAATGTTTGACAATCATGTACGATTCCCATCGATCCAAATTGGGCTTACCTATAAGGACAATGGGAACGCTCCATAAGCCCGCCTTTTGTCGTGTCTGTTGGCTTTGAATTAAAATCTTCTTAGCTTGCTCAATCAAGCTTTGGTCAAGAGTAACAAAGGCCACATGATACGTAGCTTCCCGTTGCGAATCTCCCTGCTGGGCCCAACTCTTTTGGCTTTCTTCTAAGGCTATATCGAAGAATTTATCTAATTCCAACTGTTGATGAATTTCTTTCTTGCCAAAATCAATCCCATTTTGTTTCTTGCGTTTATTAATATCCTTACGTATTCTTTCCGCATTGGCTCGAACCCGGGCCATGGTGGTTAAAAGTCCTCCCTTGGTATGGTATGGCAAATACCAATTGAGATAAATGACGCAAGCAGCAACAATAAATGTCCATGTCGTTCCCGACCCCCAACCATTTTTAAATGCATTGATCAGTTGAATGATTGTTATTATCAAGGCGACGCCGGAAACAAATCTCGAATAAACACGCCGACCTATCCATCCTAAATCAAAGCTATCCCTGATCCCCAACTCCATTTCTTCCTGTTCTATGAGTTGATTAGATGTTTTAACTTGACCCAACTTTTCTGCGTTAAGGAAAAATTTCCTCCACTCATCCATGATGTTCTTAGACTCTTGGGGCGCCAGATTTTCATCCCGATGAAGACATGCCATCACCTTTCCAAAAACCTCTGAAAAATCGCTTGCTTCATCGCGGATCTCTTTGTTAAATGAAAATAGCGGGAATTTCCTGATAAACCATTCTGCAAATTTTTGCGAATATCTCTTCAATTTTTCCAGTAAAGTTTCCCCTTCTTTGGGCGTTGATAAATAAAACCGATACGATCCTAAAACAATGACCTTATGAATATGCATTACTGCCCGACGATAAGGAATGATGTATTCGACCAACTCCTGATTCATGTCTTCCAACATCATGTTCATTCTCAAATGGATGTCTTCATCCCAGCCATCTCTACTCAGCTCTTCGTTAAGGGCCTTCGTGGTCCTCTCTAACAGGACGATCATTTTTCCATAAACATACCCAAGCCTTTTCTCGTTTTCATACATTTCTTCGATATGAATATTTGGCTCACTTCTGTCCTTAATAAACTGGACGGTATTTAAAATTGTACCGATTTCATGCTCCCCGAACCTCACCCCTTGAGGTTTATTGTTCAAGAGGCTTTCCCATACATCCAGACGTTCCTCCATAAGATCAAATGGTATTTTGTCCTTCCCTGTATCTTTTTCGGATTCTTTTCCGTTCTTTCCGTTAGAATCTTGCGAACCATTTGTCTTAGTAGAGAGTGTCGGCGGCGACTGTTCTTTTTGTTTACGATTCTTCCAACGTTTTAAGAGCCATAATAATAGTCCTAACCCAACAATACCGACAGCCAACTTGCCTGCCGCCACCCATGGGTTGACAACCCAGTCAAACATAAACCCATACCACAATCTTGTAGGCAACCAGCGTCCTACACCCGGAGGATTGATATATCCCGCCTTAATCTCCCTGAACTTCTCTTCCTGCTGGGCGGCTGTCACTATCTGCCCGTACGCCGGATACAAATTCTGGATAACCTTCTTTAATCCTCCCTCTTTGTATAGCTCCTCTTGCACCAGTTGTTCTAACGCCGGTCTGGCTAACGGCCCCATCTGCCGTATCCCATCAAAATACGCCTGTGTCCTTAAATTGTACTTGTACTGATCTTCTCCTCCCATCCAGTTCGGCAGCCATCGGACTCTCATATCATTGACCGCTTCCCCATCTAACACCCCACGGGCCATGGCCATCCCTAGGGCATCCCCGCTTTGTGTTCTTACCGCAAACTTGGCTGTCGCATCTGTGACAACCGGCATCAATGCATCCTTGGATGTGCTTTGCATAATGCCTGTAACCTTATTGACCAAGGTCTGATCTGCTAAATTCCCCAAGGCCTCAATACCTGCTGCTCTTAAGTCATCATCCTTGGTCCTTTCAATCAGGTCTGTTAAAGGTCTTAACATTGTTTGCGCATCCGGACTGTTATATTGAGAAGAGCCCTGCATTTGATACTGGCTTAAGGCACAAACGATATGCAGCTGAGCTTTGGGCTTGGTATCTCTTAGATCCTCTAACTTCACCAGCAGTGATTTAAATACGGTCCAGTTTTGACTGCCTCTTAACAAATCGGCCGTGTCCATAATGACTTGCTCATCATCCGCGCTCATGAACCTGTTTAGCAGATCCGCCAGCTGATCTTGAGGCACTGTCCTCACTGCTACCGGTGTTAGATTGGTTTGAAGATTGTTCTTAATGCCTGCGAAAATCTGCCGGTCACCGTCCACCTCTCCGGGGTTCAGGATGGGGGCTGCATCTTTGAAGTTGAGTGTAAAGGTCGGGGCGGTTTGTAATCCGTCGTTTTGCATTGTCACGGGCAATGTCGTTGCAGATGCTGTTGAGAGAGTGTCCACCTTCTTTGCAAGAACATTGATCTTGGGCAATGTTCCATCCTCCGGGAGGGCGCCGTTCTCCGCTAAATAAGCATCCACTGCTTTCTCAACTACGTACCCTTGCACCTTAGGATCCATGTTCCCCAAATATGTAGCGGCCCAACTCCTGATCGCCGGATTCTTGTCTGTCAGGCGCTCTGCCAATATTTGTGCGGCCGCTGTTGTGTTCAACTTAGAGACTTTTTCCATCAATTCTTTCTTACTAGTCATTGGCATATCCATGCCTAAAAGATCATGCAGTCCGGCCACTCCCATATCCCGTGCAACCCCCTTGGCCCCTTCGTCCTGAACTCCCAATAACCACTCTGCCAATGCTCTCTTCACATCAGGCCCTATGCTTGATCCTCTTTGGATTGCATCGATCTCTGATAAATATACGCTTTGACTCACCTCGGTCACATGCAGATCTATCCCCACTGGTATATTCCTTAACGCTTCCTGCACTCCTCCCACATCACCCGCATACGCCGCCTTATGCAATCTGTTCATCCCATTGCGCCACTGAGGATCTTTATTCCCTTGCAGCATCTGGACCACATCCCCGGCAACCAATCTCTTCATCCCATTATCTCCGCTGCTATTAGACCCTAACCGCTCATTGATCAAGGCAATCACTCCCCGTCTTGTTCCCTCATCGTTGCCGATCTGCGCATTGAGCGCAGGTACCAACACGCCCACAGACTGATCATTGTTCGCTAAATCCTGATCACTTCTTCCTGTCCCTGCATTCACCAGTAACGTGTCCACCAGCTTCGTGTAAATCTGTTCTCTGCTCTGGCCTACCTTCTTTGCTAACTCAACGCCCACCTCCACAACATCTGGTTTGCGTTCTGCCTCCCATAAACTCACAAACCGGGCTCCTGCCCTGCCATCATACGCGGCCCTGTTAGCTAATCCCTGCAGCACCGCCTTCTGTAACCCTGCCGGCGCTCCCTGATAAATATCTCCCAGCATCCCCGGCACTGGATCTGCTTCCCTTCCTAACCCCTTATCATCCACCTGTAAATTGCTTAAATAATCACACAAC
>JADFXX010000015.1:549-42070 GCA_015233335.1 Candidatus Omnitrophota bacterium | reverse complement strand
GGTAATAAAGACGTTACTTTTATATTATGCTCCCGCATTTCCCAAAACAAACCTTTTAGAAAAGCGCGTAAGCCCATCTTGAGCGAACTGTATGCCAAAAAGGTACGAGGAATAGGATCACAGAGCGTCGAGCCTGAAACCACATTGATCAGATGACCTTCTTTTCTTGCAACCATGTCAGGTATAACAAGACGTATCAGACGCACATAGCCCAAATAATTTGTATTTGCCAACATTTCAAAATCTTCGATGGGTTGCAGATGAAAAGGATGCTGGCTGGAAACACCCGCCACGTTGACCAAGATATCAATTTGTTTAAAATGAGCTTTAGCCTTATTTACTAAATTCTGAAGGTCTGCTAATTTTGCCACATCGGTGGGGATGCCAATTGCATCAATACCGTATTTGTCTTTCAAAAGACGCACTGTCTCATCCAATGCCTCTTTGCCTCTGGAAGCCAACACAAGATTAGCACCATGAGAAGCCAGACGGGTGGCTACAGCCTTTCCAATGCCACGACTGGCACCGGTAACAAGAGCGACTTTCCCTTTTAAATCTACTGTTGCGTGTGACATATGATCTCCTTGCTATTCGTTTGTCGATCCGGCATTTCCCTCGGTTGCTTTCACAATCAACACTCTCTTGGTCGGCAACCTGCTTGGGGACACGTTCTTCGTAATTCTATAATAGAACATGTCCCCTGGTTGGCGGCGCTATTTGGCGGCTAAAGACTCGGCTTCAATGACCTTTTTAAAAATCTTCATGTTGTCCTGTGAATGCTTATTGATGAACCCTTCTATTTGCTCGGCTGTAAATTTTGTAAATTTTGGATCCATGTCAAAATCCTGAATCCAGGTCATTTTAATTCCATCCGGGGTCTCTGTATAAAACCAGACAATTTTCATATACTTAAACGGAAATAACGGGTCCCAGCGCTGGGCATAGGCAAATTTTAAATCTTTGTAAAGCCAACGCTTAGAAACCCACGACTTACCGTCCTCATCGGTCAAACGAAAGGTAATCTCAATATTCCCCGTTCCTTTGGAGTCCTTACGTTCAAGCACATCCGCGCTGGCATACTCCTTGCCAAAAAGTTCGGTCCATCGTTCGATTTTATTAGAGACTTCGAAAACCAGTTCATAAGGCGCATTGATTACTATTGAATTAACCGTGTGTCCCATAAAAGCATTCTCCTTTTTATAATATAGCCACCACTCGTGACCAGCCTGCACCTGCATTTTTTACTTTGACCGGCAAACAGCTGACGGTAAAACCAAAAGACATGGGGATTGCACCAAGATTCCCCAATCGTTCCATATGACAGTATTCCCGACGTCGCCCCAAAAAATGACAGGGCCAAATTTTGGATTTATCCTTGGTTGACAAAAATTCTTTAAACATTAAAAAACAAGGACGGTCAAGGCCTATGGTATCAATACCCATCATCTTGATCCCGCAATCAAGCAAATATTCCACAGCATCGGTTGTGCAGCCTACATATTTATTGACGTAATCATCCGTCCCTAATAGTTTGTCCCCACCTGTATACAAGAGCACAATATCATTTGGCTTTAATGTATAATTGATCTTCTCGAGAGCCGCAATGACTTCTATTTTTCCGATTGCATCAGGAAATTTCAAATGTGTAAAATCAAGCCGTACCCCCGGCCCATAACACCACTCTAAGGGGACATCCATGATTTGCTTGGCAGGCTTGCCCTCACAGATAGAACCATAATGAAAGGGTGCATCAACATGGGAACCCATATGTACTGAAGAATGAACCACCTCTAAGGATAACATTTCTCCATCGGGGATTTCCTGTGTTGTTGCCACACGTTCTCCGCGATCAAAACGATCTTGACCACCGGGCTGTTTAGACATGACCACCCAGTTAAAATGCTCAACACCTGCTTTGTGCGTGATACGCTCAATTTTAGCGGCATGTGTTTCGATTAAAGCGTCATCAATGGGCAGACTAAGATCAATGATTTTCATGATAATCCTCTATTGCTTCGAAATCGTTGGGTAAGTTCCTCTGGGTCGCTTTCAGATTCAACCCTTCGTTGGCTAGGCAACCGGCTTGGGGACACGTTCTTCGTATTCTTTTATTGAACATGTCCCCCGGTTGGCGTTAGCTTGTTCGATTTTTAAGAATTCCTACAATATCGTTAAATGAATGGATTTTCTTTAGTTCATTATCTTTAAGAATAATGCCAAGTTCTTTTTTAATCACTACGGAAATTTCAACCATTTCTGTTGAATCGATCCCCAGAGACTCATCCAGCCTTGCCCCCGGAACAATCTCGTTTTCTTGAATATCGAGGACTTTTTTAAAGATGGATTTAAGCTTGGTTTCTATTTCTGTTTGAGTGTTCATACCGGCTCCATGTTAAGAGATTGCTTCGCTTCACTTGTCATGACACGAAGCAAAAACTATGGTTTTTGCAAAATTAATACACAATTTATACCGCCGCGGCCGCGGTTGATGATCATGGCGTTCTTTATCACTTTTTCCTGAGCCTTATTGATACATAAATTCAGATCACACTGGGGGTCAGGCGTTTCATAATTTATGGTCGGCGGAACCATGCTATGCTCGATCGCCAGACACGTCGTAATGACATCTAAAACCCCGCTTGCTCCCAGCATATTACCATAAATCGATTTAGGCGCAGACACAATAATTTTTGAAGCATATTCACCAAAAACATCTTGAATTGCTTTTGTTTCAGTCGCATCACCTAACTGACTACCTGCACCATCAGCACATATGTAATCGATATCTGTGGTTTTAAGCATGGCATCGCCTAATGCAATCTTTATGGCATTTGCCAATTGTTTTGCGTCCGGTGATGGCGTTATGCGATTAACAGCATCTGTGGTTGTGCCATAGCCAATGATATTGGCATATACATGCGCGCCTTCACGTTGTTTGACCCTTGTTTGGCCCTCTAAAGTCAATACCCCTGCCCCTTCCGCAATAGCTAAACCATCACGATTTCGATCAAAAGGGCGGTAAGCTCCTTTAGGATTATCGTTATTTTTACTTAACATCCCTGAAGTGTTACAACACAATAAAGCATACGGCGTCACCGGAGCTTCCATGCCGCCGGCTAAAATAAAATCACATTTTCCCCGGATGATCGTACGTGCCGCATAACCGATCGCCATCAGCGAGCTTGCGCGGTCTGCGACGATGGTTTTACTGAACCCCTTAATGCCATAATGAATAGAAATTTGACCCTGAGGGGCCGCAGGAAACCAAGCTGATGCCATAAAAGGACTTACCCCTTCGCGGCCTTCCAAATACATATCGCGCAGTTCAGTTTCAGCATAAAGCCAGCCACCTATGGCGTTACCCATAAAAATACCGACGCGCTTAAGATTCTCTTGGGTCAAATTGATCTTAGCGTCATCAAGACAAAGTTGGGATGCCACCAAAGCCATGTGTGAAAAAAGATCAATCTTCTTAAGAAGTCTAGACGAAACATTGCTGTATCCCTCCAATTCCCGGACATGACCTGCAATCCTCGAGGGATAAAGAGAGGCATCAAAACGCTCTATCTTTTCAACAGCACTTCGTCCCGCTTTGATATTAGCCCAAAATACCCTTTTATCGATCCCGCTGGGTGAAACAATCCCAAGACCCGTGATAGAAATCTTTTCCATTGCGTTAACCCTTCTTCAATCAAATCAGATGAATGAGAACAATGATCAATGGATTTAAAAAAAATAAAATCCATAAATCCCGGTACCAAATCTTAAAGGCCTTCAGTTCAACTTGAATCCTTGAGTCAAAACCCTGATAACCTAAAAGCCAATTTAGCACTTTAATATTTCTTTCAAAAAAGACCATTGGTTTTAATAAATTAATGATAATGACCGCTTGGGCAAACCAAAACAGCGGCTCAATAAATTTAAAAATAATGACCAGCTTATACTCCATATTCCCTATTCCCGGCCTGGCGGCACTGTTTCTTGCTCGGCATTCCCAGCTATCCAGAGTACCGTTGTAATATCATGGCAGAATGAATGCCTGAGAATCCGCTTGATGTCTTTAAGATACAGTTTACTTTCTTTTCGATGGCCTTGTTGGGGATATAGTACAGATCACAGCCCGGATCCGGCTCTTCCTGATTGATTGTCGGCGGCAGTATATGACGTTCAAAAATCATGGAACTTAAGGCCAGTTCAATTCCATTGGCCCCGGCCAAAGGGTGACCGATCATGGATTTTACCGACGATATTGGTATATGATACGCATGTTTTCCTAAAGCCATTTTATAGGCACTGGTTTCAAAAACGTCATTTTGACGCGTGGAAGACCCGTGCGCATTTAAATAATCTATAGCTTCAGGCTTTATACCGGCATCATCCATCGCCAAGGTAATGCAATCGGCCATAGCGTCCCCCTCAGGCGGCAAATCTGTCATGTGATACGCGTTACAGGTGGTACCAAAACCGATGATCTCACAATAAATGCGTGCCCCCCTCTTGAGGGCGTGGTTTAATTCTTCTACAATTAACAGTCCTGCTCCTTCAGAAATTACGAAACCATTACGCTTATTATCAAATGGACGGCTGGCTTTTTGAGGTTCGTCATTATGCACCGATAAAACATTAACCGTATCAAAAGCACCGAATGTAATGGGCGTAACAGGGGCTTCAGAGGCTCCGGTAATCATGATGTCAACATCTCCATCACTGATCGCTTCATAAGAAAACCCTACAGAATCTGTCCCTGCCGTACAACCGGTTGAGATAGTGTTGCAAACCCCCATCAGTCCATATTGAGCGGAGATTTCGCTGGAAGGCGTATTAAACATGGCCGCATCATACAAATCAGGACGGACCAAACGAGGATCTATCGGCTTTTTACCGCTGTCGGTGACCAGAGCAAATTCTTCCTCCATATATTTCGTTCCGCAAATGGCATTGGCTAGAGACACCCCCATACGCTGGCGGTCAACTTTAGAAAGATCGATACCAGAATCTTCCAAGGCCATCCGTGCAGCCACACAGGCAAACTGCACATACCGGTCCATGCGCATAGCATCCTCAAAACTAAGCCCTAAAAGAACCGGATCAAAATCAGTGACCTGTGCGGCAATTTTGGTATTAAAAATAGAGACATCAAATTCCGTTACCCTGCGAACGGCAGATACTCCGTTTATCATAGCATGGTAACAATTATCATTGCCGATCCCATTGGGAGAAATGATCCCGACTCCGGTGACAACCACTCTGCGTTTCTTATTCATCAGAAGACCTCATATTTATTGGTAACGCGAACCCTGTTCTCCCTCAGTTGCTTTCAGATTCAATGCTTGAGAGGTTGGCAGGCCGCATGGGGACACGTCCCTTCGGGACATATCCCCTGGTTGGCCAATGGGTTTAACTCTTTATAGCCTCATTCATCAAATTATTATGACTGGCGATGACCACCCAGCGTTCGGGGGTTTTCTTCCAGGTCATGGTATAACGCCGGATAACACGTTTGCCGCCTTCGGCATTGACCTCGACCGTAAAAATTAAATATTGTAAAATCGCAATGTCTCCGTGTAATTTAATTTGAATAGGTCTTAATTCACAAATGGCAATTTGCGTGCTCTTAGTCCAAAATCCCACCCATTTCTCAAGCCAAGGCCTGTCAACCGGAATTGGGCTCTCATGGCCGTAACCGGTCATGTCCGGATGAATAAATTTAATAAACTCATCTACACGTTTATTGATCAAATGGTCCCAATGCGTTTCTAGGGCGTCCCACACCTCACGTTCGGTCTTACTCCAATTTTCAGGAACCCATGATGCTAGTTTTGAACTCATAACATTCCTCCGGTAGGTTTGACATGACACAATTCTTTGACTTCTTGGGGACTAAAAAATTTAGCTGTGCGCTCAACTTCATGCACCATATCCACGATTTGAGTATTTAACGGTGCCGATAATTTAAGATGATGAGCGATCTGGACCACCTCCCCGTTGATAAAATCTATTTCACTGGGAACACGCCGCATAATGCTTTGTAAAATTGATCCGTATAACGGTTCTTTGCTTAAGGACGTTAAAGTCTTATTGATAATACTAGCGGCTTGATCTAAAGGCATTTTAACCAACCCGTAAATACGTTCCTTAGGAAAATCAGGCAAAGAAACTAAATTTATACCGGAGCGAGTTATAATTTCAAGGCCTTCATTGAGCAGCATAATACTCAAACGGCATAAATCCATGTCAGCAAAAGTTTCCTGCATGCTTTTTCCGATAAGAGCGGGAATACAATTATTGAAATTCACAAAAAGCTTTAAATATTTCTGCCCCATGATATCAGAGCTTAGAACCATCTTGAAAGCCCTGCCTAATACCGCTGCTATGGCATGGGTCGTCGGATCCAAAGGCATCAGAGGCCGGCCTATAATCCAATCTCCTTCAAAATTAAAAGTAATCTCTCCTGTGTTAGTATAGGTCGCCCCAAACATGACTATGCTGGAAAGCTGACGGTCACGATCAAAATGGCTGCTTAAAATATTATCAGCCTGAACTCCATTTTGAGTGGTCAATACCAGGCCGCTCTCCAAGAATTCGCTGTTAGACACATAAGCTTCTTCTATATCCTGGGTCTTAACGGCAAAAATCACCAAATCATAAGGTTGATCCAAACAAGTCAGGGCCCTCACCTTGACCGTTTCCCTGCCGCGCACGCCATTTATTCTCAAGCCTTCAAGATTGATGCTATCAACTTGAGCCTGGCGCCCGATCAGAACAACATCTTCACCTGCTTTATGTAAACAGGCCGCCACCACCCCGCCGATAGCACCAGCACCGATCATTGCAATTTTCATAAATATTTTTTATAATCAAAACCGACGTCAATCATAATACGAACCATTAAACTATAAAAAGCCTTAGGGACCTCGGTTAAGAAACCCTTAACAATATCTGCTTCTTCCACCTGAGAAGAACCTCGCTTGCGCGCATTCTCTTCAGCTATTTTATTGACCACCTCTTGTGCCAATCTTCTATGGAAAGTTGGAATTAAATTAAGCATTTTATTATACTTAATTAAAGCTTCTTTTTCCCAGTCCATGTTTGTTTGAATACTTACCATAGGATCCCCGTCTACCTTTCTAGAACCAACTAGTCACTAAAGATTTCCCCCCGGGCGTCTGGTCTGTGACAATGTGTTTGGTCTGTGTATATTCCAATAAACCTTGTCGCCCCAGTTCACGGCCAAACCCGCTTTGTTTATAACCGCCAAACGGCGCTTCATTTAAAAATGCTCCGTAAGTGTTGATCCACACAGTCCCACAACGCAAGAGCCGGGCTACTTTATTGGCTTTTTCTAAATCTTTGCTCCAAATCATGGCCGCTAAACCATATTTAGTATCATTGGCTATATGGACCGCTTCCTCTATAGAAGAAAAAGGCATTATGCATAAAACCGGCCCAAAGATTTCTTCCTGAGCAATCGTCATATGATTCTGAACATTAACAAAAATCGTAGGCTCTAAATAAGCGCCTTTTGTATTAATATCAGGAATATGGCCGCCGCAAAGAAGCTTAGCCCCTTGGGTTTGGCCGTTTTCAATAAATTTTAATACCGTATCTCTATGGGCCTGGCTGGCCAAAGGCCCGAATTCTGTTTCAAAACTATCTGCGGGACCGATTTTCAAATTTTGGGCACGAGCTGATAATTGTTCAATAAACTCCTGATATATTTTATCTTCCACTAACAGCCTTGAACCGGCAGTACACATCTGTCCCTGATTCATAAAAATCGCAGACAAACATCCTCCTATCGCCGCTTCGATATCACAATCGGCAAAAACAATATTTGGCGATTTGCCTCCTAATTCAAGTGTTAATTTCTTAACTCCTTTGGCCGCTTGAGACATAACCGCCTCACCTGTTCGGCTTGAGCCGGTAAAAGACACCATATCGACCAAGGAAGAACTGACAAGCTCACGACCAGCCTCGATCCCGGATGAAGAAATAATGTTCAAAGCTCCATTGGGCAAACCCAACTGAGCAATTAATTTCGCCATCAGCATTACTGAAGCGCATGCGACAGGAGAGGTTTTTAGAATAACCGTGTTGCCCGCCAACAAGGCCGGTGCTAGCTTCCAAGCTGACATGATTAAAGGATAATTCCATGGAATGATCGCAACTACGACCCCAACGGGCTCATGCTCAATCATGGAAAGCACAGGTGATGAAACTTTGATCGTCTCATTAATCAGGCTTCCGGGCAAATTCCCAAAATATTCAAACGTTTCTGCCGCTGTTGGCACATCAATGAAGGTTGTATGCTTGATAGTCTTGCCGGTTGAGGAGCATTCCAAATCTGCCAATTCTTTGGCATTGTCCCGCAATAATCCGGCAATCTTTAATAAAAATTGCCCGCGCTCACCTATGCTCATTTGCGGCCACAAACCTGCATCAAAACCCGAACGCGCGGCACATAGGGCCTTTTGCACATCCATTGAATCCGCATCAGCGATATGCGCAAACACCTCGCCATAAGAAGGATTAACAGCATCAAAATACTTCCCGCCTAATGGAGGGTTAAGCTTGCCGTCTATAAACAAATTAAACTGTTGTATCGTGCTTGTATTCATTTTATTCAACAGGGACCCTTGTCCATAATTGAAAAATACGACTGCAAGGCGCATACCATTTGGAAATACGCGCGAAATCCCCTCTAAGCGACATCTTTTTCTGGGTCGTGGCAACAAAGGGGTCGATTTCACGGTTAAAGACCGCCCGCCAAATCGATTCATTGGCTGTGATCAAAAACTCTGCCTGAGCGTCATCTCCGGTCTTGGTGATATATCCATTTACAAATTTAAAACTATGGACGGCTCCGGTCTCCTGCAAGCAGACGGCCAAATCCATATTCATAGCGGTTTTTTTTCCTAATTCCTGCATTTGCTCATCGCTATTGACTAAACGGACTATTTCTTCGATTTGATCTTTTGAAAATAATTTAAATTTCTTCAATGGCGTTAGGGGGTTTCTCTGGGTTGCTTTCAGCTGAAACCCTTCGTTGGTTGGCAACGTGCTCGGGGACACGTTCTTTTTTTGTTCTTTATTGAACATGTCCCCTGGTTGGCGTACAGAATTTTTAGAATAAAGTGCTGCAAGTGCCTGCATTTTTAGTTGTTCTTCTAATTCTTGAATTAGGACAAAAGCATGAAACAGGTCTTGACCCACAGCTACTACGCCGTGATTGCGTAAAACTATAATGTTATTCGTCAGTAACTCTTTAATCACGGGGGCTGTATCTGTCACTGCAGGTGTGTATTGCTCAATGGACTTAACTTCACCCAAATAAAATTTAGCTTCAAAAGTTTTTGGTATAAAACGTTCATTAGTTAAGAAGAAAGCACTCGTATACGTCGAATGTGTATGTATCACAGCTTGGACCTGGGGCAAATTCTTATAAATTTCCGTATGCATTAACTTTTCGCTTGAAGCCTTACCATTACCGATCACTTCCCCAGAAGTGTTAACCAATACCAGATCCTGCAAACTCAAGTAACCCAAACAAACACCGGTCGCTGTAATCAGCACTGTATTCGCATCAACACGTACGGAGATATTGCCGTTGAAGGCTGTAACAAGCCCCTTGTCCCAAAGCAATTTTCCGATTTCAATAATTTTGTTTTTTAGTTCTTGCATATTCATTTGCGCTTAAGGTATTTTGATCCAACCCATTCCACTAAAGGCACATAACCCTGGGCACCTTGAGGAGCAATTCTTTTACCCTCAAAACTTAATACTGCCTTGGGGTCACCTAAAAATCTTATTCTGTGTCGGGCAGGCAGCAATTTAAGAGGAATCTTATGTTTATGGGCTAATACGGCCAATATCAAGGCTCCTATATCGCACAAAGCTCCTTTATTATCTGCATGGTGGCAGGCTAATACCACTTCTTTGACCAATCCCTTAAAAAAAAGAAATCCTGCCATATTGTCACTAATGACCGTCGGTATAATTCCGCATTTAAGGAGCACTCTAGTCACAGTGTGCCCGGCCTCCAAAGTCGGCCTGCCTTCAGAAACAAAGACATGACAGCCCTTAGCAAATCTTATTTTCTTTAAGGCCGCCTCGCTAAGAATGCCTTGTAACAAATAAATAGATTTAATTTTATAGTCCGGCATTGATAGCAATCGCTTTCGTGATTAATTGATAAGGCACCACATCGAATCCCGGATAAAAACCTTGGACCTTAGGGCTAAATATTCTTTTAGAGCCAAAGATCAATAATTCATCAGCACAACGAAATTCAATAGGCATATCTTGGCCGGTTGCAACCCCTCTGGAGGGCTGAGTCAAGACAATCAAAGGAATACCAAATTCACGCGCTAAAACAGCAATCTGATAACTGCCGATCTTGTTCGCAACATCGCCATTAGCCGCTGAACGGTCTGAGCCGATAATGACCCGATTGACCAATCCATCAGCCATGAGTGATGCCACCGCGTTATCCGCGACTAAGGTGACAGGCACATGGGCCTTCTGCAGTTCCCATACCGTCAGCTTGGCCCCCTGCATATAGGGTCTGGTTTCAGTGACGAAAAACTTGACATGCTTACCTTGAGACTTGGCCAGATTTGCGGCCATCGCTAATTCGCCGCTGACATTGCAATGCGTTAAGACGCAATCTCCTGACTGCAGAAGCTCTGCAATTTCATTAACCCTTTGCAGACGACGCGCCCTAATGCCCGATAAAAACCCTTCAATTGTTTTGGTCACAGCGATACGGACATCTGCCCCGTTGGCATAGGACTTTCGCGCCACCCCCAGAATAATTCCTGTTATCTCGGCAAAAGGAAAAGTCGGACGGGAATTATTAAGCTCTTGGGCTACTTTTTCTAAATGTTGGATCAAATTCCCCTTAACATTCAGTTCTAATAAAAAAGTATTAAGCACAACCAGAAACTGGCCAAAGGCCCGGGTTTTCATGTGACGGATGACCAAAACAGCACCCTTGACATTTTTTACTGGAATATATCTGATCTTTGACGGGATAAGGGTCTCATCGAGAACAAACAAAACATTCTTCTTTAGATGCGCTGGCCAAAATAAAGGAGATTCAAACATTAATAAAGATCCTTTGCTAGTAGGTTCAGGATGACTCTGCCGTTACGTCAAAGTTACTTGACGCCTTCTAACTGCTTGACTAATTCCAAGGCCATTTGAATAAGCATGCCCTCGGCCATATAATAATCCGGATTGATAAATCCCATCTGACCGGTAATTAAATTATCTGAAACTGCTAATATGGAAACTGCCGGGATTTTGTAGACTTGAGCGATCGTTAAAAAAGGCGCGCTGACCATATCAACTCCAATAGCCCCTTGATCGATCACACGGTTAACTACTTCCTTGGTTTCCCGCAAGATGGCATCTGTTGACCAAACCTTACCTTCATGCACAGTCGCGAGCGCACCTGAGGCGATGTTTTTGGCAATCCCTGTAAATTTTTGTGTTAAATCAGAATCCGGCAAGGTGACAAATTTTTCATCGACATAGTACGGGGAAACGCCTTCCCCTCGTATACAGCCGGTGGTCATAATAAAATCACCTATTTTTATATCACGGCGCAGGGCCCCGCAACTGCCAATACGTATAAGCACCTTTGTTTCGGCATTACATAAAATCTCGGTTGTAATTGCAGTATCTGCCGCAAAACGTCCTCCGTTGATCGCGGTCAGGCGAATACCGTTAATAGTTCCGGTGTACATGTTATATTCCATAAATGAAAAATTCTTGACCGGATTTTCCATTTTCTTGACCAGACTATCCAGACGCTCTTTGGGCCCGGGAACAATCGCATAAGAACCGATATCTTTCGGTCTAAGTTGTACCATAGCCATCAAATCTTTTCCGCTTAAATGCACATCTCTGGTCATTCTATCTATAGAAGAAGTAGACATAATTTAAACACCCTTTCTAAATGATGACATTCTGTTTTAATAGCTCTTTATCAATTTTTCCAACCCGATTTTTAGGTAAAGCAGAGCGGATTTCAACAGTCTGTGGTACCTTAAAATTTGCTAAATGCTCGCGGACAAAATATTTAATTTCCAAAGGTTCAACATTAATGCCCTCTTTTAACACAACAAATGCCCTAATAGATTCCCCGCGCATATCATCCGCAACTCCGATCACAGCCGCTTCCAGCACCCCTTCATATTTGCACAAGGCGGCTTCTACCTCAGGAGCATAGACAATTTGTCCGGCTACCTTAATCATCTCTTTCTTGCGCCCCACAATATATAAGAACCCTTCTTGATCGAATCGCCCCAAATCACCGGTATGAAACCAGCCATTCTTTTTTGCCATGGCGGTCGCCTGAGGATCTTTATAATACTCCTGCATAACCACCCAGCCGCGGATCACAATTTCCCCCACTTGTCCTTTTGCCAGCGGCTTATCGTCGTCATCAACAATTTGGATTTCACAATTAGGTGCGGGCTTGCCAACACTTTCGATCTTAGGATTATCTAACGGAGTGACCGTATTAGGCGGACAGGTTTCGGTCATGCCCCAGCCGTTGAGCAATTTAGCATTTGGGCAATACTGATGGAAACGTTCCAAAATATCCGGCGAATTAGGCGCTCCAAAAACCACTACCCAACGTAATGAGGAGAGATCAAACTGCCCGATATTCTTAAGCGTCAATAAAGCCGTGTACATTGGCGGGACAATATGGAAACAAGTCACTTTATAAGTTGTGACATTCTTTAAAAATTCCAAAGGATGAAAACGGTCCATCAAGACCAACGTAATACCAAAAATGATACAGTTTTGAATATAAATAAAACCACCAATATGGCTCAATGGTATAGCGCAGAGCTTCACATCACGTTCGCTTAAATCCACAAAATGTTTCATGGCCTGCGGTGAGCCTTGCAAATGCTTGTAGTTAAGCAAAATGCCTTTAGGCTGACCGGTTGTGCCAGAAGTATACATAATCAGGGCCAGATCACTATCAGAAACAAATTGAGGCTTAAACTCTCCCTGCCGGTACAATCTTTCAAAACCATCCCCCAATGGAATAATCGTCTTTAAAGAAGGAACATTCTTTTGAATGAGCATCCAGTCTATTTCCGGTTTTTCTAAAGTGACTACAAATTCTGCCTCGGCATGAGACAAACAGGCAATCAGCTCGTCTGTTTTTAGCATATAATCCAAAGGTATGACTACGGCCCCTAAAAGAAAAGATGATAGGTAGCCATACACGTATTCGGTACAATTGGGCAAATATAAGGCGATTTTACGAGCCTTCCCCAGCCCAAGTGATTGCAAACCCAGAGCCAAAGCAATCACCTTAAGTTTTAAATCCGAAAAACTGATAGATTTATCTTTATATATAATAGAAGGCTTTTGGCCAAAATTTTGTGCGGAATCAGTTAATATTTGATAAACATTCATAAACATCACTCATTAGTAAAATTTTAATACAAAGATTTTAATATACTTGAATAATAAGTCAAGAAGTAAGTATTAGATAAGAAGGCATTTTAAAAAAATCTACAACTGACTTATGATCTTTTGAATAGAATTTATTTCTGCATCGACCAAATCAAGATCATGCTGCAGGATAAGGCTTAAGGTCTTAGTTTTTGCTGCGGACTGTAAAAGGGCCAACTCTTGGCGGATCTTCTTTAAAAAAACACATCTGGCCTTAAGACGTCGTTTGGCCATGTCACGGCCAACCAGCGGCAAGAAGTAAAATGCCAGATCAATCTGAAAAAAAGGACGTTCTACGGCAGTGAGGCTGTGCAACATCAGTTCATCAAACTTTTTTCTGCCCTTTGGAGTGATCCGATAAACATACTTTTCAGGAAAACGTCCTTCCTTACGCCCCACTTCTTTCTCGATCAACCCGCCACTTTCCATTTTCGCAAGCGGATAATAGATAGATTTTATTTGTAAACCTATATTAGGGGCAAGATCTTCTTCCAGTTGAAGTTTGATCTCATAACCGTGTTTTGGGCCATCGGCCAGTAATCCTAAGAAAAGGAATTCATTCTCGATCATAATTTTGCGGGCTGGACTTGATTGGTGTCTTTGTTATCAGTCTCTTTGGGATCAGAAGGGTCAGGCGGAAGATAACCAAAGGCTATGTCTAACCCATGAAACAAAGCTTTTGCCACCTTGCGTTTAGCATTCGTGCTTAAAGAAGAAATTTCAACACGCGTTTGAACATCAGAAAGTTCAGTAAAAAATACTCCGACTTCTGTGGTATTAACAGAGCCTTTGATTGCCATCAACACCAAATATCCCTTAACCTCATCTTTCTTAAAGATGGTCCATTTATTTTTTTCGGCAACAGTTGTGGCATTACGGATACAGTCCCAATAAGACTTATCATAAGTTTTTGTCACGGCATTATCCCGTGCATTTTCTAAAGCCCTTGTTGATGAACCCCAAAGAGTTTTCGCGAACTCCTGACTATTATCAAAGAAGGCGCAGGAAGAAAATAAAAAACTAAACATAAGAAGTAAAAGCACCGTTTTCATTTAAATAAACCTCATTTAGAATTATTCTGTTGTACGTGCGCTTTAAAATCCTCGTACTCACGCTTAAGTGTCGTCAATTGGGAACGGCTGTTTTCTAATTCACAAAGCACTCCTTCTAAGCGGTTTTTATCCTTCGCCAGCTGATCAGTCGTTAGGTGTACGGAATTAATTTTCTTAAAAAAATCTTCCAATTGGCTCTTGTAATTAAAACCAATACGCTCAAGACCCGTTGATTGGGCCTTGGCTTTGATAAGCTCATATTGCAGAGATTCAACTTTTTGCATCAGCTGTCGATTATTGTCTTGTAATTTCTGATTGGTCAATTCTAAATCATCAAAATTTTGTTTTAACTGAATATGTTGGATTTTTAAAGCTTCAAATTCTTGTCTTTGGACATCCTGCTCGGCCACTTTAGGGGGCAGTACCACGGCATCTTTCTCAATGTCTAATTGGGTCACTGCGGCACGGGCACGGGCAATCTCTTCCCCCATTTGAAGTTTTACCGCTGCCATTTCTTGTTCTAGGATGCGAACCTTAGCATTACTTGAATCCAACTGGGTCTGCAAAGCAGTATTTTCAACATGCAAGTGGTCAGTCTCATTTTTTAACGAATCTAGTTTTTCTTGGGCCTTCAGGAGATCCGCTTTTTGTGCTTTAAGGGATTCATTTTCTTCAGACAAGGATGCGATCATCTGCTTTGCTTCCTGGGACTGGACTTCTGCTTTTGTAGAAATACCGCGCAATTCGTCTTCGAGCTCCTGGGCACGTTTTTTATAAATATCATCGCCGGCAACATATTTGACCGGTTGTGTGGGCAAAGTCACCTTAGGAACAAAGGCTGGGATCACATCGGACTCCGTAACAGTCTTTGGAATTTGCGGTTCAAGGAAACCGGATGAAAGCTCCCGTTTTAATTGGGTTAAATCAGTTAATGGCACCGCTTTTTCTTCCTGCGCCTTCTGCCCCTCTTTGTTTAACATGACAAACAAGAAACTTAAGACAACAACGGTGATCAACACGACCACGCCTAAAATTATTAAAAGGATCATATCCCTATCCTTTCTTTAAAAGCAACTCTGATTTTTTAGATACCCGCTATAATCTTTGACCGCGTCTTCAAGAGAAGTAAAAGCTTTCGTGTACCCGGACTTGCGAAGTTTTGTCATATCTGCCTGGGTAAAATATTGGTAACGCCCACGTAAAATTTCAGGCATTTCTATATATTCAATGTGAGGCTCCTGATGAACAGCCGCAAATAATGCTAAAGCAAGCTCGTTCCATGTGCTGGCCTGCCCAGTGCCTAAATTAAAAATCCCGTTGATCTGGGGATGTTCCATAAAATATAAAACCACGTCCAGCGCATCTTTGACATAAATAAAATCACGCATTTGTTCGCCATCTTTATATTTAGGATCGTAAGATTTAAAAAGCGCTATCTTCCCCTCTGAAACTACCCTATCATAAGCTTTTGCCACAACACTTTTCATGTCCCCCTTATGATATTCATTGGGGCCGAATACATTAAAAAACTTCAATCCTGTCATTTTAGCCTGATAGCCATTATTGAGCACCCAGCAATCAAATTTTTGTTTTGATTCTCCGTAAAGGTTTAACGGTAACAATTTAGGGATCAAAGACTCCTCATCCTTGTAGCCCAAAGCGCCATCACCATAAGTCGCGGCTGAAGAAGCATAGATCAAACGGGCATTATTTTTAAGCGCCCATTGAGCGACTGTACATGAATATTCATAATTATTCTTTTCAAAATAATCGGCATCCTGCAAAGTGGTGGAAGAACAGGCCCCCATATGCAAAATGCATTCGACATCAAAATCAAATTGATCCCGCTTAAGCAGTTTCAGATATTCGGCTTTATCATAATAACGCTGATAGCGTTTGTTCATCAAATTCTTTTTCTTGGGGTCAGAATCACCGTGATAATGGTCGACCACGATGATATCCTGCCGCCCGCGCTTATTCAGTTGGGCAACCAGACAACTCCCGATAAATCCTGCAGCTCCTGTAACCACGATCACGGTCAACACTCCTTGCGGTCAAACGCCAGAATTTAAATTTTCCTGCGGATGATCATATTTACTGATGAATTCCGCAATGGCAGCGCCCATTTGATAAGCCGCGCTTAAAGAATTTTGATTGTTAAGATTAATGACCTCGGAGGCTTGAAACATAAATATTTTCTCACCGGTTTTCTGCAGCCAAATCTCACCATCAACAGACAAACGAGCCTCATTCTTATGCCACAGAAGATGGGAAAAGCGTCCTGCCTTAGTATAACCTTCAATGTATCCGTCCATTACAAAATCAGGATTCTTTTGATCATCATCCAAAATTTTAAAATGAGCGGTTTTCTCCTGCAGTAAGGTTTCTTTAATACCTTTAATCAGCATCAAGGACAGGCGGTCGGTCTCGTCATTGGCGGCGGCATCCGGACCGGGTTTAAAAACGCCTAATACAAGAGAGCCTTCACGTTGGAATGCCGTAGCGTTAATTAAAGAACCTGTAACAACAGGGGCTTTTGTAAATAAATGTGAATGGTCTATTTTTTTTGTCGATGAACAACCGCAAATCACTGTAAAAAGCAATAAAAAGGAAAGTTTTTTTATCACGGAGGAATATTAACACAGCCTAAGGCAGGGCTCAAGAGGTTTTAGGATTAAAAATGAAGCTCTTGCATAGCGGAAAGATCAATGTGGTCCACAGGCCGGCTTAAATAATATCCCTGCCCGGCATCAACACCCAACTCAAGCAGAACGTCAAAGTCTTGTCTATTTTCAATGCCTTCCGCTACACAGACAATACTGTTTTCCCGGCAAAACGAAACAATCAGTTTAATAATGCTTCTTTTAAACGGGTCCGCGCTCATCCCACTGATGATCTGTCTCTCTAATTTAATGACTTCAGGCTTAATCTGTACAATAGCCTCTAAGCTCGAATATCCCGCACCCACATCATCAACCGCGATCTTAAAACCGTCGTCACGGAAATCTCTAAGACGTTCAAAAAAAGCATCATAGGCTATTACCGCAGAACGTTCGGTGACCTCTAAAAAGACTTCATTGCTAGGCATCCCATAACCGGAAAACATATCTTTAATATTCTTGAATTTATCGCTTTCAACAAGATAGGGATCACAGTTTAAAAATAATTTCTGACGGCCGTCAAAGACTTCACATGCTGTTTTTAGCGCTTTATTCCAGCCTATCATTTCTACATCGTAATAAACCCCGTATTTTAATGCAAATTTAAAGAAAATTTCCGGATTAACCATCATGGTGCTTGTTTGCGGGCGGCTTAACATTTCAAAACCCATTAAGCGCATCGGTTTAAAAAAATAAATCGGCTGAAAACAGACATTAACGGCTTTTTCGTCAATGATGCGTCTTAATTCACATATAATATCCTGCTGTTGGGGATTATACACCCCTTGAGATGAGTTATGATGTCGGCGTAAAATCACATCCATACGCGCAAAAAGTTCTTCGGGTTCAAAAGGTTTGGTTAAATAATCATCCGCCCCTAAATAAAGGCTTTCGATCCGGTCATTCTTACTTTGTTTACCGCTGATCATGATGATGGGGATATCGCGTGTTTCGGAATTGGATTTAAGCTGCTGACAAACCTTTAAACCTTCAAAATCCGGCAGCATCATATCCAAAAGGATTAGATCAATGCCGGGTTGTGTTACTTCTAGGGCTTGCCTGCCTGTGGACGCAACTTTTGTGGAATATCCATGTGATCCTAAAAGGATGCTCAACAGCTGGGCCAAGGCAGGTTCATCATCAACAATAAGCACTGTCTTACCATTATTGTTTGGCATACCTATTCCTTTTAGAATCACAATTTATCAATATAATTATACATTAAAATTTACTAATAAAAGCGATTTTGTTCGAAAAATACAATAAAATTATTATTTATTTATGAATGTAAAATATTGAAGATCAAGCATTTACAACAAATTCATGTGTATTTGAGAAAGCGCTTCCTTAAAATAAAGATTTTGAAGGTTTATATCTGACGTAAATATTCGGAAAATTGAAAGCTAATTGTGCCATCTGTGTAGAATTCTGACGCGCTGACAGGGATAAATTGACGACTAATTGGCGGGAAAAAGGAATCACAGGCATATTGACCTTGGACATGGGTCACATAAAGCTTCTGACATAAAGGATGGTTTATGGCTTGCGCATAAACCTGCTGGCCTCCTATAACAAAAATATTCTCTATTGTTGGCCTTGTCAGTTGATCAAGCGCATCATCCAAGCTTGAGGAGCTAAGGACCACTGGAGGCAAATTAAGCTTGCCTGTCTTAGTTAACACGAGATTTTCACGTCCGGGCAAAGGGCGAAACTTTTGGGGTAATGAATCCCAAGTCTTTCGTCCCATGATGAGTGCGTTTTTCAAAGAGGGATCACTTACCGCAGATGTGATATTCTTAAAATGTATCAAGTCTAAAGGCAAATGCCAAGGCAGTTGACCATTCTTGCCTATTCCATATTGAGAATCAAAACCTACTATTATAGAAAAAGGCTTCATATTACACGGCAATAGGAAACTTGATAAATGCGGCCGGCTGATAGCCGATCAGTTTAAAATCATCAAATTTATAATCAAGCACATTCTTTTGAGGAAGATCAAGACGCGGCAAGGCCGATGGCGTACGTTCTAACTGCGTCTTAAGACCTTGCAAATGATTTAGGTATACGTGAGCATCCCCCATCGTATGAACGAATATTCCCGGCGTTAAATTGCATTCACAGGCAAACATAGTCATCAACAGCGCATAGCTGGCAATATTAAAAGGAACCCCTAAAGCGACATCCGCAGAACGCTGGTAAAGCTGACAATCAAGACGGCCGTTGATTACGTAAAATTGAATAAAGGCATGACAAGGCGGTAATGCCATCTTATCAATATCTGCCACATTCCAGGCGCTAATAATGATCCTGCGGGAATCAGGATTGGTCTTGATTAAATTGAGAGCATTTTTGATTTGATCGATGTGTTCCAAGCGGTAATGACCGGTCTTTTCATCTAATACAAACCTTTCCCACTTGCGCCATTGATAACCATAGATGGGGCCTAATTCCCCGTCAGGCTTGGCCCAAGCATTCCAAATGGGCGTGTGCACCTTTAAATCGTCATTAATGTTCGTACTGCCCCGCAAGAACCATAACAGTTCCCAGACAAGAGCGTCAAACAACACCTTTTTTGTGGTCAAAAGCGGAAATCCCTGACGCAAATCATATTTGCACTGATAACCAAAAAGAGAAATCGTACCAGTACCGGTACGATCTTCTTTTTTTTGGCCATGCTGTAAGATATCCCTGACTAAATCTAAGTACTGCTTCATCGTCTGACCTTATTACGACCACATTTTGGCTTTGTACTCAGAAACCATCCGATGAGTATTAAAAAAGCCGCTGCGGCATACGCAACGAATCATTTTATCAATCCAAGGACTCTGAATATCAACGGCGCCATTTTTATTCGTCCGGTAATAAAGCCCGGCCGCATCTCTGAGCGCGCTATACAGCGCCTTGGAGTCTTCTTCAAGACGCAAATCACCCTCATTGCCGATTTCGGGGCCTTGATGCCGGTAACCGAAGATCCAGCCGATATCGTCACGCTCTGCTTCAACGACCCACCCATCTAAAGTTGAAAGCTGAAGAACCCCGTTAAGAATCGCCTTCATGCCGCTGGTGCCGGAGGCCTCAAACGGAGGCAGAGGATTATTAAGCCAAATGTCTACTGAATTTGTTAAAAGCTTGCCAAAATAAGTGTCATAATTTTCCAAAATCAATACTTTGACATTCTTAAAATCTTTATTGAGCCGGTCAATATGTTCCATAATATTCTGGATATGCGAAGCTCCGGTCGTATCCATAGGATGTGATTTTCCGGCGATAATGATCTGCAAGGGGCCTATTTGACGTGCTATATCCAACACTTGCTCCACATGATGAAAAAGCAAGGACGGCCGTTTATAACCGGTAATCCGGCGTGCCCAACAAATCGTTAAAACATTCTCCTGCAGCTTCCAATGTCTGACTATATTTAATAAATTACGTTTATTGACCTGATGCGCTTGAAAAATATCACGCCGGAAATCCTGGTCCCTGATCAGCCTATCGGCTTTTTGTAATTTTTGGGGGTCTGCGCGCCAATCGCCAAAGACCCTGGAATATTGATCAAATAAATTAGCAAAGCTTTCTGAGACCCAAGTATGGGCATGCACACCGTTGGTGATCGCGTCAATACGCCTGGCAAAGGCCGGAAACTGTAGACGCATGATCTCACCGTGTTTTTGCGCCACCGCATTCACGTGGCGGCAATTGTCCAAGCAAATATGGGTCAGATTGACTTCCGAGGAAGCTGGGTTCTCCTTGCCGAATTTTTTGGCGATTTCCACATAATCGTCCGTAAAAATTTCCTGCAGATCATTGATCCCAAATCGGTCATGACCTGCCGCCACCGGCGTATGGCAGGTATAAACAAATTTTTTCTTCTCAGTATCCATCTGGCGTTTGTCGCTTAATTGAAAATATTTTTCAACCAAAGCAAATGCCGCATGCCCTTCATTTAAATGATAACAATTGATCGACAATTTTAGATCATCAACCGCTTTCATACCGCCGATCCCGAGAATAGAACGCTGAAATATTCGCCAGGAGACCTGATCACTGCGGTAGAGCTGGTCAGTTAATTTGCGAAAATGCTCATTGTTGTCCGGAAGGTTTGAATCCAGCAACACTAACGGAACAACGTGTTTTTTATCGTAACTATAAACGTAATATTTCCATAAGCGCAAAACCAAATCACCTTGCTTGGTCTTGATCCGCACACGATTTTTTAAAGGGATCAAACCGGGATAAGAATGAGGGTCCCAAGAAAGTTCTTCGGGAACCTGCCCGTGCTTATACCAGAAATTCTGTTTAAAATACCCCTTGTTCCATAAAATCCCAAAGGCCACGACGGAAAGACCCATATCCGCGATACTTTTAACCGTATCTCCCGCTAAAACCCCCAATCCTCCGCTGTAAATGGGGATATCCAGCATCTTTTGAATATTGATCTTAAATACATAATCGGAAATCCAATAATTGGAAAAGACCTGATGTTTAAAAAACTTATTCTTTTCACTCATCGGACGATTAAGCAAAAAAGAATTATAAATGCTGGGAGCAAGCCCATATTCCATAGAAAAATAAGCGATGGATTTCTCTGCAGGGTTGGTTAATTTGCTTTCAGCTTCCAGGATAGGCCCGATAGGAAAAGAAAAATAAGTCGAGTCGTTGATGTCTTGATTATATTGCCCGTCAAAGTTCTCGATTTGGCTGCAAAATTCTTTATATGTCATATCATCCCTAGTGATTTTTTTAGTATTATTTTTATTATAACAAAAAACTGCCCATCCTAAAGAAAAAGGATATATATTTAAAAAAATCTGCTATTGAACAGGCAAATTCTTAAATGTCAAAAAAACATCTTTTAAATCATATATTTTAATTTGATTAGCCTGCCGTGTTCGAGCAAGTCTTAAAAACGCCAGGGAGTCCAATAACTGTTCATTATGGTCTAAAACAAATCTTTTTAAGAAAATATTATTCAAATGAGGGAAGGTCTGTATAGGAGAAACGGATTTGTGTATAAATTCCAAATAATCATTCAACGGCGGCGAAAATCTTCTTCCATCGGCAGTCCAAGAAATATACACTTGAGGGTCTAAAATCAAATACCCTGCCCCTTGTTTGTACAATTTAAATAGTGACGCCAAATCCTGAGGACAGGGAACAATCTTTTTATCGTCATCAAGGTATAATCCCTCCACTAAAGGTTGGGTACTTACAATCATGCTTGTTGGGTCGCGATCTAGGACAAAATGCACGGCCTTTTCATAATCGGTCGAAGCCACGGCTATTAAGAAAGACTGCTCCATCATCATTCCAAGTCCTAACACACACAGCGAAACAATACCAACGCGCCATTGAGGGCTCTTGGACCTCTGCCATAAGTCATCAATAACAACGGCTGCTGCCGCGGCCATAAAAGGCAAAACCACACATAAATACCTTGCCCCCTTCTCAGCCGCGAAAGAAAATATCAACATCTGCAAAAAAACAATCCCAAAAGGTAAAAGTTTGGAATATTCCCGACGCCGCAATAAATAGAAATTTCCCCAGAAAAAACAAGCAAAGAAAAATCCCTCCAGCACAAAAACATAATACGGGTAGGAAAGAAAATTGACCACATTAAACTTGCCGCCGGCATCGGCTGCCTGATGAAACATCCATGCAAAGGTCACATGGTTGTTCATTCCCCCATACAAAGACCCAACTCCTAATACAATGCCGTAAAAAATGACAATATAAATAATTAATTTGGGCCAGTTGACCCTGGCTTTAACAAAAAAGTTATAACATTCAATAAAGCCAATAAAAACAGGAGCTATGATCATCCGATAGTTTGTAAAAAACACACAGGCCAATAATAAAACAGAAACAAAAAATTGCCAACGGATCACATTCTTTGACATGTACAAGTAAATCGCACTTAAGAATAATAAACTGCTCAGGGCTTCCTGCATCCCTAATCTTGAATAAAAAATGTGGCTCGGCAATATAAGCAATATGACCGCAGTTAATATCCCTATCCTATGCGAATGAAAATATCGCTTGGCCCAGAAATACACTAAAAGCACACTTGTCAAGCCGCTTGCGGCAGAAATCCATCGGGCAACATACCAAGATTGGGGACCTAAAAAGAAAACTCTTAAATTTAAAATAAAAAACCACAGAGCTTTAGCTGTACTTAAAGCCATTTTCATCATCAATGAAACAATAATACCCAGTTCGCTCAAATTGTGGGCAGGATTATTTGCAACCAAATTTAGAAACATGCGGTTATAGCCCAAATACATACCTTCATCATAAAAAAGAAATTGATTGTCACCGATATGATAAAAGCGGGCCCAGAGGCCAAAAATAATAATCCCTATCACAAAAGCCCCTGTTAAAAATCTTAAATTGTTCTTCATAGTGTCTTAAATTATTGGTGATGGCGATTGAGCCAAGCTTGAAATTCGGCCTTATTGATGCTTTTTTGACGGGTTTTTCTGCGCGTATCATGAAGGCGCTGCTTAGTTCTCTTAGCATTAGCAGGGCTTTGACCCAAGGTGTGGATACTATCCGTCATGTTGTTCCATATAGTTTGACGGTTGGGGTCAGGATAATTAACTTTTGAGGCCCATGCTGATGGCATGATCATTAGTAATAAACACAAAAATGTAAAGAATTGACGTCTCACACGGCACCTTTATTTAGAATTTATCGATTTTCTTTTAGAAACAGCGCGGTAAACCCCACCTTTGCCTCCGCTTTTTTGCAACAGGCGTATTCCGGAAAGAACCATGTCTTGCCCTGCCCACTTCATCATATCATAAATCGTAAGAGAAGCGGTTGATACCGCATTCAGAGCTTCCATTTCCACGCCGGTTTTGCCAAAAGACCAAACTTCTGCAAAAACCTTCACGGTATTTTTAGATTTAAGCACTTCAAAAGTGACCTGTACCTTTTCTAACAATAAAGGATGGCATAAGGGAATCGTTGAAGGCGTTTGCTTGGCTGCCATAACACCGGCAATTTTAGCTGTCTGCCATACATCACCTTTAGGCGAGCCTTGTTTCAAGAGTATTTTAAAATGTTTTGGATTAAAACGAAGCTCAGCTTCTGCAAAAGCCTTGCGATGAGTGATTGGTTTATCACTGATATCAACCAACATTCCCTGTTGTTTCCTTAAATCCTTTACCATATGATTTTTTTCCGGTTTTCTTTTTTCTTAGTATTTTTCTTTTTTTCTTCCAAAATCCGTTCTTTGGCTTTCTTAGAGCGTTTACGATTTTGCCGCCGTTTTTTCTCACGAATGGACTGGCGCACAAGTAATTGGTTGCGCTGTCTTAACTCTAATGCATGACGCAACAACTCCCAAGCTTCCTGACGGTTAAGAAACTGGGTACGGTGTTTGCGGCATTTGACTATAATTCCCGTCGGCTTATGGACCAATGACACACAAGTGGAAACCTTGTTAACATTTTGGCCTCCGGGCCCGGAGGCACGCACAAATGTCTCTACAACATCGTTTTTTGATAAAGCACTCCCGACCATTCTTTTCCCTTGGATATTTTAAGGGTTTTAAGCCCCAATGATGAAAACGCCAGACGCAATCTTTTTAAATGATCAAGCGATATGCCTGACACCGCCAAAAACCCGCCTCTTTTGACAAAACTAATCATTTTCTTTGCATGGGTTATCAAATCTTCCGTAATCAGATTAGCAGCCACAAAATCAAATTTCTTTTTGGAACGAAACGTTTTAATGTCTGCTCTTTTAATATCAAAATGCAAGGAATTGGCTTTCATATTGTCCCCTGCCGCCTGGATACTTAATTCCCCAATATCGATGCCACAAACATAACGGGCGCCATATTTAAGCGCGACTAATCCCAATATCCCGGTCCCTGTGCCGATATCCAACAAAGAACTGAATGCGCCCTGCTTGTCTTCAATGAATTGAGCCATGATCTGAGTGGTCTCATGCAGGCCAGTACCAAAGGACAGCAAGGTATCCATTAATATATAATCACGGCTCTTTTTGGGTTTATACCTGCCTTTATACCATACCGGCACCACATCCAACAGTTTTGTCAGACGCGCAGGTTTCCATTGCCTCTTCCAGCGAGTCAGCCAGTCTGACGGAAGAAGGCGTCGCATATGGATATGAATGCCGGATAAATGAAGGCAGCTTAATAATTTCTCGACTTGCAGAAGCTTTGTTTTCTGTTCATCAAATAATTCGATGGAAGGCTTGTCTTGAGCCACGCATGTGACCAAATCCTTATCTTCATAGCCTACACTCAACAGCACAGCACGAGCCAAAACCAAATGCTCTTGTGTGTCAGACTGGATATGCAATTGATAAACAACCTTGGGAATTCGTTCCTGAGTAATCATCAAAATTAAAGACTTATGATGTAAAACGAATTAAAGAAGGAGCATATGCCTCTGGAGCCTCGTAGCCCAAAAGATTTAACAAAGTTGCCGCCACATTGGCCAGTCCGGGATTTGGAATATTTGACATTTCATATTCACCCTGATAGCCGGAGTCGACGATCGCGCAAGGCACAGGATTTAAGGAATGGGCCGTACTGACCTGTTTCTTGCCGTTTTTAACCGTGAACATTTCATCCGCATTGCCGTGGTCCGCGACCACCATAGCAATGCCGTTTAATTCACGGATGGTCTCTAACAGCCGGACCATACACTCATCAACGGTTTGGACGGCAACAATGATCGCCTCTGGAATGCCGGTATGCCCGACCATGTCCCCATTGGGAAAATTTAAACGCCCAAATTTATACCGGCCGCTTTTTAATAATTCAACGGTCCGATCGGTGATCTCCCGGGCTTTCATTTGAGGAGCCTGATCAAAACGGACTTTGTCCGAGGGAATTTCTATATATGTTTCTAACTTTTCATCGATGTAACCTGACCTGTTCCCATTCCAGAAATAAGTGACATGCCCGTATTTTTGAGTCTCTGAAATAGCAAAAGATGTGATCCCAAGAGCGCACATATAGGTCCCCACGGCCCCGTCAATCTGCGGCGGCGAGACCAAATAATTCTTAGGAATGTGCAGATCGCCATCATATTCCATCATGCCCGCAAAAAGCACATCAGGGTCACGCACCCGGTCAAACTTGTCAAAATCAAGAGCTTCAAAAGCCGTGGATATTTCAATAGCCCGATCCCCCCGGAAATTAAAAAAGACCACTGAATCGCCGTCTTCGATAGTGCCCACCGGACTGCCATCGTCTTCAATGACAAAAGAATCTAAATATTGGTCAGTCATCTTAGGGTCTTCTTTATAATATGTTTCAACGGCTTCATGGGCCGAGGCAAAACGGCGGCCGCGTCCCAACACATGGGCCTTCCAGCCGCGCTCGACCACGGACCAATCCGCATTGTAGCGGTCCATGGTGGTCACCATACGTCCGCCTCCGGACGCTATACGATAATCAAAATTCTTATGTGACTCATTTATTTCTTTAAGCAGACTTTCGGTGCGATCGATATAGGTCAAAGCGGACTTTTCATAAACATCCCGGCCGTCTAAAAGCGCGTGGATGCAGACCCGGCGCACCCCTTCCTGGGCACATCGCCGGACCAAAGCGAATAACTGGTCGATATGAGAATGCACATTGCCATCGGACAACAGCCCTATAAAATGAAAAATTTTATTCTCGCTTTTGACCCGTTCGACTAATTTCTTCCATATTTCGGTCTCAAAAATAGCAGAGCTTGCGATGGCTTTCTCGACAAGTTTGGCCCCCTGATCAAACACTCTTCCAGAACCTAAGGCATTGTGCCCCACTTCAGAGTTGCCCATATCCTCATCGCTCGGCAGGCCAACCGCTGTCCCATGGGCTTTGAGCTGCGTATACAATTTGGATTTCATTAATTCATTCAGACAGGGCATTTTAGCTAAAAATACGCCGTCGCTATCATCATGTTTGCCGATACCTATTCCGTCCATAATAATCAGCAGTAACGGACCGGGACGGCCGGAAAAATTGGATAATTTTTTTAACTCTAAAGAAGACATATAGACCTTTCTATTTAAAATTTCACCACCGGTGCCTGTTGAGCACCTTCCGGGGCTTTAAAATAAGCAGCTGGCTGGGTCAAATGAGTGGCAGCTGCAAAAAAACTTCCAAATAAGCTCAGCTGGTACGTGTTAAATTGCAAAACGGCCTGATTATACCTCATCCGCTCGACCGCAATGCGATTCTCAGTGCCTTCCAGCTGACTTTGCAATTCTAAGAAATTTTGATCAGCTTTTAAATTGGGATAACTCTCAGAGACCATTAAAAGCCGGGACAATGCCCCACCCAAAGAATTAGCGGCTGCCACCTTGTCAGGAATAGATGCCGCCTGTCCCCATTGACTTCTTAAACGGGTGACTTCTTCCAGAATATCTTTTTCATGGGCGGCATAACCTTTGACCGTATTCACTAAATTGGGGATCAGATCAAAACGCCGCTGCAGCTGATTTTCCACCTGAGCCCAGCTTGACTTGACCTGCTGATCAAGACTGACCATCTGATTATACCCACTCTGATACCAGCCAAAGGCGATAAAAACAATGACAGCAATAATTCCTAACGCGATCCATAACTTGTTCATATTATCTCCTATCTAATAAAAGTTCTCTTGCCTTATAACGCGGGGCCTGTCCTTAGCCTCCACATTATTGAGGTCAAGGGCACCTGCTGATCCCAAGATTACCAGCTTCCGCTTGCCCCACCGCCGCCGCTCATACCTCCTCCAAAACCTCCAAAACCACCGCTAAACCCTCCGCCACCATATCCCCTGCCACCAGATGAATATCCGCTGCCCAAGAATAAAGGGAGAAACATACCCCCACGGCTTAAAGCAAAAGATAAAAAAATGCAGAGAATTAACAGCAGGGTCCAAAAAGAACTGCCTTGATTCTCCTGATAGTCGGTCTGGGGAACACCGGTAAGTGTAACATTATACTCTTTAGCAATTAATGTGACAATAGCCGCGGTTCCTTTTTCTATACCTTGAGAATACTGACCCGCTTTAAATTCAGGAACGATAATTGAATTAATGATGCGATTGCTTAAGGCGTCCGTTACAGCTCCTTCTAGGCCGTAGCCTACTTCAATACGCATATGACGATCTTTATAGGCAATGAGCAGTAAAACCCCATTATCTTTGCCCTTTTGCCCAACTCCAAATCGTTGAAATAACTTGACCGCGTAATCCTCAAGAGTCAAGGGGGCTGTACTATCAACGGTAACAACTGCAACTTCTGCGGTGGTTTTTTGTTTTAATTCAAGAATCCAGCCTTCGAGACGATTTTTTGTCGCACTATCAATGATGCCGCTTTGGTCAACGACATAGCCGTTTGCTGCCGGAAAAGAAGGATTTTGGGCATTAGCAATGGGGATAAAACCAACGATTAATAAGAACCAAAGGGCCGTTAGGAAGCTATAAAAGCTGGCCGATATCAGGCCTAAGGGGGATTTCATAATGAATCCATGTGGCGGGACAAGGTCTCTAGCTGATTAATAAAATTCTGAAAATGAAGTTCAACTTGTTGCGGAGAAATTAAAATTTTTTTGGCTTTATCATGATAGAGCGCCAACAATAAAGGCCCATCCAAAGAAAAAATTACAGCTAATTGATGGAGCATGTCTTCTTTTCGCTCGCAGGGGACCTCACCTTTAAGATCGATCAACCTGCGGAAAACGGGAAGTAAATCACTAAAAGCTTTGGATACGAAATTCTTTAACATTGCGGGGCTGGAACCGATGGTCAGATACGCCTGACGCAGATGCAATAGCTTTCCCTTCACTTGTTGTTCACACAACAGCCGAACATCTTTCAGAGGGATATCCAAATTCGTAAAAAAATCATCTCCAAAGATAGTGATATGCCGTTCTTTGATCTCACTAAATTCAATCGGAAAGACATCAAGAGCTTTATTCACATATTCCTGAGTCAGCAATAAAGGAGGCGCTATTTTATGCCGACGAGCCTCTTTGAGCAAGCCAAAAACTTGCTTTAAAACATTGAAATCCAGCTTTTCAACAATGATCGCAACATTAACATTGGAAACACCCGGATTATAATTGATCCCGGCAGATGAGCCGTGAACAAGTATAGCCTTAATATTATCCGTCAATTTTTCCAACAGTTTTAATGCAAATTGGCTGACGGGACCCTGGATAACCGCGGGAAGTTTATTAATATCTTTAAGCTGACTGGGCTTCATTTGGCCAAACGCTTTTTTTTGGGTGGGATCAATTTAACCGTATGTTTGACTTTACTGTTCGCGTGGTACACGACCCACGCGGTGGCATATCGTTTAAGCCAATCTTCGGTAGCAGCTTCAAAACCAATATCGTAACCGGCGATCTCGCTTTCCAGCCATTTATGGCGGTTAATTTCTTCAATCACCTTTTTATTGCGCAGAAGCTTTTTTGGGTCCAGGTCTGCTAAGAGCTGCTTCTTTTTCTTATTTATCCTCATCTTATTTATTCTAAACGCTGCTTGATTTTTTTGCAAGACTTCTTCTAGCGGAGTTAGAAGCAAGTGTTAAAAAAACCTGAGATTAATCTTTTGATCATACGGAAATCTTGCGTCGTTCTTCTGATGAAGGGAATAGGAAATTTCCAGAAATTTCCTGGCCTGGGCCTCCTGCCCCTTGCTTTGAAAAATATCCGCAAGATAAAAATACACATCCGGATTATTTTTTTCTAAGCTTATGCTTTTTTGAAAAAATAAATAGGCGTTTTCCATTTGACCCAGACCCATGCCCCCAAGTCCCGCATAATAAAAGAAAGCATCCTTGTAAAGCAAATTCGCCTGATCGATCGCTTTGCTCGCGATAACAAGCATTTGATTATATTTCCCCTGCGAACGCAGACAGGACAACAACAATATATACGCACCGCTTAACGCATCGTTCATTTCATCATTTAAAGAAAACGTAAAATAACTACTGGCAAAAATCTGTTTATAAATAATGGAATTCTGCATGATGAGTAGGGTCAACTGCCGGTTAGACGCGATCGCTTTTAACAAATACTGGGAGGCCTGCTCTAACATCCCCTTTTTATAATAAATAACGCCTAAATTATAATTAGACCAAAAAAGGCCCTGTCCGTTAATCACGGAAACGCTTTTAAACAGATCAATGGACTTGTCCTGTTGCCCCATATGATAATCAACGAACCCGAGTAATTGCTTAGCAACCGCATCATCCGGCATAAAACGTAAAATAAGCTCAAAATAATTCTTATACGCTGTCCAATCAACCGTACGGCTTGAATCATGATGTTTAGAAAAAATAATCATACCGGCAAAATTGGGAATAACGGCATTTAAATGCCTGATTTTAATCCGTGAGTCAAGAATCTTTAAGTCTACGCAAGACATAAAAAACACAAAAACAATAAAATAAATGATCCCAACCCGGGTCAAGAACCATTTCACAGTATTCATCAGCACATTAAGCATCGGATTTTACTATTCTCTTGTCTGATTTTATAAGCACAAGCAAATATACGAATGTTCCCCAAAAAATAGCGATCAGCATAAAATGCCCGGCATAACGCAGGGGGTGAGAAAACCTGAGCAAAACATCAGACTCACCGGCAGGAACCCAAAGACCTTTAAAAGCAACGTTGGCCCTGTATAAAGGGGTTTGCCGGCCATTGATAAACGCATGCCAATCGCTGTGAAAATTATCATTGATCACCAAAAACTGGCGCGCATGAAGATGTGTTTTTAACCTTATGGTGTTTGGATCAGCGCTTACAAGAGACACCTGCCCGGCAGCAATGGGGTTGATATTAGCCACAGCTAAAGTGTCCGGTTTGCTTTGCCAAACATCAGGGCCTGTTTCGGGTTTTGGCACATAAGCGATGTTGGCATTAGCGGCCATTATTCTTTCTAACAGATTAAAAAATGAAGAACTTTCTTCATAAGGAATGACATTCTCATAAAGCACAAATGGGTGGCTTCGGTAGGCGTCTAACACCAGAGGATTAATATGGTTGACTAAGACCGTAAACCATTGTGAAGCATAATACAGATTAAGAGGTTGGAGCTTTTCGGGGATCTGCCGGGATTGATCCGGATGAATAACCGGCTGTTGTTGTTCGTTATATAACCGATCAGATAACAATCCATACACTTGAGCGGACTGAATAAATACCGATAAAAATAATAAACAAAAACCAACGGGACGGGAGAAATTCTTTTTAAAATATAAATATATGGGAAAAAATAAGAAGCTTAAAAAAATGGAAATCCAGGCTCCCCCAAGATTTCCGCCGCATTTTAATAAGAAAATTACGAAAATAATGTAACAAAGAATTATATTAATCAGCCATCCCGTTTTATTGCGGCAGGCATCCATACCTGCCAACAAAGATTTGAAAGCTGTTAAAGACAACAGAATACCCATTGGAAGTATTGCCAGCCAGAAAAAATAATAAATTTGCCTGATGAATTTAAAGAATAAAATATGGGTAAAAAGAAAATGATGTATCTTGGCGGCTGAAGTGATGCTGATGAGAGTTAAAGCCATAATATTAAAAAGCAAAAACAAGACTAATTTATTGACGCGTGCTAAGGTTGTAGACAGTAAAATCACAAAAAATAAATAAGGGATAAAAATATCCCCCATCAGCAAATGAGGGTGATCGGAGAAAAGCCTGTCAAAATACCCGTGATTAACAAGATCACCGCTGGCAATGCTGTCTAACCCTACCGCTACCACAGAAGAAGTATCCGCCCCGGCATGACGTCCGGGAAGAGCAAACTCACCGGCCCTTGATTCGCGGTAAAAAACCAGAGCGGGAACACAGGAAACAAGAAGAAAGATTATACACAAGACAATGAAGAATTTGTTCCCACGCATGAATAATAAACTTCTTTTGAACGCATCTAAGAATTGACGACTATAAAATAATATATAAAAAAAGATAAATACCGTTAAAACGGTAAGAAAATAAAATGGGATATAGGTGGTCATGATGATACCGAGGCTCAAACATATGCCTAACAAACTAGAGCGCTGGGGATGAGTTGAAAAACGCAACATGAAATAAAAAAACCAAATCACAGGCACAAAAATTATAATGATATAGTTATAAAATAATTCAGGTCCCCACGATGAAAAAAGTAAAAGAATATAGGCCGCAAAGGCATAAAAACGATCAGTCAAAAGAAAACGTGTGATTAAATAAAAGGCCCACATGGCCAAGAAATAATACCCCCCCAAAAAGATCATATAGGCCACAGGAGACGCTACTCCCAGCCATTTGAGGAACACGATCAGGGATAATAACGGGTTAACATCTCCGATTCGTCTTAGAAAGAAATGATAAGGCGCTCCGCTAAACCATGAGGGGTCCCAAAGCGGAAAAATCCCCTTGCTTAGCTGATCTGTGTAAAAACCTATATGATTGGCATAAGAGATAGCATCGACCTCAAAACGTATTCGCCCGGAAAAGAAATCATGGAAACAGAAAACCCATAAGACAAAAGGAAAAAGCACGCCCCAGAGAAATTCATAGCGTGCTATTGTCATTAGAATTTTATTGATAGGAATTTTCATGTTTACGCTCTCAGGCTGCCTGCTTTTTTAAGATGGCCCCGAAGCTGGTAGGCCGCAATCCCGAAAGCCACAGCCACATTCAAAGAATTCTTAACCCCATCCATCTCAATCTCAATCGCCGCGTCACATAAAGATTGAAGTTCAGATGCGATGCCGCTGACTTCATTGCCGACTACCAAACATACCGCAGTTTTCGGCTTGAATGCATCATGACTAAAAGAACCGTGCATTTGTTCCAAGAGAACGATCTGATAACCCTCTTGTTTTAAATCCCTAATTAATCCTATAACATCTTCACGATATTCCCAAGGCACATGGTCCTGTGATCCTAAAGCCGTTTTAGCAATGCCTCCCTGAGGAGGGAATCCTGTGATACCGCACAACCAAATTTTCTCAAGCCCCACCGCGTCTGCCGTTCGAAAAATAGCACCAACATTATGTAGACTGCGGATATTATTTAATACCACACATAACGGCAGCCTTGGGCTTTTTATCTTTTCTATCTGTCGGGTCACAATTTCTTCATGAGATAATTTACGCATCAAGCAAACTTCTCCCATTCCAGTTCCAGCGCTTCAACCAAAGGCTTGATGATCTTTTCAGAGAAGTCAAAAGAAATCCCTGCGGCGTTGAATAATTCAACTACCGGACGGGATCCCCCCAAAGAAAGCCCATACTTATAGTCCTTTAGGGCTTTGAGAGGGTCCCGGCGTAAATTAAGCCAAACTTGCAGGGCCCCTAACTGGGCGATCCCGTATTCGATATAGTAAAAAGGAACTTCAAAAATATGTAATTGCCGATGCCATAAATAAGATTTTATATCCTTCAAATCACTCCAGTCTATAAAATTGCCCCCGAATTGCTCATAAATTGAAATCCACGCACTACGGCGTTCTTCCGATGTATGTCTGGGATGCGAATAAAGCCAGTGCTGGAAAGCATCTATATTAGCCACCCATGCCAAGGTTTGAATAATTCCTTCTATATGTTCACGGCTGGATCTGTTCAAATCAGGGGGAGCATAAAACTCACTTAAATATTCGCCCGCGATCAGCTCCATGGACATAGAAGCAACTTCACAAAATTCCATAGGGGCATGCCGATAGTCTAACAGCGGCTCATGGGCAGAGGCCCAAGCATGAAACGCATGGCCCGCCTCGTGCAGTAATGTGCGCACATCATCATCAATACCAACAGCATTCATAAAAATAAACGGCTTACGAGACTCGTTTAAAGTGTTTTGATAACCTCCCGGAGCTTTCCCGGGCCGGCTGGCCAAATCCAAAAGCCCCCTATCCATCATTTCCTTAAATTGAATGCCAAAATCTTTGTCTAATTTATTAAAAATCGTATACGCCCCCTGAACCAATTGTTGAACATCCTTGAAAGGCGCGAGCGGTTTCTTCCCCATTGGGTCAACCATGGTATCCCATGGACGCAGGGATTTTAATCTCAATTGGTCCTGACGTTTGCTTAAAATTCTTTTATTTAAAGGAACGACCAGCTTTTCAATAGTCTTGTGATATTCTTGGCAATCCCTTGGCGTATAGTCAAAACGATGATAAACCTTAAACTGGTAATCCATAAAACTTGAATAGCCTGCATTTTGGGCAATGGTATTTCGTAACGCAAACATCTGATCGAATATTTGTTCAAATTGATCTTTATCTTTAATACGACGCTGACTTGTCGCTCTCCATGCTTGTTCACGTAAACTTCGATCTGTTTGTAAAAGATATTTGCTCATCTGCGGCAATGTTTGTTCTTTATCCTCAAACATAACGGTCATCGCCCCGCATAAGGTTTGATATTCCTGGCTTAACAAATCTACCTTTGTCTGTAAAGGTACATTTTTATCTGAAAACAGCTCTACATCCGTGCGAACGCTGCGGTCATAAATCTGATAATATCCATCATCCAAAGGAAAAGAACCGCGTTCACGGAGATATTTGTGGTTTAGAAGGTCGCTGACCGGCCGAACGGCAGGCATCACAGTTTGAACAAAACGGGTATATTCCCGGGAGGTCTTCGGATCATCTGTTTGACAGGTCATGCGAATATATAAAATAGAACCGGTCTCGGACAAAGCCGCGTCCAGTTCTGAACGGTCAGCGATCCACTGTTTCAGGCCCTCAACCGAACTGATCGAGCGCTTCTCTAATTGTTTATACAGATCCACGACCTTGACCGCATCTGTTAAGTCAACACTTTCAGGGACAAAGGCCCTTTTTTGATAATGTTTCAGGTTGTTTAAATTCATATTAGTTATAAATACCCTTGACAAACGAATGATTTCAAGTATATTTAAGATTCAAATTTTGATCTGAAAATTGCTATCACACAAAGGAAAATCCATGAGATCCTGTATTGTTTGCGCCAAAGGCCCGGCATCCGGAAGAAAATATAAAAGACGCGGTATGGAAAAGAAAAAAGGCGGCGCCGGTTCCAAAGTCGTCGGTAAATGTTTCCGCATGGTCCTTCCTAACTTGCAACGCATCAAGATCACCTTAAACGGCAGGGTCCAAAGGGCCTTAGTGTGCACGAGCTGCATACAGGCCAATAAAGTCATCCGCGCGGCTTAATACTTTATTTGATATCTTTGAGCATCAGTTGAACGGCTGGAGCCTTATTCCAGTCGTCAATACTGATGCTATATGCCAAATCCAGCTTCGATCCAAGCTTTACCTTATCTTTAAAAGAACCCATCCCGAATCCTACCGCGCTCAAAGTCTTTACACCGTCACTGACCCAAAATTTGATCGTATCACGGCCTAATAACGACGGCGGACTTTTGACGGTAACAGAACGTGAACAAAATACCGGCGCCGGATTGCCTTCCCCATGAGGTTCCATGGACGCAATGATCTCAACCAAATTCAAATCAATCGCATTCAAAGGTATTTCAATATCAATTTCTAAAGTAGGGGTCAGTTTTTCAGGAGGTAACGACAAATGGGCAAAATCATTGATCGCTTGACGAAAATTATCAATATTATAATCTTTCAAACGTAGCCCCGCGGCCCGCTTGTGCCCCCCAAAATTCTCCAAGACCCCGGCGCAGCTCGTTAACGCCTCGTGTAAATGAAACCCATTGATCGATCGGGCTGAACCGGTTCCCATCCCATCCTGGACAGAAATTACAACAGTCGGGCGGTAATATTTCTCCACAATGCGGCTGGCGACGATGCCTAACACCCCTTTGTGCCAGCCCTGCTTGTGAACAACCAAAATATCCTGGGCTTTGAGTATTTCATCTGCTTCAATCATGGAAATCGCTTCTTCAACCACGGTACTTTGCATCTTTTGGCGGGTTTGATTATGGGCCTCTAAACTACAAGCCAACGCATAAGCATCTTCGGAATTTTCTGATAAAAGAAGGTCTAAGGAAACAGATGCCGAGTCCATACGTCCGGCAGCATTTAACCGCGGCCCTAATATGAACCCGATATAATATGGTTTCATTTTCTTTCCCGCGATCTTGGCAACTTCCAGCAATGCTTTTAACCCCGGCTTTTTCGTTTGTTCTATGCAAGGAAGCCCATTTTTCACATAAACACGATTCTCTGAGAGCAAAACTACAACGTCAGCTACTGTCCCAATCGCCACCAGATCTAAATCCTCTTGCGGCATGAACCCAAGGGTCGCCTGCGTCAACTTGGCAACTAAACCAACAGCAGATAAATTTTTAAAAGGATACGAACAAACCCCCTGTTTAGGATCAATGACCGCCAATGCCGGCGGAATCCTGTCCCCCTCAGGTTCATGGTGGTCAATGACAATCACATCAATGCCGGCCATGTTAAGCGCCTCTATAGGGTCAAACGCGTTAATACCGCAGTCGACTGTAATAAGCAAATGGATATTCTGGGATTTGGCAAATTCCGCCACTTCGTCATTTAGGCCATAACCTTCATCCATGCGGTGCGGAATATAATTAACAGCTTGTATTTTAAGCCGATTAAAAAGCCGGCGCAGCAAAGCACTGGAAGTCACTCCATCCACATCATAATCTCCATAAATAAGAATCTTTTCAGATCTCATTTGGGCCTGCTTGATACGAGTGACCGCGCGATCCATGTCCTTAAGTAAAAACGGGTCATATAAAGAGGAGATATCAGAAGACAAGAACATCTTGGCATCGTCAACGGTGACAATCTGGCGGTTGATCAAAAGCTGGGCTATGATCGGATGAATACCTAATGCGTCGCTTAAATCTTTTTGTTTTTGAGGGTTACAAGGCTTGATCGTCCATTGTTTTATCATAGGAATTTACATCTTCTGGGGCGTGCTGACTCCTAAAAGCCTTAATCCGTTTCCTAGAACTACCCGAGCCGCATCAATCAACGCCAAACGCTCGGCAGAAAGCTCCTTGTTTTCGTCAAGGACACGGCAAGAATCATAGAATTTATGAAAAGCTTGCGCCAACTCCTGCAGATAACGCACCAGACTAAAAGGCTCGAGGCTCTTGGCAGATGCGATCAAAATATCGGGATATAAACCGATTTTACGCATAAGGTCTATTTCTTCGACCTGATTTAAATATTTTATTCCTTGGGTCTTAGGCATGAGCTGGGAATCCTCTTTTGCGCGACGAATAATGCTGTGAATACGCGCATGGGCGTATTGGATATAATAAACCGGATTTTCAGAGCTCTGTTTTTTAGCCAATTCCAGATCAAATTCCAAATGGGCACTTGTCTGGCGCATTAAAAAGAAAAACCTGGCTGCATCACGGCCCACCTCATTGATCACTTCGCGCAATGAAATAAATTCACCTCGGCGGGTTGACATGGACACTTCCCTGCCATCACGGTAAATGGTAGCTAATTGCACAATCAGTATGTCCAAATCATCCGGAGAATATCCTAAAGCCCCTGCAGCAGCCTTAATGCGTGGGATATAGCCATGATGATCCGGTCCTAAAATATTAACAATCCGCTTAAAACCACGAGTGAATTTATCCTGATGATAAACAATATCCGGGGTCAGATAAGTGTATTGTCCGTCGCTTTTTCTCACCACCCGGTCTTTATCATCACCCCATAGGGTTGATTTAAACCACCATGCCCCTTCATTCTCATAAACAAACCCCTTGGCCTTTAAACTCGACAGAAGATCTTCGATTGCCTTAACACCGGCGATCCTCGATTGATAGGACCAAATATCAAAATTCACTCCAAAATCTTCTAAATCCTTCTTTATCATCTCCATCAGGGTTGCGACGCCGAATTGTCTAAAGGCAATCTCTTCACGCAGGTTTAGATCCGTAAGGGTTAAAATACCCTGCTGCTTAATAAATTCTCCGGCCATGGTGCGGATATAATCGCCTTGATAACCATCTTCGGGGAAAAGAATATCTTGGCCTAAAATCTGTTGGGCACGCGCTTTGATCGAACGGCCTAGAATATTGATCTGATTGCCTTCATCATTAACATAATATTCTCTCTGGGCATCAAATCCCACAGTATTCAAAATATTGACCAAGGTGTCCCCCACCGCCGCCTGGCGGCCGTGGGCAACAGTCAGGGGGCCGGTAGGATTGGCGCTGACAAATTCCAGGCAAAATTTTTGGGATTGGCCAAAATCTGACGCCCCATAACTTTCTTGACTTAGAAAAACATCATACAAAACTCCATAAAATCCTTCAGGTGATAAATAAAAATTGATAAATCCCGGCGGCTTGATTTCAATCTTCGAAATAATTCCCTTTAAAGGGCCTTCCTTAAGAAGTCCGTCTAAACGCAAAACCACTTCCTGGGCAATGAGCACAGGGTTCTTTTTAAGAACACGGCTTAGTTGTAACGCGATGTTACATGAAAACTCTCCATGCAGTTTGTCTGCGGGCACATCAATAAGCACCGCCGGCGCAGAAACACTATAGGACCGGAGGGATTCAACGATCAGGTTTTTTAATTGGCAACGGATATCAGCAAACATAGGGTAAAAAAAGCCCCTTGATCATTTTTTTCAAGGGGCCTTTTAAAATCATACAAGAGTTACTTTTTTTTGCCACGGGACTTGTACTCAATTTTAACAGCGTCCTGCCAGAGATGCTCAAGGCCATAAAACTCGCGGGCCTTAGGTTCAAAAATATGGGCCACCACATCCCCCATATCCAATAAAACCCAAATACCATTTTCCAGTGATAATTGCTGGCCCTTCAAAGCTTTCAAACTGCGGCTGAAGTTCGCCTCAAAGCCCTTTGCCTTCAGCCTTTCTTCAATGCCTTCGGCAATAGCTTGAGCGGCACGCTCTGATGTCCCTGTTGCAATAACAAAATAGTCACAAAAATTAACTAAATCACGCATATCTAAGATGACGATGTCCTGCGCCTTCATTCCATCGGCAAATTCTGCAACGCTTTTAGCTAATCGTTGGGACGACGAAACTTTCTTACGAATAAACTCTTCTTTCGTTTTATTTCTTTTTTAGCTTGGCAGCCTGGTCCTTGCTTAACACGCGCCAGCACTCATGCGGGCCCTTAAGAGATTTAGCAACTGCGAAAAAACGTCCACTTTTTTCTTTAACTTGATAATCATCGGTTTCAAATTTGCTTTTTGTCTTCACATCATAAAAAGATAATTTCTCCATCCATTCCTCCTGTTTATACCTGCTTATTTGATGACTATAAAAAGCAATGTTAATGTTTATGTGTGAGTCTAATTCATATTTTTTTCTTTGTCAATTCAAAAAAGGCCCAATTATAACGTTAACGTAAAATTTCTTCAATGATATCGCACAAAAAACTACTCTGATTTTAAAGAGCGGCTCATCAAATCACCCATTGCTTTACAAACAGGCTTATTTTCATAAATGATCTTGTAGACCTCGCCTACAATGGGCATAGCGATCTTCTTTTTAGCTGCCCAATGATACACCGCGTGTGCTGTCCCAACACCTTCGGCCACCGCATCCATATGAGCTAATATGTCCTTAATCTTTCGGCCCTGCCCTAATGCCTCACCAACACTGCGATTTCGGCTATTGGGGGAAAAACATGTTGTTGCCAAATCCCCCAGCCCCGCCAAACCATAAAATGTCTCCCGTCGACAACCAAGGGCAATCCCTAAACGGGTTATTTCCGCAAGACCCCGGGTTAAAATGGCAGCCTTCGTGTTCGTGCCAAGTTTTAATCCATCGCAAATACCACAGGCCAACGCAATAACATTCTTAACACTCCCGGCAATTTCAACGCCGGCAACATCCGTATTTGTATAAATACGGAAAGTTTTTGAATTAAAGACTTTTTGAACTGATTCAGCCAGATTTTTATTGTGGCAAGCCGCCACCGCAGTGGTTGGAATACCTTGGGCCACCTCGCGGGCAATCGTCGGCCCTGATAACACAACCAATGATACACCCCTTAAATGGGCCTCTATGATCTGGGACATGCGTTGATAAGAACCCGGATGTATGCCTTTAATGACGCTGACAAACACTTTTCCCTTGGTACGGACAGTTTGGATCTTGGTTAATGTGTCGGTCAAATATTCAGACGGGACAGATAAAACAACTAAATCCCCAAATAAAACGGCTTCATCAATATTGGAAGTTAAGTGTACTTGTGATGGGATTTTAAAACCCGGCAAGAATTTCTTATTTTCGCGTCGTTGGGCCGTTTGGGCCACATACTTAGGAAACGCGCCCCATAATGTCACCGGATAATTCTTACGGGCCAGATGTATGCTCAAGGTCGTCCCCCAAGCCCCATCTCCGATGATACTGATTTTTTTGATCATTACCATAGTTGAGGACTAGCGCCAAATAAAGATTTCCCGCCAGATTTCAAACATATAAGCTGCGCCCCATTTTAAAACCTGCAATTTCCGTTCTCCGCCTTCGCGTGCCGGTTCATCACCGGGGATATCTGCAAGCCGTAGTCTGCGCTTAGCCGCACGGATTGACAATAAAGGCTCCCAGCTGATCTTTGTCCTAAAAAGGTTCTCTTCAAAAGAATAACTAGAGTCTTTATCCAGATCGAGATCATAGATCAGTTTCTTATAATAAGCCCGGTAAATAACCATGGCATCCGTATATTGGGCATGATGCAGGAAATTAATGGAACCGGTAAATAATTTATTGCCAAAACCTGTCACTGCGTCATCATCGTAACTCTTAGCGCCCTTGGCATAGCGCGATACAATGACCATATCGTAACCTTCTTTTAACTTATTAATGCATACGGGAATGAGCTCCGGTATGGAGTTGCCGTCAGGACTGAAGGTCAGAATGACATCACCTTTGATCATGGGCAGGGCATCCATATACGCTCCGCGGATGCCCGGAGTTTCCTGAATGACCACATCATAGCCCATCTGGCGTGCGATATCGGCAGTACCGTCCTTGGATTTGCCATCGACAACCAAAATCTGGTCGACCCACTCTTTTTTAACCTTAGGCATAATAGAACGCATGCCTACAGCTTCGTTGAGAGTCGGAATTAGCAGGGTTACTTTCATAGACTCCTTAAGGTAAGATGCTCTGGAGCGGGAGAACGGAATCGAACCGTCGTTACCAGCTTGGAAGGCTGGAGTTCTACCACTGAACTACTCCCGCGTCAGTAAGTACAGCCATATCTTATTCGGGTCTGATTCGCCAGTTGGCTCATCAGACCCCACCATTTTTTCTCTAATAACTGCCAGAAAAATTTCTCCCTTCGGGGTAGAAATTTTTCTTTTTAAGGAAAAAATGGTGGGCAGGGAAGGATTCGAACCTTCGAAGCGCGGACGCAACAGATTTACAGTCTGTGCCCTT
>JADFXX010000015.1:0-481 GCA_015233335.1 Candidatus Omnitrophota bacterium | reverse complement strand
TGATTACAAATCAGCTGCTCTACCAACTGAGCTAAGCCAGCGAAATTCACAAACTATTGTACTTCATATAATTACAAATTCAAACGCTTTGAACTTTATCACCGGTAATTGTTCCGGTGGCAGTACGGTGACAATTTCCATCAATTGTGACGCAAACATAGGTCTCAAATCGTGGAAGTGAAAATCTTTTATACCTGATTTTCGAAGAGCCGTCAAGAAGCTTTTCTTAATCGTGAACACAAAAAACCCCTTGCCAGTATCAATGAGATACCAACAAGGGGTATTTTTGACCCCTCGAACACGAAACGAAGATCTCTTTTTGTGCCTATGTCTCGTCTTTTGTTTTAGCTTTAGTTTCAAGCGTTGCCAACGTCTCAGCGATTTCGTTGCTTAATGACACACAAACTGTACTTAATGTTTGGGCCAATCCGGAGTAATTCTGCGGGATGATTGGTTGGCGGTGTTCATATCTTTTTATAAT
>JADFXX010000014.1 GCA_015233335.1 Candidatus Omnitrophota bacterium | reverse complement strand
CTTCAGAAGCGCAGAAGAGAAAACTTTTCCATCTAGCGCTCGATTGGATCTATTTAACCCGTAGAGAAGGCCCGGAGGCGGCGATTAAGGCGCATCGCATCTACAATCAACAGGCTTTTTTCACTAATGGCGTCATGGCCATGGTCACATTTGATCCCCTGCCCTATCAATTGGGTAGTGAGGTTTTTGTAATGTCTGGCCGACCGTACATCAATATCGATGGGACAAAAACTCTGATCGTTATCAAGAAACCCCGTAACGGCCAAAGAATGTCCAAAGATCTTCGACAAGGGCTTTATTTTGCCAGAAAGTATGGGGGCAGATTATTCACTAAAACATTCTTAATGCGTAACGTTTATTATCAAAGAGGCAAAGAAAAAAGATTTGCCAAAGACTTGATAGTCCAGTACCAGATGTCGTCATTGTTAAATATTATTGATTGGCTGTCCAAGTCAATAGTATTCTTAGACGGAAAAAATAGGATCGATTTGGAAGAAAAGGATGCCAAAGTCCGGTTGATCAAAAGGTATCTGAATGACTATATTGAGTTTGTTCGCACCATGTGGTCCAGGGGCCTTTATGATAAAGATTTTGCTATTTATGAAACCGGACTTAACGCAGAAGGTGAAATCCGTGCTTGGGACATTAATCGCGTCAAAGCGATCCCTCTTACAAGAAAAGATTTGCTATGTATTTATGGGCAACAGTATAAGACGCTAAGGTTGTTTATTCAGTCCATTAGAGGCAGTATCGCATCGATTCATCAGGCCGATATAGAATATCTTCGCTTATGTCTTTACTCTAATCTGCCTCAAGGCAAAATTCAGATTTTCGAAGACATTATTAGTGATTTTTCCCGAGGCATAGAATCAAAATTAACATTCAAAGAATTTGAACGTCTATGCCCCCGCACAATAAAACAGAGAGAAGCGCGTGCTGTGCCGATGATGCTTCGCAACCGTGAAAAGCAAGATCTCCGTCGTATATTAGAGGAAGTGATCAAGCCCTTTGGGTCTACGGCAGCCATGCTGCCCCGAAGGCATGAAGGGCTGCTTAAGGCCAGAGACAGCGGGGATATGGAAGCGCTTGACAGATTATTTGATGAGGCCGCACGTTGTGAACAAAAGTTTTTTGGGGATCAAAACAGCCGTGAACCGCCGGAGAAACTGGCCCAGGCATTTGTGGACGCGCATAATCGTAATGGTCAGCCGGAAGTTATTGTTGTTAAAAATAGAAATATCGAATGCAAAGTCCCTTCAGAAGCGCAGAAGAGAAAACTTTTCCATCTAGCGCTCGATTGGATCTATTTAACCCGTAGAGAAGGCCCGGAGGCGGCGATTAAGGCGCATCGCATCTACAATCAACAGGCTTTTTTCACTAACGGCGTCATGGCCATGGTCAGCAGGAAGATTGTTCTTTTTGATTTGGATGGAGTTTTATTCCAGATGCCCGAGACAGCCGTACGCCGTAAAATGGCTTCTGACCTACTGGAAGAAAAGACGGGCGTCAGGATAGACAGTGGTCTCTTATATCGGTACATTTTCCTTTTGGGGCAGGGTAAGCAAATAAGAGAAGATTTGCTTATAGGAAGGATCGATGAAGCGCTTTATATGAACCAAGTTAACGCCAGACTCGCGGATAAAGGCGCACGAAGGACATTAACGATTGAAGAATGGATGTCTATCATAACAGGGCCGCGTATAGCAGCACCCGGAGCTTTGAGGACACTGCAGGGTTTAAGAGCGGGCGGTATCAAGATAGGGGTACTTTCTAATCGCTTCCGTAAAGATGAGGGCATATGGCGTGGGATGCTGCGGGATACATATGGGGATTTAATTGATGAGAAATATATTTTTCTGTCATCTGAATTAGGATATCAAAAACCTCAAGCGGACCTATTCTCAAAAGTCCTTGGGATCCTCTCGCTTGACGGTTTCACCCCACAGGATATTTTATTTGTCGATGATGTTCAAATGAATGTTGAAGCGGCAGTGGCCGTTGGATATCAGGCAGCTTTTTATCAAGCAAGGCCTGATCATGATTTCTCCTCTATTGAAGAGATCAAGACGCTGCTGGGTCAGTCTGAGGATGGTGGAGATCCGTTGCAGATCATGAGAAGCATCAATAGCACTGAGCAAAGCAAGTCTATGCGTAGCCAGCTGGCGCACCGGCTGGTCAATTGGTTTAAAAGACAAGCAGCTTTGGGGAACTGGGATAATGTCCGACGGATGAGGGGGGATATATTTACGTTTATCGAGCAGGAGTGTACAGATGATGCCCAGAAGACCTATCTTTGGGTCATCTCTCGTGTGATGTCTCTTGACTCGCGCTGTACACCTTGTGCTCTTTCTTTATGCGGGCGGATGATCGAATCTTCGGATGAGAGCCATTATGCCGAGGCCTTGACAATGTTTGGAAATTTTGTAGCTCAAAATGGCATACAGGCCGTGCGGGGATATTTACCGCGACTGGATGCTATGATGCGACGCGGTTTGGTTGACTACAATGACACGCGCGAGAGGGCGTTAGGGTATCTTTTATTAATCGACAGCCTTAGGCAATGGCCGATTGATTTGCATAAAGGGATTTCTTATAAGGAATACGAAATGATGATCAACAAGTGGCTAAGGGCTACAGGAACTAGCAACTTCATATCCCAAGAGCGCTTGGCCATGGCGCAATTTTTTATTGAAACAGATCGGGTCATTGCTGCATTAAAATTATTGCAGCAACAATCACAGGGAAGAGAATTACTTGTCGTTTTAAACCATACCATGGGCATTTTTGGGAAAGAAATCCTTCGCAGACATCTGCCGGCAATGAAGTTTGTTGAAGCAAGGATTAGTTCCCGTGATATGCATAAAGATCAGTTTTGCCTGGATCCTCAATGGATCGACGAAAAAACAGCGTGCTATATAGCTATACACCGACCGCATGTGATTGTGATCGATGGGTCCAATTCTGTACACTCCGAAGATGCAGGAGAAAGGCATATTGCAGATGCCTGGCTGGGGGTATTAGCGAACATGTATGCCCGCGATACGGTCATGACCCCGTCGATCGCAGAGAGACAGTTTATCATGAGCCGTTCTTATTTCGAATTCCTGGAAGGGAAATTTAATCCTCATCGTCGAAAGATATTCCAGGAGATCCGAGGTCAGGCCTTGCGTATGGCGCCGCAAACTAAAGAGCCACAACGCCCCTACCGTTTCTTCTTTATGCCGCTGACGGATCGAGAGCTGCATTTGAGGGTCTGTATGACGAATTGGAGCAAGGTTCCTAAAGAGAAGCTACTTTTACTACAAAAAGAAAAGTTTAACGCCCAAGACCCTGCGGTTGTGTTTTTACAATACACTAACGGTCATCCGCTAAGCGGCTATTATGACGCTATTGATTCTTTCTTAAGGAATTTTGTTGTGATCCAACGCTCGGGTCCTAAATTTACCCGTGAGTTTTTGACACTTTTGGCGGATGCTTATGATCTACGAAGGCCTAATGGAGTTAAGGATGTTTCTCAGATTGCAACCTGTTGCGCCATTGAAAGCATTGCTGGACTTATCAATCAACCCAAAGAGGTAGTGGCAGGAGTATTTTTAGAAAGAGGCTTGAATTTTTGGAATGAGGACGGGAAAACACTGACAGACCTTAGACGGTGGCTTGATCTCTTACCGGAGATCATGCGGTCTAAGTTCGGAGTGCAGATGAAATTATACAAACTCAAATATCAATCGGAGCTAGTGATCGATCTTGGCCTTCCGAAAGTTGTTCACATTACCCCGCAAGGAAACAATCAGTTCCATGCCCAGCGAGTTTCAAGAAAAGGGCTTAATTTATCGCAGTTTAGAGAAATTAAATCGAATGATTCAGCGATAAGACATCTGAGTGCAGCGGCCTGCATCGGAGCACAAAAGTTTGGTCATAAAATCAAACGGATCGTTGTTTATTATGAAAACGGATTTCCCCGTGATGAAAAGCTTGCCTTGATGGGGGAGATTTCAAGGGTCTTTAAGGTGAACTTGCAGGTGGTGCCGGAAGTGGTCGATGGGGGAGATGTCTTTGTCAAGTGGCCTAACCTGCAGGGCCTTATGAACGCTTCCCTTAACGCTGCAGGACAGATCGTCTTAAACAGACAGGTGAATATGTATCTGCCCCAAGTGCCTCGCGGGGCAGGATTGCCGACAGTGCAAGCCTATCTTTATTGTCAGACGCCGCAGGATGAGATCGCCGTAGTTCTTTACAACAGGGATATAACGGTTGAGAATTATAATTTTATTTTTGGCGTTGCAACGGGAGGAGTGATCCAAATTTCCCGCGACAGATATACGCAAGAATCCCTCTTATACAGGATGTATTGTCTTTCTCATCTGATCACCCATGAGTTGGGCCATAAGTATCTCGAAGGGCATCCGTATTCTTCCAGCTTAACAGAAAAAGAAGCGGAACATCAGCTTACCCAAGAGAGGGCCGGCTTAAGGGCGCCCATTCGCGGGGGACCTTTCTTTTATGAAAAAGGCGGGCCCCATTGCCGCGATCGGGCCTGTGTTATGCATCAGGTTTGGTCTTTTGATGAGCTCAGGGAGCGTGTTAGGGACAATGACCATAATTTGTATTTCTGCCCGTCGTGCAGAAATTTCATTCGAGGCTCTCAAAACCGACAAGTATTTGACAGGGATTGGCACAAATATAATGCACGGAAAGACAAACTGACATTCTCAGAATTATTCAACACAGGCGACTATACCCCGCAGCAGATTGCCGGAATAAGGGCTATTTTTGTCCGCTTCCCGCAATATGGCATTAACGAGACAAGCGTTGTTGCAGAGGTGTTGCGCGCCCAAAATGTTCCAGCCGGTATCAAATGGCAACTGCATGAAATTCTAATTGATGAATGCATTACGGATCATTATGAGGAAGGGCAATTGAAGCCAAATGCGGGTTGGGTCTATGGAGATGGTCCCAATGAATATGAGCAGGCAGGAAAAATCAGGGAGTTTTTTACAGATGTTTTAAAGTATGAACCTCCAGCGGAAATTTTAAGGGAATTGTTAGCCAAAGAAAACGGACGCTCGATTAATGTTCTAAGGGCTCCAGGCGGCAAACATATCTTTGAAGCTCATGCGAGCCCAAAATTTGGGATTAACCTTTTAGAGCCGTGTGTCAGGAAAGACACCTACTATGGTAGCGGAGCGATTGTCCACGAACTGATGGCGATGTCCGGGTCGGTAAATGATTCTTTAAATCAAAAAGTGGAAGAAGCCTATACGGCATGGCGGCAAGGCAGGCATAATGCCCTTGACATGGTGATCTTAGGGATTTTAATAAGACAGGATGAGCAGCGGCGCAGTCGCGAGACAGGATTTGAGATCCCTGAAATTACTCAACTTGATGACCACGCTCCGGTATCGGCTGAGATTGCAGATATAGGCCGGCAAATCGCAAGATTAAGAATTTCTGGGACGGATATTTCGTATGTTAGTGCGGGCTTGGGAGATATACCGTTATTAGCGGCTTATTATGTGGCCGGTGATAATTATCAGAAAAATAGGGCAAGACAGGAGCTTCTTTCGTTAATGGATAGGATGACCTATGTAGTCGCCGATCAGCTGCTTCTGGAATTACATAGGTATAACTTTGATCTTAGAGGAGATGAGGAGTTGAAAGATGCGATAGAACGGGGAACCCAACTTTTATCATCCCGTTTGGTGGACCTGCTTGTCAACGGACATGAAGAAAGCACTGCCAGGAAACTTCACAAGATGTTAAGAGCAGCATCTGTGTTTGCAATGAGAGCAGCTAACTTCGAAAAGATGAGAAAAGCAGGCGGCAATAGGGACGGTCATTTGCTTGAGTTGACAAACTATGCGTATAAGAAGGCCTACGAGCTTTATAAAAGATATCTTAACGGATTGGCTGTATCTAACAGGATGAAGCTTGATCGGAACCGCTGGATTCAGTCTACGCCGTTGAGCAGACATATGGCAGAGATCTTCTGGGAGAACATCATTTTAACCGGCATCTTTAATGACCTTTGTTTCGTTGACGGTATTTCTGAGATGGTCAAGAACGTTGTGGATCATGAAGACAAATTCAAAGGGATAGGGATCACTGCGGATTATGTGGATAGACGCTTTGCTGAATTATTAAGAAAACGTGATGCTGTGTTTGCAGTCACCAGGAATTTTAGAAACTTTAGCAATGAATTAATGGATGACGCAGAAAGAATATTAGAAGAAATGGGAGGGGAAGCAATTAGCGCAAAAGATCTGGAGGATCGTGCTCGGTCAGAAGGGCGGCTTGGAGAGCTGGCACAATCTCTTTCTAGCAGAGACGCACAGGAGCGCGGTTTTTTGACAGCTCTCGGCCGGTTTGCAGATGAGCTCGTTGTGCTTTCAACAGAGGATCGTGACTGGGCAGCGGTATCGAAATCAACAAAGGCGCATCCTTCAATTAAAGAGGCCCTTTCCCGTGAGCCCAAAGACCTTTCGGGCATAGACGCAGGCGGGCAAGATCGTCAGCAAAGGGCTATTCTATCAGAGTTAGAAGAACAGGTGGTAGGGCACATTATTGCAGGGATGAGTGCAGGCGAGATTGTTGAGAAAATTGACCGGCGTTGGGAAGATCTTGCCCTGAGCGCTATGAGTAAATTATCCGTTCGTGATGTCAGTGAACTTGATGCGGCGTTTAAAGATTACCGGAATACCGGAAATGAGAAAAAAAATAAACCCGTAATTGGCGTTGATCATTCTAATCCAGATGAAATTGCCGGCAAGCCCAGGACTCCGGAATATCTCAGAGCATTGGGCGAATTGCGCGATTTACACCAAGGGATCCCCTCTTATGAAAGAACCCGAGAACAGAATGCTCAGATAGCTTTATTTATGCAGGTGCGTGTCAATCTGATGAGGGGTGAGAAATTTAGCGCAGATAATATGAAGGCATTCTCCCCTTGGGCTTTAGAGGAAATGTTGCACTACAGGTTTAACGGTAATGATCCCCGTCGCAGAAGTAATAGAGTTGAAGATGTCCTCCAGATCGCAACCTGCTGCGGCATTGAGAGCATTGCAGGGCTCCTCGGTCAGCCGGTTCAATTGGTTGCGGGGGCATTTTTAGAGAGCGGGCTAAGTTTTTGGAACGAAGACGGAAAGGTCATGACAGACCTAAGAGAGTGGCTGGGAGTATTACCTAATATCATGCTGTCAAAGTTTGGCTTGCAGATGAAATTACAAAAATTTAAGAATCAGGCAGATTTTGTGATCGATTTTGATTTGCCGCAACTTATCCGTATCATCCCCCAAGGCAATGACCGCTTTCACGCCCAGCGGATTGCAAGAGGTGAGATAAATCTAGCACAGTACAAAGAAATCAAATCAAAGAATAGGTTGGCGACTAAACACCTGCCCGTCGCCGCCCGCCTCGGCGCGAAGTATGCGTATGATCATGATCCTCGTATGTCGCGGCAAGTGGAAGAATGGGAAGATCAAGGGACCCGTCAGAAGATTTATCATCGTACAAAGAAAGACAAAGGCAGAAATGATCTGCCCCAGAGCAATAAAACGAGGAAGATGGCGAGATTGCGTATAGATATAGGGGACTTGGGGGGAGAAGATATTATTTCAGAGCATGATGTCTATGCCCCAAGCCCTGTTTTGACGCGTTGGGTTGCCCGGGAACTTCCTGAAGATTTATCCGGACGCGAATGTCTCGACTTGGGGACAGGATCAGGGGTGCTGGGGCTGATTATGTTAAGAAAAGGGGCTCAGAGGGTGGTTTTCACTGATATTAAGCCTCAGGCTCTGATGTGCGCCGAAGAAAACGCCAGCAGGTTAGGAGTGGACAGTGCTGCTGGACGTTCGGAGTTTATTCAGAGTGATTTATTTAAGGGAATTGCAGGCAAGCAATTTGATCTTATTGTCTTTACTCCTTCCCCGATAGACGGCGGGGATGTTTCAGTGCAAGACGGGCATATATACAATTATAGGGAACATGTTGAGACCTTTTTTAAGAATGTCGGTCAATTCCTTAAACCCACATCCAGAGTTATTTTCAGAGCAACAGTGTTCCCTGAGAATCCACAATCAGTCAAGAATGCAAGGATCATTGAAGGATATGTAAGAAAGTTCTTTAGAGAAGAGGGCTTTTCACTGCTCAGAAGGGATCCTAAAATCCGCCAAGTCGAGTCCGGGACAGCCCGTCGGAGAGCAGGAGGTATTAATTCGAAGATTGAAGAACATACAATAATTTATATTGTAGCGAAAAGAGATGTAAGCCGCAGTTGGCGACCTGCGATTCAAGTTGGTGACCCTGCGCGCAGTAATAGGGCAAGGACAGATGAGGAGTCAGCAGCATTGTGTGAAATCCTTGAGGGCTATGCTGCGCAGAATAGGGGTTCAATTTCCAATATTAAGCGCAGTGATGAAAATTATGCACCACTGCAACAACGTTTAGCAGCTTGGATATGCGCTCATGATCGGCAAATCGCCCAACAACTTGAAGAGACGATCATAGCTCGTGCACCCCCTTTATTAATAGACCAAATTAAAAAATATTGCACAACCTGCACGCCGGATCTTGTCGTTAAAGCAGTTAACTTTAAGCTAAACAGTCGTTCTTATATTTTTATTATTGATGATAATGAGCTTGTCACCAATATCCTTCATGATGGCTTTGCGCAATGCTATCCAGAAAACACCGATGAACAAAATGAACGCCTAGCCCTGCAATCAACTGTCTGGGACGAACTTAGAAGATTACCCAATGAATTAGGAAGAATGAGGTTTTTATGCCTATTGTTGAAAGGCAAAGGACGAAGCGCATATTGGGTAGGCAGTCAGATAGGAGCTCAAAAGAATTTTTCTGCTGTTTTAGCCGGAAAGCGGCGTTTTGGCCGAAATCTGATTTTGAAATTCATCAGGTTGGCCTCAAATGAATTGGGGATATCTTTGCAAGCGGCCCACCTGCGAGCGGGTTGTACGGCGGACCAGAGACTAAAAGGCACTTTCCGGCCGACGTTAACTGAAAATAAAGCACAGATGAAGCAGAGACTGGAAATATTGGCCGATGAAACAGGGTTTGACGACATTGACGATCTGTCTTGTGCCGCCGGGTTATGCAGGCAGTCCTTAAAAATATTTTCCAGGCATCCCCAAAGACCTTACGAGCCCCAGAATCCGTTACAGTTCATTAATTTTATAAATTTGACGTATGGCTTAGGCCTTGAAATTAGCCAGTTCTGGACGGGACAAAGATTAATAAAATCCTTGCGGTCAGGTTGTGCTCATTATGGGGAACGTCTGGAATTGATGCGTCTGTGTTATGGCCTGACGATGGAGCGAATGGCAGCGAAAATAGGTGTTGCGACGTTGGGTCCCTATGAAAGAGGGGAACGCATGATCTATCAGCGGTCCTTGTTTAAAAGGATTGTCCGTTTCTATGCGGACTATTTTAAATTGGACATGGGGGTTTGTGACATTTATTTGAACAAGTCTTTTATGGATGCATTACGAGAAACCGCAGGAAAAAATTTGGAGGAGGCCAAACGTCAATTACCGCGACGATGGGAGATCATGATTCTGGAAGCGGGGATTGATGACCCGGTCAGGATTGCACAGAGTTGCCAATTGAGAGCGGATTATTTGTCTGGTTTGTATTTACGAAGTGTTAATAAATATATCCCGGCAAGCATGCGCAAGGCGTTCTACGCTTTTAAAGGATCTGTGGAATTGGGGGTGGATATATCACACATTTGGACAGGATTGTCCTTGAAAGAAGCATTTGAGAAATTATGCTGCCATCCGGGAGAACGGATGGCGCTTTTGCGTGTTTGCAGCGGTTTTACGCTATGTGGGGCAGCGGAAGAATTTCATATAGGCCCGGAGACATTGCAAGAAATAGAAGAATGGAATAGTCAACGGGTGTTAAATTCGCGTAAGAAGATCAGGGAAATGGTCGCGGCCTATAGGAAGATGCTAGGAATTGAATTGGCGTTGAAAGATGTTTTGGCCGGCGACAATCGTCGTGAGGTTTTGCCGACGAAGGAGGATCAATTGCATGAGGCTTTCATGAAAGCCCAATGGTGCTCGAAGAACGGACAACATGAACGGGCAGAAAATAAAATGAGCGACCTTTTGAGTCAAGCTTATGACGCCGGTCTGCCCGGTCTCGTTGGAGAGATAGAAAGTGCCATGGCCTGTGCAAACGAAATGACCAAGGACAAAGAAATGTTAAAGAAGCAATGCGGGCCGGGCATGATGAAACATCATTGGATCTTATACCAAAAGGCCCTGAAACAAGGTGACAAGAAATTGGCGGAACAGATTATGCTTGAAACTGCACCGCTCACGGAAAATGCACTTATTCGTTCGGGCAGGCTTAGCAAATCAAATTTTATTAAAGCGCACGGTTATATCACATGGATGCCGCCTGATAAGCATGAGGAGTATTACTCTCGCATTTATGACCAGATCAAAACAGCTGCTACAAAGGAAGCGGCCTTACAGCTTCATCAAGACATCAATCGTCGATGGGCCAACATGGTTTTTTCATTAGCAGGCCGGGTGTCCTGTCTTCGATGTGAACTGTGTAATTGGACGATTCGGGAATTGGTTGAGAGGTCGGGGGTTTCGGAAAACCAGATCGTCCGAATAGAGCAAGGACGCATTAAAACTAAGCCATCGGCTGATACCATTGACAAGTTATGCGGGGCTTTTGGCATCACAGAAAAGGACATGGTACCTACTGAGCGCGAAGCTCTTGATGAGAGGACACTTGGGGAAGTGCGAGAGTTGCCAACAATGGCCGGCCGTGTGAGCCGACTGCGCCGGGAATTTAAATGGACCCGCAGGGAAGCAGAAGACCGCGCCGGGTTAAGGCCCGGAGTCTTAAAGCCGATTGAGAACGGTTATCTTAAAACCCAGCCACGTCCATGGACTATTGAGAAATTGGCAGCAGTATTTCATGTGCCGCAAGAAGTTTTGCTCCCTCCTATGCTTGACCAAGTTCAGAAGGAAGATCTTCCCACCTTGGAGATCTCTGAAGTTCGTGCTTTTCTTCCTCAGGTTTGGCAATTACAAACCATCGGAGAAAGAGTTTATTTCTTGCGCAGCCGTGTTTTTCATTGGACAAGGCTTGGACTTGCACAGAAGACGAGATTAACTGCAAGGCGGATCTCATGGATAGAAAATAATAGGGGTAAGCGTAAACCCTATAACAGGACGCTTAAAGTTTTAGCTAAAGCCTTCAAAGTGCAGGTCAATGACCTTATCCCTGAGCAAAGTTCTCTTAGTTTTCAACAGCTGGCAGAGGTTAAGAAAATGCAGACATTGGGCCAAAAGGTGAAGTATTTACGAAAGGAAGTTTATCGATTGAGTCAACCCGAGCTGGCCCAAGCGGCCGGTGTTGGCCCTAAAACAATCGTTCGTATTGAGAATGGCCAAGCTAAGACTTTGAATTACAAAACATGGTCAGGATTGTCCCGGGCATTGCATATTAGAGAAGAGCATTTAAGAAAAAATGAACTTCAGGAAGTTTTGGAGCCTGTTAGAGAAACTGTCAGGGCTTTTTCGACATTAGGTGAAAAATTAGCTTATTTGCGTGGGGCATTATTTGGGTTAAGCCGGCCGCAGCTTGCGTTGCGATCGGGTGTTGCAAGCCGTACGATCTTTCGCATTGAAAAGAATGCGTATCTTCAGTATCCGTCAAAGACGGTTTTAGTGAAACTTTCAAACACCTTGAAAGTTCCCGTAACACTGTTTGATGATAAAAGAGAATATACGCCCAAAGATTTTGTCGTTCTTAGCCTTGATGAACAAAAAGCCAAAGAGGGTGATCTGTTCGATATAGAAATTCGCCGGAAGATCATTCTCATTGGGAAATTGGTCAAACCCTACCATGGTTCAGAGCTTGACCTGGGGCGGGCCAACATCGAGGCCCAGGAAGCAGAAAGACTTTTTAAGCAGCATCATAGGCATATTCCTAAAACCGAGAAAGAGGATATTGCCCAGGAATTAAACAGGATACGTACGTTGCTGGCAGGGAAGGTCAGCGGGGATCCCGTGGCCATGCTGCCGGACTGCAAAGAGGCGCTTGCCGATGTTTTACAATTAAAAGGCAGGGAAGGATTTGAAGGGGCGTTTAAGAATTTTATTTGGCAGGATGCCTATAAACAAGAGAACGGCCGTACCCATGCCAATGGTATCCGCAGCTCACCATGGCAATTTGTCAGAGCACATACGCAGGTTTATAACACCGTATCCAATGCCTGGCAGGCCCCCACCTTCCTGCAGAAACTTAGATTGTTGTTCTTCGCCCTTAGAGCGGATGCGCTTTATTATCTGGTGTTCCATGTTCTTCTTATTGGAGAATTTTTAAGGCTCATCTATAGAGTTTTTATTCTAAAACAGACGATAGTTGACATTGGGGGCTTTCCACTGGATGTTGGTGTTTGGGAGGCTTTGCAACTGAAGCTTCCCTTAATCATCAGAGATGTGCGCCAAACAAGCGTGCAGGCGTTAACCGGGTATCACAACCGGTATAATCTTCACAAGTTTGAACGGGGCGGAATTCCAGCGATGGCCGATTGTCAATCGGCCAAGAGCATTGATAAGGACCATGAGAAGAAAAGTGAAAAAAGAATCAAAATTCTGGTGGTTGTATTCTTGTTACTAGCGCTGATGTGGCTGTTCCTTGTCATGATAGTAAGGTGGCCGTTTAATCCTTATCTTGTTACATTCCGGAGACTGTCATCGGCACAAGTGCGGATCCACGCGATGCCTGTGACAATGATCAGACCCAAATTCCTACCGATGTCCATATTAAGGAATATTCTAATAACCATTCAGTATTGGCCTTGGACAGATGATCAGCCGACACTATGGATGCCGGCATTTAAGTCAAAAAAAGTCCGGAGACCCAGATTTTGTTTTAGAAGGCCTGTAAAGATTGAGATCAGAGAAGGCGCGGGATCGGCTTATGAACCCCGAGAGACTTTTTGGAATTTTAATAAAGCCCCTCTATTTCTCATTTTACCCGCATTCATAAATTATCCGTTTTGGATATTTACAAGGATGTTATTGCACCGGGTACTCGTCATTTTGATCAATGTGACGAAGGTCATTATTACCCTGAGGGAAAGGAGGATCCTAGTCGACATAGCTACATTACAGGGCATTCATCAAATTTTTATTACCGTATTTGTATGCAGTATTTCTTATATGTTAAATACGTTTATATTATTTTTTATTCTTTAAAACAGAAAGGAGAAACAATATGGACGAACGCAGACAATTGCCGCGCTGGCAGGTTAAAAAAGAAGCAAAGGTCTGGCTGCCCCAAAGGCAGGGATTCAGTCACTGTGTGATCGAAGACATAAACCTGAAAGGGATGTGTGCGTCTTTTGACAGACAGTTGCCCCAAGAACAACCCCTTAATATGTCTTTGTCCCTTGATGATAATTTTGATTTTATGAAAGTCGAGGTCAATTTGCCCTGGGTCAAGGAAGAACAGGGACGGTATGTTTATGGCATGTTTTTTAACAAAATCTCGGAACAGGATAAAGACAGGGTGTATCAGTATATCAGCGACAACTGTTCCGGGCAATTTAAGGAGAAATGGTGGGGGGTATAAAACTGTATAAAAATTTATACAGCGGGAGCATTTAGATTTGTTTTTTGATGTACCCATATGTTATACTTCAATTAAGTGGATGTGTATTGGTGTTCCCAGTTTTAAATTTAAAAATTTCTAAAAAAGGATTATAAAAATGATTAAACGCGTCATTTCGTTCGGGGTGCTTCTTACGTTTGTTGCAGGTATGATTTGTCCTCCTGGCAGGGTTTATGCTCAAGCGGTTTCCCAACTTCCTGCTCCCGGAACCATGATCAGTTTAAGTCCGGCGGTTGAACCCCTCCTAATTAAAGGGCTTAAAGTGCATCCTGAAAATCCTTTTCTTTTTGACTTTATTCTAGATGCCGGTAACGATGCTAAAGCGACGAATAACAGCTCCTACTTAAAGGAGCAATCCACGAAATTGATCAAGTATTTCTTAGCGGCCATGACGGTGCCGGAAAAGGACCTATGGGTCAACCTGTCTCCCTATGAGAAGGACAGGATGATTTCAGAGAATTTGGGGCAGACACAGATGGGGCGGGATATGTTGGCGCAGGACTATATCCTCAAACAATTAACTGCATCGCTGATCTATCCGGAAAAGAATTTAGGTAAGACATTTTGGGACAAGGTCTATACAAAAGCCCAGCAGCAATTCGGCACCACTAACATTCCTGTTGACACATTTAACAAGGTTTGGATCGTAGCAGAGAGGGCGGATGTGTATGAGCACGGACAGACAGCTTTTATCGTAGGTTCCCATTTGAAAGTCATGTTGGAAGAGGATTATAAGGCGCTTAGCAAGCATATTAATAGTGATGAAACTCAAAATTCGCATTCTTTAAGCTCTCAGGTCCTGCGTGAAGTTGTCCTTCCTGAACTTGAAAAGGAAGTCAATCAAGGGGCTAATTTTGTTCCTTTGCGGCAAATGTTTTATTCCATGATTTTAGCCAGCTGGTATAAGATGGCGCTTAAAGATGCTCTTTTAACTCAGGTCTATGGTAACCAAAGCAAGGTCAAGGTAGGTATTAATGCCAATGACCCGGCAGAGAAGGACAAGATTTTTCAACGCTATATACAGGCTTACAAGAAGGGGGTGTTCAACTATATTAAAGAAGAGACAGACCAAAACACCCAAACTACAGAGCCTAGGAAGTATTTTTCTGGCGGTCTGCAGGTCTATCCTGATGGTGACCCGTCAAAGGTCATTAAACGGCATCAAAGCCTGCCAGTGGGAGCTGAACTTCCGGGAAGTGAACACACCTTTGTAGCTCGAGTACCGGTTAATATACCAGGCGGCGAAAAGGCGATGCTTGCGAAACCCCTTCAAGACGCGTTAAACATGGTTCCAATTATGAATGGCGATCAAGAGCAAGCTATCAAGGATGGGAAATTAGAGGTTGGGATCACGATTCAGGGATTAGGACTGGAAGGCAGAGCCGGTGCGGCAGAGGAGATGGCAGAGGTCGCGAGAAATTATGCAGAACATCCGGGGTCAATATTTAGACAGGCAAAATATTTGAGGGCATATTCGGTACCGGATGGCATACATAACTGGGGGAATGTGCCGGGTGTTATGCCGTTGGCAGAGAAAATATTAAATGAGTTAGCTCCCACTCCAATGAGTGAAGATGATATCAAAGCGGGGAAGGTCAGAGTGCATTTGATCGCTTTGGAGTCGGGCGGCGGTACTCGTGCGGCATCGTTAACGGTCAATGCCGGGAACAAAGGCGAAATCGTGTTGTATGGCCGGTCATTGCTGGAGCAGGGAATTGAGCAGGTGAAGGCGCTGGCCTATGGGTTGCCTGCGGGGGAGTATTTTGTGGTAGTACCCTGCGATAATGTCATATTGCCGGGAGCAGAGATGTTTAAGCAGTACAGCGGGAAAAAAGGATTTTATCTGTATGCGAAGGGAACCCCGGCTTTGGAAGAAGGTTTTGCCGTACAGTATGGATTAGCAGATTTAGGTCAGATGTTATTAGATAAAGAGGGAAGGGTGAAACCCAACGGGTTTGTTGAGAAGCCGGATTTGTGGGAGTTGAATTATAAAATATTGGGCAACACATTAGAGAATGCGAATGAAGATGAAGCCGCTCGGAAGGCCGAGGTAGCGGGGATCACGAGCCAAGCCGCAGGCGCAGAACTGCTTAAGTATATGAGCTTGGCAGGGGAAGATTTAGCCGCGCAGTTATTACCGTTTGTGGTCAAGGCAGATGTATGGAATTTTAAAGGAGAAACAAAGAAGGAGAAGGACAAAGAATTTTTTGGGAAGCGTGCAGATAGGTTTTCTGGGATGACCCGAGAAGAATGGCGAAATGCGCAGGAACAGGCGCAGCGATTAATGGTAGAAAATAGCGCATTAGCCGCAAAGGTCAAGAGAATTTTAGATGCCGGCGGAAGAAAGACCTACGCCAATACGTTCTATTTTACGATCAGGCGGGATGTGATGCAAAAGATGGTCGAGCTTTATTCGCGACCTACAGAAAAGAACAATGGCAGTTTTTGGGCCAGACAGCTGGAGCCGGGCAAGTTTCCGATTAACAGTTTGCCGGACTGGTCGGGGCACATCTTGACGCCGATGAGCTATGCGGCCAATGAAGCCGGTAAGAAAAAATGGATGGATCAATATTGGGCAACAGCCAGGAAAACCTTGGCAGCCGCGCAAGATAAAGCAGCAAAGAAGGGGCAGACCGTAGACACTACTGATCTAAACGTGTGGGCAGAAAGAGCGACAACATACACCCAACGGGATTGGGAAGATCTGTACAATTTAGCCCAGGAAGTCAAGAAAATGGCTGGGGGTATGGTCGGAGTGGATTTTGGACCTGTATGGGCAGATGCAGGGTCTCCGGCCGAAGCCAAGCGCATTTTGGATGAAGGAACTGCCCAAGGGGACATGAAAGATATTTTTAACGGATTATTTGGCCGGCCCCTGCAGGGGGATGTTGCGCCGGACGTAACTATTGAAGGCCAGGTCAGCTATACAGGGACACACGTGATCCGGCATAGTAAGATCAAGGTTCCGGCAGGAGTTGAGCTTGTGATCGGAAATAATGTACGTATCGAGGATTCGTATTTAGATATCAAGCCGCCCGCTGGGGTGAATAAGATCACCATCGAAGATGGTGTTGTGATCGTCTCCAGTGATATTCAAGGGGAGGTTGCAACGATCGCCAAGAATGCGTATGTTAACGAGGTTCATACGGCCAATGGAATAGGGGCAACAGCTCAGGGCGATGTTTTGGGGACGCTGTTTACCACAAAGGGGGAGGTTTTTACGACGCGGCATCCGATTGATGTTGACATTAAGGATTTGCGCGATAAGAAGACGGTTTTGGACGGGACCCCATACAATTGGGATGAACTGATCGGTGATTTGGAGAATATGGAGCCCAAGTTGATCGATCGCAGCCGTATCCGTGCAGAAAGAAAGGCTTTGAAAGCAAAACTTGATGAGGCCATGCATGGCAATCCTTCTGAGGTCGGTGGTATCGATTTAAACCGTGCCAATATGCAGATGAATATCAGGAAGGATGCCAATGGGGTGCAAATGCAGTTTGACCGCTCTATGATACAGCGCATCAAGCACAGCGGATTTGACGGGCTTGAGTTTAGGATAGAATCTATTCTCCCGGTCACAAATTTGAGGATGCTTCTTGGTTTAAAAGAAGAGGCGAGTTCTCCCGTAGCTTGATTAAGAACGCAGAAATTGGCGGTCGAGAAAGTCTCGGGTTACTTCAATGACTGTCGGGCGGCCATGGGGGCAAGTAAAAGGATCGACACATTTGAGTAATTCTTTGCGCTGGTGATCAGCTTGGGAGCTGTCTAGTTTGTCCCCGGCTGTAATTGAAGCTTTACAGGCGCGGCGGGCTAAAGTATCTATGTCTAAGCGGGGAGTTTCCCCTCCGGCTAAAAGGGTGCGCACGACCATTTCGATATTTTTAAGCAAAAGCGGTTGGGTTTGCAGGGCAATGGTGTCTTGATCAAACTGAGTGGATTCAATACCGGCTAAAGCCAATCTCTCCTGGTTTTCTTCCCACGCAATTTTTTCCTGCGGTGTCAATCTAAGTAGTATAGGTGTCAGCAAGGGTTGGCTTTCAACCTGAGATTTTTCGATTTGATTCTTAAATTCCTCAAACATGATGCGTTCTTGTGCCGCATGCTGGTCAACGATCAACAGCGATTCATCCGCCTCAAAGATCAGGTATTTCTGCAGAAAATTTCCTACAAATCGGCTTTTTTCAAATTTAAAACGCAGGGTGTTTTCACGGCCGAAAAGTTGAAAATCCAGAGGAAGACCGGTATCTTTTGTATGAGCGTAAGCTCCCGGATTAAAGTTTGCTTGTAATTGTCCGGGAGCAAAGATCATTTGATTAGCCGGCAATCCTCCTTCTTGCGGGGGAAGGGAAAATTCTTTTGCCTGACCTTTTTGCATGAGCTGGTATTCTGTCATGCGGCGCAATATCGAAATAAGGCGGCCCTCATCTTTAAGCCTGACTTCACGTTTGGTGGGATGGATATTGACATCTACATGGGATGGATCTAATCCAATATCGATCATAAAAGCGCCGTACACTCCCGGTGACAAAATAAGCTTGTATACGTCATTAAGATTGAAACTCAGGTTTTTGCTCTCAACAGGACGATCATTGATAAAAATAAACTGCATATCCCGGCGGGGGCGTTGGATATTGATATCGCCTAAGATCATGCGTACGCGGATCTTTTCTTCGACGAATTCTTGATCGGTCGAAAGCAAATGGTGCATGTCTATATTCAGGGCCGCGGCCATCCGGTCTATGCGCGAGGGGGCGCTGCGTAGATCTAATATACTGCGTCCGGCATGGGTCAGTAGAAAACGTTTCTCAGGATGAATCAAGGTATAAGGAAGCACGATATTGATGATCTGATTTAATTCTGAGCTATTGTTTTTAAGGAACTTGCGTCGGGCCGGAGTGTTAAAGAATAGCTCAGTGATTTTGATGTTCGTACCAGTGTGGGCAAGACTGGCAGGCTCAAGATTCTGGCGGATTCCGCCTCTTAAATGAATTTGCCAGCCTTCTTTTTCCAAGGTGCGTGAAGTGAGCAGGACATCGCTGACTGCGGCGATCGAATATAAGGCTTCGCCTCGGAAACCCATTGAATGCAGGTTCTCCAGATCTTCGATGGCAGTAATTTTGCTTGTGGCATGGCGCCCAAAGATTTTTTCCAGGTCATCATGAGGGATGCCTGAACCGTTGTCTTTGATGTGGATCAATTCACGTCCGGCTTCTTTGAGGTAGATTTCAATGCTGGTAGCACCGGCGTCAAGGGCATTTTCCAGAAGTTCTTTGACTACAGAAGCCGGCCGGTCGACCGCTTCTCCGGCGGCAATCTTGGCAATTACATCTGGGGGGAGAATGTTGACTCGAGACATTATAGTAATTTACGTTTTAGTTCATCCAGTTTTTTTAATGCTTCCATAGGTGTCAAGGTGTTGATGTCAATTTTTTCCAAACTTGCACGCACCTCATCCATGACCGGTTGCGGAGTTGGGACAAAAAGGTTTAATTGTTTGTCTTTTTGAGCGTAGGGGTTTGGGGTGCCGATCTCTAATTCGCAAAGGATTTCTTTTGAACGTTTGATCACTGATTCCGGAATCCCGGCGAGCTTCGCCACATAAATACCATAAGAATCATCCGAGCCGCCGGGAACGATTTTATGCATAAAAATGATCTTGTCCTTCCATTCGCGCACAGCGACATTGTAATTTTTAACACCCGGCAGGCGGTCGGCCAGGGCTGTCAATTCATGGAAATGCGTAGCAAAAAGTGTGCGCGTACAGGATGTATGCAAATGTTCGGCTAGACCCCAAGCCAGACTTAATCCGTCAGAAGTGGAGGTCCCGCGGCCGATCTCATCAAGAATGACTAATGAACGCGGAGTTAGATTATTGAGAATATCAGCCGTCTCTGTCATTTCAACCATAAACGTGCTTTGACCTTGGGCGATATCATCATGGGCGCCGATACGGGTAAAAATTTTGTCTACAATCCCGATTGAAGCCGAGGCCGCAGGGATGGGGGAGCCCATTTGGGCCAAAAGGACTAAAATTGCGCTTTGTCGGATGTAGGTAGATTTGCCTGCCATGTTGGGGCCGGTTAAAATGATCAGGTGATTGTCGTTGGTATCCAAAAGTGTGCTGTTGGCGATGAAGTTGTCCGTTACTGTTTTTTCAACAACCGGATGACGGCCGTCCTTGATGTCCAAAACAGTCGAGGCATTAACTTCAGGAAAAATATAACCGGTCCACATAGACAGCCCAGCGAAAACATTTAAACAGTCAAGAGTGGCTAATTGGTGGCAGACTTGGTGCAAAGAGGCCGCTTGAGACAAGATTTCGGTTTCGATGCGGCGAATAATGGTTTTTTCGATGGTTAAGATTTTATCCTGGGCGGTTAAAAACTTTTCTTCGTATTCTTTGAGCTCCTGGGTGATATAACGCTCGCCGTTGACCAGGGTTTGTTTGCGCACATAGTGAGCAGGTGCGTTTTTCTGATGGGTTTTGGTGATCTCGATATAAAAGCCAAAAATATTATTGAAGCCGACCTTAAGCGACGATATACCGGTTTTTTTGATCTCTTCTGCCTGATAATGGGCGAGCCACTGCCTTCCGTTTTCCAGGATGTTTTTAAGTTCATCTAAATCTTTATCAATTCCCGGCTGTACCATTTTACCTTCAGGCTTGGAGAGTGGCACGTCGGGATTGATAGTTTTAGTCAATAATTCGCGCAAAGAAGGCAGGTCTTGAATTTCTAAAAGCGGATTTGAACTGTTGCCCAGCGTTTCAGCGATCAAAGGGACTCGCAATAGGCCTTGACGCAGACTCAGGATATCTTTGATAGAGCCGCAGCCGCAGGAAAGGCGGGAGAGGGCTTTTTGTAAATCAGGCAAATTCTTTAAACATTCTCCGAGCCGAGGGATATTGACCAATTCTTTGGCTGCTTGCTGGCGCAGCTGGATGGCCGAGATGTCTTTGAGCGGATGGTACAGCCAATAACGAAAAGCCCTGCGCCCCATGGAAGTAGCAGTCAAATCAAGGGTCTCGGTCAAGGACTCTAACTCCAGGCCATAATGCGCGGCTGGAGAAATAAAGACATGGTCATCCTTGGCATAAAGAGCGATCTTGTCAATATGCTTAAGACTGGTTTTATTCATGGTTTTTAAATATTCCAGCAAAGCACCTGCGGCTGACTGCGCCAAAGGCAGATCATCAACACCAAAGCCTTTGAGGCTCGACGTACCCAGATGATCACACAAGCGCTTTAACCCTGAGTCCCTGTTAAAAATCCAATCGTCCAAAGGGCTTAGAGTAATAGCACGCATTTTGACTAATGGATGGGCAAACAGATCTTTGAGGGCTTCTTCCTGGGCTTGAGGATAGATGCATTCACAAACGGGGAGTTTGGCTAAAAGTTCAATGATCGAGGAGGCTGGCAGTTCATTGGCAAAAATAGTTCCGCCGGAATTATCGATAAAAGCGGCCCCGAAAGTGCTCCCGGGAACAAGAGCTAGAAGATAACGCGAATCCGTAGATTCGTCCAAATATGTCCCGGCGCTGATAATGCGGATGACATCGCGTTTAACGATACCTTGGCTTAGGGCAGGGTCTTCCATTTGTTCGCAGATGGCAACTTTTTTTCCTGCTTTAATGAGCTTGGCGATGTAGTTGTCGCTGGAATGATAAGGGACACCGCACATGGGGATACGGCCGGAGACATCCGACCCTCGCGAGGTCAGCACCAGATCAAGGAGAGCGGAGGCCTGTGTGGCATCTTCAAAGAACATTTCGTAAAAGTCGCCTAGACGAAAGAAAAGAATGGCGTCCTGATGGCGGGCCTTGATTGCACGATATTGTTTGACCATGGGGGTTATGGTTTGCACAGGGGTATTTTATAGCATACATTTAAGGCCCGGAGCAAATACTTTTAATCGCGCCTGAGCTTTTGAAAATAAATATTGTTAACCGCCTAAGGGTGTCTTATATTAATTTTATGTGTAACTGCGTTAAGGATGTCATTTTGTCTGTCCTGTTCATCGCGGCCATGAGCTTACCGAATATGGGCGTTTGTGAGGAACGTCTTGTTTCTCCCAAGAATTCGATCAAAAATGATCTCCCATTTTATGATGAGATCATGCAAATGATCCAGTCATTGGAATATTCAGGACTCCCGGTCATGGTCAAGCCGCAGGTCAAATTGGGCGTCGATTTCTCCGCACGGACATGGACCCTGCAGAACATCCATGAGTATGATAAACAAGGAGGGATTGTTTTAGAGCAAGGTCGTTATGGACTTTGCGCGGAACTGGCCACGTATCTATATGAAAAAATTAAACCCCTCCTGGATGCCCGATTTGAGGTCAAATTTGCTAGGGTCACGGAAGCGGGTTTTTTTTCGGCGGACAGGTCGAATCATATTGTGCTTATCATGGCGAATCATGCGATCCATGAAGCGTATCTGATCGACCCCAGCTTTCATAAATATGCGAAATTAAAAGATCTTCCCGAATACCATGTGTTAGATATTCAGGACGCCCTTGTTTTTGTTAAAGACAAATCCCCTGATGTTTCTTTTAGCGTGGATCAAGCCACACCGCTTTATGTCAGGGGGGACATTTTATTGTCTTTTGCGGTGACGTCTGTTGACGGGAAATTCGACCGGGACAATTTTCTTTTTGTTATTTCTGCCAACCGTCGTTTTAAATATTCCAGCCTCGACATTCTCGTCGTTGGACGTCACAATAAGAAATTTGAGGACTTTGAGTACAAGGATTTTCTAGAGCAGCTGCTTAATCCGGAAGAGATCAGGATACTTGAGGACAAATTTAACAGTTGGCTGAAATTAATGGGGTAATTCGATGAAATGGTACGCCCGTTGGGAATTTTTTGCTTTGGCCTCGGCTTTCTTTGCCGGGCTTACGGCCCTTTTCGGTAAAATGGGTGTTATGAATATTAATTCTAACCTGGCCACATTTATCCGTACCCTGGTGGTTCTGATCATGACTACGGGTATTCTTGTATGGCGTCAACAATGGCAGTGGGCGGGGAATACGGCCATGAAAACATGGGTCTTTCTGGTTCTTTCAGGAATGGCCACGGGGCTTTCTTGGATATGTTATTATCGCGCTCTGAGCCTGGGGCCGGTTTCCAAGGTGGCGCCCATAGACAAATTAAGCGTCGCTTTCGCGATTATCTTAGGAGTTCTATTTTTAGGGGAACATCTGACCTGGCAAGTTGTTTTAGGCGCAGGTTTTATCATTTTGGGAACCGCAGTTATAATCCTTTTTTAGATGAACCCGGGACCATCAGGCATAACTGGGAAGGAGTGAGAAGCCAATTGAAGACAGCATTGTCTTGACCAATAGCGGGCAGCTGGCTTAAGTGACAAAGCCCGCTTTTTTTTAGATCAAAGGGGATCGGTTTTTCGGTATTTAAGATATAAGAAATTAAGTCGGCCAAATGCGGTTGGTGGCCGACAAAAAGGAGATTTTTGGAATCGGGGAAATCAGTACGGACCTCAAGTACTAATTTTTCAAAAGGGGCGTCGGGGATAAGATTGTTGGTCAAATGGAGGATCGTTTTTTTTAATTTAAAAACCCGAGCCACGATTTCTGCGGTTTGTCTGGCACGTACGTAAGGGCTGCAGAGAATGGTATCAAATGTAAGCCCAAGTGCCTGCATACCATGGGCACAGCGTTGCATTTTTTGCTCTCCCTCTGCTGTCAAAGGACGCTTGGTGTCATCTTTGTATTTGATACTATCGCGCTGGGCCGCAAGAGCATGCCTTAAGAAATAAAGTTCCATAGCAAAATCCCCTTTAAGGTATTATAATACAAAACCATGCAATTATGAAAATAAATAGGGACGTCTCCCATTTGAAAAATAAAGGAAATGATATGCGTTATGTCTGGATTGTATTTTCACTGTTAGTTTTAGCCGGCTGTGCTTCAACCCCTGTGTATAATCCCATGCAGGCGTCCACACATCCTGTATTGCTCTTAAATGAAAATTCTTTAAAAGAAGTCAAAGAGGGCATGACGCCGGAAGAAGTCCATAAGATCATGGGGCAAGAACTGGTTATTGGCTATACTTATCAGTCTACGGACTATAAGCCGTTGACCATCCTCAATCCCTATAAAGTCCAGGAGATCAAAGGTTCGGGGCACATGATCGAGTACTACGTTTCGTCTATACGTAAGTCTGACGGGGTAGTCAGTGATGATGAGTTAATGCCGCTGGTATACAAGGACGGTAAACTGATCGGCCGCGGCTGGCCCATGGTCAAGTCCCTGCCGGGCGCCCAACCCGTGTCATGAAGCCTTTTTATATTTCATTAAAGCCTTTTTTGAATCATGGCCAATTGAGACGTCCGACGGACTGGCACGCGGTCTTTGCCAACAGCCACCCGTTGGAGGTGGAAATCGGTTTTGGTAACGGGGAGTATCTGGAAAGATTAAGCCAAGAAAACCCGCGAGTCAACTATCTGGGATTTGAGCAGTATTGCGAACGTATTCACAGGACCTTGCGTAAATTAAGCCGCGGTGGTTTAGACAATGTGAGAGTCCTGAGGTTGGATGCGCGGGCTGGTTTTGAGCGCTATATCAGTCCTTTGACGATCGAGCGCGTGCATTGTCTTTACCCGCCGCCGTGGGCCAAAAAATCTGATGCTAAACACAGGCTTTTTACCGGCAATTTTTTGAAGCTGGTCAATTCGCGTCTGGTGGCGGGGGGTGTTTTGAAGATCGTAACAGACCATTATCCCTATATCGCCTGGACGCAAGATAACGTCGGGGATACCGGTTTTAAGGCGGAGTTCAAAAAGATCCCTGCGAGCTATTCCACTAAATTTGAAAAGAAATGGGTCGAAGGCGGCCGCAGCGAATTTTATGAACTAGTGCTGACCAAAATAGAGCACAGGGATGTGCCGCTTAAGGAGGATACTCTTTTGCAAACTTATATCATTGATCATTTCGATCCGGATCATTTTAGTTTTAAAGATTATTCAGCGGATGGTGTGGCGGTTGCTTTTAAGGATATTTTATATGACGCCAAGAGAAAAATTGCCCACATTCACGTGATCGCCTGCGATGGGCCGCTGACCCAGAATGTCCGTATCGGGATTTTTTATACTCCGAAGGGCTGGCGTGTCAATTTAGCTGAGGGTGGCATGTTGATGCCAACCCAAGCCGTGGCCCGTGCTTTGCAATGCGTCCATCAGGCGGCTATTGATGGCTAAGCAGCTATTATGTATTCGGCACGGAATATTTTTGCCGTCTGCTTCGGTTTACGGCAACAATGTTCTAAAGATTCTCTTCATTTGGAACATTCTTGCCGTAAAGCCTCGCAGACTTTTGGCAAAGAATTCCTAAATGTGCCGAATACATAATAGCTGCTTAGCCATGCAGAGTGTATCCATATGGTTTTGATTTTTAAATTAAATATTGTTTCCTGTTAATTCCTAAAGTATATTGCAGACTATGTTAAAATTCTTTCGCGTCTCTCTTATAGCCGGTCTGATCGCTGTTTTGGCTTTTCCTGATTCAGGAAGGGCTTTTTATAATCTTAGGTACAGACCTTATCACGTGACAGCGACCACAGCGCTTCTCTGGGACCCTGCCCGTAATTATCGTTATTTCGACTTGGGGGCTGACCGCGAAGTTTTTCCGGCCAGCACAACCAAGGTTTTGACGGCGATATTGGTATTAGAGAGGCTTTCCTTGGACCAATATGTGACAATCAGCCTACGCGCTACTCAAGTTCCGCAGACCAAACTGGGGCTTAGGGCCGGTGAAAATTACCGCGTGCGGGACCTGCTTTATGGGCTTATTCTAAAGTCGGCCAATGACGCTGCCGTGGCTTTGGCAGAAGCCGTCGCGGGATCAGAGGAGAAGTTTGTTGATATGATGAATGTCCGTGCCCGGCAGATGGGGGCGGCACACAGCCATTTTGCCAATCCTCACGGCCTTCCCTCCAGCGGTGCTCAATACACCACCGCTGCTGACATGGCCTTGATCTTTACTCAAGCGCTTAAGAATGATTTCTTCCGGCAGGCGATCACCTTAAAATACTATGTTATCTATTCCAGAGAAAGACACCGCTGTTTTTTAAAATCCCACAACAAATCTCTTTTTCTCAATTGGAAAAAACATGTCTTTGGCAAGACCGGCTATACTAACGAAGCACAGTCATGTTTTGTGGGGTATATATCCAAAGGCAATGATATTCTGGTGGTGGCGGTTTTCGGCTGCCGTAAGCGTTGGACAGATATGAAGTATATTATTGAACATTACGGGCATATCGATTTGTAATTCCGATTTTGGCATAAAAATTTATTGTTTGGTTTTTTAATTTGATGTAGGATGTGCGTACTAATTAAGGGGGTATTTATGGAAAACAAAAATAACGCGGTTGTTGTTTTATTGGTTATTGTCATCGGTGTTTTGTTGGGGATAGGCCTTTTAATGGGTATTGGTAATACCGTAGGCGTTGCCATCAGTCCTTTGAATGCCAAAGTTACTGAAATTGCCATTCGGCAAAAATATATTGAAGATAAGTTGGCCTTGTTAAACAATGGTAATAATTCGAGTGCCATTGATAAGCGTCTAGCTGACGTGCAAAGTCAGTTGACAAAGCTGGATGAGAAGATGACGAGCGCCCTCGCAAATCAGGGTCAGCGCCAAGCACAGCCTCCCGCGCCTCCCTCCGAAGATTTTAATAAGGTTTATGATATTACTATCGGCAGCTCTCCCATTATCGGCAAGAAGGATGCACCGATCACCATCGTTGAATTTTCCGATTTTCAATGTCCGTTCTGTTCCCGATTTTATCCGGTGGTCAAGGATGTTTTAGCGGCTTATCCCGGCCGTGTGCAAGTGATCGTTAAGAATTTTCCTCTACCGTTTCACCCTAATGCCCGTCCGGCAGCCAAATTAGCGTTGGCGGCCAATGAGCAAGGCAAGTTTCAGGGGATGATGGAAAATTTACTGGCCAACGGCGGTGATGTTTCTGATGCCAAAATTAAAGAATATGCGAAGACATTAGGCTTGGATTACAATAAACTGATAGCTGATTATAAAAATAAAGATGCTCAGTGGGAAAAACAGATCCAGGATGATATGCAGTTAGGTTCCAAGGTGGATGTGCGCGGTACGCCGACATTTTATCTTAACGGCCACAAAACCATGGCGCGTGATATCAATAGTTATAAAGCGGAAATTGACAAGATCCTAGCCGGGGGAAAATAGGGGATAGGGCATAATTTTTCTTTGCAAAAAAATGGTTTTAGTGTATATTGTCCCCTTCGTATAAGGGGTTTCAATAGAGGAGGTTTTAGCTATGGGCGGTCGTGTAGGTGGAATTACCAGCAAATATTATTGTGAAACCGCAGGCATCAAGGTTTCCGGTGGCCAGAAGGTCAAATCCGGCACTATTTTGACCCGTCAGGGAGAGCAGTGGAAGCGCGGTCTTAATGTCATCGGCCGCAGTTCTTTGACGGCCGCGTGCGATGGCGAAGTTTATTTTACCCGCCGTAAAAACGGTTATAATAAAGTAATCACGCTCATCAACATTAAACCAGCGTAAACCAAGCTGCATAACCTTACCGGGCCATATTTACTATGTGCGGAATTGTCGGTTACGTCGGAAGCAGAGACGCCCTGCCCATCTTGATCGAGAGCCTTAAAAAGCTCGAATATCGAGGGTATGATTCCAGCGGTGTGGGTTTTTTAGACCATAATGCCCATCTCGTTGTCCGTAAATCTAAAGGCAAGATCCGTAATTTAGAAGAGCTCATCCGCACCCAGCCGGTGCCCTATGCCCATACGGGGATTTCTCACACCCGCTGGGCCACTCATGGGTTTCCGTCAGACATCAATTCACATCCGCATACAGATAATAAGCACCATATCGCAGTTGTTCACAACGGCATCATTGAAAATTATCAGGCCCTAAGAGAAGCTTTGAAGAAAAAAGGATGCAGGTTTGTTTCTGAAACTGATTCGGAAGTAATTCCGCATTTGATCGCTTCTTTATATAAAGGGGATCTGGCAGAGGCTGTGCGCGGGGCCTTGCGCCAGCTTAAAGGTGCGTTTGCTCTTGGAGTTATCTGTCGTGAGCATCCGGACGTTCTGGTAGCGGCCCGTGTTGGTTCACCTCTCATTATAGGGGTAGGGGATAAAGAAAACTTTATTGCCTCCGATGTGCCGGCTATTTTGGATTTTACACGGCGTGTGATCTATCTTAAAGACGGGCAGATGGCTGTTTTAACTAAAGAAAAACAAGAGCTTTTTACTTTTGACGGGAAAAAAGTTGCCACGAAAATAGACACAGTCTCTTTTAATGTTACTGCCGCCCGCAAGGAAGGTTTTGCGCATTTTATGCTCAAGGAGATCCATGAGCAGCCATCCGTTCTGGCCCAAATGATCAATTTACGCCTGAAGGGCGGGCGTTTGAATTTAGAGGGATTGGGGCTTTCTGAGGAGACTTTAAAGAATGTGCGCAAAATTTTGGTGGTGGCTTGCGGCACGGCGTATCACGCCGGGATGGTCGGTAAATATATCATCGAAACATTAGTCCGTCTGCCCGTTGAGGTGGACACTTCCAGTGAATACCGTTATCGTGATCCTTTGATCGACAAACATACCTTGGTGATCGCTGTCAGCCAGTCTGGTGAGACGGCAGATACTCTAGCCGCGGCCCGTGAGGCCCGTGCTAAAGGGGCCCGTGTCATTACGATTTGCAACGTGGTAGGATCTTCCCTGGCCCGTGAAGCCGACGGTATTTTATATACGTATGCCGGCCCTGAGATCGGGGTGGCATCAACCAAGGCGTATAGTGCACAGCTTATGATGTTCTATCTCATCGCTTTGAAGCTGGCGAAAATACACAAAACATTGCCGCCCCAGAAGGCTAAAGAATTGATACGCCAGCTCGTTCATATTCCATCGATATATAAAGAAATTCTAAAGAACACGCATCATATCCAAAAAGTAGCGGAATCTAATTCTCATTTCGGCTGTTTTCTCTTTTTGGGTCGTCATGTCAACTATCCTTCGGCGCTGGAAGGGGCGTTAAAGCTAAAGGAAATCTCCTATATCCCTGCGGAAGGTTATGCCGCAGGCGAGATGAAGCATGGGCCGATCGCATTGATCGACGAATACCGGGCAGTAGTGTGCATTAATCCCCAATCCCATGTCTATGAAAAAATGGCCTCCAACATCCAAGAGATCAGAGCGCGCAAGGGCAATGTGATCGCAGTCGCAACCAGCGGCGACAAGGAAATCCACCTCAACGCGGATTCTGTGATGGGAGTGCCGTTAACCCACGAGCTTCTCTCACCGCTGACGGTGATCCTGCCTTTACAGCTTTTAGCCTATTTCATCGCGGTCAAGCGCGGCTGTGACGTAGACCAACCCCGCAATTTAGCTAAATCCGTAACAGTCGAATAGTGCTGTACATCATCTCAACCCCCATAGGCAACCTTAAAGACATAACCCTAAGAGCTATAGAAACGCTTAAGTCCGTTGACTTGATCGCAGCCGAAGATACCCGGCACACCCAGATACTTCTCGACGCTTATCAGATCAAAAAACCTCTGACCTCCTTTTTCGAGCACAATCAGATTAAAAAAGCAGATCATCTCATCAACCTTTTAAAAGAGGGGAAGAATATTGCCTTGGTTTCCGATGCAGGCACCCCCGGTATCAGCGATCCCGGCTATCATCTGATCCGTTTAGCCCAAGAAAACAGCATTCCGATGACCGTGATTCCCGGTGTGAGTGCTTGTATCAGCGCTTTGACAGCTTCCGGCTTGCCTGCGCACCGTTTCGTATTTGAGGGATTTCTGCCGCCCAAAAGCGGGGCAAGACGCAATAAATTAGCTGTTTTAAAACAGGAAAAGGGGACGTTCATTTTCTACGAATCCCCGCACCGCCTGCTTAAAACGCTAAAAGACATGCAGGAAGTCTTGGACGACCCCACGATCGTAGTCGCCCGCGAGCTCACTAAGAAATTTGAAGAAGTCCGTAAAGATAAAGCCAGCCTATTGATCGAGCATTTCAGCCAACACCCCCCAAAGGGTGAGTTTGTTCTATTAGGCAATAGCACCCAGATGTAATTATAAACAATATGATGTCATCCTTAGAGACGCTATGGTGTCATCCTGAGGCGTAGCCGAAGGATCTTAATGCGATTTAATTTTACCGGGAGATTATAATTTTTTTAGTAAGGCTGTAACTTCATTATTTTAAGCATTTTACGAGATATTCTTTTGGTCCGCCTAATTTGACAACTCCAGAAAATATGGTATCCTTTCTTAAGGAAGCGTTTTCTTAATCCCGTCATTGTATATTCTGTTAGTCTTTTATTCAACTCAAGGAAATTAATGCTCAAACGCCTAATTGCTTCCCTAGTCTGTTTTTCCTTCATTATTAGTAACCTACAATACGTCCATGCTCAGGACTTTGGCATTAATCAGCTTCCTGTGCCGGGAACCATGGTAGGGGAATCCGCACCATTTACACCGTTAGCCTTAAAAGGCCTGATAGTTAACCCCCAAAAACCCCTAGAGTTTCAGTTTATTGTTGATACGGGCAGCGATTCCAGTGTCATTGCGAGAGAAGCGAAGCAATCCCAACAAGAACAACTAAAACAACAAGCCAACCAACTGGTCAAATATTTCCTGGCAGGCCTAACCATTCCTGAAGGCGATTTATGGGTCAATTTATCCCCTTATGAAAAAGAGCGCATAGTCCCCGAAGCTTTAGGCCAAACAGACCTGGGCCGGGACCTGTTAGCCCAAGATTATATCTTAAAGCAGTTGACGGCTTCCCTTATTTATCCGGAGAAAGATTTAGGCAAAGAATTCTGGAGCAGGGTCTACGCAAAAGTTCAAGAGCAGTTCGGCACAACAGATGTCCCCGTAAATACTTTTAATAAAGTATGGATTCTTCCTGACCAAGCCCAGGTTTATGAAAACGGCAATACCGCATATGTGACCCAATCCACATTAAAAGTAATGCTGGACGAAGATTACACGGCACTAAACCGTCATTTTGAGGGAGTGCAAAGCACGACCGAAGAATCTAAAGGTGCCTCAAGATCCTTCGCTAACGCTCAGGATGACAAAGCGCATGCTCTAGCTTCTCAAATCGTAAGAGAAATCATTCTTCCCGAAATCGAAAAAGAGGTAAACACCGGAAGGAATTTCTCCCCGCTGCGCCAAATCTACCAAGCCCTGATACTCGCCAAATGGTACAAAGAAACCATCCAAAACGGCCTTTTGGATGCCGTCTACACCAATAAGAAAAAAGTCGCAGGAGTCAATCTGGACGACCCTGCAATTAAAGAACAAATTTATCAGCGTTATCTTAAAGCCTACAAAAAGGGCGTGTTCAATTACATTAAAGATGAACCCATTGGCGCGTCATTGCGAGGAGGCGCAGCCGACGAAGTAATCTCGACAGGAACAACTATCCCGCGCAAATATTTTTCCGGCGGCATCCCAATGCAAATCAATTTAAAGCGCACCAAAGATCCGTCCATGCTGTCAAAAATCCTTACAGCCGCAACCAGCGTCTTTTTGCTTTTTACTGTAAGCTGTACAGAAATAAATACCCAGCCTAATGAAAATACTCCCATTAAGCCGGTGACTCCGCCGCAGTCTTATACACCGCAACGTCAACCATATGTGCCTCAAAAACAAAACCCAACGTTTACGCCACCAGTCCCAACTCCGCCAAGAATATATAATCCCCCGCCTGCTAGGCCAAGAGACCATTCCATGCTCAATACGATTGATGGAAAAGGTAAAGACTCTGCCATGCTTAATCAAATGTTATCTAAAAAAGATAATTCGATGGAGAGCAATTTACAAAAAGCATGGGCGGCTGCGGCTTGGAATGGGGATATAGAGGGAATAAATAAGATGCTTGCTCAAAGGATCGATATTGACATGAAGGTTGAGGATGTGACGGCTTTAATGTTTGCGGCTATGGCGGGACGTAAGGACATCGTAGAGCTATTGATTAGGAAAAAGGCCGCAGTTAACGCGAAAACGAAAGATGGCTGGACAGCTCTAATGGGAGCGGCTTTAGCGGGCCGGGATGATGTTGTGGAGTTACTGCTTGCAAATGGAGCGGATGCCAAGGCAGAGACCAACCTGGGTGAGACGGCGTTATTTATGGCAGCTAAGAATAATTATATCAATGTCATGAGGCAATTGATTAACAAAGGGGCTGATGTTAATGCGAAAACTAGAGCCGGTGAGACAGTTTTGAGGGGCGCTGCGTTCATCATGGGATGGGCAGACAACATAATGCTACTACTTGAGAATGGGGCTGATATTGATACGAAAAGCCAGTATGCCGTTACAGCTTTGTTTATGGCAGCTCAGAAGGGTAATTGGAAAGTCGCGGAGCGGTTGCTTGTAAGGGGAGTTAGCCCTGACGCAAGAATGGGCGATGACGAAGGAACAGTTTTGATGATGGCAGCCGGGGCCGGCCATAAAGAAGTTGTGGACCTGCTACTTAAGAGAGGGGCAAAAGTTGACGCGAGAGATAGAGATGAGTGGACAGCTTTGATGTATGCATCTTTGGGTGGGCATCTGGACATCGTCGAACTGTTACTTAATAACGGGGCTAATGTTAACGCGAAAGATAATATCGGCGGGACACCATTGTCGATAGCTCGCAATGAGGGGAATGATGTTATTGTTAGAAAACTAATAGCCTCCGGCGCGATAGACAATGCCATGATGAACACACCAAAAGCCGTCTCAAAAACTAAACAATCAGTTGTAAATGGCGGTATCGACTTAAATCAGATCAGCATCAAACGTAATGGTAAGATCATTAATGTTCAATTCGACCCCGCCCAACTTAATAAGCTGATGCAGGGCGGTTTTCAGGGTTTTAGTCCGGTCATCATCAATGTCACCCCCATCCAAAACCCCCTACCGCTATTGGGTATCGGTCCAGCCAAGGAAGAGGCTTCCTTGACAGGGGTTTGAAAGGGTGGTATAGTTTAACAAATTTGAGAAGCTAACCTTTAATCCGGTTCTGTGAGGCTGGGAAGGGTTTTTTATATGTGTTCGGCGATTATTAAGATTTTTTCAACCCGTCTTCTTTCTTAGGAAAGCTGGCGGGTTTTATTTTTAAAGGAGGACCAATGGTCGATTTTAAAAGTATCGGGGATCAGATCAATCAATCATTTAATGATGCAAAAAAGAACAGCACTGAAGAATCCTATGATGCATTAGCGGATATTTTTAGCTCTTGGGAAGTTCAGTTGAAAAAGACAATTAAAGATCTATCCAGTGAGGATATCAAGAAAGCCATCAAAGATCTAGAGTCGGGGACCGCAATAAGCCAGGAAGACCTTAAATCCATAAGACTTTGGATCGTAGGGGATGCGGATTATTATACAAAGAGGGACGATGATTATAAAGTTTCAGTTTTAGAACTAAACAAGATCATTGCGCAGATCAATCAAATTAAGGGTTCTGAGGTGGGTATTGAGAATGCTGCGAGGTTACGGGCCATATTAGAAGACGGAGGCAGAGTGATTTCCAATATTGCTTTTTATCTTGAGAAAAAAGAAAGACTGCAGAAGTTTGATTCAGCATTCGCGAATCTTGATGATGAGGATAAACAACAGTTGATCCATGTGTTAAGAAGTGAGTTAGTCTCCTAAGACAAGCAAAGCAGATCGTAAGAGTAAAGGAATCTGGAGGAGCAGGATGTCAGCCGTAAAAATTATGGATCAGGAAGCTGTGCGCAGGGCGATCTTGCGCATGGCCCATGAAATCCTAGAGAAAAATAAAGATGTGGATGATCTTGTATTAATGGGGATACGCACCCGCGGGGTAGTTTTGGCCCAGCGTCTTAAAAAGGTGCTTAAAGATATCAAGGGAGTGGATGTGCCTATGGGGATCTTGGACATTACCCTTTACCGCGATGATCTGACCTTAGTCGGCAAAACACCCGTGGTGCGCCCAACCTCTATTGATTTTGATATTAACGATAGGAAAATTGTTTTGGTGGACGATGTGTTTTTTACCGGACGCACTATCCGTGCGGCCTTAGATGCCTTGGTTGATTTTGGCAGGCCTGCGATCATCCAGTTAGCTGTGCTCATTGACCGGGGCCATCGCGAATTGCCGATACGAGCGGATTATGTTGGGAAAAATATACCAACATCAAAAAGTCAGAATGTGCGGGTGGTTTTGGGGGAGTCAGACGGAAAAGAAGACGAAGTGATGGTGGAGGACTAAACTTATGGCGTGGGAACATAAACATCTTTTGGGTCTGCAGGATCTAAGTCGTCAGGATATTGAGCTTATTTTAGAAACCGCTAAATCATTTAAGGAAGTCTCCAGCCGCGATATCAAGAAAGTGCCGGCTTTACGCGGCAAGACAGTTGTCACTTTGTTTTTTGAGCCATCCACCCGCACGCGCATTTCTTTTGAACTGGCAGCCAAGCGCCTTTCGGCAGATACGCTGAATATCGCTGTGAATGTGTCATCGACTAGCAAGGGTGAGACTTTGCTTGATACTGCTCGCAATATTGAAGCCATGAATGTCGATGCCATGGTAGTGCGTCATTCTTTGTCAGGATCGGTTTTTATCCTGGCGGAAGGCCTTAAATGCTCGGTGGTCAATGCCGGGGACGGCTGCCGCGAACATCCGACACAGGCGCTTTTGGATATGTTCACCTTGCAAGAAAAATTCGGCCGCATTGAAGGACTGAAAGTCGGCATAGTCGGGGATATTTTACACTCAAGAGTGGCGCGTTCGAATATTTGGGGATTGACCAAGCTGGGCGCTCATGTGACGGTGTGCGGACCAGCGACGTTGATGCCGCGCGGTATTGAAGAGATGGGCGTTCAAGTCTGTTATGATCTAAAAAAAGTTTTGAAAGAGTCAGATGCATTGATCGCCCTTCGCCTGCAAAAGGAACGCCAGCAGGACAAGTTCCTGCCTTCTATGCGCGAATATTCCAGATTGTTCGGTATAAATCAGGCTAAACTTAATGACGCTAACAGCCATTTGATCGTCATGCATCCGGGGCCGACCAATCGCGGGGTTGAGCTATCTGCTGATGTTGCCGACGGCAAACAGTCGGTTATCTTGGAGCAGGTGACCAATGGTGTCGCCGTGCGTATGGCGGTATTATATTTGGTGCTTGGGACAAAAACGGAGTAATTTATGGGACTATTGATCAAAAATGCCACCATTGTTAATGCGGATAAAATTTGGGATAACCTTCAGGACATTCTATGTGTTGATGGCAAGATCGTCCAAATTGCCCCCAGCCTGCCGTCGGAAAACCATCAGATCATCAATGCCGCAGGCAAAAAAGTCCTACCGGGACTGATTGATATTCACACACATCTGCGCCAGCCGGGCCGTGAGGATAAGGAAACGATCGAAACAGGATCACGCGCGGCCGTCAAGGGCGGTTTTACTTCCATCATGTGCATGCCCAATACCAATCCCGTCATTGATAATGCCATGGTTGTCGAATTTATCATCAGAGAGGCCCAGCGTGTAGGGTTGTGCAATGTTTATCCTATCGGTGCCATCACCAAGGGCCAGCAAGACGGGGAATTGACGGATATGGCGGAACTTAAAACTGCGGGCTGCCGGGCGTTCTCCGATGACGGTAAATCTGTGATCAACAGCCGGCTTTTCAGGCTCGCCATGGAATATGCCAAAATGCTGGATGTTCTCATCATCGAACACTGCCAGGACCCTCTGCTTAGCGCCGGTGGGGTTATGAACGAAGGAGTGGTATCAACGAGAATAGGTTTAAAAGGAGATCCGGGCATTTCCGAAACAGTGACGGTGGCGCGTGATATTGAGATCGCTCTTTATCTGAATGCCCGGGTACATCTGGCCCATATGTCTCTTAAACGTTCCTGTGAACTCATACGATTTGCCAAATCTCAGGGGATCAAGGTGACAGCCGAGGCGTGTCCCCATCATTTTACCCTGACCGACGAGGCATGTGCTTGTTTTGATACAGCCACCAAGGTCAGTCCTCCTTTGCGTTCGCAAGAGGATGTGGATGCGATCAAACAAGCCATTGCTGACGGGACTATAGACTGCATTGTGACGGATCACGCGCCGCATACCAAGGAAGATAAAGAGGTCGGATTTGACGGGGCGCCGTTTGGGCTTATTGGCCTTGAGACGTCACTTGGCCTTGCCATGACTGAATTGGTCCATGCGAAGGTCATTGACTTGCCTAAAATGGTTGATAAAATGTCCAGCACTCCTGCCCGTCTGATCGGACTATCCAATAAAGGGACGATCAAGCCGGGTTTTGATGCCGATATTACAATTATTGATCCTGACTGTGAATGGACAGTGACCCGGGAAGGATTTGTCTCCAAAGGAAAAAACTCGCCTTTTATCGGACGAAAGCTTAAAGGAAGAGTAGAATACACCCTCTGCGGCGGTAAGGTGGTCTACCAATTTGCGCCCGTGGCCTAATGGATAAGGCAACAGCCTCCGGAGCTGTTCATGCAGGTTCGACTCCCGCCGGGCGCGTTATATTTTCCTATGTCAGTTAAGACCCAAAACCTGGTAAGAACAACGTGGCCCGGATGGTGTGGTTTAGGCGCACTTCTTGTTTCTTCATGGTTCTTGCATCAGGGCAGTGTTGAGCTTAATCTGCAGGCCGCGATCCTCATTGGAGTTTTATTTGTTGCGATGTTTTGTGTTGAAGCTTTTTTGTGTCTTCGCGGGAATTTTGGATTGATAGGGGCAGCACTTAAGCGAAAGGTTGATACAGGGCGTATATTTTTTAAGATAGCAGGCTTGATCATAACCATAGCATGCCTATCTTCTGCGTATTGGATATTCCCTGAATATTATGATGATTTTTATAAGCCGTATTTTCAAGCGTTAGCGTCGACATGGCCCTATTTGGCCGCTTTTTTTATTTTTTGTATAGTATGGGAAGACCCGCGCAGTGATGAACACGAAGATGCGAACTATTGGATTGCTAAAGCCTTTTTTTATATTAATCTTAAGTCATTAAAAAATATAAACTTAAAACAGCACATTTTAGGGTGGCTTATAAAAATATATTTCCTGCCGCTCATGTTTGTCTATTTAGTCAATTATAACTGTTTTAGTTTTAATTTTGACGGTGTTTTTGGGACATATAATACGCTTTATAATATTATTTTCTTTATTGATACCGCATTTGTTTGTGTGGGATACATTTTTGCGAACAATTTAATTGATACGCATATCCGCTCATCAGAGCCGACCATGCTTGGGTGGGTCTGTACGTTAATATGTTATGAACCTTTTTGGACGACCATCGGTTCAAGTTATTTGACTTACGGGAGCAATTGGGGATCATGGCTTGTGGGGCATCCTCATTTGCAAATTTTCTGGGCTTGTTTAATTGTTCTGTGTTTGATCCTCTATGTTTGGGCAACAATTTCATTCGGCAGCCGTTTTTCTAATCTAACCCACAGAGGGATTTTAGTTTGCGGGCCGTATGCGTATTTACGTCATCCGGCGTATATCGGTAAATTGAGCTCATTTTTCTTGATGTATGTTCCTTTTATCGGGCACAATTTTATAACTATCATTCGTAATTGTATTCTCTGGAGCTTGTTGGTCGGAGTATATTATCTAAGGGCCAAAACAGAAGAAGCTCATCTACGCTCCGTCGGTCCAGAATATGACATATACACCAAAGAGGTTGAAGAAAACTGGAGAAAACTTGTACGTTGGGAATCGAGGTAATTATGCGAAAACAAAAAATCACTATTTCTGTCATCGGGGGGAGTAAAATCACTCCTAAGGTTAAGGTTTTAGCAGAATCTGTCGGAGGGATGGTCGCCGAATTAGGCTGTGTCCTTGTTTGTGGGGGATTAGGCGGGGCCATGGAAGCGGCTGCCCAAGGGGCACAAATGGCTGGGGGACTGACGATCGGCCTTTTGCCGGGGAAAAATAAAATTGATGCCAATTCGTATATTGATATTGCATTGCCTACGACGATCGGATATGCCCGTAACGCCATGGTGGCTTGTTCGGCGGATATCATTATTGCGCTCCCCGGGAGTTTTGGCACTAACTCTGAAATTTGTTACGGGTTGGTTTATAAACGGCCGGTCATTGATTTAGGCAGGTGGAACATGAAGGGCATGATCCCTGCTAAGAATGTTTCTGAGGCCAAGGATAAGATCAAAAAAATTATTAAAAAGCTGCAAGATGCCTGAACTTCCGGAAGTCCAAACTATTGTCAGTGATTTAAGCAAATCCCTTTTTAATAAGACTTTTTCTGATGTGATTGTCCACGATGCTTTGGTGCTTTTGGGGCCTAAGCGGAAATTTATCCAACAATTGGCAGGGCAAACCATTAAAAAGATCATCCGACGGGGGAAAGCTGTGGTCATTCATCTGGGCTCACGAGAGATTTTGGTCGTCCAATTGATGATGACGGGACAATTGATATTTAATGCGGACAGCAATCGACACACGAGGGTCACGTTCACTTTTTTAGACGGGGGCAAGTTATTATACAATGACCAGCGGAGGTTCGGACGTTTGCAAATCGTTAAGAATTTAAACGAAATTAAATATTTTAACATTTTGGGGCCGGAACCGTTTTCTAAAGAATTTAACTCCTTGTATGTTCAGAAATACTTTAAAAAATCAGCGCGTCCTATCAAAAGCCTGTTGTTAGACCACACTTTTGTTGCGGGGATAGGCAATATTTACGCCTGTGAGATCCTTTTTCGCAGCGGCATCTCACCAAAGCGTTTGACCTGTCAAATAAGTGCTCAGGAGGCGGATGTTATTTATCACCAGATCATTGACGTTTTGGAAGAAGCGATCAAGCACAGGGGATCTTCCGTACGCAATTACCGTGACGGAACAGGTCAAAAAGGGAATTTTAATCAACGCCTGGCAGTCTATGGCCGGGAGGGATTGGATTGTCTGAAATGTCATGCGTTGATCGAACGAATAGCCCAGTCCTCAAGGAGCACATTTTATTGTGCGCGTTGTCAGAAATAATGATATACTGGGAATATTTTATTTATGAAAAAGATACAAAATAAATATAAAGTCCTCGTTAACGAAAGTCTTTGCCCACAGTATTGGCATATGGTTTTTGATGCCCAAGAACTGGCCGCAGAGGTGAGACCAGGCCAGTTTGTTCATATACGTTGCGATGAAGAAGGTCTGCAGCCCTTTTTCAGACGCCCCTTCAGCGTATATAGAGCCCAGAAATACGTCGAGATATTTTATGCCCAGGTGGGACGCGGCACAAAACTGCTTTCCTTAAAGAAAAAAGGGGACATGGTTGATGTTTTAGGCCCTTTGGGGACACCATTTGAAATGCCTCCACAGAGCACGAAACAGGTCATATTGATCGCCGGGGGCATAGGTGTGGCACCCATGCTTATTCTTTCCGATGTGTTAAAAAAGAAAAAATGTGAACTGGTCTTATTGTATGGTGCCCGCAGCCGTGACTGTGTCTATCCAATGAAAGAGTTCAAAGATAATGGGGTCAAAGTTCATGTGGCGACAGAGGATGGATCGGTGGGTGTCCGCGGCCGGGTCAGCGTTTTATTTGATAAGATCGAAAAAGACCCTGCCCGTACATTTATTTATACCTGCGGACCTAATCCTATGCTCAAAGCAGTACAGACTTTTGCGGTTAAACACAATATTTTAGGCCAAGTTGCCTGCGAAGAAATGATGGCCTGCGGCCTGGGCGCTTGCTTGGGTTGTGCGATTGAAACCAAAAATGGGTATAAAACTGTTTGCCATGACGGTCCGGCATTTAATTTAGATGAGGTTATTTTTCATTGATGAATCTATCCGTTAAAATTGCTGGCATCACTTTCAAGAATCCCGTGACGGTCGCCTCCGGGACTTTCGGACATACTGAACGTTACTATAGCCTCGAGGAAGTCAAGAAGCTGGGGGCCATTGTCCCCAAGACAGTGACTTTTTATCCCCAGACAGGCAATCCACCGGTACGGATTTTTGAAACCCCTGCGGGTATGATCAATGCCATTGGCATTGAAAATCCGGGGATTGACGTCTTTTTAGCGAATAAGCTGGCGGCTTTAAAGAGTATTGGAGTTCCGTTGATCATCAGTATTTGGGGGAAAGATGAGGAACAGTTTTTGGGAATTGTTGAAAAATTAAATACGCAAGACGGCATTGCGGCGATTGAGTTGAATTTATCCTGTCCTAATCTTAAGCATAAAGTTCTGGTGGCGCAGGATCCGCAGGCAACTATGCAGTTAGTCAAAAAGATCAAAGCAGTATCTAAACTTCCTATCATTGCCAAATTGTCCCCGAATGTTACGGATATCGCTGACATAGCGCTAGCGGCCCAAGACGGAGGAGCAGATGCGGTGAGCTTGGTCAATACATTTACGGCCATGGCCATTGACATCAAGACCAGAAAAAGTCGTATCGGGAATGTGACGGGAGGACTATCAGGTCCGGCGATCAGACCCATGGCTGTTTATATGGTGTATCGGACTGCTCGTCATGTCAAAATCCCGATTATAGGGATGGGGGGTATTATGAATTTCCGTGATGCCCTGGAGTTTCTTATTGCCGGAGCGACGATGGTGGCCGTAGGGACAGCCAATTTCGTCAATCCCCGCGCGCCCATCGATGTTTTAGAGGGAATTGAGGCTTATATGAAAGAAAATAAAATTGATGATATCCGTGAAATCATCGGAAGTTTAAAAATATGAACAAAGCTCAATTGATCTTGGCTTTAGATGTAGATAATTTTGAAGAGGCCAGAAAACTTATTGATGATGTAGGAGATGTGGTCGATATTTTTAAAATCGGAAGTCAGATGTTCACATCCTATGGCCCCTTTATCACTCGTTATTTACAGTCTCAGGGGAAAAAGGTTTTTTTAGATTTAAAATTTCATGATATACCCAATACTGTCGCATCAGCCGTCAAGAGTGCGGTAGGATTGAGCGTTTCGCCAAATCATGCTTCCGGTTTTGCGCCTTTGTTTATGCTGACGGTGCACACCGCAGGCGGGAAAGAAATGATGGAGGCCGCGGTAAAATCAGCACAGACCCAAGCTAAAGCTTTGGGAGTGTCTCGGCCGCTCATTGTTGGTGTCACTGTGTTGACCAGCACCGCGAGGGATGTTAATTTAGAAAAGACCGTGCTTGAGCGTGCCAGCTTAGCTAAAGAGTCGGGTTTGGACGGAGTTGTGGCCTCTGTTGAGGAACTGGCTGTCATCCGTCGGGAATTAGGGAATAAATTTTTGATCGTGACCCCGGGCATACGGCCAGCGGGGGCTTCCCAAGATGACCAGAAACGTGCGGCGACACCTGCAGCCGCCATAGCCGGAGGCAGCAATTTTTTAGTGGTGGGTCGACCTATTATTCAAGCATCATCGCCCCGAGCAGCTGCCGTGCAGATTTTAGAGGATATAAAAAGCAGATGAACATTTTTGCTAAGAAATCCATAAAGCATCTGATCGAAACCTCCGAAGGCGGCGAATATCAATTGAAACGTTCCCTGGGGGCGCTCAATTTAGTGTCTTTGGGGATCGGTGCCATTATCGGAGCAGGGTTGTTTTCTCTGACAGGCATTGCCGCCGCGGAGAACGCCGGTCCGGCGGTAGTGCTTTCTTTTGTTGTGGCAGCGATCGGCTGCACTTTTGCGGGGATGTGCTACAGCGAGTTAGCCTCCATGATTCCGGTTGCAGGCAGTGCCTATACCTATGCGTATGCCACGATGGGAGAGTTTATTGCCTGGATCATAGGCTGGGATTTGGTTTTGGAATATGCCGTGGCATCAGCTGTGGTGGCCGTGAGCTGGTCGAGGTATGTGGGATCTTTTTTGCAGGATATGGGGATCGTTATTCCGGTACGCTTGGCCGCCTGTCCTTTTGATGTGATCACCTTGCCTGACGGCACCCAGGGGCACGGCTTGGTCAATATTCCGGCAATGGTGATCATCGTTCTTATTTCTCTTTTGCTAATGCTGGGAATCAAGGAAAGTGCAAGTGTTAATGACGTGATCGTGATCGTTAAACTCGCGGTGGTTTTGACCTTTATTGTAGTAGGCTTTCACTATATAAAAGCACAGAATTATGTGCCTTTTATCCCTCCTAATACCGGAACTTTCGGTGAATTCGGTTTCAGCGGCATTATGCGGGCAGCAGGCATTATTTTTTTCGCCTATATCGGATTTGATACGGTCTCAACTGCAGCCCAGGAAGCGCACCATCCTCAAAGGGATATTCCTCGAGGAATTATCGGTTCTTTGGTCCTTTGTACGGTGCTGTATATCCTTTTTTCCTTTGTGCTGACAGGCATGCTTAATTATAAATTAATGAAGGGAGATGCCGCTCCAGTGGCAACGGCTATTAATTTAACCCCGTATCCTTGGCTGCATATTTTGATCAAGCTTGGGATTATTGGGGGTTTTACATCGGTGATCTTGGTTATGCTCTTGGGCCAATCACGGATTTTTTATGCTATGTCGCGTGACGGACTTTTACCAAAACTTTTTTCAGATATCCATCCTAAGTGGCGTACGCCTTGGCGGTCGAATTTATTGTTTATGGGTTTTGTGAGTTTTTTTGCAGGGATCTTCCCTATTTCTAAATTGGGACACATGACATCTATAGGCACACTATTGGCTTTTATTATTGTATGTGCCGGAGTTATGGTTTTGCGTTATACTCAGCCTAAAGTGATTAGGGCTTACCGGTGCCCATGTTTTCCTCTTTTTCCGTTCTTGGGAATTTTGGTGTGTCTGGCGATGATGACCTCACTGGACCATGATACATGGTGGCGGCTTTTGATATGGCTTGTCATAGGGCTGATCATCTATTTTACTTATAGCCGTTTCAATAGTCGTTTGAATAAAGAATTAAAGGGCGGTTAGCTCAGCTGGTTAGAGCATCTGACTTACATTCAGAAGGTCGAGGGTTCAATTCCTTCACCGCCCACCAGTTTTTTCTTTACAAAGCATAGAAGGGATATTAGACTATCTTTTCTGTTGAAGATTAAAGGGGTCGTGGTGTAGTCTGGTTAACACATCAGCTTGTCACGCTGAAGACCGCGAGTTCAAATCTCGTCGACCCCGCCACTCATATCG
>JADFXX010000013.1 GCA_015233335.1 Candidatus Omnitrophota bacterium | reverse complement strand
GGGGACTGTTCTTGATGCCCGCGGGTTGACCTCCAACACATACACCTGGTGTCCTTTAACGGCGAATTGAATATTCAAAAGGCCGATAACCTTTAAAGCGCGGGCCAAACGCACCGTATGGTCCTTGATCGTTTTAATGACCCCTTCGCTTAAAGTATGAGGCGGTAAAACACACGCCGAATCACCCGAATGAATCCCCGCATTTTCAATATGTTCCATGACCCCGGCGATATAAACTTCTTTCCCGTCGCAAATGGCATCAACATCAACCTCCTGGGCATCTTCCAGGAATTTATCGATCAGGACCGGATGTCCGCGGGAAACGCTGTGTAGCTCATCCAAAAAAGATTTTATGGACTCCTCATCGTAGACAATGCGCATGGCCCGTCCGCCCAAAACGTAAGAAGGCCGGACTAATACCGGATACCCTATGCGCTGAGCCGCGGCCAAGGTCTCTTCTTTGGTTTGCGCAGACGCGTTGGCCGGCTGTTTGATATTCAACTGATCGATCAACTTTGAGAAATGTTCGCGATTTTCAGCCAAGTCGATCGAGTCAACCGTGGTGCCGATGATGGGCACGCCCGCCTGAGAAAGTCTGCGGGCCAGATTCAAAGGGGTCTGCCCGCCAAATTGAACAATCACCCCGTCAGGCTTCTCTACATCGTAGACATTCATCACGTCTTCAAAAGTCAAAGGCTCAAAATAAAGACGGTCTGAAGTATCATAATCGGTTGAAACAGTTTCGGGATTAGAGTTGATCATGATGGTCTCAAAACCCATTTCCTTGAGAGCAAAAGCCGCGTGACAGCAGCAATAATCAAATTCGATCCCCTGCCCGATACGGTTGGGACCGCCGCCTAAAATCATAATCTTTTTTTTCTTACGAAGGGTCTTTTGATTGTTGATCAAGGCTTCATCTTCAGTTTCGTAAGTTGAATAATAATACGGGGTGTACGCCTCAAATTCCGCAGCGCAGGTGTCCACCAGCTTGAATGTCGCCACAATGCCCAGATCACAGCGCCACGCCCTCACGTCTTTTTCACTTTTATCTAGAATTTCTGCCAGTTGGGCATCAGAAAAGCCATACTCCTTTGCCTGACGCAAAAGTTGCGGGCCCAAAGTCCCTCCCAAAGCAACCGCAGACTTCAACTGATCTTCCAGTTCTAAAATTTGAGCGATCTGATCGATAAACCAAACATCAATCCTAGACACCCGGGCCACATCCTCTATCGACATCCCTTTTTGCAAAGCATATTTCAAGTAAAAAATACGCGAGGCGTTGGGTTCCATCAGGCGCTGTTGTATCTTATCATCCTCAATATAGCGGTAATCCTGTTTATTGTCCAAGCCTGTATGGTCGATTTCAAGGCCTCGCAGCCCCTTTTGCAAGGCCTCTTTGAAATTTCGTCCTATCGCCATGGTTTCGCCCACACTTTTCATCTGGATACCTAAAATATCTTGAGCTTCAGGAAACTTTTCGAAAGTAAAACGCGGGATCTTGACGACCACATAATCAATCGTGGGTTCAAAACACGCGGGCGTTTCTTTGGTAATATCATTTTGGATTTCATCCAGAGAATATCCGACCGCTAGCTTCGCTGCGAATTTAGCAATGGGAAACCCGGTGGCCTTGGAAGCCAGCGCCGAGGAACGAGAGACCCTTGGATTCATTTCAATGACCACCATGCGGCCGTTTTGAGGATTTAAGGCAAATTGTATGTTTGACCCTCCGGTCTCAACCCCGATTTCACGGATCAAACGTATGGAACAGTCCCGCATATGCTGATATTCGACATCAGACAATGTCTGTGCGGGGGCAACGGTAATACTATCCCCGGTATGCACCCCCATGGGGTCCAAATTCTCAATCGAGCAGACGATCACCACATTGTCCCGATGGTCCCGCATGACCTCCAGCTCATATTCCTTCCAACCCTCAATGGATTCTTCGATGAGAATTTCATGGATCATGGAGCTTTCGATCCCAAGAGCCGCGATCCTCTCGAAATCTCCTTCGTTGCGTGCGATTCCGCCTCCGGTGCCCCCTAAAGTAAAAGAAGCCCGGACAATACAGGGAAATCCGATGTCCTTGACCGCACTTTTGGCTTCTTCTAAATTATAAGCGAATACGCTCTTAGGCACATCCAGGCCGATCTTAATAGCCGCCGCCTTAAACTCACTGCGGTCTTCCGCTTTTTTAATCACCTCGTATTTGGCCCCCAGCATCTCAACGCCATATTTCGCCAAAATCCCCTGTTCATGCAATTGCATCGCCAAATTAAGACCGGTTTGTCCCCCTAAAGTCGGTAAAATAGCATCCGGCATCTCTTTTCTAATAATGTGTTCCATGAATTCCGTAGTCAGAGGTTCAATATAGGTGGCATCCGCGATACCCGGATCGGTCATGATGGTCGCGGGATTGGAATTCACCAACACCACCTCATAGCCTTCTTCCTTGAGCGCTTTGCAGGCCTGGGAACCGGAATAATCAAATTCGCAGGCTTGGCCTATGACGATCGGGCCTGCGCCTATGATCATAATTTTCTTGATGTCCTTGCGTCTAGGCATTTTTATGGGTGTCGATCATTTTAATAAACTGGTTGAATAAATATTTCGCGTCATGCGGCCCGGGGGCCGCTTCCGGATGATACTGTATTGAAAAAGCGGGGTATTTTTTATGCCTTATCCCTTCAACGCTTTGGTCATTTAAATTCACATGAATGACCTCAACTTCGTCTAAATTGAGGCTTTTGATATCCACGCAGAATCCATGGTTTTGGCTTGTGACAGCGATCGTATTGCTCACACGGTCTTTGACCGGATGATTAGCGCCGTGATGGCCAAATTTCAATTTATAGGTCTGACCCCCTAAAGCCAGTCCTAAAATCTGATTCCCCAAACAAATACCAAAAATGGGCAGCTTCCCGAGCAGCTCTTTGACGGTGGAAATCACATAGGTCACCGCGGCGGGGTCTCCCGGTCCGTTAGATAGAAAAAGGCCGTCGGGCTTGATGCTCATGATCTCTCGAGGAGTCGCGGTGGCCGGAAAAACATGCGATTCACAGCCTAAATCCGCCAAGATGCGCAGGATGTTAAATTTGATCCCGCAGTCGATAGCCGCAATTTTATAAAGCCGTGGCCCCTTAGATTTCCATACATATTTTTTGGAAGTGCTGACATCCTTAACAAAATCCATCCCTTCCATAGCAGGCATCTGGTCTAGTTTTCTCTGAAGGCTTTGGGGGTCAAAATCTTCGGTTGAGATCACCGCTTTCATGGCCCCTGACAGACGCAGGTGTCGTGTTAAAGCCCTGGTATCAATGCCTTCTAAAGCGATGATCTTATTGTCATTTAAATAATCAATCAAGCTTTTCTGCGCCCGCCAATTGGAATGGCGGCGGCAAAATTCTTTGACAATAAAACCTTTAACATGGATATGGTCGGATTCAACGTCGGTATCATTGACACCGTAGTTGCCGATCAGGGGATAAGTCATGACCACGATTTGCCCGGTATAGGAAGGGTCCGTCAAAACTTCTTGATACCCGGTCATGGCTGTGTTAAAGACAGCTTCGCCGGATGCTTCCCCGGTCGCTTTTAAAGTACGACCGTGGAAGCTCGTACCATCTTGTAAATATAGTATTGCTTCTTTCATGCACTACTTTTTTTTGCAAAAATTATCGCGGAATATGTCGGCGGGAAGAACCATCTCCTTGCCTGAAACACTATAAGACAGGCTGTCGGCATTGTCAAGAAAAATGGAGTTTCCTTGGAAGCCCCTTGAACTTAAATTTTAAGGATGGATTTGATCGAAGAAATGAGCTCTTCAGGAGGCATAGTTTTTTGAACATAGTCCCGAGCACCGTATGAAGCATAATCGATCAAATGTTTAGGTGTGTCAATGGAGGTATAAAAAATTACAGGTATGCGCTGAGTCATCTCGTTTTTCTTAAGAGTTTTACAAAGTTCAATCCCTGAAATACCCGGAAGCAAAATATCTAAAATAATCAAGTCCGGTTTATGTTCATGGGCCATGCGCAAGCCTGTCTGGCTATCCTCAGCTAAAAAAACAGAAAAATCGGCCTTTTTCAATAACCGCCCGATCAGTGTCCTGTCCACCGGATTATCATCAATAAACAATATTATTTTCTTCGATGCCATATTTACGTTAATTATACTACTAATTCATGAGCCGCGGAAATTATTGTTTTAGTTTTTCTTGAAAACCATAAAGGCCCACCTTTTCCAAAGCTCTTTGAACAGCCTGGTTGATGGGCAAAAGCTTGCCTCCCCAAGCTGGATCAATATTAAAGACATGCGAAGCATGGATATTCAACAACAAAGCAGGCAGCAACCCTTGCCGCAGTCGCTCTTGGGTCTCTAAACAAGCTTGTGCATGATTTTCTTTAATAATTTTACAGGTCATTAATTGTGACTGCCCATGTTTATCCCGACGAGCACAGAAACCAAACAAACGGCATATTCCCGGGCGATAGGCATAAATACTGCAATGGCCTTTGTTAACCGTAAGGGGATCCGGGTGGTAAAAAATACAAATCCCCCCGGTTGCTTTTGATTGAATGGCCTTAAGTTTGTTTTCTGCTTGGTCCAACATCCATAGATGTACGGCTAAAGGTAATACTTCAGCGACCGTTGTTTCGATGTCCGGATTTTCACAGCAAGCTCCGCATCCGGCCTTACAGCGTAAAGCAGTTTGATGGGCAAAATTTAACGTTTTCAGGTCGATGTCTTCATATAAAAGCATAATATCAGCGATGATCTTTCGATCCTGCGGGGACAATCTTTGCACAACTTCTTCAAATGTCATATCACTCTGCCAGCGCCTTTAAAACATCTTCCTCTAATGCGGGGTCCATAGGGTCGGTTTTCGATCCAAACCGCGCGATCACCTGGCCCTTGCGGTTGATCAAGAATTTATTAAAATTCCAGCTAATATTGCCTTGAAAACCCGAAGCTGTTGTCAAATATTGATATAACGGCGCCATTTGGGCGCCGCGTACGCTGATTTTAGAGAAAAGCGGAAAGCTTGTCCGATAAGTTAGTTCACAAAATTGTTTTATGGCGCCGTTATCCCCTGGCTCCTGCCCCATAAAATCATTCGCCGGAAAAGCGAGGACAATAAACCCCCGGTCCTTGTAACGCTCATATAATTTTTCCAATCCGGTATACTGGGGCGTGAAGCCGCAGCGGCTTGCAGTATTGACGATCAACAGCACCTTGCCCTTATAATCCCCCAGGCTCTTCTCAGAACCTTCTATAGTCTTGACCTTAAAATCATAAACACTCCCTACTCCACTGGGCCCCGCAACCTCTTTCGTCCATCCTCTCCGGACGAAAAGAAACAAGCACAGCACTAATAAACCAATCATTAATATTTTCATAAGCCCTCCGCGATTAAACGTAATAACTATACGGCCTTTAGAGTACAGGCGCATGCGCGAATACGCTTTAAATATAGGCCACAACTTCAATTTCAACTAAAGAATCTTTGGGAATACGGGCAACCTGAAGTGTGCTGCGTGCCGGAGCGGTTTCGCTCTTGAAATATTTGCCATAGACCTCATTCATACCCGCGAAATCATTAAGATCCTTAAGAAAAACAGTCGCCTTAAGCACATGATCCAAAGATGATCCGCCATGACCTAAAACTGCAATAAGGTTTTGAAGGACCTGTTCGGTTTGTTCCTTGATTCCGCCGGCTACCATGTTGCCCTGTTTATCCAGCGGAATCTGGCCTGCTGTAAAAATCAAGTTACCGATAGACACTGCCTGATTATACGGCCCCACAGGTAAGCTCGCTTTATCCGTTTTGATGATCTTTTTGCTCATACTGACTCCTCTGTTTTTTGATTAAGGCCTGGGCGACTGCATTACCGCTGGCCCAAGCCCATTGGAAATTATACCCGCCGATGCGGCCATCCACATCAAGGATTTCTCCGGCAAAAAATAAACCGGAAACCAATCTTGACTCTAGCGTTTTAGGATTGATTTCTGCCAAATCAATACCGCCGGCTGTAACTTCTGCTTTACTAAACCCAAGTACTCCTGTGACATCAAGAGGATATTGAACACACCTCTTGATCAAAATCTGCCGTGATTCCCGGCTAAGCTGATTCATGGTCATCGAAGAATCAATGCGTGTTTTTCTAAAAATTATATCTGCTAAGCGCTGAGGCATTAGCTCAGTCAGCACATTCATCAAAGACCTGCGGGCAGACTTTTGTTGTAACTCACTCAGGTATTTTTGCAAAGAGGCCTCATCGTGATCAACAATAAAATTAGCAATAATTTGTTTGGGCCCCTGAGCCTTGGTCCAGTGCCTGCTGATATTTAATGCCGCAGGCCCGGAATACCCAAAATGCGTAAACAGAAAACTACCCCGACAAGAAAAGTGTTTTTTGCCGTCGACCAAAAGCGTCAATTGAGCTTCCAGGGTGATCCCTGACAAAGATTTTAAATCCTTATCATCCGTGGTCAAGGGTGTCAGTGCCGGTACTGTTTCGACCATAGAATGTCCGAATGATTGCGCCAGCCGATAGCCCATTCCGTCGCTTCCGGTTGACGGATAAGATAAGCCGCCCGTAGTTAAAACAATATTTTTTGCCTCAAAATGAAATTGATCTCCCTTAACCTGAAATCCATTTATATGGCTTGCCAGCGCTTTGACTTTATAATCGCATAAAAGTGTGACCCCCTCTGATTCGACCTTATTCAAAAGCGCATTCAAGATGGTTTTTCCAGAGTTTGTCGACGGAAAATATTTGCCCGTAAATTCAGGGATCAGCTCAACCCCCAAGTCTTTAAAAAATTTAATTGTATCCGTATTGCCAAAAGACTTTAAAATATGCCGCACATAAATGATCTTTTCACTGTTAAAATCTTTCTCACTGACAGACCTGTTCGTGACATTACAACGATTCCCTCCGGACATCAAAATTTTCGCACCCGGCTTTTGTTGTCCTTCCAGCAAAAGCACCCTCAATCCGCCTTGGGCTGCCCTAATCGCCGTCATTAACCCCGCCGCACCGGCACCGACAATAGCCACATCATAAATCATTATACTATTTCCTTCTCGGCAACTTCCTTAAATTGTCCGGGGCTTAAATCCCCCAAAGTTAGTTTTCCATAAGCAACACGTTTAAGCCTTGTCACCTGAGATCCCAGAAATTCAAACATCCGGCGGATCTCCCGATTCTTTCCTTCGCAAAGCTCTATCGTCAAGTGGGATTCTTTGTTGCTGGCTTTAAGCAAAGTGATTTTCGATGCTTTGAGCACCTCTGTCTTGTCTTGAATACCTTTTAATAAAAGCTTGATGTGTTCATCAGTAATCCTGCCTTGGACCGTTAAAGTATAAATACGAGGAATCCCATTATCGGGATCAGTCAAAAAATTAGATAACTGAGTATCTGTCGTCATCAATAACAATCCCGTTGTCGCAAGGTCCAATCGTCCGACCGGATGAAGATGCGATAAACTAGCGGGTAGAAGATCATAGACCGTCTTACGGTTCTTTTCGTCTGATCTGGTCGTGACCACTCCCCGCGGCTTATAAAGCATGACCGTACAAGAAACCGCACGGATTACATTTTTTCCGTCAAGTGCAATCCTGGCTTTTTCAGGCACCACCAAAAACAGCGGATCTTTGATCGTACGCCCATCGACTTTTATGCGCCCGGACTCTATCCACTCTTTTGTCTGACGGCGGGAAGCAACCCCTAATTTAGATAAAGCACGCTCTAAAGGAACTTGACCCATAATCCCACCAGCAGCATCTGCTTTAACAAACTCACTGCCCCTTCCTCTCTTCTTGACCTTAGGACTGATATCCGTATTGAAGGAACTCATGGATGATTTTTCAGGATTTCTGTGATCGCCCTGCGGCATTGGCCGGTGGGACAATCCAGGTATGACAGACCAAGCCTGCGCACCATGATGTCTTCGATGCTTTGGGCCATCTCGACATCACGCGCATAAATAACCTGGGCCGCAATGGTTAACGAGCAGGAACATATCTTCGCCCGAAGATCCTTGTTGTCCCGGGCAATATGAAGCACATCCACAAAACGGCTTCCATAAATTCCCTGTAAAAAGCGCAGCAAATCCATGGGCATCTCAAAACGCTGGCTTAAAATCTTAAGCTCTTCATTCCCAGAACCGCTACCATAAAGCGTGTACTGTTGGGCATACGGCATTTGGGGCATCAGCCGTGGAAGCGCTTGGGCGATGACATCCTCAGCAATAGCGCGATAGGTAGTATATTTCCCCCCCATAACAAAATAAATACCGGAAGAGCTGCATTCAATGGCATGTTTGCGCGAAATGCGTGAAGGATGTCCTGATTCTGCCACCAACGGCCTGACGCCCGCAAAAGTGGTAATAATCTTAGACCGGTCAAAATTGATATGAGGAAAAACTCTGGAGGCTTCCTGCAATAAATACTGGATATCACTCTCCTTGGTCTCAACCATATCCGGGCTCTCATCATAATCTGTATCTGTCGTCCCTATCAAAGAATTCCCTCTAAAGGGAATTACGAAAAAAACCCGTTTGTCCTGGCGGCTCTGTAATAAAAAAGCGCTGGAAGAAATTTGTCCGCGATAAACAATATGTACGCCCTTAGTGGGCCGCAGGCGCTTGATAGAAAGCGGTACATCTTTTTGGATCAGTTCATCAGACCAGGCTCCCCCTGCCACAATAATTTGGGAGGCAAAAATATCCATATGTTTTTGACTGATCACATCCAGCGCCTTCACCCCGACGGCACGGCCATTAGCCTTAATAAAGCCTTCCACCTCCATATAATTGGCGACCGCGCTCCCCCTCTTATCTGCCATCAGTACATTTTCCAGACATAAGCGCGCATCATCCATTTGCGCATCAAAATATTCCACTCCGCCGACTAACCCCTTCATATTAATTCCCGGAGCCAAAGCGGCTATTTCCGCACAGGATAAGTACCGATGCCGGCCGATGCGGTATTTACCGCTCAAAAAATCATAAAGCCAAACCCCACACTTCATCATCCACAAAGGCCTCGCGTCATTCTTATATACAGGAATCACAAACGGTAGGGGTTTGACCAAATGGGGCACAGCCTGCCACTGAATATAACGTTCTCTCAAAGATTCGTGGACAAGATCAAGTTCAAAATTTTCTAGATAGCGGATACCGCCATGCAGGAGTTTGGTAGATTTGCTTGATGTGCCGCTGGCAAAATCGTTTTTTTCAAGTAAGGCAACCGAGGCTCCGCATGCGGCGGCCAGATTGGCAATGGCAGCTCCGTTAATGCCTCCTCCGATGACAATTAAATCATACCGGCTTTCAGACAAACGAGAAGTATCACGGATCATTTCTGCACACCCCTTTATTGGGCCAAGGTTTGCCGTACGGCGTGACACCAACCGTTATATTTCGACCGGGCGAGGTTGCGTGGCATACAAGGCACAAACGTCCGCTCCGTTTTATTAATTTTTAAAATGTCTTTGGGCTTCCATAGACCGATGGAAACTCCCGCTAAATACGCGGCACCTGCGACTGTTGAGTCGACCAGACTTGGACGTAGTACAGGGATCGAGAGCATATCCGCCTGAAACTGCATGAGAAAATTATTGCGGCTTGCGCCGCCGTCGACACTCAAAGATTTTATGTGCAGCCCCGATTCTTGCTGCATCAGGTCAAACACTTCTTTCGTCTGATACGCCAACGATTCCAGCGCTGCGCGAACAATATGCCGCGCATTTGCTCCGCGAGTAAGCCCCGTGATTAGCCCCTTAGCATCTGCTTTCCAATAGGGCGCTCCCAAACCCGCCAAGGCCGGCACCAGATACACCCCATGGGTGTCCTCAAGGCCTTCGATCATTTTTTCGGTCGATGATGAATCGTGAATGATCTTAAGCTCATCTCTTAACCATTGGATGATGGCTCCGGCAATAAATACCGAACCTTCCAAAACATAAACCGCAGCTCCTTGGGCATCACATCCTAGGGTGGTCAAAAGACCATTTTTAGAATAGACACATTCACTTCCTGTATTCAGTAGTAAAAAACACCCCGTACCGTAGGTGTTCTTGATCGTGCCCGGCAAAAAACATCCCTGCCCATATAAAGCCGCCTGCTGATCCCCCATGACAGCGCTAATAGGAATGCCCGCCGGCAAGCCTGCAACCCCTTTGACTGTTGACCCAAATACAGAGGCCGAGGGCAAAACTTGGGGTAAAATATGATCGGGAATATTCAATAGTTTTAATAGATCGTTGCTCCAAGTTTTGGTCCGAATGTTATAAACAAGCGTACGGCTGGCATTGGTCATATCCGTTACATGTGAAGCCCCTCCTGTCAATTGGTGAATGAGCCAGGTGTCCACGGTGCCAAAAGCGACTTGTCCCCCAGCTGCTTTTCTCCGCAACGCAGGGACATGATCCAGCAGCCATTGGATTTTAGTGCCGGAAAAATACGCATCAACGACTAAACCCGTTTGCCGGCGAAATAGGGCCTCATGCTTTGAAAGACGCATACACAACGGCGCTGTGCGACGGCATTGCCAGACAATGGCACGATGAAAAGGCTTACCGCTCTTGCGATCCCACATCATCGTAGTCTCGCGCTGATTGGTAATACCAATCGCAGCTATTGTCTTTGGATCAATGCGAGATTGTGCCACGGCGATACGGACAACGGCATCAACGCTCTCCCAAATCTCTTGAGGGTCATGCTCAACCCATCCGGGTTTAGGATAGTATTGTTTGAATTCCCGGTAGACACTGGACACTACCCTGCCCCGGGAATTAAAAATAAAAGCCCTCGAACCCGTCGTGCCCTGATCAATGGAAAGGATATGTTCTCTCATACTATTAATGCAATCTCTTTTTATTGGCTTCAAAGGCCTGCTCACCCAGAACATGTTTGGCCAAAACATCTTTGTCGATGCCGTTATCAAAATCATAATCGATGATAGCCACCATTTGCAACAACTCCCCAAAAGGTCTCTGAAGCAGTTGGGCATTTTGCGTGACCACCTGGTCGATCATATGCACATAATATAAAGGATCCTGATTGATCCTGACGCCCTGCTTACGAAAACGGTCTATATATTCAGAAACCGTCAAGACCTTGGCTTGATCCTCAATCAATAGCGGCCAGACCGTTGATTTTTGATCCAGCTTTTTCCACACCTCTGCAAGATCAACCACTTCTTTGACTTCTGTACCGGACCCTTTCTCCTCATTCACCTGTTGCTCCACCTGCACCTGTTTCACCTCCTGCACCTGTTTCACCTCCTGAACCTGTTTCACCTCCTGAACCTGTTTAACTTCATTCATCTGATTTCCCCGTTGTACAGCCTGACTAGGTGTCGTAGGGTTGCCCGTTTGTTGGTTCGTCACAGAGGAAGCTTGGTTGTGCGCATTGGCAATAGCCATAAAAATCCTGCGATTCCGCTGATCCACCTGCTGCTCATAGGTTAACGGCTGTGCTGTTTGTGGTGACTGCTGCTGTTGTTGAACCATTCCAGCCTGCCCAGACTGCATGTATTGTTGCTGCTGTTGTTGAGATCGCCGCTGTTTCATCATTTTAGCCTGTTGAATACGGACTAGAATTCCTGCGGCATGCGCGATATGTGACGAAAAGAATACTGTAAGGAAGAAAACAACTATGCCCCGCCATCGATTCATGGAACCATTATATCAAAAATACCAAATCCCTCGCGGCCTAATTTAAGATTCCCGTCTTCATGAATATTCCCATCTGGATCTACGACAAAGCTATACCCTGTATTGGCCGCACGTATGACCCATATTCTATTTTCAACCGCACGCATGACCGCAGCCTGGGCATGAAGCATATAGGCAGGGGTTGTCCTAAACCATCCGTCATTGGACATTTCAACCAAGATTTGCGCTCCTCTCCGGCGTAGTTGATACGCCATGAAAGGGTGCGCGGATTCTGTACAAATCAAAACTCCCAGACGTACAGACTTTCGGCTAAGGGACATGACCACCGTCTTCTTTCCGGCGCTAAAATAATATCCTCTCCCATCCCCAATGCCCCACGCTGCCAAGGGGGCATATTCAAAAAAAGGCACCAATGCCTGTTTATGATACAGCCCTCTGATTTTTCCATCGGATCCGATGAGTACGGCACTGTTATAATCCTTGCCGTCAATATTAGGCGCAATGCCGATCAAAAGATCAGTTCCCCTATGAATTGCCTCTTGAGCAATGATTGGACGCCACTGAACGCTTTGCAAAAGATCATCGGGAAACGCTGTTTCCGGCCAAATAACTAAATCCGGATTGGCTTCGCGGAAAGATTGTTCTGTCAGGCGTAAATGGATATTGGCATTGCGGTCAAAGAGGTCAGCATCTATTTTTTCCCAAGGAGAAATATTCGCCTGAATAACGGCTACCCGCAATCGGGTGGATGCCTGCATACGCATATCTTTTTTTAGAAGACCTGCCGAACATACGGTCAAAAAAATAATTCCTGCGGCAAAGAAGAAATAAACCCGTCTTCGCCTGTGAACCCCTCCCAGATAAATCAATGTATTTACCATGAAAATAATACCGCTCATCCCTGAACACCCCCATGTACTGTAAAGCTTAAGCATCTGCGGACAGAAAGCGTGGGAATGGCTGATATAAAAACTAAATCCTCCTAATAAAAGATTGCGCAAAACTTCGCTTAAACTCCAAAGCAATGGATAATAAAAAATATCTATTAAAATCTTCCCCGTTGACCTGCAGAATATGGCAAACATCCATGCCTGTGTTGACATGCCTAACACAAAAATGAAAAACACTGTTGGGGAAATAGGATACACCCCCTGTGCCATAAGTCCGTAGGCGCCTAAACCAAAGAACAGGCCTATTTTCAAACGTATTTTTAAAGGCTGACCCTGCAGAGCAAACAGTAAAGGGACGGCAAAAACCCAAATGCACGGCCAAAAGCCAAAAAGATAAAACTGGTTAGGAAAGGAAAGATAAAAAACGAAAACGGATAAAAGACAAAGCAGCATGAGGAAGGTTGATTTTCCAAATAAACAAGGACGTCTCCCCTTGAATCAACGGAAGACGTCCTTGTTTATTTCACCATTTATTTATACTGGCCGACGGTTTTGCCTTGGACGCTCACCGCAACGGCTGGAACATCATTCTTTTTTACAGGAACAGCTTGAGAAACCTCTTCCTTTTTCAGAGGAACAAACTGATCATCCGGGATATCAATAAGCTCATGAAGCAATGCTGCTGATTTAAGCATATTGTCATGGTCTTGCTGGGCCTGAAAAATTTCCACACTGTGACGGGCAGCCAAAACGGCGGGCAATTTTTTCCCTGTCATTTTATTGGTAATACTCAACATATAAAAAATCGTCCCGTTATCAGGGAACACCTTGGCCGCCTGTTCAAGAAACTCGGACGCATGGTCATACTCTCCGACCTTCAAAAGGATCTGTCCAAGAAGCAAATACGCTTCCGGCTCTGAAGGATTGACCTTCATGGATGTCTGGAGATCAATAATAGCGGATTTTAAATCTTTATTTTGGAGGTCCGAAAAACTTTTCAAAATCAATTTATGCCCTACATCTTTTCTTTGGTCAACTTGGACCTGCTGTGACTCTTGTTTCTGACAGCCGGCCAGGCTCAAAATTGCAATTAAAACAAAAACTGTTTTTCTCATAACATCTCCTTTAGTTTTTTTTCAAAACTTTTTTCGTTAAATAATTATGGACGCCTTCTGCCGCAGCCCGTCCTTCATAAATCGCCCATACCACCAAAGACTGGCCTCGGGTCATATCTCCCGCTGTGAACACCCCTGGCACGTTGGTCATTTTTTGACTGTCGGCCGCTACATTCCCTCGAGCATCCAAGCCAACTCCCAGTTCTTCCAGCATGCCCTTTTTGACCGGACCCAAAAATCCCATGGCCAAAAGCAATAGATCACACTCCATTTCAAATTCTGAACCCAGGACCTCACTCATCTTCATTTGCCCGCTCTGCGGGTCTTTACCCCATTGCAAACGTACCGCGTGCAATTTCTTTAATTTTCCGTTTTCACCGCTTAAACGTTTCGTCAAAATACTATAATCACGAACACAGCCTTCCTCATGGGAGCTGGAGGTGCGTAAAATAAACGCCCAGTTAGGCCAGGGATTATCCTGAGAACGTTTTTGGGGGGGCTGCGGCATTAATTCAAATTGATGCACGCTAAGTGCTTTTTGGCGAATGGCGGTCCCGACACAATCCGAACCGGTGTCTCCGCCCCCTAAAACCACAACACGCTTGGCCTTGGCTGACACTTCTTTCAAAGGGACAGGTCTAAACTGAGAAACATGTTCGACATATTTTGCCATAAACTGATCTGTGCGATAATTATTATTACGCAAATTCTGCTGGGGCAAATAATACATGGCCTGATAAACCCCCTCTAATTCCCTCCCCGGCACTGCAAGCTCGCGGGCCGCCTCTGCTCCCCCGCATAAAACAATGGCATCAAATTTCTCACGTAATTTTTGAGCGGATATATCGACCCCTACGTGCACACCGCACTCAAATGTAATGCCCTCTGCACGCATGCGGTCGACCCTGCGGAAAACGACCTGTTTTTCCAGTTTAAAATCAGGTATCCCAAGGCTTAAAAGCCCCCCGATCAATTCATTCTTTTCATAAACAGTCACTTTATGACCCTTATGATTCAGTTGATCTGCACAAGATAGCCCTGCGGGTCCAGACCCAATAACCGCAACCTTCATCCCTGAGCGGTGTTTGGGCGGACGAGCGACAACCCACCCTTTATCATAGGAATGTTCAATGATGGAAAGTTCAATATTCTTGATAGTCACCGCAGGGGCGTTAATTCCCAAAACGCAGGAATTTTCGCAAGGGGCCGGGCAAACACGTCCCGTGAATTCCGGAAAATTGTTGGTCTTATGCAGACGCTCAAGGGCTTCCTGCCAGCGATTGCGATAAACCAGATCATTCCAGTCCGGGATAATGTTGCCGATAGGACAACCTGATTGGCAAAACGGCACCCCGCAATCCATGCAACGCGAAGCCTGGGCCATTAAATCTTTTTCTGCGGGAAGATGCACAAATTCTTTAAAATTAGTAACACGCCGGGAAACCGGATCTCTTTTATAATCCTGCCGGTCATGCTTCATGAAGCCTTTAACGTCGCCCATATGAGTATTCCCTATCGCTACGTTCTGCGTAATGAGACGTCTTCAGTATTTTTAACCGCTTGTGCCTCTTCTAAGACCTTTCGATAATCACGCGGGTAAACTTTGACAAATCGCCCCACAACGCGATCCCAATCCTTCAATATGGCATCGGCCAGAGTAGATTGCGTATATTTTAAGTGCTTTTCAATCAAAGTTTTTAATTCCAGAATATCTGTTTGTTCTTCCACCGGAAATAAATCCACCATGCCCATATTACAATTTCTCTTGAAAGCCCCTTCATTGTCCATCACATAGGCAATACCTCCGGACATACCCGCCGCAAAATTTCGCCCCGTGGGGCCTATCACCACCACACGCCCACCGGTCATATACTCACAACCGTGATCCCCCACTCCCTCAACCACCGCATATGCTCCGGAATTCCGCACGGCAAAACGTTCTCCGGCAAGTCCTCTAAAAAATGCTTCCCCGCGAATAGACCCATACAAAACGACATTCCCCACAATGATGTTTTCCTCAGGTCGATATTGCGCCCCCTTCGGAGGAAAAACAACAATGCGACCTCCGGAAAGCCCCTTACCGACATAATCATTGGCCTCCCCTTCAAGTGTTAAGCTTATCCCGTTAGCTAAGAATGCCCCAAAACTTTGTCCCGCAGAACCTTTAAATTTAATTTGAATGGTATCCTCTGGCAAGCCCGATAACCCATACTTGAGTGCCACTCTTGACGAAAGCATGGTGCCCACAGTACGATTGATGTTGCGAATATCCGCCTCAAATTGCACCGGTGTCTTGTGTTCGATCGCCTGTTGACTCAAGGCAATCAGTGAATTATCCAACGCGTTTTCTAGAGCATGATCTTGGGTTGCCGAATGCCTTATGGCCACTCCTTCCGGCACGTCTGGCCGGTGAAGAATATTGGTAAGATCAATGCCCTTAGCCTTCCAATGGTCAATTGTTTCCTTGGTTTCAAGCATATCCACGCGGCCTACCATGTCTTCAAATTTGGAAAACCCCATCTGGGCCATGATCTGACGAACTTCTTCGGCAATAAATGTAAAGAAGTTAACCACATATTCCGGCTTGCCTTCAAACTTTTTACGTAACTCCTTATCTTGGGTCGCAACCCCGACAGAACAGGTATTCAAATGACATTTGCGCAGCAAAATACAGCCTAAGGTGATCAGGGCGGTCGTCGAAAACCCGAATTCATCCGCACCTAACATCGCAGCAATCGCCACATCACGACCTGTCTTTAATTGGCCGTCGGTCTGGACCCTAATGCGCCCACGCAAATCATTCATGACCAGAACCTGCTGGGTTTCGGCAAGGCCTAATTCCATCGGTAACCCTGCGTGTTTAATCGACGTCTGCGGTGAAGCGCCAGTCCCGCCTTCAAATCCGGAAATCAAAACATGGTCTGCCTTCCCCTTGGAAACACCGGCCGCGACCGTTCCCACCCCGATTTCGGAAACTAACTTGACCGAAATGGCGGCTTGCGGGTTAGCATTCTTTAGGTCATGGATCAACTGTGCCAGATCCTCGATAGAATAAATATCATGATGCGGCGGAGGGGAGATCAAAATAACCCCTGGGGTCGTATGACGGGTGTAGGCTATTTCCTTGGACACTTTATGTCCGGGAAGCTGACCGCCCTCGCCGGGCTTAGCCCCTTGGGCCATTTTAATCTGAAGCTGGTCTGCATTGACCAAATATTCGATGGTCACCCCAAACCGACCTTGAGCAACCTGTTTGATGCGGCTTCTCCTCCAGTCGCCATTCGGGTCTTTTTTAAACCGTTCGGCATCCTCGCCGCCCTCACCGGTATTTGAAAAACCTCCCAAACGGTTCATGGCAATGGCTAAAGTTTCATGAGCTTCCTTAGAAATAGACCCATAGCTCATAGCACCTGTTGCAAACCGCTTAACAATTGATGAGGCCGGCTCCACCTGATCAATGGGGATAGGATGCCCGGTTTTAAATTTTAAAAGCCCGCGGATATTGGGTATCTGCCGACTATGCTCATTGACGGCTTTGGAGTATTGTTGAAAAATTTGAAAATTACCTGAGCGTGTCGCATGCTGCAGGAGAGCTATGGTGGTTGGGTTTAATTGATGAAATTCTGATCGTGCGCGCCAAGCGTATTCTCCGCCCTCCTCCAGCATAGCATACTCAACATCAAATGAGGGATACCCTATCTCATGACGCTTAAGCGCTTCCTGGGCTACGACATCAATATTAATGCCCCCGATGCGCGAGGGGGTGGCTGTAAAATATTGATCGATCAGCTCCTGGCCCAAGCCCACGGCCTCAAAAATTTGCGCTCCGCAATACGATTGAATGGTAGAAATACCCATTTTAGAAATAATTTTATACAACCCTTTATGACAGGCTTTAAGAAAGTTCTTCTGGGCATCTTTAAAGAGAATCGCCGGTTCCAGTCGCTTTTCCTCGATCATAGCCTCAATGGTCTCAAAGGCCAGATACGGATTGATCGCTTGAGCTCCATAGCCTATCAAGACCGCGAAATGATGCAGTTCACGCGCCTCGCCTGATTCAACCACGATGCTGACTTGAGTGCGTTTACCCTGCCGGATCAGGTAGTGATGCAATCCCGCACAGGCCAAGAGCGATGGAATTGGAACATTCTTTGCAGAAATATCTCGATCCGAGAGAATCAAAATACTATATCCCCGGTCAATGGCGTCATCAGCTTTGGCACACAGACGCTCGAAGGCCTGTGTCAAACCTTGGGCTCCCTTAGCTTTTTCAAACACGCAGGGCAACCTCAAAGCTTTTAATTTCCCTTGATGCAGGTGCGCCACTTTTTCTAACTCTTCATTCGTCAGGATCGGACGCTGGATCCATAAACGATGGCAATGGTCCGGGCCTTCCTCAATCAAATTCCCTTCAGGTCCCAGCATCATATCTTCGGCCATGATAATCTCTTCGCGGATAGCATCAATGGGAGGATTGGTCACCTGAGCGAATAATTGCTTAAAATACTCAAAAAGAAGTTTTGGCCTTTCAGAGAGCACTGCCAGGGGCGTATCTGTCCCCATAGACCCGGTGGCCTCCTCACCTTGCGCCATCGGCTGCAATATAATTTTGAGGTCTTCAAGGGTATAGCCAAAAGCACGCTGGCGGGCGATCAACGTTTTTACATCGAGCCCATGAACTTGGGCAGGCTCAGGCAGTTTACGCAAATCCACAATATTCTCCCGAAGCCATTTGTCGTAAGGCTGCCGCAGGGCATAAGACTTTTTGACTTCTTCGTCATCAATGATGCGCCCCTCCTGAGTGTCCACCAAAAACATTTTTCCCGGCTGCAGACGGCCTTTAGCAATGATCTTTTTTTCAATCAAGGGCAACACCCCCGCCTCTGAAGCCATGATCACCATATCATCATGTGTCAATGCATAGCGCGAAGGCCTCAATCCATTGCGGTCAAGCAGAGCTCCGACATATCTTCCATCAGAAAAAGCAATAGCGGCAGGTCCATCCCAAGGTTCCATTAAACAGGAATGATATTCATAGAAGGCACGCTTTTTAGGCTCCATTTCCTGATGATTACTCCAAGCCTCTGGAATCATCATCATCATCGCATGGGGCAAGGAACGGCCGCAAAGAAGCAGCATTTCCAAAACATTGTCAAACGTTGCCGTGTCCGAACCATGAGGGACGACAATAGGCAAGACTTTCTTTAAATCCGCACCAAATGCTTTGGAAACAAACTGTTTCTCCCGTGTTTGTATCCAGTTAATATTGCCCCGCAAAGTATTAATCTCCCCGTTGTGAGCGATATAGCGGTACGGATGCGCTAAAGCCCAGCTTGGGAAAGTATTCGTAGAATACCGCGAGTGCACCAAGGCAACCGCTGAAACCATTGAAGAATCACTGAGATCAGGAAAAAAACGATTCAACTGCGCGCTCATCAGCTGTCCTTTGTAAACTAAGGTGTTGCTGGCAAGCGAACAAAAATAATAAAAATTTCTCTGTGCTAACGTGGAGTTATAGACTTTGTTCCAAAGGCGTTTTCTAATCACATAAAGTTTTCGATCAAAATCTTCCTTCGGGGTATTTTTGCCGCGTGCAATGAAAAGCTGTTTAAATGCAGGCATGACCGAGCGGGCGACCTTCCCCACTTGCGAAGGCTCATGAGGGACCTCTCTCCAGCCGATCAATTTTTGTCCTTCTTCATGAATAATGTGCTCGGTCCATTCTTCGACAATATTACGGTCTTCCAGGGAGGTGGGCAGAAAAACCAAGCCAACGCCGTAATCACCTGCAGATGGTAGCGCAATGTCTCGTCGGGCTAATTCTTTACGAAAAAAAGCATCCGGCATCTGAATGAGTATCCCTGCCCCATCTCCGGTTTCAGGATCACAACCGCAAGCGCCGCGATGACTCAAATTTTCTAAAATCTCAACTCCCTGACGGATGATCTCATGGGATTTGTGCCCCTTGATATGCGCGATAAATCCCACCCCGCAGGAATCGTGCTCAAAATACGGGTCGTATAAACCTTGTTTTTCTGGAAGACTCATGTTACTGATTTGCTGAATTCAGGGTTAAATAGGGTTGCATAGAAAAGGTTTATTTTATTATCTTTCGTCGAATAATGCAAATTAAATTAAACATCCCTCATTTCCTGATGCTTTCTGCTGAAAACTCGTGCCATAAAAAAACCGCCTTGATCATTGCGTTTTTAAACACTTCTTCCCTCTGATTTTGGGAAAACAGTTCAACGCTGCGACGGGCCGCGGCAAGAGCTTCTGGGTTTCTGCCAACCTCATGATACGCAATGGCAAGCATGTAAAAAACTGTTCCATTATCCCCAAAAAGATGAGCCGCATACTCAAACACATAAAGAGCTTCCTCTGGCTCTTTAGCTCTCAAATAAACCTGGCCAAGGAGAAAGAAAGCTTCTATTTGAGAAGGATCTTTTTTAACAGCTTCCTGCAAGTTTCGGGTCGCGCTTTGAATATCTTTATTATTTAATTCTTCCAAGGCCTTAATAATAAGCCCCCTGGCATCAAATATTTTACGTTCATTTTCAGACTCAGGTGTGCCCCTGCACCCGGCAAGCATAAAAACTATGATCAAAAAGAAGACTATTTTCTTCATACGAAACATTTTTAATAAAAATCAAAAATTAATGTCGGGATATGCGTATTTTTGGTATCCAATTCATACCTGGTATGCCTCTTGTCCGGCTCTAATTCTAGCTTAAGCCAATATAGTTCAGACGGCAGGCAGCTCAATTGGGCCCAAGATGGCCTCTGTTTTAATGCCAGCCAATAGGATTTTGCGTACCACTCCAGTTCACTTCCTGAAAAGGGAAGGGTTCGGTCCGTATCAAAAAAACTTTTTTTGCCCGCAAAGTATTGACTAATGGAGGTTGGATTATATGGATAATAGTGCTGTAATTTATACACCCTGTTGATCGCCGAAAAACCATAAAACATGCTCAAGAAAATCGGAATAAAACAAACCGTTAACACAAATCTGGAAATACGGGATTGCTGGATCCAAAGACCGAGCCATAGAACAAAGAAAATCGACCAAAATGCCCCATAATAATACGGTCCCCAAACGCCCACAAGAATAGTCATGAGATAATTAAAGAACAATAAAAGCCCGCCTAAAAAAATTGCCCACCAGTTCGACGGCCACCTGATTCTTAATAGATAAAACCAGATCACGCCCCAGGCGGCCAAAGAAATGCCGAAGACTGCTTTGATCCAGAGCGATGCTTTAAACACATCAGGAACCATAATGCCCATCGTGTCGAAAACAAGACTCTTGGCATTGCCGGCCAAATCTAGAAGAAATTCGATCGGAAAGTTGCTGAGCTGCCGTAAAGACCCTTTAAATCTTATCACGTCGGCATAATCATAACCTGCTAACACTGTCAGAAAGGGAATGATTTTAAAATAGAACAGCGTGGTCACGAAAGGTAACGACAGCCATGCCCACAAATAACTTTTCCTGCAGATGAGCACTCTGGGAAAAAGAACCAATAACGCCGGAATGATCACCCAAATCGTCTCATCCCAATAAAAAGACAAAGTCGATATAACCCAAAAAACCATATAATTGATGGGGGGGATTGGTTTGCCATGGTCAAGGAACTTCTTTTGCAAGTTGGATGCCTGATAAAGGCAAAGAATGATAAAAAAATTGGCCATAGGCTTGGCAGGACGAAAAAGCATGACCGCATAACTCATGACCGCCGGGGTCATCAAATAAAAAGCTGTCATTGCCAAGGCTGTATTTTGGCTCACCTTCCAATAGCGCATAAGCCGGTAGAGAAATACGGGCGCTCCTATAAAAGAAAAAATCCAAGTCAAGGACACGCTTGGATGAGGAGGCATGAAGTGCCATAACCAACAACGAAATTTCGTATCCAAAATCTCAAAATAGGATGATAGCGGCCTTGTGATCCGAAACGTCCCCTCTTCAAAACCCCACCAGTCCATTCCAGATTTGAGATCCTGCCATTGCAACTGGGGCCCATTCTTGATCGCCGCTTTCTTGCAAAAAAATTCCTCCGGGAACATCCAGGCATAATCATAAGAAAGCAGGTGGGGCAGAAAAAAAAGATACACAAAGAATAATAGTAAGACTGCAGGATTCTTATTGATAAAAGTTTTAATAGGGTTCATTCCAGTAACGCCGACGTATTGACTAATAGAATATTTGTTAATGCCTTAAGATTTTATGACTCAAAAGTTCGATAAACCCGCTGATATCCTGCCCCACTCCTAATTGCTGGCTGATCACAGCCGCCTTAAACGCTTCCTCATCCCGGCCTTGAGCAAACATGACCATGGCATATTGAAAAAACTCCATGCCCCTGTTTGATCGCCCTGATATCACTTCATAGAGAGACTCGTCCCCATGGGTATAAATTTTCTTTATCGTCAAATAGGGTTCAAAGCTCTGGGGGTCCCGGTCACTGCCATAAATCAATACCTGCGATTTTTGCCTCTTTAATTGCCCCAAAGAAACAACCTGCCCGGCACTGTCTTTAAAGTCCCTGCCAAAAATATCATAATAAACCAGATCCGGATAAAGTGATTTTAAAATGGATGAATACTCCTCGCTTTCAATCACCCGATTCCAAAACACAAAACTGAATCCCGGCGTTGAACTGCGGTAAAATGGACATACCCGGCATTGTGCGTAATCCTTGGCGATGGTTTCCAGCATTTCCTTAGTTTTTTGCTTTTTTTCATTAACCTGCCACATCCCAACCGCGATCGATCCAAGGGACACCGCAAGAATAAACCCCATGGCATATTTGAACCCCCTGCGCCACCAATGAGGAAAGGCCTTATATAAAAAAGCAGGGACTAAGGATGATATTCCTATCATAGGCGCCATATATTGATAGGAGGGCTGTTTAGCAACGATGATCATCTGGGCCAGTCCTCCGAGGGCCACGGCTGATAAAACTCTCCGTATTTTGGAGTCTACCGACGGCCTGCGGTTAAGGGCAACCATTCCTGCAAAAAACCATGCCCCTGCAAAAAACCAATGCGTCTTAATAACCCAAACAAACCCCCGAACAAATGCAGTCCTATCAAAACCCTCACCTCCTGATCCATGGAAGCCTTGATGAAAAATCAGCCCTTTACACCAAGTGATCATGTGCGAATAAGAACTCCAGAGGGGGCAGGTCAATACAATAAACCCCCCTGCTACAACTGCCGTCAACAAGATCCTCTGTTGCCAAGTTTCAAGGATAACCCACGCCACGACAAAAAAAGGTAACGCCGTAAATTTGGTGGCAAGGGCAAAAGCCACTGCTGTCCCTAAACTAATCGCCTGCGAGCATGCATGTGTCTTGGGGCTAAAATAGAACCTGAAAATAGCCAAAAGCATAAGATTGACGGCTGTCATCATCATCGTGTCTGAATTAACATTAGCGCTGATTGGTAAAATCCCCTGCCCAGAAAAAGACCGCACTCCGATCAGCCATAAACTACTTAATAAAACAAGTCCGGTAAATACCCTATCCTGAAGTTTCTTAAAAACATAAAATCCCAAAACTACCACCGTCGCAACATACATGACGATCATCAAAAACCAAACTAAACCCAACACTTCTTCTGACCGCAACGCATTCGCCAAAAGCCATGGAGTGTTTTGAGAGGAAGAAAAAAACATCTTCACAACCAAAGCTCCCAGCATATCCAGCGTGGTCCCCGGATGATCGACAAATGGCAAACTTTTTCCTTCAAGAATACAGAGAAAATTATAAAAATAAAAATAAGAGGGGTCGTTGTTATTGCCAAAATAAAACGGACCACTGCAATAACGAAATAATGAGGCGATCAACAGGACAAAAGCGGCAAAGACAAGTATTTGAATCTTTTCCTTCATAAAAACCTTAGAACTTTCTTAAAAAAATAGAGATTTTCCCGGCCCCCTCAGGTATGGACCAAACCTGTCCATAAATACCGCTGCCTACCATTAATAATGCTCCTTTCTCAATTCCGGAAACAATAACCGCACAAGGTTCAAAATCTCCCAAGGGATATTTCAAAGAGGCTGATAAATTACTAACCCCAACATGTTCAATCCGTAATCCCTTTCCTTGCAAAAATTTCCACCAAGGATACTCCCAGGTATCTTCGCTGATTAAAAGCCCGATTTGACGGCAGCCGGCAGAATTCAAAAAAACTGAGCTGGCAGCATATGGCAGGGCAAAATCAGGACGTTTATAAAAATATTGCGCGGGTTTAGGCTGTCGCCAAATATTAAACTCCCCCATCCACGGATGCTGTTTATTCAAGAACAGCCCGGGCAAGGCCGCTAAAAAAAATACGGCCCCTAAAAGGACGCTTTTTTGATTGAGGCCTCTCTCCAGGACAACTCCTGCAACAGGACAAAATAAAATAAACAGGGGCAAATGAAATCGGCTCTGCCAAGGCTGGAAACGCACGACCAGACAAAACAACAGAAACGAAAAAATGACGCTCACGACATAAAAATTGATCCTTGCTTTGATTGGGCGATAAAACCAAGACAACAATAAGACTGTCCCGAAAAGAAGAATATGAATAAAATTTCCCGTATAATCCTCATCGAAATAAATACTGTTGATGACGAAATTACCCCCAATGGTCGCACGCGGGTCATTAATATCCGCGCCCAACAATTGTGCCGCCCTTGTAATGACCTGCGTGGTTTTTTCATTAACTTTCATCACGGGCGTGGCCAGGTGTACCCCGATATTGCGCAATATATTTATCCATAAAATCCGGGGGCTCAATGATGCATTCATTAATGGGGCGTTCGTCCAAGCAGGAGACCGGAATGTCTGGGTATTACGCACATATTGCCCTATATTTAAAACCAATACGCAGACAACAATCAACAGGACTGCCGCGATACACTGCCGCAGACGCACCTTGGCACTTGTCCATGTGAACCATCCTAAGAAAGGCAATGCAAAAATATAACTATTGCCCTTGGTTAAGCACGCCAGCCCGAGGCCAAGTCCGGCGGCAATCGCATGCATCAAAATAGGTTCACGCCGGCTTTCAATCAGAAAAAATACAAATGCAACCACCCAAAAAGCGCACACATAATCAGTTTGTGTGCTGACTGACTGTAAAATGCCCATAGGCAAGGTTGAGACAAATACCGCGGCCATGAGCTGTCCTGTCCGGCCGGCTCCTAATTGCCGGGCTATCAGCGATACGCCTATTAAACTACCTGCCATCGCCGCCCATTGGACCAGATTAACACTTGTGTCCCCTCCCCCTAAAATAAGCATATGGGCAATAGCAAATTCGGCCCATGGAGTGATATATAATTGACGGATAACGTTGGTCGGATAAAATCCGACCGTCCTATTTTGTATCCAATGCTCCGCTCGAGGAAGATGATAGGTCATGGAATCCCAAGTATTAGGGATTCCGGCTATCGCCGTTATCGCGCTCACCATGCAAATAAGGAGAATGATCCCTAAGAGTATTTTTTCGCTCAAAAACCAGCTGCCAGCATTGCCATGAAAAAAAACCGGTATTCTACGCCAAACCACAGCGGCCCTGACACCAATCAAGACCGTCAATAATAACCAGCTGATCATCAGGGGATAAAAACAAAAAGCCTGTTGAAAGCTCAATATTTCTGTTATTCCTGTCAATAGGCTCCCGGTTATAATAGCCGCAAATAGACCTCCCGCACGCCAGCTGTTAAAATGCCTGTATCCTAGGACGGAACAAAAAACCAAGAAAAGTATGGGAAGAAAAAGAAACATAAGGGTTTAAGAAATACGGGCGACCATGATCAACGATTGTCCAACCGGAGGGCTGCCCCATGATTCCAGCGCCCTCAAGCTTGGGACGATCCTGTCTAGCATATGGCAGGCATCTTTATGGAATTCCTTCTGCTTTAATATCCGGCCGGTTAAAAACCAGGTGAGTATGCCAAACATATTCATGTAATAAGCATCAGTGACGACAAAACCTGCTTCTTTTAAAGCGACGCTCAAGGTTTTCTTGGTATAGCGGCGATAATGACCGACACTGCTATCTAAGGTGCCAAAAATCCCCGGCAAGGCAGGGACAAAAATAACGGCCTTGCCTCCTTTTTTTAATAAATGGCCCATATGCTTCAAGGCCGTCACGTCCTTTTCAATATGTTCCAGCACATTAATGCAGGTGATGGTATCCGCAATGCCTCCGGGATGACTGACGGGCAATTGCGGATCGGCTATGTCCAAAGGAACGACGCGATAATTTTTCAAAGGAAGAAGGGTGTGTCTTAATGTGTTCAGCATCCTCGGGTCATAATCTGAAAGAATGACCTCTTCAATACACGGCTCATTAAACTGCATGGCGATGTCTCCCAATCCGCTGCCGATGTCCCAAATAATTCCCCGTAAATGCCGTTTAATGCGGTTGTAAAGCCATGCATTATACCTGAGGGATCCTCGAATAACACAGAGCGTTTCAAACATGTCCGAAGACATATTATCTCCCTCCAATAAACCGGTATTTGATGATCTGCCAATACATTTCAAGGGCCGTGGTCCAGTTGATTTTTTTCCCTGCCTGACGTGAGCGGGCCGTATAATCAATAGCGACTTCTCTGATCGAATATCCCAAGCGCAATAACTTCACCGTAAACTCGGTATCAAAGGCAAAACGTTGAGAAGTGATCGTGATCCCCTCTAGGGCTTGACGCGTAAAAACCTTATAACAAGTGTTGATATCCGTCATGCCAACACCATAAAGCATCTTGACGGTCTGGTTGGAAATTTGATTGGCCCAACGGTTGACCGGCTCCATATCTTTAATGCGCCCTAAAAATCTTGACCCATATACCACTTGGGAGCTACCGTCCAAAATGGGATTTAAAAGCTTAGGATACTCCATCGGGTCATACTCCAAATCTGCGTCCTGAATAAGAAAAATATCACCGGTCGCTTGTTTGAATCCGGTTAAAAGAGCGGCGGCTTTCCCCTGGTTGATCTGATGAACAATGATCCAGCCCGGCTTATCCCCCCAACGTTTTAGAATTTCTGTGGTTCTGTCGCTGGATCCGTCATTGACAATCACTATTTCACGGGACAGTCCGTGAGGGAGAGGGGCCTCCTGGACCTTTGAGATAATCGTCTCAAGGGTCGCCTCCTCATTATAGACGGGAATAACAATAGATAATTTCATTCTTTATACTTGTTGGTAATCGGCAGGCGCCAGTCTTTGCCAAAAGCGCACGGGGTAATTTTAACGCCAGGTGGTGCTTGCCGTCGTTTGTATTCATTCGCATCTACCCGGCGGATGGTCCTTGACACCCATTGAGGATCCATCCCGTTTTCAATAATATCCTGATAAGAAGCATGCTGCTCGATATACGCCATTAAAACTTTATCTAAATCCTCATAAGCCCCCAGCGTCTCTTCATCCGTTTGCCCTTTACGCAGCTCTGCCGTCGGTGAGCGCAGTAGAATACTTTTAGGGATCACGGGAGATTTAGAAATGCTGTTGCGATACCTGGCTAGTTCATAAACCTTTGTCTTAAAAACATCCTTGATGACCGCATAGCCTCCGGACATGTCCCCGTAAAGAGTGCAATATCCAACCGCCGTTTCACTTTTATTGCCGGTGGTTAAGATCAATCCTCCGAATTTATTCGCAAAAGCCATCAGAATATTCCCACGGATACGGGCCTGAATATTTTCCTCAGTTGAATCAGAAGATCTTCCGGCAAAATAGGGGGCCAATGTTTTTAAGTAGTCCCTGAAAATTATCTTGATCGGAATTTCCTTAAACTCAATCCCTAAGTTTCGAGCCAATTGCCTGGCATCCAGTCGAGTGGCTTTGCTGTTAAAGGAGCTTGGCATGGAAATAGCCATAACATTGGCAGGGCCAAATGCATCACAAGCAATACAGGCAACCAAGGCTGAATCAACACCCCCGCTTAGACCTAAGGCCACTTTTTTAAATCCATTTTTTGCCGCATAGTCACGCGTGCCTAAAACCAAAGCTTTATAAATTTCCTCAGACTCATCCAAAAATGGCTCCAAGGATCCCCCTGCGTCATGATGACCAACGGGCACTAATAGCAATTGCTCTTCAAATTGCCGAGCCCGCGCCAATAGCTGTCCATCAGGAGCGATCGCCATACTTCCCCCGTCAAAAACAAGTTCATCCTGACCGCCGACCGCATTGACATACACCCAATATGTTTTCGTCTTTTGGGCCCGGCTCTTCAAAAGGTCCTGGCGCATTTTTATCTTCCCTGCATGATAGGGTGATGAAGAAATATTGATCAAAATCCTGGCGCCTGCACGGGCTTGCGCCTCCCAGACACCGCCGCGCGTCCAAATATCTTCACAAATATTGACGGCGAGCTTGACCCCCTTGATGGTCCAAATCCCTGAATCTATCCCGCATGAGAAATATCTTTTTTCGTCAAAAACACCGTAATTCGGCAATTCATGTTTGTAATAAACATCCCTGATCTTCCCATCCCTGATGATCGCGGCAGCATTATAAATTTTGCCGTCTCCATCGCTGTCCACAAAACCTATAATAACGCTGATCCCCCGAATTTTATGGGACAATGCATCCAATGCTTTAATATTATCTGCCACAAAATGTTTTTTTAAGAGCAAGTCCTCCGGAGGGTAGCCACAAAGAGCCAGTTCGGGAAAAATAACAAGGTCAGCGCCTTGCTTTTGAGCCTGCAGGGTAAACTTTAAAATTTTCCGCGAATTGCCGGTTAAGTCCCCGACAGTAGGATTAATTTGTGCAAGGGCTATGGTTAGCATGGATTATTTCCAAAAGATTTTGATACAGTCTTTGTGCTTGATTTGTAAAAACATGCCTGTACTTATAGTAATCATCCACCATCACCTTTGCATGATCCAAGCGCCCCGGCAGGTCTGTCTGACAATATTTCTCACCCCACTCTTGGATACTTTTGTCGGTAATTTCAATATGAAATTGTAACCCGTATGCATTGCTGCCAACTTTAATCGCCTGATGGGGACAACCCTCGGCCACTGCTAATAATTTTCCGCCGAGAGGTATTTGAAACATGTCCCCATGCCACTGGTAGACAGGATCTTGAGGGCAGAAACCCGCAAACAAGGGATCTGTTTTTCCCTCAGGGGTCAGTGTTATATGGTACCATCCTATTTCCTTGACCGGTGATCGTACAACTAAAGCTCCGGCTGCCTTGGCTAACAGCTGTGCCCCCAGACAGATTCCTAAAAAAGGAACTCCGTCATTCAAAACATTTTGAATAAAATTATTTTCCTCTTTTAGAAACGGATAGATATCTTCCTCATAAACATTCATGGGCCCTCCCAAAACAACTACTCCCGAAAAGACACGAGGATCAGGAGGAATTCTTTCCCCCTCCCCAAGCTCGATGATTTGAAAGGGCTCTTTGCGGGCTTTAAGAAAATCTCCCAACGTGCCCGGACCTTCAATGTCAATGTGTTTAACGATCAATATCATACCGAAGATTATACTATATAAAAACAAAAAAAGTAGGGACAGACACTACTTTCTTTACGAAAGTAGTGTCTGTCCCTACTTTTTCTACTTTTTTCATTTCTATTTCTTAATCCATCAATTACGCATTCATCAACAGCATTTCCGCGTAACTGGGCAAAGGCCATAGATTAGCCGGGACCAAACCTTCCAACTCATCAATGGTCTCACGCAAACGGGCCATACCTGCAAAAATTTTGGCCGCGTCATGTTTAGCTAAAGCCGCATCCAGCGCATCGGAGTCGCTCAATGCCTGATCGATTAAGCCGGAAACCTGCTTGAGCAGTTTCTTTTGACCTGTTGTTTTTCCGGCACCACCGACAGACTTAATCGTCTGTGCCAGTTGATTTTGATACTCAATAGCAGCCGGGATCAACTGTGTTCTGGCTATCGTGACCGCACAATCGCCTTCCAAAACCAAAACTGTGTGATAGGCGTGTTTGTTGATCTCATATCGAGAAGCAATTTCGACCTCGGTCAAAACACCATGTTTAACTAAGACTTGTACATTTTTCTTTGCCTTAATGGCTTCTAACGCTTCAGGCGTATTCCTTAAATTGGGTAAGCCACGCTTCTTGGCCTCGGTTTGCCATTGGGGAACATAATTGTCCCCATTATAAACCACTCTCTTGTGTTTCCTAATAACCTCCTGAAGGACTTTTTGCAGGCTGGTATTAAAATCCTTACCCGCACTTTTGTCCTCTTCCAGCTTATCACAAATATCGGAAATCGCCTCTGCTACGATGGTGTTGAGCACCATATTGGACGCCGACGGATTCATATTAGAGCCAACCGCACGGAACTCAAACTTGGCCCCGGTGAAAGCAAAGGTCGAAGACCGGTTACGGTCAGTCGTATCCTTAGCTAATTGCGGCAGGGAATCAACGCCAACCTGCAAGACCCCTCCCTCTTTGGAGGTCTTTGCCCCACCCTTTTCAATTTGCTCGATAATATCGGTCAGTTGCTCCCCTAAAAAGATGGACACGATCGCAGGAGGAGCCTCATTGGCCCCCAGACGATGATCATTTCCGGCTGTGGCCACAGTGACGCGCAAAAGATCAGCATAAGTGTCCACACCTTTGATGACCGCACAAAGCAAAGCCAAAAACTTGGCATTATCATGCGGTGTCTTTCCAGGATAAAGCCAGTTTTTCCCGTCGGGACCAACCACAGACCAGTTGTTATGCTTCCCGGAACCGTTGATGCCGGCAAATGGTTTCTCATGCAATAAACAGACCAGACCATGCTTATCAGCGACCTGCCGCATAACTTCCATAGCCATCATATTATGATCAACCGCGATATTCAATTCTTCATAGATCGGCGCCATTTCATACTGGGCCGGGGCCACTTCATTGTGACGAGTCTTTGACGGCATCCCTAAACCCCACAATGTACGGTCCAAATCTTCCATGAAACCCATAATACGGGGTTTGATGGCTCCAAAATAATGATCTTCCTGTTGCTGATGCTTGGCCGGCTTTCTGCCGAAGAGCGTACGGCCTGATTGCACCAAATCCATGCGAGCCTCATAATGAGCCTTATCAATCAAGAAATATTCCTGCTCAGGGCCTAATGTGCAATACGCGCGCTTGCCCTTGGTATCAATTCCGAAAAGACTAGCAAGACGGCAAACCTGCTTGCTTAATGCAACCATGGAACGCAACAAAGGCGTCTTTTTATCCAAAGCCTCCCCATGGTACCCGACATAGAATGTCGGTATGCACAAGGTGGTCGCTTCCGGTCCTTCTTTGATAAAAGCCGGAGATGTGGGATCCCAACCAGTGTACCCGCGGGCTTCAAAAGTAGCTCGCAAACCGCCGGAAGGAAAAGAAGAGGCATCCGGCTCACCTTGAATAAGATTTTTACCGGAGAAATTTAAAACGACCCCTCCATTGCCATCCCAATCGATAAATGAATCATGCTTTTCAGCGGTCACGCCGGTCATAGGCTGAAACCAGTGCGTAAAATGTGTGGCCCCCTTGGCAATGGCCCATTTTTTCATAGCCTCAGCGACTTCATCAGCAATAGAAACGTCCAACTTACCGCCTTCTTTAATAGTTTTCTCGATAGAAACATAGGCCTTGGGAGAAAGCATTTCTTTCATCACCTTGAGACTAAACACGTTTTCGCCGAAATGTTCAGGCAAATGTTCACTGAAAGAACCATTACAGCAGCTCTCTTCGGAACAAGCTGCCTGAAGGAACTCTTCGCGAGCTTGACTCATAATACCCTCCTATATAGTAACTATTTTTTTATATTAAAGACAAAAGTCCTCCTCCAAGCAAATTGCTTCCTGAAGGAGGACTTCATTGCCCTCACAGTAATGGGGCATAATAATATATCCACCCAAAACTGTCAAGTTTTTTAGAACTACCCAATGGCCTTTGATCCTTCTTCTCCGGTACGGATGCGTATACATCTTGGCAGATCCAAGACGAAAATTTTACCGTCTCCGATCTTACCGACACGCGCACCTTTGATGATGGCCTTGATAGTCGGCTCGACAAAGTCCTCATTGACCGCGATCTCTAAACGAATTTTTCGCAGTAAATTCCCGGTTTCCTTGACCCCGCGATAAAACTCATCGACGCCGATCTGCCGGCCGTGGCCTAAAACTTCAGACACGGTAATCAGGTTTACTTCCGCCGCATAAAGCTCTTTTTTGACATCATCGAGCCTATAGGGCTGAATAATTGCAATCACTAATTTCATGGATAAATCCTCCTTAGTTTAACTGCTGTCGTCTTAGTCTAAAATAGTATACGCACGTTCATGGTGCTGGCTAATATCCAGACCTAAAACTTCATCCTCCGAAGTCGTACGCATACCAATGGTTTTGTCTATAATCAGACAGATGATCCATGTGACGATCCCGCAGTACAGAATAGTCAACCCGCAGGCCTTGGCCTGAATAAGCAACTGTCCCGGGTTTCCGTCAAAAAGTCCGGATCCGGCAGCATTAATCGCTTTTACGGCAAACAATCCGGTTGCGAGGGCTCCCCACGTTCCGCCTATAAAGTGTACGCCAAAAGCATCCAGCGTATCATCATAGCCCAATTTCGGTTTGACGTAAGAGACCATGAAATAGCAAAAAATGCTGACTAAGAAACCGATCCATAATGCGCCGCCGGCATTGACAAAGCCTGAAGCCGGGGTAATGGCGACTAAGCCCGCCACAGCTCCGGAAGCAGCTCCTACCATGGTAGGTTTTCCAGTAAAAATCCACTCACAAACAGCCCAGCTTATGGCCGCTGCAGCTGTTGCTGTGTGTGTCACCACAAAAGCGCTGGTCGCAAGCCCGCCTGCAGAAACAGCAGAACCGGCATTAAAACCAAACCAGCCAAACCATAAAAGACTGGCACCGATCATTACATAAGGCACATTGTGCATACCGGGTTTATCTGTCCCCAGGCGTTTACCTAAGAATAAGGCGGTTACCAGCCCTGCTAGTCCAGCATTCATGTGCACAACTGTCCCTCCGGCAAAATCCAATGCCCCCCAAGTATGGCCGGCCAAACCGTCAGATGCCCAGACCATGTGAGCGATGGGGCAATAAACAAAGGTCAGCCATAAAACGGTAAACCACACAAACGCGGAAAATTTGACCCGTTCAGCAAAAGAACCAATAACCAATGCCGGGGTGATAACCGCGAACATCATCTGGAAGATCATGTATGCTTGATGTGGAATAGTTGCCGCATAATCCGCATTAGGAGTGTTAATATCAACCCCATTAAGCATAAACCATTGCAAGCCGCCGATAAAAGGAGCTGACCAACCTGTCCCCTTACCAAAGGCCAAACTGTATCCATACACTACCCATAAAACACTGACAATAGCCAGACACATAAAACATTGCATTAAAACGCTTAAAATGTTTTTGCGCCTGACCATGCCCCCATAAAATAGGGCCAGTCCCGGTGCCGTCATCAGCAAGACTAAAGCTGAAGATACCAGGACCCATGCCGTATCGCCTGAATTAATAGGATTTACTGGTGGTGTTGTTCCCATTACATGTTCCTCCGTTGATATACTGGTTAAAATATATTTACTTTACAATCCCAAAATAACCCGATCGCCAAGGCCAACTGGGAAAAAGCAAATATTAAAGCTGATATTTCTGAAACTTTACTGACTTTTAAACCCTCGGGTACGCTCATAAGCATGCCCCCTTTTCGTGCTTCTTTTTTTAGACAATAAAAAAACCCGATTCCATATGCTCCAACGCATATAAAACCGGACTTCTATGCCCCTAAAATAAGAAGTCCTCTTGGGGATCTTTCCCTAAGAGGACTTATCAATGCCCTTATGTCTGTCTAGAACATCCATGCTCCAGACTTCTTAAATTACAATGTAACTATACCTGATAAAAAACCGCTTGTCAAGAAAATTTTAAACGATCTATCTTAAACTGCTCTTGACAATTTTTTCCGCTTGAGCCCAATCTTCCTCAGCGCTGCCAGGTCCGCCGTTACGCTTAAGATAAAGTTCATAAGCCTTCTCTTGAATTTTCTTCAAGATATCAACTTTGGGGACAGGTGTTTGTGTGACAGGAATTTCTTCCCTGCTCTTGGATTCACGGGATGTGAATGCGGTCTTTTTAACAGTACTTAAAGCCATAAAACCCTCCTGGTTAGCCCCACGGCAAGGTCGCTTAGGACCGGGGTGGGATTGATACCGCAAACGCGGTGATGTATTAGTTAAAAATCTTCTCCTTAAAACTTTAAAAGAAGATAGTAATTCAACGTAACTGCCTGAAGGAATTAAATATACACCTTTCTCTCTGATTTTGTCAATAAATAATTTTCAAGAGAGCGAGAAACCTACTTTTGTAATTCAGCCATCAAAATAATCGACTCAGCAATATCCTTCATGCTTCGGCAGGTGTCCATGCTTTTTTTATGGATCAAACGATAAGCAGCGTCCTCGGAAAGATTGTTCATTTTCATTAAAATTCCTTTAGCCCTCTCAACGAGCTTGCGGGTTTCCAGAGCTTCCTTGGCTTTTAAGGATTCCTCCATTAGCTTGGTATTTTCAACCGCCACTGCAGCCTGGTTGGCCACCATCTGCAGAACGTTGGTTTCTTCTTCTGTAAAGTCGTGAGGCTCTTTGGTATACACATTAACGAGTCCTATAGCCTTATCTTTAACGACCATTGGCACAACCAGCATAGACGTCAATCCTTCTTTAACTGCCAAATCCCGGTAAACATATTTTTCGTCCTTACTGACATCATACACAAAAGCTGGTTTTTTGGATTTGATCACGCTGCCGCTTAAGCTGTTTTCTACCTTAATATTAGGCTTCTGTTTATACTCTTGGCTTAAAGATTGGGTGGCTTTAATGGAAAGCTCCTGGCCTTTGTCATCTAAAATCATAATCGAACAAATCTTGGAGTTTAGCATTTGCGCAGTTACAACCACGATCAGGTTGAGAATATCGTCTAAATAATGCTCACTGGTAATTGAATGGCTGACCTTAACTAAGGAATCAAATTGCAGGGCTTTTTTCTTTATTTCTTCAAAAAGCCTAGCATGCTCAATGATACCGCCAACTTGCTTGGCGATCATTTCAATCAAATTAACGGCAACCCCGGAATAATCCTGCTGAGTTTTATGCTGCACATTAATAACTCCGATGGCGCGACCTTTATAGATGATCGGCACAGACAGGAAAGCCTCGTAACGGTCTTCAGGAAGCACATCAAAACTTTTAAATCGCGGGTCACGATAAGCTCGGGATTTAATAGCGACCGGCTTATTTTCCCTAGCCACCCAACCGGTAATGCCTTCGCCGATTTTAAGCACCACCTGCCCCAATTCTTTTTTGTGGGCGGTCTTTGAAGCCCTCAATACGAGATTTTTATGGCTTTCATCAAAAAGGTAGATAAAAACAGAATCCGCATCTGTCATTTCTGTCACTATTTTCACGATTAATTGAAGGGTCAAATTCAAGTCAAGCTCGGATGAGGCGATATCCACAACATTGCGTAGAATTTCAAGCTCTTTAGCAGCGGTAATCTTTAATTTCTTATTTTTAGTTGTTCCAACCATTTAGGCATCCTTATGAATAATAGTATTCTAATAAAGATATCACAATGACCTCTGACTCACAAGCACTTTGATACCATTTGAAATCGAATATCACTATCCTCTTGACAATATTGAGTTTATTCCTATGATTAAAAACATGCCTTCTTTCTGCTTCTACCTTTTTGCCGCCCTCTTAATTTTGGCAAGCCTTTCAGTCATTCTTGCGCGGAATCCTCTCTACAATGTATTGGCTCTAGTCGTCGCTATTTTCTCCCTGTCCTCCCTTTTTGTGCTCTTGGAGGCATTCTTTGTCGGGATCGTGCTTCTATTAGTATATGCCGGAGCAGTGCTTGTTCTTTTTCTTTTTGTCGTGATGTGTCTGGAGCTTCAATCGATCTCCCTTTCATCAGCCCAACAAGGCCGCCTTCGTCTATTAGGAATTTTGGCAGGGGTATTATTTTCTTCCTCTTTCTTTTGGGCTATCCAGAGTTTCATCAAAGCTAATACGCTAGGGGCTAGTTCAATCCGGGGAACGATTGAAACCATTGGCAAAATACTTTTTACGGACTATCTGCTTCCCTTTGAATTAACTTCCTTTCTTTTGTTGATCGCTATTTTTGGGATTGTTTCATTGGCCCAAGGAGCATTAAGTACCGGTAAGGAGGAGCTGCCCTCATGATACCGCTCGGAGCTTATTTATTATTAAGCGGCCTTGTCTTTTCGATCGGTATCATTGGAGTCGTAACCAGCCGCCAAGTGATAAAAGTCCTTTTGTCTCTTGAACTGCTTTTAGCGGCTTGTAACCTTTCATTTGTTACTTTTTCTAAATTCAATGGGGATTATACGGGACAACTGATCGTATTTTTTGTCATACTTGTGGCTGCAGCAGAAGTCGCTATAGGACTGGCCATTGTCGTATTGATGTACCGCCATCTTTCCACTCTCCAAGCCGATGAATTAAGGACAATGAAATGGTAACGCCTCTTTTGGTTTGGATAGCTTTTTTTATACCCCTGGCTGCTTGCGTGATTATTACGCTTTGTGCCTTAAAATCGAAATCTTTAAGTTCCTTCCTGGCTATTGCCGCTATCTTAACCTCTTTTATTTGTACGCTTTTGATCGCTGTGCAAATATTCAACACTCATCCCCTAGTTGAATATCAGCAGTCTTTGCCATGGATTCAATTTGATAGCCTGACAGTTTCATGGGGCTTTCTAGTTAACCCTTTGAGTGTCCTGATGCTGTTAATTGTCACGGGTGTAGGAAGTGCTATTTTTATCTATTCCAAGGGATATATGGCCAACGATCCCGCAAGCCCGCGTTTTTTTGCATTTTTAAGCTTATTTGCCTTCTCTATGATAGGCATAGTTCTGGCCAACAACCTGATCGAACTTTTCATCTGTTGGGAGTTAGTCGGTTTGAGTTCTTATCTACTCATCGGCTTCTGGCATGAAAAACCTTCCGCGGCAGATGCTGGGGTTAAAGCTTTTATGGTTAATCGCTTGGCTGATTTCGGATTTCTTTGCGGGATCCTTTTATTATGGGGATTATCCGATATGGGCGCGGGTAAAAGCTTTGAGCTTACTCGTTTAGCCTCAGTAGTCCCTTATATAAATCCCCACCTACTGCAGATCGTTGCGTTACTATTTTTCTGTGGAGTGATGGGTAAATCCGCACAAGTCCCCTTGCATGTTTGGCTGCCTGATGCCATGGAAGGTCCGACACCCGTCAGCGCCCTCATTCATGCCGCAACGATGGTAGCGGCCGGTGTCTATTTGCTTGCCCGGATGTTTTTTATTTTTGAACCTTCCCCAGGCGCCCTCGCGGCGGTTGCCTATATTGGCGGCCTCACCGCACTGATGGCGGCCACACTCGCTGTTGTTGAGAATGACATCAAAAGAATCCTGGCTTATTCTACTCTTAGTCAATTAGGCTTGATGGTGATGGCCTTAGGATTAGGCGGCCCCATACAGGGAATGTATCACCTGACCACTCATGCCTTTTTTAAAGCTCTTTTATTCTTGTCCGCGGGCAGTGTTATCTACGCCCTTCATCATGAGCAAAATATCTGGAACATGAAAGGCCTTTTAAAGAAAATGCCTATCACCGGCGGCACATTTCTTATAGGAGCGCTTGCCCTTTGCGGTATTTTCCCCTTAAGCGGATTTTGGAGCAAAGATGAAATCTTATCTCTGGCCTATGCCCACAACACCTTGCTTTATTTAACCGCAAGCTTAGCCAGCGGCCTGACGTCTTTTTATATGGGACGCCTGTTCTGGGTTGCTTTTTGGGGAAAACCGTATTCTGCTGACCATTCCCATGAATCGCCTTTAGTTATGACGATTCCCCTTATCTTTTTAGCGATACTTTCCATAGTCGGAGGGTTTATAGGCATCCCTCATTTTCTGGATCACCAAGATCATCCATCACCGAATATCCTAATCGCTCTAGTTTCTTCTTTTATTGCCGTTTTAGGGCTGGGCCTCTCGTATCGTCTCTACAGCAAGCGCCCGGTTGTCGACCCATTAGAAACACATTGGAAGACCATCTATGGTATTCTAAAGAATAAATATTATTTTGATACCGTCTACAGCTGGTATGTGGATTGTATCCAACAAAAGCTTGCCACCATTTTATCTCGATTTGAAAAAATATACATCGATTATTACTGTGTTGTCGGACTAAAAAATACGACCAAAGCCTCCGGCCGTGTCTTGCGCTATTTACAAACGGGCTTAGTTCAATTCTATGCCTTGATTTTTGTTCTGGGAGCCGTGTTTATATTCCTACTATTGGCTAAAAGCTTATGATCCTACCCGATCTTTCCTGGATACTATTAATACCGTTGCTTGGACTAGGGACCCTCTGTGTGATCCCTCCAGATAACATTTCTTTGATACGGCGGGTCTCTGGCATCGCTGTCTTTTTACCTTTCCTTTTGTCCATTTGGTTTTTTACCTCTTATGACCCCGTGCGCGGGGGATTTCAGTTCATTGAAAAAATTCCCTGGGTTGTGCCCTTGGGGATTTCCTATCACCTTGGGATTGACGGAATCAATTCCTTGCTTGTGCTTCTTTTAGGAATTGTTTCCCTCACCGCTGTTTTGATATCCAAACCGGTCACAGAAAGAGTCAAGGAATACCACATCCTGCTCTTAACTGTAATCATCGGCACCTATGGCGCTTTCCTTTCTTTGGATATTTTCTTTTTCTATTTCTTCCATGAAGTGGCCGCCATTCCGGTCTTTTTGATGATTGCGATCTGGGGATCGGACCGCCGCGAGCATGCCGCCATGAAATTGACCCTTTATTTAACGCTCGGCGCATCTTTGTCTTTGATCGGATTGATTGCCCTGTATCATGCGACAGGCCAAAACAGCTTTGATCTTATTCAAACCCAGCAGTATTTAGCCCTTCATCCTTTACCGATTGAAGTTCAGTATTGGATTTTTCCCCTGATCGTCATGGGTTTCGGGATCACGCTGACTCTTTGGCCCTTTTATACCTGGGCTCCCGAGGGATATGCGGCCGCACCTACGGCCGTCAGCATGCTCCATGCCGGCGTGCTAAAAAAAATGGGGGCCTACGCGATCATCCGTTTCGGCATCCAATTGATGCCTCAAGCCGCGCACGTCTGGATGCCTATCATTGCCGTCTTAGCTGTTTTTAACATTATCTTTTGCGGGCTGGTGGCGTTGACCCAGCGTGATTTAAAATACATATTTGGGTATTCCAGTTGCAGCCATATGGGATACATTTTACTTGGGTTAGCCTGTTTTAATACGATTAGTCTAAACGGTGTGGTATTTTTTATGTTCGCTCATGGTGTTATGGTGGCCCTTGCGTTTGCATTGATTGGTTTTGTCTTCCATCAAACCCATACGCGTGATCTGGATAAATTAGGCGGAATGAGCCAGCGTATGCCCTTTATCGCCGCCTGTTTTATGATGGCCGCTTTGGCCTCTGCCGGTGTCCCGGGATTTGCAAATTTTGTTGCAGAAATCATGGTTCTTTTAGGTTCTTGGGACCAATTTCGTCTGCCGGCCGTCCTCGCCGTGCTGGGCCTTGTCATCACGGCTATTTATATGCTTAAAACGATCCGTCTTGGTTTTCACGGGCCCCTTAAGCCCCAATGGGCCCAATTGACGGACGCTCAAACACCCCTAGCAAAATTACCCTATGTGCTTCTGCTGGCCGTACTGATCTTAGTCGGTTGCTGGCCATCATTTTTGATAAGGCACATTGGTTCAACCACGAATATGATTGTTGCAAGCATGCATAACTCGGAGCAATGAACAGTCTATGTTGCCTATCATTCACTGGAACTTAATTTCTTTAGAAGTCCTCATGACCATCATTTTGGTTATGCTTGTGCTGCTGGATATTTTCCTGCCTAAAGATGTCCGTGACGATTGGATCGGCACCTTAAGCTTTATATTTCTTTTTGGGCTCATCCTTTTTTGGATCGATCAGCGGGACATACGCGGGGTGACATTTAACAAAATGTTCGTCATGGATTCCTTGGCCTGGTTTTTCAAAGGATTCTTTTTGGTGGTGATGGTGTTCATTTTCGCCATGACCAGACAATATTTTAAATCCCTAGGTCAACGTCGTAACGAATTCTATTTGTTGTTGTGGCTGGCTTTGATCGGTCTATGCTTCATTGCCTCAAGTGCGGATTTTCTTTTAATGTTTATTGCCATTGAAATCCTCACCATATCGTTGTATGTCCTGACAGCGTATCTTAAAAGCGATAAACTTTCAATAGAAGCCGGGATGAAATATTTAATTTTAGGTTCCTTGGCCTCTGGTTTCTTCCTCTATGGCATGAGCCTGCTTTATGGCGTTACCCGCTCAACCGGCTTTGAGATGATCCAATCTTTTGTCAATACCCATGCCATGACGCCCCTATCCCTTTTTGCCGTTGTCCTCATTTTTGCAGCGGTTGCCTTTAAGATCGCAGCTGTCCCTTTTCATATGTGGGTCCCTGATGTTTATCAAGGAGCGCCCACCCCGGTCACTGCCCTATTGTCCGTGGGGTCCAAAGCCGCAGGATTTCTAATACTGATCCGTCTTTTTTTCGGTATTTTTGCAGGCTGGCATCCGCAGTGGAGTTTAGTGCTCGCCATCCTTTCTGCGATCACCATGACCTATGGCAATCTGGTGGCCATCTACCAAACAAATATTAAACGGTTGCTGGGTTATTCCAGCATAGCTCACGCGGGTTTCCTTCTGATGGGTGCCTCAGCGGGATCAATGTTAGGGGCAGCCGCTATTAATTTCTATCTTTTAGGTTATCTATTTACAAATCTGGCGGCCTTTTTGGTCATTGTCCTGTTTTCTGCAGAAACCCACCGTGATGAAATCGAGGATTATGCCGGACTTTCAAAACGTTCCGGTATTTTAGCCTTTAGCCTGTTGCTCTCTCTGGTGTCACTAGCGGGGATCCCTCCCCTAGCAGGATTCTTTGGAAAATTCACCCTTCTTATGGCTGTCGTTAACCGCGGATATATATGGCTGGCTCTGGTCGCGGCTGTTAATATTGTTATCTCCCTCTATTATTACCTGATGATCGTCAAACGCATTTACGTAGACCTGCCCATCAACGCTTCCCCGATTGCAGTGTCTTTAAGTATGCGATTGATCTTGGGCATTGCTATTTTTGGGATAGTCACTATAGGAATCTTTCAAGGCCCATTCCTCGATGCCGCCTTAACAGCAGTCAAGGGAATGTATCTTTTTCACCTGTAAACCCCTACCTCTCCAAGTTCAAAAGATACCCTGCTGTTATATAAAAAGGAACACTGCAGAGCAGTAAGAAATTGATTCCAAACGTGACTGAAATGGCCATTGCGATAACGGGAGCAATCACCGAAAAAATCCCGTTGATGCCCCAGCCCCAAGGGACATATTTGGGATATCTCTTTTTTAATTGTTCCAGTGCTTCCGGCAAATAAACGCCCAGCAATAGCCCGACCGGAAAAAGCAAAGAATACGCCAAAATCCCTTTAGCCATGATATTCCAGCCGATCAATGATTTTAAGTGAGGTAAAATGCATTGCGCCCCCAGCATGATCAATACGGATAAAAAAGAAGTGACATTCCTGATATTAGAGAATCTTTGAATAATGCTTTTTGAGTAAAGCGCCCCAATACCTGTTGCCAACAATAAGCCCGATAAAACAACTGAAATTGCATAGTTTGGATGCCCTAAAAATAACCCCAGCTTCTGCATCAATGCAATTTCAATAAAAAAATACCCGACCCCAAGACACGAAAAAATCAGGACATGCCGGTATCGATGGGGCAAAGGGACGCTGGATTTCAATAAATATTTTAAAGGCAAAAAAACGCAAAGCGCGGATATAACAGAAAGTAGCGATACTAAGATGGCTATGTTAAACTCAAAAAAAGGAATGTTGCGTGTAAACAAGTCACTCCATCTTGAATATCGAAAAAAGAAAGGTTTGTCATCCTCAACCGGACTTATATCAAGGGGATATTGCCTAATGAAGGCTTCTTCCTTTTGCGGGTCTTTTAATTCGAGAAATGTTTGATATATACGAAAAAATGACACGGGTATTTCCGGAGTAGTGATATATTTAAAATATGGAATAGAGGCTGTCCAGTTCTTTAACTTCTGAATTTCTGCGCCGCTGAAAGGCTCCTTTTTAATTAACAAAGAAGCCCCCGAAAACTTATAATTTACAAACATCACGATATGATTTGCCGGTTCTTTGACGCCCATCTCCCTTAAGACCCTAACTGTGGTCGCCAGCATGCGCAGCATTTCTCTGGGAGGATTGGGATATTCCAATCTAATGATGTTGATGATGCCGTCCTTGGTTAATTTTTCATAATATAATTTGATAGCCTCTTTAGTGTAAAGATAGCTCTCGGCAAATATATTGGAGGAGGCCATCGTGCCTGAATAGGAATCCACCCCCGTTACCTGGATAATATCGTATTTGTCCCTGGAGTTCGTTAAATAATGCCTGCCTTCATCTTGAACCATGGTCACTTTAGGATCATTGACCCAGTATCGAAAATAATCTTTATAAACATTATTTAGAACATTATGTGTCGCTGCATTGATGTCAACACCGGTGATCTTAGATGCATTAAAATAAAGCCCCGTTAAGATATCCATTCCGGCCCCCATGCCGATAACCAAAACATTGGGAGCTCTCAGGGATGTCCCTTGGTAGGCGCTAGAATACATCGTTTTCTCAACACCCTTTAAAGAAGATATGTTCCCATTATAATGATAGGCCCATGTCCCTGCATTATTGTTTTGTGTCAAAAACTTTTCAATGTGCTTATAGAATTCCCTGTCTGTACCGATCATGGATAAATCTAGATCATTAATTCCTTTCTTGGTCAAATCAATGTTTGAAACCTCTATCCTTGCAACCGGATCCCACTGAACATACTGTGCCTCTAGTAACGCTAATTGCGTGCCCCCCGGATACTTCAATTTAAAGATATCCAAATAATTGAAATATAAAAATACTGTCCCAAGAAAAAATGCCCCTAAGAGCAGCTTATTCCCTCTCCCTCTTAAAGGAAGAAGAACATTGGCCCCTAACAAGAACACCCCGCATAAAATCAGCAGACTTCGCTCTACTCCTAAATAAGATATAAAAACAACGACCAGCAATGCCCCTAAAGCGGACCCCATTAAATCAAAACAATAAATTCTTCTGGTGGGTAATCGCTGGTGCGTCAAAAGAATCCCCAAAATCAACCCGGAAAATATAAAAGGAATTGCAAAATAACCGGCTAAAGAAATGAAATATAAGGATGATAGGGTGTAGGCCATCCTCCCGCTAAACGTATTTGGCATGAAAAGAGATAGGTGGTAGAACCAATACGTGCCCCCGATGATCGTCAATACAAAAAACCATACCAGCAAGTGAATATTCTTGCGAATCCGGTCTAAAAGTCTATTGTTAAACGCTAAGATCACACCGGACACGGCAAATCCCAACATTGTTAGTGCTATGACAAGAAAAGCATAATTGTTAAATAATTTTGCCGAGACTATGCGGCAAACCAGTATTTGTGTGGCCAAAGTTATAAAGGCTGTTAAAAACGAAACACCTGAACATCTTTGAAAATATTCAGTTTTTAACATTAACTTTTCCCTTATTCTTCCATTAGGCGTTTTTTATTGTAGATCATACTTTCGCGGGAATATTCAGAGGTATTAAGTATCCCTGTGTCCATGCGGATGGCATCTTCGGGGCAGACTTCAACGCAAAAGCCGCAGTAAACACATTTACCTAAATCAAGGATAAATTCGGCAGGATATTTTTCGATATTAGGGTCCGGATGCTCGGCCGCGGTGATTTCGATACACCTGGCCGGACATACGGTTTCACACATCATACAGGCCACACAGCGGGGAGAGTCATCCTCACGTTTTGTCAGCCGGTGGCGGGTGCGAAGGCGTAGGCCCAAAGGGCGTTTCTGTTCCGGGTACTGATACGTGACAGCCGCACGGACATCTTTACACAGACCCACTAAGTGAAGGATATGAAAGCCCAAATTACGAAAAAAATGTTTGGATGTCAGCCAAATACCGCTGATGAGCGTTGGAATATATGTATTTTCCCACCACGTCAACTGACGGCGATTGCCCTGCCTCCAGGCACGCTTCATCTGTGCCAGACGCAAAAAAGCGAAGGGCCCTTGGACATCAAAATATTTTTCTAATTCCTGACGACGTTTTTGATTCGGATTGTCCATAAATTCTACTTTAATAAAATGATGACCACAGCCGTTAAAGCAATATTGACAAGCGATGCAGGAAGCAAAACCTTCCACCCCAAATTCATCAGCTGGTCATAACGAAATCTGGGAAACGTCCAGCGAACACTCATCAAAAGCCAGATAAAGAAACTGACCTTGATAAAAAAGGACAAAATCCCCAAGAGGACAACCGGAATGTTCGAAAGCGCAATATGACCTCCCCAGGGAAAATAAAAGCCGTCAGGCAGCAGATACGGCACCTGCCATCCGCCCAAGAATAAGGTTGTCATCAGAGCCGCGACTAATACGGTCTCAATCAAATCGGCTAAAAAGAACATCCCGAATTTCATGCCGCTATATTCCACGAAATACCCAATGATCTCCGCCTCTCCCTCGGGAAGATCAAATGGAGTGCGTTTGGTTTCAGCGGCAGCCGCGGTCAAAAATAAAATAAATGCAAGCGGTTGCACAAAAATACCCCATTTGGGAAGCCAGCCGCCAAGCATGTAGGCGCCCTCTCTGTGGACTAACATCTGAAGGTCCAGTGTATTAAAAACCATGATTACTCCCATGATGGCCGCTCCCATGGTGATTTCATAGGCAATCATCTGGGCCGCAGCACGCATGCTTCCTAAAAACGCATAGTTGTTATTGGAGGACACTCCGGCAAGCACCACCCCATAAACACCCATGGACATCATGGCAAAAATAAAAATAAGGGCAATGTTAAGATTCGCCGCTTGCAGATCAATCGTACGGATTCCCACGATTAACCGATCACCGATGGGAATGGCCGCAAAGGCAACTAACGCGAACGTAAAAGACAGATAGGGAGCCAGATTAAACAAAAACTTGTTGGCCCCCTGAGGGATAAATTCTTCTTTACTGAGCATCTTAAGAAAGTCCGCGATCGCATGAAAAAGCCCCAGGGCCTTAAAACCAAAAATGGTGGCACGATTGGCCCCAATGCGGTCTTGCATGACTGCACTTTGCTTGCGTTCAACCCAGGTCAAGAGACCCGCAATTCCAAACGCACCGGCTAACGTGCCGCAGCTTAATAATAATTTAATCGCTATATCACTCATAATTCTCTCCAGCCTCTACTACCGCGGGTCCTGTCTCGGCCTTGATGTTAAGGTGCTCCTAATTGAACCGCGTACGTCACAGCCACCCGCCGCCAATCAGTTCTAGGGACCATTATCTACTTCGCAAGTGTAGTCCCTTTATCCCCAATCTTTTCATACGTTAATTCCGCAAACGGAGCTATTGTTGCTGCTATCTCGTTAAAAATTGATCGGGGATCTTTAAAATTAAGAGCGCTCCCTAGTCTTTCGCTCAACAAAGACAGAATTTCCCAATCAGCACGTGCCTCTCCGAGCGGTTGAAAGGCCGGCCAAATGCGTTGAACACGTGACTGACAGTTGGTAAATGTCCCTTCTTTTTCTGCGTAGACTTGGCTTGGAAGAATCAAATGGGCATAGTTGCACGTGTTATTGACATTGCTGCCTTGAAAAACAAAAAGTTTGACATTCTTTGAGATTTGATAGATCGCTTCTTTTCCAAAAAGTTGACTCAAGTCATGACCAAACACGTACAACAAATCAATCTCTCCCTGCCTTGCTTTTTGCACGATCTGTTGCGGTTTTGTATCCGAACCTAGAATGATTTCGGCACCCGCTGTGTTGGGATTCTTATCTGCTTTCATGAGGAATTCGTCGCTCTCCCCCGGCTTTTCCGGAACTCTAAAATCGACCAAAGCTCCCCCAAGAGTGTCCTTAAATAATTTCTTGATTACAAAAAGATCTTCATTCGTTAATTGTGCCGAGGCTAAAACGCCGATCCTGTTCATGCGCTTTGAAATCTTCAAACTGTTAACCGCCCCCGCCAGGATGTCCATCGCCTGTTCCCAAGAAATTGATTCTTTGTTGAATTGCGGATGCACAATTCTGTTTTCATCAATGAAATGGTAATTATACCGGCCCTTGTCGCAAATCCAATAGTCATTAACCTCAGAATTAAAACGGGGTTTGAGACGCATGACCCGTGCCTGCTTTTGAATATGCGGCCGCATTTTATCCCATTCGACGGTAATATTGCATCCCTGACTACAACCCGGGCAGACGGACTTTGTCTTTTCCAAATACCAAACACGGCATTTGAAACGAAAATCTCTATCAGTCAAGGCCCCGACCGGACAGATATCTACGACATTCCCGGAGTAATTGTTATCAAGCTTGCGGCCTGGATAAAGGTCTAGTTGTGAATGATCGCCTCGATTAAAAACACCAAATTCATGGGTTTTAGTGATGTTTTCTGTGAACCGTACACATCGGGTGCACAGGATGCAACGCTCCTGATCAAGCATCACTGTCCGTCCGATCGCAAAAGCCTTCTTTTCCTTTTTAATTTTCACATCAGCTAAACGGCTGTCGTAAAGGCCATGCTTCATGTAATAATCTTGGAGTTTACATTCCCCTGCCTGATCGCATACAGGGCAATCCAGCGGATGATTGACCAATAAAAATTCTAATACATTTTGCCGCGCCTCCAGCACCTTCGGGGAATTAGTACGAACGATCATGCCTTCCGCCACCGGCGTATAACAGGAGATCTGCAGTTTAGGCTGTTTTTCAACTTCAACTAAGCAAATACGGCAATTACCGGCAACAGGAAGTGCCGGATGATAGCAGTAATGGGGAATGGAGATCCCCAGTTTCCTTGCAGCCTGGATGATCGTAGTCCCAACAGGGACATCGACCTGTTGTCCATCAATGGTTAAATTGGGCATACTCTCTCTTTGATCTTATTTTCAAATTCACTACGGAATTTGGAAATATAGCTGCCGACGCACATTGTCAGCGCATCACCGAAAGGACAGATTGTATTACCTCCGATATTATTAACGATCCCCGCGAGATTTTTCAAATCATACGGCCGGGCGGTGCCCTCATAAATCCTTTTAATGTTGCGATACGCCCATCCGCTGCCTTCACGGCAGGGAGAGCACTGCCCGCAGGATTCATTTGCATAAAATCTGGCCGCTATCATCGCCGCCCAAACCATATCGGTCGTCTCATCCATGACGATGATCCCCCCGGAGCCTGCCATCGTCCCGATGGCTTTAAGGGAATCGAAATCCATTTTTACATCAATCTGGTCCGGCGTCAGAATGGGCGCTGAAATACCTCCCGGAATAACAGCTTTAAGTTTGTTCCCGTTAAGGACCCCCCCGGCATGTTCATAGATAATGGCCCGCAAGGTCGTGCCATTAGGAAGCTCATAAACTCCGGGCTTATGGACGTGCCCGCTCACACAAAAAAGCCGGTTGCCGCCGTTTTTCTCGCATCCTAATTTAGCGAACCACTCGGCTCCTTTATTAATGATCGGTGCCACACAAGCAATGGTCTCTACATTATTGATAACGGTCGGACAGCCAAATAGTCCGACCACCGCCGGAAATGGAGGCTTAAGGCGAGGGAACCCTTTTTTCCCTTCCAGCGATTCTAAAAGCGCTGTTTCTTCGCCGCAAATGTAAGCCCCGGCTCCCTGATGAACAACCACATCAATATCAAACTCGCTGCCCATAACGGCCTGCCCTAAAAATCCGGCTTTATAGGCTTCCTCAACGGCTGTTAGCAGGGCTTGTAAAGGCTTTTCATATTCTCCTCGGACATAAACATAAGCCTTGTGACTGCCTATGGCATAACAGGTGATAATGATCCCCTCAATCAAAGCGTGCGGATCTTGTTGAAGAATGTATTTATCTTTAAATGTCCCCGGCTCTCCCTCATCCCCGTTAACGACTAAATATTTAGGCTTAGGGCTCGCCTGTGGAATAAAACTCCATTTGACCCCTGTGGGGAAACCTGCCCCACCTAAACCCCGCAAATTGGATTTCTTGACCTCATCAATGACGGAAGCAGGCGTCATTTGAGTCAATGCTTTACGGGCAGCCCGATAGCCATTATCTTTTAAATAATTAATAAAGCTGTGGGAATTTTCCTGATCAAAATGTCGGGAAACAACTTTTTCCATATCTATTTATTCTTATCGATGATCTCGTCAATTTTCTTTTTGTTCAAGCAGCCGATATACTCTTTATTGCCCTGCATCACCGGTGCGATCTCACAGGCCCCCAGGCACTCCACTACACTTAAGCTGAATTTTCCGTCAGGTGTTGTTTGGCCCGGTGTAATGCCCAGCCGTTCTTTGAGATGTTCTATGATTTGTTCTCCTCCCCGCAAGGCGCAGGCAGTGGTCTGGCAAACCGAAAAATGATACTGACCCTTTTTGGTCTGATGGAACAAATGATAAAAGCTGACGACTTCATGGACATGAACAACCGAAATCTCCAAATACTCTGCGATGTTTTGCTCAGCATCTTGTGAAATTAATCCCTCTTTGTGTTGGACATAATGCAACACAGGCAAAAGGGCCGCTCGTTTTTGTTCATACTTGGCTGTGATTTTATCCAACTCTTGTAAATATTCTGCTGAAAACATATTATCTGTCCAACTCCCCCGCGATCATATTAACCGAGCCGAAAGTAGCGACTAAGTCTGCCATCATCCCTCCAACCAGACATTTAGGCAATGCCGCCATAATGGGAAAACATGGCGGATGGACACGCACCCGCCATGGGAGGTCTCGGCCGTCAGAAACGATGTAAAATCCCAGCTCCCCATTGGCCCCCTCGACCGGAAAATATGCCTCGCCGACTGGAGGATGGATCCCGTGGCCATACATGACCAGCTTAAAATGGTTCATCAATCCTTCGATATTTCCATAAGTATTTTCTTTAGCCGGCAACACGACTTCTTTTTTATCCGCATTGATCGCATCATGATACTTCCTGGTGCTGCCTTGCAAAGTGGGATCCACCGCAACTTCATCTTCAATGAACTCCCGGGTTTGTCCCATCTTAGCGCGGTCAACCATCTGGGAGGCAGGTATCACACAACCTGTTAAGTCCCCGGAAATCTCTCCCTCTGGAATTTGTTGGAAGCACTGCTCGATCATCCTTAAGGATTGTTCCATCTCTGCCATACGAACAAAGTACCGATCAAGATTATCTCCGGTCGTTCCGAGGGGGATCTCAAAATCCAATCGATCATAGATCAGATATGGATTTGCCTTGCGCACATCGTAAGAAACTCCCGTTGATCTTAAGAATGGCCCGGTAATACCGTGAGAAATTGCATCTTCCTTAGAAATCTTTCCGACATCCTTCATCCGGTCAAAGAAAATGCGGTTACGGGTCAACAAGCCGTCCACTTCAATAAGGACCCTGCGGACTTCTGCTATCTTCTGGAACGCATGATCAGCAAAGCCGGGCGTCAAATCCGCCTTGACCCCGCCTATTCTCACATAAGAAATGGTAAGCCTTGCCCCTGTAATTTCTTCTACCAATTCATACAAATATTCCCGGGCCTTGATCATATACAAAAACACGGACATGGCCCCAAGTTCCATCGCAGAAGCGGCGATGCAGGTCAAATGGTCGGTGACCCTCGAAATTTCGCTCATGATGACCCGAATATATTTAGCGCGTTCCGGAATCTCAATCCCCAGCAGTTTTTCAACACACAAGGCAAACCCCACATTATTAATAAGCGGTGAAACATAATTAAGACGGTCTGTGTAGGGAAAACACTGCGCGTACATCACGGTTTCACACATTTTCTCAAAGGCCCGGTGAAGATAGCCTATTTCGACATCAACACCCTTGATCTTCTCGCCGTCAACCTCCACCATAAGGCGAATGACACCGTGCATCGCCGGGTGAGAAGGGCCTACATTTAACAACATGGAACGTGTCTGAGTCATCAGTACTGGGGTCCGATCAACGGCTGACGTTTATTAAACGGATAATCTTTCCGTAAGGCATGGCCTTTAAATTCCTCATACATTAAAATGCGCTTTAGATTCGGGTGGCCTTTGAAGCGAATGCCAAACATATCCCAAACTTCTCTCTCATACCAATTGGCAGAGGCCCATAGGTCACATAGGGTCTCTACTTCAGGGTTCTTTTCTTCGACAGGAACCTTCAGACGAAGGCGTTGATTGTGCTTCAAGGAATAAAAATGATATACCACTTCAAAACGCCATGCCTTGGCGACTCTTCCCCCGGCAAAAAACAAATAATCGACCGCCGTCAGGTCCATCAAAAAGTTAAAATCTAGTTCCGGTTTTTCTTTTAAAAAGAGGGCGACCGCCCTCAAAGCAGGGGCTTGAATAATCAGAGTTTGGTCCCCTCTAAAATCATGGGCCTCAATCATCTGTTGCGAAAATTGTTCTTGAACTATTTGTCCTGGTGTCATGAGATAAAAATACCCTTACTGGATATCGGCAGGTCGACCTGTTTTTGTCAGCGGATCATAGAGAGTCCTCGACTGCTCTCCCTTTTGGATTTTCGCCTGAAGTTTGATCAAACCATCAATAACATTTTCAGGCCGCGGCGGACATCCCGGAATATAAATATCGACCGGAATAATGGTATCAATGCCCATCACGGTCGCATAATTATCATAAAAGCCTCCCGTACAGGTACAAACCCCGAAGGCCACCACCCATTTAGGATCGCACATTTGATCATGTACTTTTTTAAGGACAGGAGCCATTTTCTGGCTGATCGTACCGACGACAAATAAGACATCTGATTGCCTTGGAGAAAAACGCGGGAACCCCGCGCCAAAGCGGTCCACGTCATAATGAGAGGCCGCGGTCGACATATACTCCATCCCGCAGCAGGCCGTCACAAACGGATATTGAAAAATGGAAAATTTGCGCGCCCAGCCGAGCGCATCATTCAACTTTGAAGTAAAAAAATTCATTTCCACTCCAAGGCATTTTTCTTTAAGACATAAATAAGCCCTAAAGCCACAAAGCCCAAAAAGACGCCCATCTCTGCTAAACCGAAAATGCCTAACTTCCTAAACACGACAGCCCACGGGAACAAAAATACCAACTCTACGTCAAACACAATAAAAAGCATCGCTATGATATAAAAATGCACAGGGGCATGACCGACGGGTGAAGAAAAAGGGGTCATGCCGCATTCAAATGGCTTTGATTTAACTTGGCTTGGAAATTTAGGGCTTAAAAACCTGGGGATCGTCAATAAGATGGTCGCTGTCGCTAATGCAAATAAAAAAGCAAATAAGACCGCGGCGTATTCTAGCATGCTATAAATTCTCCAAGATCATGCCGACATCCACATAATTTTTAACCAGTCGCCGGGCTTCAAGGATCTTGTCCCGATCGGTCTTTTGGATTTTAGGGGTCATGTTCTCAATAGCCGCGGCAATGGTGTAGGTATCTTGATCGGAATAAAGCACGGGGATCCGGCTGTCCTTAAGCAACCCCCCAATTTTAGGATCCGGTGTCAACCCTCCGGTCAATATGAGCCCCGCAACCTTAACGGCCCTCCCCTGCTGTAACAAATACGAGGAAACCGCCACTAACATATTATCCACCCGGTCCCCTGAGGTGATGATTAAAGCGCCGTCGCGTAAATGGCCGATCATATTATAAGGCTCCATAGCGGCAACAATGGCGTCATAAACCCTGCTTTGCAAATTCTCTTCCCCTGAAAACACTTTTAAATCCAGACGTTCTCTGATCTGTGCGACAGTTGGTGCGCTCAGCCAATCCATTTGCGGAATGACGCCCAAAAGCCTGATGCCACGACGCTCCAGTCCCTTGCCCACGATGCTTTTAATTTTGTCTAACTTGTCCGGGATCACCTTATTAATAATAACGCCAAGCAACGGCACATGACGCAGATCAAACAGGGCTTTGTTAAGCATAATTTCGTCAATGGCCCGGCCTATGCCTCCGCCGGAGACAATGATCACCTGGGATCCCAATAAAGCCGCCACATCCGCGTTAGAACAGTCGATCACCGCGCCCACCCCCGCATGTCCGGTCCCCTCCACAATGATGGCATCCTTCCCCCGAGTGATGGTCTGAAAAGATTTTAGGATCTTGTCCTGAAGCTCTTCTTTTTGGGGGTTTAGGATATATTTTTCCGTGTACCCCCGGCCTACGGTCACCGGGCTCATTTCTTTGATATGCTTCTTGCAATGATAGACCTCTCCAATCAAATAAGTGTCCTTATCAATGGATTTTTCCTGATAAGTCACCGTTTCCTGGCCCACGGGTTTCATAAACGCAGTTTTGATCTTGCGTTCCTGAAAAATCTTAAAAAGCCCCAAAGACAAGGTGGTCTTACCGGCATTTTGGTGGATAGCGGATATGAAAATATTCTTAAGACGTTTGGTTTTTTTCATATAAAAATATAATAAATGACTTTGGCCTTTAAATCAATGCTTTAGATGTTCAAATAACGTGTACGGATAAATTCCCGAAGAATGTCCGTCGCTCCAGCTGATGCCGACAGCGTAATTTCCTAAGGGAAGGATTTCCCTGGGAAAAATATCTGAAGGGATCTTTTTTACGTCTACCAGTCGCTGGCCGGTCATTTCACTGACACATCCGGCGCAGGGACAATGTGCTCTCAGATCAAAAGCCGGTGCCGACAAGACTCGCCCGTCACTGAAGGTCAAGACCACCTGACCTTCCTTAAAAACCGCGTCTTTAAGATGACTTTGCGATGCTTCAATGTGCTTGATGGCCTCTACGAATTCATCCCCAGCCTCTTGGATATATGGATTTTTCTGAAAATCGCTCATCCCTGCGCAGAGCCCTTCTAAAATCGGGATTTCAACTAAAGTCTTAACCCCGAATCGCGAGGAAAGGCTTTTAGCTTTTTGTTCACCAAAGATGTAATACCTTTTACCCGTGTCCGGTGCTGTAAAATAGGCCATATTCTCAATCACCCCGAGGATCGGGACTTTGACTTTTTCAAACATCAATATCCCTCGAGCCGCATCCACTAAAGACAGTGTATGATGGGTGGTGACGATCACAGCCCCTGTTAGTTTGATCAATTGAGTGATCGTTAACTGCACATCCCCAGTTCCCGGCGGCATATCGAGCAGTAAATAATCCAACTCTCCCCAATCGGTTTGAAACAATAATTGCTTAATATAATTCGCCACCATAGGTCCGCGCATCACAGCGGGGGCATCTCCTAATAAAAAGCCGAAAGACATCAGCTTAAGGCCCTTATGTTCAACAGGTACCACCATTTTAAATTCATTGATCTCGGCCCGAATATGATTTAATTGAAAAAGAGAAGGCAGGGAAGGCCCGTAAATATCCGTGTCCAAAAGGCCCGTCTTAAATCCCCTTCGGGCCAACTCCCATGCTAAGGCGGCGGCAATCGTGGATTTTCCAACTCCCCCTTTACAGGAAGAGATCGCGATCGTGTGTTTGACTCCAGATAGAGAGAATGGATTGGTGCTCACCGAGTCAATACCTTTTTATTTTAGGCGGCCCATCAGGGCCTGGGGAAGCTCGTCGGGAAAATCAACAACAGTCACTCCGGCATCGCGCAACATCTGCATTTTAGTCTCGGCCGTGGAGTCCCCTGAAGAAATAATAGCCCCTGCATGTCCCATGCGCCTGCCGGCCGGCGCGGTACGCCCGGCGATGAAAGCCGCCACGGGTTTAGTGACATATTTCTTGATAAAATCAGCGGCTAATTGTTCGTCCCCGCCTCCAATTTCTCCGACCATCACAATGGCACGGGTGGCCGGATCTTCTTGAAACATCTTTAAAACATCCACGAACCGGGTACCTATGATAGGATCGCCCCCTAAGCCTACACAAGTGGACTGTCCCATCCCGTTCGCTGTCAAATTAAAAACTACTTCATAAGTCAATGTACCGGAACGCGAAACCACTCCGATATTACCTGCCCTATGGATATGTCCCGGCATAATGCCGATTTTGGCCTTCCCCGGAGAGATCAACCCCGGACAATTAGGCCCGATCAAACGGGCAGAAGAGTTATTCAAAGCTTTTTTAACTTCTACCATATCCAGAACCGGAATACCCTCCGTAATGCAGATAACGAGCCCAAGGCCTTGGGCTATATCTTCTAAGATCGCGTCTTTGGCAAACCGCGCGGGGACATAAATGACCGCGGCCGTGCAACCGGTTTTTTCTTTGGCCTCTCGGACGCTATTAAAGACCGGGATGCCCTCAACGTCCTGCCCGCCTTTGCCCGGCGTAACACCTCCGACCACCTTAGTGCCATAATCCAGCATCTGCTTAGCATGAAAAGACCCGTCACGCCCGGTAATGCCCTGAACAATGACTTTAGTGTTTTGATCGATCAAGATGCTCATATGTTTGCCGTCTCAACGGCTTTGGAAGTAGCCTGACGCATGGACGTAAAAGTCGTCATGCCGGCCTGACTTAAAAGCTCTTTAGCTTGTTGTTCATTTGTCCCTGTCAGTCGAATGACCAGGGGTACCGGAATTTTAATTTGTTTTAAAGCTGCCAAAATCCCGACAGCAATATCATCGCATCGGGTAATACCGCCAAAAATATTGATCAAAATGACCTTAATCGCTTTATTGCGCAAAATAATGTTGATCGCATTAATCATTTTTTGGGGATTAGAAGACCCCCCCACGTCTAGAAAATTAGCAGGCTTGCCGCCCATCAAATTAACTGCATCCATAGTTCCCATGGCCAAACCCGCGCCATTAACAATGCATCCGACATTGCCTTCAAGTTTAACGAAACTCAAACCCTTGTCCTTAGCCTCTAATTCGTCAGCATCCTCATATTGCAGGTCCCTCAATGCCGCCAAATCTTCATGGCGAAACAACGCATTATCATCGATGATGACCTTAGCATCTGCGGCTATTAATCGGCCTTGGCCATCAATGACAAGAGGGTTGATCTCCGCCAGTGAACAGTCTTTTTCAAAAAACAGTTTAAGCAAAGCTTGTAATAAGGTCGTGGATTCCCTCTGAAGACGCAGATCCGCGAACAATTCTGCCGCTTTCGGCATCCATTGTTGTTCATCAAGGATTTTCTCCCCTTGCATGTAAAACTTAATGATCTTATCGGGGTGAGACTTCGCGGTTTCTTCAATTTCCACTCCGCCTTCGCCGGAAGCAATAATAACCACATCCCCTTTGATATGATCAATGGTCACAGCCAGGTAATACTCTTTCTTAATATCAATCGCTCTGACGATCAACAGGCGATCGACGCTATAGCCCTTGATATTTAAATTCTTGATGCGGTTAAATTCCGCAATAAGCTCTGCCTCACTGCCGACAACCTTAACCCCGCCGGCTTTTCCGCGGCCGCCGACTAAAACCTGAGCTTTGATAACAATGGGAAATCCGATTCTGCGGGCTATACGGAGAGCTTCATCTGATGTCTTGGCAATATCACCTTCGGCCACGGGGATGCCGTAAGCGGCAAATAAATCTCTGGCTTGATATTCGTGGATCTTCATAACGTGGGTGAATATTATCACAATTTTTCATAAATGCGATATAAAAAAATGTGTTTTGGGGTTACAATCACTGCTGATGCTATCGCGCATAAAGGATGCATAACTATTGTGCATTCGGCACGGAATATTTTTGCCGTTTACTTCGGTTTATGACAAAAATGTTCTAAAGTTTCTCTTTATTTGGAACATTTTTATCATAAAGCCTCGTAGACATTTGGCAAAAAATTCCCGATTGTGCCGAATGCACAATAGTTATGCATCCTACGCTTGACTACATTAGCTAAAAATGGCCTATGAACTCTTTCATTAAAAATCTCCTCAACAAACGCTGGCTCGGCATTGCTTTGATCTTGCTTATTGGGATCATTGCCTATCACAACTGCCTGCCTAATGAAATGTTCTGGGATGATGATGACTTTATCCTCAAAAACCGCTTTATCAAGGATTTCCATAATTGGCCTTTATGGTTTAGCCAAAATCTAGTGGCCGGCAATTATCTGGTGAGTAATTACTGGCGCCCCCTGCTTTTAGGTATATTTGCTGTAGAATGGCACTGGTGGAAAAACTGGGTTTATGGCTGGCACACCGTCAGCGTCAGCGTTCATATCTTAGCAGCCTTCGCCCTTTATTTCTTATTGGACAGGCTCTTTAACCGGAATATGTTGGCACTCTTGACCGCCCTCATTTTTGTTGCCCATCCCGTCCACAATGAAGCAGTGGTCTATGTCAACAGCATGGGGGATGCGCTGGCCAGCCTTTTTGTATTATCAAGCCTTCTTCTTTACGTCTGTTTTCGCCGATCCCAAAAACCGGCATGGCGCGCTGCTTCTTACTGGGCATCCTTGCTCCTTTTTCCCCTGGGACTGCTCTCCAAGGAAACTAGTTTTGTATTAGCCGGCTTAATTCCCTTTATGGATTTTCTACTTCTGCAAGATAAAAAATATTTTTGGGACCGTGTCAGGGGAACAACTGCGGCGACCTGGCCCTTTCTGTTACTGGCCATCACCTATGTTATCCTGCGCGCTACGGTGCTCAACTTTTCTAATAGTTTTAATTTTTATAATCAGGAAAATGTTTTTACCTCCCACCCCAGCATACGGATCATGACTTTCTTTAAAGCTTTGACACAATACACCGGTTTTCTATTTTTCCCCTATCAATTGCGCGTAGAAAGACAACTGCCTTGGGCCCAATCCATTTTTGAATGGGATGTTCTGACCGGGGGAATCATTGCCGGCACTTTGTTGGTGGCCGCATTTAAATATTGGAAAACCAAACCATGGATTTCTTTTGGCATAGGGTGGTTCTTTATCGCTATTGCTCCGGCATCCAATATTCTTATACCCATCAACGCTGTCATTTATGAACATTTTCTGTACCTGCCCATGATCGGCATTGCGCTGATATTTGTTCATTTTATTCTAGATTGGACCGAGGGGTTTCGTGCGCGCTGGTTGCTGTCAGTCATCATGGGCGTCATCCTCATCTTGTTTTGTCTTATCAATATCCGCCGCAATCTCGATTGGCGGACTTCTATCGGTTTCTATGAACAACTCATCACCTTTCGGCCGGATGATTATCGAGTCATCAATAATTTGGGGATGGAATACGCGAATAAAGGCATTCTGGATAAAGCTGAAGCAACCTATCTCAAGGCTATTGCCTTAGATCCTCATAACCCGGTAGCTTATCACAATATCGCCGGAACCTATCGAGACACCGGGCGCACTGAATTGGCGCTTAAAAATTTCCAAAAAGCTTTAGAACTCAATCCTAATTTTATCTTTTCTTACCGCTCTTTGGCTGATCTTTACTGGAGACTGGGACAATACGATAAATGCAGGGACTGTTTGCTGCGTATCTTACAGATAGACCCCAGTGATGCCATGGTCCGAAAGGCGCTGCAAATGACGGAAGAAAGGCTTCGGCTTTAGCGCCAACGGGTGTGGGAAGTCCTTCTACGGGCGAAACAGCCTCTTAAAAAATTTTTTCATTTCGGACCAAGAAGCTTGATCCGCAGCCTCATTGTAAAGCGCGCCCGGAGGAACCCCTTTATTCTCAGGATTAGAAAAACCATGCATGGCGCCGGGGTATTTAATCAACTGGTAATTGACTCGAGCCTCCGTCATTTCTTTTTCGAAAGAGACAACTTCCTCTGCTTTAACAAAAGGGTCCGCATCTCCGTGCAGGATCAAAACCTTAGCCTTGATATTCAAAGCGTCCGCAGGTTTGGGAGAACTTAAGCCCCCGTGAAAACTGACAATGCCTTTGATACCCGCACCGCTACGGGCCAATTCCAAAACAGCAGTCCCTCCGAAACAATACCCAATCGCAGCTAATTGAGCAGGGTCGACCCTCGATTGTGCCTTTAGTGTCTGGAGCCCTGCAATGACACGCGCTCTTAAAAGTGCGCGGTCCGCTTTATATTTTCCAGCCATGGCTCCTGCATCGGCAATCGTCTGAGGTCGTATTCCCTTGCCATAAATATCCGCAGCGAACGCGATATATCCTAATTGGGCAAGCATGTTCGCCCTTCTTTTCGCATAGTCATTAAGCCCCTTCCATTCATGAACCACCAGTATCCCCGGACGCTTGCCGCGAAAGGAATCATCATAAGCCAAATATCCCTCTAAGACAGCATCACCCTGTTTATACTCCAAAGTTTGTGTTTTTAAAGAGGCCCACGCGGGCAGAGCTAAACCGATACAGGCTAATATCGAAACTAAAAAAAATCGCATATTATCCTCCTATGTCTTTTTTTAATACACTGAGGAACTTAGGATTAACTTCTTGCCCTAACTTTTGAGCCATCCTTAAATTTTCTAAAGCCTTATAATACTCTTTAAACTGATATAAAACAACGGCCCGATTATTGTAAGCTTGTCCCAAATTAGGGTCGATGGCAATAGCCTTGTTAAAATCTGCCATGGCTTGATTGTAGTTGCCCTGTTTATCAAAGATGCTCCCGCGGTTATTATAGGCCTGGGCACTGTTCGGATTTAAGGCAATGGCCTTATTATAGTCCGCCATAGCATTCACAAAATCGCCTCGGCGGGAATAAACAGCTCCTCGGTTATTGTAGGCCTCTGCAAAGTTAGGGTTGATGGCAATGGCTTTGTTATACTCTGCAATGTCCCGAGTAGAATTGCCTTGCTTAAAATAAACCCTCCCGAGATTATTATAAGCATCTGCGTAATCCGGTTTAATTGCGATCGCTAGGTTTAAATCCTTCATCGCTTGAGTCAGTTGCCCTTGCTGAATGTACATAAAGCCGCGATTATTAAGCGGCCTTGCTTTATGAGGAGAACCCCGGACCGCGTCATCCCATAAAACAAAATCATCCCTCCATACCTTATTTCGCTCAAAACTGACAATGACTAAAACTGCCATGATGCCCCATAAAATACCCGTCAAGATCCTACGGTTTTTTATCCAAATAGACAGCACGCTCACACCCGCTAAAAAGAACCCAAATGAGATCAGATAAAGTTTATGCTCAAAAATCACATTCGCCCGTGGTGCTAAATTAATCGAAAATGTGATGATAATCCATGCTAAGCCAAATGCTATTAAAGGGAACTTCCTGCGCAGCTTGATGATCAAAACAATAATCCCCGCGATCACAGATAACCCGACGAATGTTAACGGCGGAGAAAATACCCCCGTAGATGCCGGGTAGTCATAATCCAGATTCTGGTGAATAGGCAACACCATAAGCCTAAGAAAGGTCAAGAACACCCTCATTTGCGTTAACAAATAGCGCGCCGGGGTCAAGAGATCTCCATCATGAGATTCCGACGGTATAGTCTGTAAAAAGACCCTCCAATCCGTATGTACCAGATGGGTAAATAGCAGATATAGTAAAATCCCCCCCGCGGTTAAGACGATATACGGCCTCTTATTGATCTTCTTCGGAAATAGGATCCATTCCACAGCCACTATCATCAACGGCACGGTCACAACCACTTCCTTGGTCATCACCCCCAAAATAGTGAATCCCCCTGACAGAGAGAACAATAAGATTTTTCGTGTCCTGTTCTTGGACAAACGGGCCAAGAGATAGCAGAAAACCGTCGCAAGATATAAAACCGTGGCCATGGATTCAAAGCGCTGTGAAATATAACTCACCGCTTGTGTTTGGCAGGGATGAACTAAAAAGAGTAACGCGATCAGAAATGGCAGTTCTTGGATCAAACGATCTTTTGAGGGAAGCCATTGAACAATTTTAAAAAGCATGTGCGCCAGGGCCCAAACCAGCCCCACGCCCGTAAGGTGGACAATAAAATTAAAAATGTGATACCCCTGCGGATGGAGCTGGTTGAAATAATAATTGAATGCGAAGGAATACATGCCCACTAAGCGGGTCATGGGATAAAAATGCCACATCAAAGGGATGTGGCTAAAATTCTTAATATAAACATTATTGACAATAAAATTGTGGTCGTCAAAGACAAAATCGAATCCAAACGTCTGGGAATAGATCAAAAGCCCTGTAATAAAAAGGACGGCTCCCCGCAAAAAATAATATGGTGTCATCAGATTCCGCATACTTTCTTTAACGCACTGATCAATTGAGGGTTGATAACTCTTCCCAATTCTTCTGCTTTATGCAGATCTACCCATGCCTTATCGTATTCTCTTAACTGATAATAGACAAGGGCCCGTTGATAATAAGCTTGCGCAAAATTGGGGTTAATGAAAATCGCCCTGCTTAAATCCAAAATCTCTTGACTGTAATTGCCTTTTTGCGCATAGGCACAGCCTCGGTTGTAATAAGCCTCTGCATCATTGGAATTGATTTCAATGGCCTGATTAAAGTCTGCCATGGCTTGATTAAAATCGCCCTGACGGATGTAAAAAGTGCCTCGATTGTTATACGCCTGTGCATAATTAGGCCTTATTTTAATCGCTTGATCAAGATCAGCTATGGCCTGAAGCAACATGCCTTGTTTAGCATAAATAAAACCACGATTATAAAAAGCCTTTGCGTAATCAGGTTTTATTTTTATGGCTCGGCTCAAATAATACCCGGCTTCCCCATAGCGCCCTAAAGCGCCATAGGTCCTTCCTAAATTAGCATTCACTCGGGCCTTGTTTGGTGTTTCTTTTATGTTGTCTTGCCACAGGGTTACTTCATTAGCCCAAACCTTATTCCTCCGGAAACCACCAACAGCTAAAACCACGATCAGGCATAAAAGAATCCCCAGCAATGTCCTGCTGTTCTTGACCCAAATGGACAACCCGCTCACCGCTGACAAAAAGAACCCA
>JADFXX010000012.1 GCA_015233335.1 Candidatus Omnitrophota bacterium | reverse complement strand
GTTATTTAAGATTTTTATCGGGCATTTGTATTATATCGGATTTTTAATGAGCTTGTTGGCGCTGGTCGGTTTTGGAGTGAGTTTTGCTATTCGTTCCCAAGGGCAGGTGCCTCGCAGGAGTATCAAAAGAACTACAAAAAGATCAAGCGCTTAATCAATGACGCATTGCGATTGCGTGAACAGAACGGTCATATGAATAAAATCGATTACTTGAGACGAGTGGCTGCTATCAAGCAGCGACTGTTTGACTTCATGACGTATCCCTACAGGAATAAAAATCTAAACCGGTTATCGAAGAGGTTCTCAAAATTCTGGCTGGATATGTTTACGTTCCTGCAGGATCCAAAGATTGCCTGGAATAATAACTTGGCTGAACGGATGATAAGGCCGAATGTAATCTATCGTAATCGGTCATTCGGCAACAGATCCTTACGCAGCGCTGAAGCGCATGCAACTTTGATGTCACTGATTCAAACGTTGACCCTACGCAAGCAAGATGCTGCCAAGTTCCTACGGACATCTTTCATCCATCATAGACAAGGCAACTTAACGCCGCTTCTCTCGCTGAGTTCTTAGTAATTCTGACAGGGATTGCTTCGTCGCCCTGCGGGCTCCTCGCAATGACACGGTTCTCTCAACCCGCTAAACATTTACGCAAGTTTTCAAATTAATGGTCAGCAAGTTATCGGCGGGACTTCTGTTGGCAATTTTAATCCAACTACTTCTGTTTTAGATATTTATGCTCCTGATAAATTTATTTATATTGATTCAGACACTGCCAATGAATGGGGGTTGAAATTTAGAGGAAATTCCGGCGGGTATGTGGATATTTTTAAATTCACGGCCAACGGGGGAACGGGGCAGGTCAATTTAGGCGCCATGTGGTCAAGTTACTTCTTATCTCTTTATTCTGGAGGTTCAGAAAGCGTTCGTATCACAACCGCAGGCAACGTGGGCATCGGGTCGATCGTGCCGCAGAATATTCTGGATGTCAATGGAACAATTACAACGACAGGTCTTGCCAGCAGATCGACTACGGCAAATCTGGTATTGACGACTCCTGCCAATGCAAGCGCTGGATCCGGAAATATTAACTTAACCCCCGGCAGTTTTTTTGTTGGGAATAATGCAACGGTTGGAGGCGTTAACATTATCGCGGGCAATAACAGTATGAATGCGAACGGGGGGAACGTTGTTTTTGGAGGATCCATAGCGATCACAGCCGGTAATGAAACAGGCTCTCCTGCGAGTAACCCCACGGTCGGCGGTTCGATCACTCTTACCGCAGGACAGGCCACTGCCGTTTCAGGGCTGCATACCGGTGGGCAGATTGTATTAAAAGCAGGTGATGCGACCAGTGCAACAATGATCCAAATAGGAAATTACAGCGGTGTTGGCAATGAAAAGATGATGGGTTTTTTTGGGGCGACTCCCGTTGCCCAACAAGGGGCAACTACAGACTTGAGACAGGCGCTTATCAACCTGGGGTTTTATACAACCGGAGGCGCAACTCCGCTTAACCTTAACGGCGGGAATTTTACTACCACAGGCACAGGGACATTTGGTAGCAACGTAGGCATTGGCTCAATATCCCCAAGCCAATTGCTAGACGTCAACGGTACTGTACGTATGGTGGGCTTTGTGATGACCAAATCGCCTTCCAGCGGCTATGTGCTGACTTCTGACAACAACGGCAACGGCACATGGGCCCCCGGAGGCGGGAGTGGCAACGGCTGGACGGAGGTGAACACCAATGTGACAAGCACAGGGACCAATGTTGGCATTGGGACATCCGTCCCGGCATCTCTTTTTGATGTTAATCGCAAGTTCAATATTTTATCTAACGGCAACGTGGGGATTGGGACGCTGGTTCCTGGACAAAAATTACAGGTTAACGGGAATATTGAATTAGCTCACCAAACGCTGTCGGATGATGCCAATTATGTTTATTTTTCCGGGCGAGGGCTTGGCTGGTCATCGTATGGTAGCAACCAATTGCTGATCGATTATGATCCCGGAACTACCAATCTTTCTTTCAATATGCCGACATCATCAGGAATGGCTTTTCAAGGATTTGGCGCTGCCCAAATGGCAAAAACGATATTTAATTCCGCGGTTTCCAATTTTACCGGCAATGTCGGCATTGGGTCGGCCCAACCGCAGTATGCCTTGGATGTGGCCAGCAAATTACTTTTTGACTCCTCGGGGAACATTTATGGTTCAAGAACAGACAATCCTACTGGTATTGACCAAAATGGCGGACAGTCGTTATGGTTAGGTGCGGCGGAGAATTATCAATTACGTCTTGATACCAGTGGATTAACAGAAATAACCGGGAGAGTTTTGGTTAATAATTCATCTGACGATACCACTTCGGCTTTGCAGGTGAATGGGGTCGCTAAGGTGGGGAGTTCATCTTCTATCGATTTTGCGCAATTGTATGTCAATCCTAATAACTATGGGCAGAGTCAAATCAGAGGCACTGACTTCGCCTTTTTTGATAATGTCCCTTATGGCGGCGGGCTTGCCATGGGCGCTTATTATCAATCTTATGGCTCAGGCTGGGTCTCAACAAGTTCGGCAGGCTCATATTTGGGGATGGGGGATGACGGCAGTATAAGTTTAAGTACATTTACAGGAGCTACACCCGGGGACGCGTTCACTACAGATGGGGTAAATTTCAAGACGTATGTGCAAGCTAACGATGGAGTAGGTGTACGTATCGGTTCTCGCTCCGGGGCCATAGGCGGCGACGATACTACCTCTGCTTTGCAGGTTAACGGCGATGTGGATATTACCGGAAATTATTATAGCAACGGAAGCCCGATCAGCGGAGGAGCTGGCGCCTGGAGTACAGGCTCTGGTACGATCTACGAGACGGGGAGCACTGTAGGTATTGGCTTGTCTTCGCCTGTATTCCCTCTTGAGATTAACGGAACAGCTGGGGCAAATCCGAGTTTAGGGATCGTGGAGACGACCGCAAGTGCGCCGGTTTGGTTACGGGTTGATCAATCTGCAGCCGGTTCTGCGTTTGAACTGGGCATTGCCGGTGCTTCCGGGCAATTTCTAACTGATGCTCCCGCAGGTGCCGCTATTTTTAAAAATTTCGGCAGTTCTGTCGTTGGTATGGGTTTTGGAGGAGGTACCAGTCCAAATTCAACGCTTTATTTAAAATGGAATGGCAGTAACGCCGGCAACGTCGGCATCGGCAATGCGTCTCCCGCAGTCAAACTTGACATTGACAATATTACCGGGAACCAGGATGTAGTCCATATATTCGCCAGTGGGATGACTTCAGGGCAGAACGTTCAATTTGACTTAGGGAAAAGCGCTAGTAATTATAAGACCGCAACTTTCCGGTATTATGACGGTGAGGGCACCGCAAGTGCTTCGAGGATAGCCATAGGGCATTATGGTGATAATTTAGATACTAACGGGTTGAATATGTTAGGGGGCGGAAATGTGGGCATCGATTCGGCTTCGCCGGGAGCGACGCTGGATGTTAAAGGCACTGTACGCATGACCGGGTTTGTGATGACCAAGTCGCCTTCAAGTGGGTATGTGCTGACGTCTGACGCCAGCGGTAACGGCAGTTGGTCACCGGGTGGCGGCAGTGGGACTATCGCCAGCGGCACAGCCGGTCAAGAGGCTATTTATACAGGATCTACAGCATTAGGGTCTGGGGTGATCACTGATAATGGGACTAATGTTGGTATCGGGACTTCGACGGCCCTAAACGCCAAATTAACGGTCAATGGCGGGATAACTTCGTTAGGGTCAGGGAATACTACGTTAAATGTAGGCGGAGGCAACGTGGGGATCGCGTCCGCCAGCCCGGGGGCTTTATTGGACATAAAGGGTTCATCGGATATCGTCCAGATGAGGGTCCAGTCGAACGGCACACAGACCTCGCATGTTTTTGACTATATTAAGAGTGATGGGTCGACCAATATGCTTTATCTGACAGATGCCGGGAATTTGTTTTTATATAACTGGATGTTCAGCACTGCTTTTGCGACGAGCAATGGCTCTGCAGGAGGCCCGACTTTTACTTTTACTAATGATCAGTCGACCGGTTTTTATCACCCTGCCGCAAGCTCGCTTTCATTGGTTACTGCCGGGGCCGACCGGCTTTATATTAATTCAATTGGCAATGTCGGTATCGGCTCGACTTTGCCGGCGCAGATATTGGACGTCAACGGCACGGTGCGAATGACCGGCTTTGTGATGACCAAGTCTCCTTCGAGTGGGTATGTGTTGACCTCGGACAATAACGGCAACGGCACGTGGTCTCCGGCTGCCAGCAGCGGCGGGGGCAGCGGCACCGTTAACAACGGGACGATCAATCAGGTGGCCCGTTATGCCTCAACCGGGACAGGGGTCAGCGGTTCTTCTATTCTTTATGATAATGGGACCAACGTCGGAATCGGGTCGGTGTCTCCTGCACAAATGCTTGATGTCAACGGGAGTGTCCGTATTGGGACCCCTAGTCACAAAGTACAATTAATTCTGAACACCGCAGACGCTGACCTGACTAAGGGACTAGTCGTAAGTGAGGGATCCGCTGGGCAGGGTTATTTAATTGACCCATATGAAATAGAAGCAGTGACGGTTGACGCCACAGGAGCTCCTACAGCATGGAACAAGGATATGTATATGCAATATAAGTCTTCCGGGAAATTGTTTCTTATGCAAGGGGGCGGCAAAATATCAGTGGGTACTGATGGGGGTACCCCATCATTATTTAATGTTTCCGGGAATGCAACCATAGGCAGCACATCTGTAGCGGGAAATCACGCAGGACCTACAGATGGTCTTTTGGTCGGGGGGAATATCAGCATCGGCGCGAACTCATCTGTTAATAAACTAGATGTGAATGGATCAGCGGCTATTGGCAGTTATGGAGGCAGCAATGCTGCGCCTACTAATGGATTAATAGTAAGCGGCAACGTCGGCATCGGTTCAGCGTCACCTGCGGCCAAGCTGGATGTACAAGGTTCCCTATATGTGAATGGCTTCGTCGGCATTGGCGCAGCAAATCCGACCGTACCGTTAAATATAGCTACCAGTGGCGGGTCAGGATACTCAATTACAGCCGCCGGTGCCATTGGGGCTGGCGTAATTAATTCCAATAGTTATTTCCAGAATCTTACAGGTGGCGGGTCAGGAATCCTTGAGAGTATAAATGGTGCCGCAGGAGGGGGCTGGGAATTTGCTAATGGTTCTGGAGGCGGATATGATACGGGAATATCCCGTATTTCAGCAGGCGCACTAGGTATAGGTAACGGGACGGCGGGGAATGTGACAGGGACATTAATTGCGGCTAATGTAGGGATTAGCTCATCCACGCCCAGTCATGTTCTGGAGGTACAAGGTTCGGTGTATCTCAACGGCAATGTTGGCATCGGCACCACGACACCCGGGGTGGCCTTGCAGGTTAAGAACACAATTACTTTATCAAGCGAATACGCCAACACGTGCACAACATCTTTGGCTCTTAATTGGAATAACGGCAACAAGCAAAAAGTAACATTAACTAACGGGAATACCTGCGCGATTACTTTTACAGCACCCACCGGCGGAGTGGGAAATTTTCTATTGAAATTGATCCAAGGTAGCGCTGGAACAAGTCTGGCCACTTGGGCGGCGGCGTCTGGTTCGGTCAAATGGGCCGGGGGTGCTGCACCCACGTTAACAGCAACAAACGCTGCAGTAGATATAGTGTCTTGTTATTGGGACGGCACAAACTACTATTGTGCCTCGTCGCTTAATTTCTCGTAGTTGGTTACGTCTATGTCTAAAAGAAATGTTTCCAAGAATATCGTCCTGATTCGGCTGTTTTTGCCCTTGTTTTTTATTCTAGCTTTTTCACCTTCTTTGGCCTATGCAGTAGGATGTTCCGGTACAGTGACCAGCGGTACTTGCAGCGGCTCGTTTGGAGAAGCCTGTTCGGGGAGCGGTCTCTGTAGCGGAGGGTCGTACTCATCAGCTTGTTATGGCACTCCTAATCCAAATTCCTGCAGTTCTTTTAATGGTAGCTCATATGGTTGTTCTTGGGCCGGCTGCACCTGGATAGACGGTTCTAATTGCTATGATGGGAATGGTGTCACTGACGGTTGCGGCAGTAACCCCTCACCATGGTGCAGCTTCTGCGATTTTGGCATATACGAAGATACCGTTTGCGCAGGTTGGACGGGCCAGTGTAGCTACTATCCTCAGTACTGTGATGGATCATGTAATTTTATGTCATTTTGCGGTGGAACACCGGGGGACTGTTCTTCCTATTCCTCTGATACGACAACTTGCGGGGATATAGGATGCAGCTATTCTTCAGGCGGAGATTGCAGCGATTTTAATAATGATGCCTGGGATTGCACTGTCACAGGATGCGTATGGACACCGATTGACTGTAGTAGTCTCGGAAATTCGACGGATTGCAATAACAACGCGCCGCCCTGTTCCTGGGGAGGCGGAACAAACTGTAGTGATTACAATAATGACGCGACATCTTGCGGGAACAATGGGGCATGCACCTGGTCGGGGGATGCGGCGTGCCCGTCTTACGCGGATTCCGGTTCCTGCGGTGCGCATGCGGGATGTTCCTGGAGCGGTACTAATTGTTCAGGTACTGTAAAAACTGCAGACGGGTCGGGTACTCTTAACGGTAAAACAATTAAAATCCTTGTCAATGGGGCTGACGCGGGTGTCGGAGAGCAGACTACTGACGGCTCTGGCAATTTCAGCTTTCCAACCGTGGCCGCATCCTATGGGGATATAATCACGGTCTATCTTGATAATAGCAGCGGCCAATCGGAACGCGGCGTTCTGGTCGTTAAAGTAACCAATTCCGGAAGTGTTGCCGGCAGGTTTTTGTATCAAAATACGCTCAATGTTCAGGATGACTCCGGAACGAATATCACTAACAGCGATCTCGCCACAGCCAAGGGATCAGGTATCCCAGAGATCACAACCGACATGTATAACACGTCAGGTTCAACATTGACAATAAAAAGCGGTAAGGCTTTTGTCGTTGAAGGAGGGGGTCATTATGCTCCCGGGGGGAATACAGTGGCCTCCACCGGCGGAATCAAGATCAAAGGTGGAAGCGCCTGGACCGCTACCGGATCAGAGAGCATCGAGGATGATGGATCTTGGGACGCAAATGGTGGAGCGTTCCTCCCTGATACTAGCTTAGTGACCTTTAATTTTACTTCGTCTAATGAAACCATATCAACCGTAGGGTATCCATTTTATAATGTGACGTTTACCGGCAGCGGTTATACAACTGATCTTAATGATGATCTGCACATAAACAATGATTTCACGCTGTCAGCTGGGACGATCCAAACGGACAGCTATAGGATCTCTGTAGGCGGAAATTATTCCCAGTCAGGCGGTTATTTCTCTAACTCTTCTCCCAATGTTATGCCGGTGACCGGGAATTTTACCATGACCGGCGGTACTTATGCTGATGTTACTAATTCGAAACTGCAAGTGGGCGGGAATTTTAGCTTAAGCGGATGCACGTTCACGCATAGCGGCACCTTAATCATGAACAGCACCGGAAGCAAAACCCTGACTCCCGGCGGCAAAACTATTAATAATTTAACCTTAAATGACGGTCTGACAGGCTACTGGAAGTTTGATGAGGCTTCCGGCGCGCCCTATCTCGCCCTGGATTCCAGCGGAAATGGCAATACCCTTAGCACTTTGACTGCCTATCCCGGCGCGGGTCCCATAGCGCCGGTCAATTTTATCAATCTCAGAAGTATCGCCTTTGACGGTTCAAGCAGTATCGTAGATCTGCCGGCATCAGCCTTTGGCAACTACCCGACGTCCGGGACATCGAGCACGTATGCGCTGACTTTTGCTACTTGGTTTAAAACTAATTCAAATGGGGTTATTCTGGGGCAAGATTCCAGTAATTATTTCGGATATGTCCCCGCACTTTACGTAGGCACCGATAATAAAATGCATGTCAGCTTATTTTGGCATCCCGGCGGAGACAGCTTAGCATCAACAGCGACAGTTAACGATAATGCCTGGCATCATGTCGCCATCACTTATGCATCAGGTTATACGAAATTGTATATCGACGGCACCTACGTCAACCAGTCTAACGGGGGAAACGAGTCTAGTTATGGGTCAAGTTATCGGTATCGATTGGGGATGTGCCAAACAGGTGCGTGGGGCAATACTAACGGATCGTATTTTTATTATAACGGTTGGCTTGATGATGTTCGTGTTTATAATCGTGCGTTAACGGCAACCGAGATCGGGCGTTTGGGCGCCGGCAATCAGCCGCAGACCGGTGTAGGTACTTACACGCTATCCGGCGGGCCGCTGACGATAGGGGGCAACGTGACCGTGGCATCAGGGACCTTTGCTAACGGCGGCCAGGATATTACAGTAAGCGGCAATTGGTACAATTACGGCGGTTTGCATACTTTCACAAGCGGGTCTGTTACGCTTAACAGTTCGTCAGCAGACCAGACCGTGCAGTCGGGCAGCCAAACGTTTTACACCTTGGTTGCGGCCAACACCGGCTCCGGCAAGATCATCACTTTTGATGACGCATTCTCAACCACTAATTTTACGGATACCACTGCAGACAGTTCACTTAAATTTGCTAAAAACACATCGTATGCAATTTCCGGGACACTAAGTCTGGGAGGGACCTCAGGCCATCAGGTCACCATCAACACAACAGACGGGACAGCACCCAACTTTACCTTTAACATGACCACAAGCGCTCCTTCTTTAAGCTATGTGAATGTCAACCGGGCCAATGCTTCTGGCCATGACATTACTTGCGCTACCGGCTGTACCAATGGCACTGGCAACAACGTTGGAGGCGGCACGCTTTGGAAATTCACCTCAAGCGCCGCAGCTGTCAACGCCATTCTTTATGGCGCCGATTTTTGATAAAGGTGACGGACACATTTATTCTTCCCTTAATCAAAAAGTTAATTTGACATAAGCTTTTTTCAAATTAAAATAGCAGCAATCAATGCGTTTTCCCTAAACGCGAAAATAGTTACAATTTTTCCCCTACAAATTAATCATTAATATGCCAAGAAAAGCGCGTGTCGTTTTGTCGGAGGGGCCATATTCAAAAGGTTTTGCGTTTTAAGGGATGAGAATATTTAATGTGTTCGTCACCTTTTCGTCTGTTGACAATAGGCATACATTTGGGATAATGAAAAAAGCAGGAAGCTTAGAAAAGAAAGAGGTGTTGATTTTGAGGATATCGTTATTCTTGTTGAAGGAGGGTTTCTCTTAGCCTTGATAGAGCATCCAAACAAAGGGAAGTATCCAAATCAAAAGATTTATGTGATTAACGTCAATAGTTATGCCTATTGTGTGCCGTGTATAGAAAATGAAGAATCGGTGAGGTTCATAACAATTTTTCCAAGCAGAGGGTATACTAAAATTTATTTGAGAGGCCAGTGATGAAAACAGCGATTACTAAAAAACAAGAACAGGAACTTATCGCATCCATTGAGCGAGGCGAATGGAGACCGGTTAAAGATATGGAAAAAGAAATAGCCCGGCATCGATTGATTGCGCGGGAGACTATGAAAAAAGACCAGCGTATTAATGTGCGGTTGACTCAGTATGATTTGGTCAGTTTAAAAGCTAAGGCAGCGCATGAGGGGATTCCATATCAGACATTGGTCGCTAGTATTATTCATAAATTTGTTAGTGGACAGATGGCGTAACAAAGGTGATGGATATCCGATGAGGGCGGGACTAACATTATTTTTGATCCTCTGGTCAGGACAGGCGTTGGCTGTTCCTGTTGTAAGTGAATTAGATTCTAATGCAGCAGCTGCCCTTAGTGTAACGACTGCAAGTATTTCTATTACAGGAATGGCCGTAGTGTTTGTTGATACGCATCTTTTATCAACTAATACGGCAACTGCATCGGTATCTGGCTGTGGATTAACGTGGTCAACTGTTGCAACCTCCGCCACTTTTACAGCGCTTTTGGGATACCATTCTTATCTTTACTTATTGGAAGGAACCGGGACATCAACCTGTACAGGAGGGAGTCTGGGAACATTAACCATAACGGTAACACCGACAGCAGGTAGTGGCAGGCTTGCGTATGATGTTTTGAATGTAACCGGATACAACACTTCAACCCCCGTAGCACAATCTATAGCCACTTCGTCATCATATTCAGGGAAATCTCCCTCATTAAGTCTGACAAGTCCAGCTGCAACCAGCGCTACGGTAGGGGGTTTTGCTACGGGTTCAAACTTAACTGCCATAAGTGCGGGTGCTGGTTATACCGGATCTACAAATGCACAAACGGGGACGGCCCAAACTAATTATTGTAATCTAAGGACAGAATGGCAGAACACAGGGGTATCAACGGTTGATGCCAGTAGCACTTCTAGTGGCAATTGGGGCGTGATTGCCGTTGAAATACCACAAAGCGGGCCTGTTTCTACTTCCGTGCTTGGCGGCAAATCCACTATAGGCGGAAATTCAACTATACAATAAATTAAAATATCATTAACACCCTTGTCGGTTGTTCTTGACTACCAATCTAATCTATGTTAGATTACGCATTCTCGAAGGAATGCGTATAACAATTTTAATTTGGCAGAGGTGAATATGTCTAAAATCAAATCAGTCAAGGCTCGCGAAATTATTGATTCCCGGGGCAATCCCACTATAGAGGTTGATGTCTTGTTGAGTTCCGGCGCTTTTGGCCGTGCCGCTGTCCCTTCGGGGGCATCTACCGGCGAGCACGAGGCTGTTGAATTGCGCGATGGGGATAAAAGCCGTTTCAAAGGCAAGGGCGTTTTAAAAGCTGTTAATAATGTAAATACCACAATTGCAAAGGTTGTCAAAGGTAAGCCGGCAGATTTTAAGGCTATTGATAAGGCGGTCATTGCATTAGATGGCACAGAAAATAAAGGCAGATTAGGGGCCAATGCGATTTTGGGCGTGTCTTTAGCTGTCGCTAAGGCTTCAGCCATTGAAAAAGGGGAATCCCTTTATAAATATATCGGCGGCTCCAAAGCCCATATTTTACCGGTCCCCATGATGAACATCATCAATGGTGGTCTGCACGCGGATAATAATTTAGATATTCAGGAATTTATGATCATGCCCGCAGGCGCCCCGACATTTTCTAAGGCCATCCAGTGGGCGTGTGAAGTTTTTCATACCTTAAAAGGCATTTTGCATGATCAAAAAATGGCTACATCCGTCGGTGATGAAGGCGGGTTTGCTCCTAATTTAGGCAGTAATGAGGAGGGTTTGGATATCATTATCCAAGCGATCGAAAAAGCAGGGTATAAGCCGGGAAAAGACATTTTTATTGCTTTAGATCCGGCGTCTTCTTCTTTTTATGAGAACGGCCAGTATGATTACAACGGTAAGAAAATTTCTTCCAAAGACATGATTGATGCCTATGCCAGCATGGTGGCCAAGTATCCGGTGGCGTCCATTGAAGATGGTTTGGCAGAAGATGACTGGTCAGGCTGGAAGGCCATGACAGACCGTTTGGGGAGCAAAATTCAAATAGTCGGCGATGATCTGTTCGTCACTAATGTCAAGCGCTTGCAGCGGGGTATTGATACTAAGACCGCCAATGCGATCTTGATCAAGGTCAATCAGATCGGGTCTTTGTCTGAAACCTTGGATACCATTAACTTAGCCAAGAAGAATAAGTATCATTCGATCATGTCCCACCGCTCCGGTGAGACGGAGGATGTAACGATCGCTCATCTGGTTGTGGCGACGAATATCGGTCAGATCAAGACGGGTTCGCTTTCCCGCACGGACCGTATTGCTAAATATAACGAATTGCTACGCATCGAGGAAGAATTAGGCAAAAAGGCCGTTTATGCCGGTCAGAATTGGCACAAGATTTATTAGAAATGTTAAAGAATGCTCTTTCATTATTTGTCATAACGGTTGCCATCCTTGCGGTTTTTTTGCCGTCCTATGCGACGATGCAGGATTTAAAACGAAAAAATCGTGAGTATGCCCAAAAGATAGCAGACTTAGAAGCTAGAAACAAGAAATTCGAAGAAGAAAGACACCTGTTGCAAACCGACCCGGATTATGTGGAAAAAGTGGGGCGCGAAACAATGGGTTTGATTCGTCCGGGGGAGACGGTCTACAAGATCGTCCCAGCAGGGCAAAAGTAAGAAATATCGCGGGGTGGAGCAGCCCGGTAGCTCGCCAGGCTCATAACCTGGAGGTCATAGGTTCAAATCCTGTCCCCGCAACCATTGAAAAGCACTCGATAGTAATGTCGGGTGCTTTTTCAATTTATCGACGGTAAAATATGATTTTATGTCTTTAACAATGTAGATTTTTTAAGACTAAAACCCTTTTAATTAATCCCACCTAATTTCTCTTAATTTCACCTAATTTGGCTCTAAAAATTGAAAAATAGTGGCAAAATAGTGGCAACTTTTCTTAACGTCAACTTGGAATAATTATTACTATTTGTAATAATTATGCTTGACTCTCATAGAAATTCTGCTATATTAATCTATGACCCAATGTTCCATTGGGCGTACGCTCTTTGACTGCCTCCGATGACATCTTGCCATGAATGATTGTTCCAATCATTAGTTTAATGCGCTTGTGTAAACAAGGGCAGCAACGTCAATTTGACCGTTGTAGTTTTATCCCGCAAGCACAGTCTGCAAGACTATCTACCACTGAACAGAATACCAATCACTGTACAGCTAAGATTCAACAATGAAGATTAGGGGTAGGGGCCTGCAGTTGACTTGTGAGGGTTCTGTACTGGGATGGTTTGTTCACTTATCAGAACGGCAGATGTGTTCTTTGGGCCTGCAGGACGCATGGTGCGTTCTGATAACAACCAACCCATAGTAGGAGGTTTTATGAACAACAAGAAGTTGCGGTCAAAGTTGGCAGGGATGGTCAGCTCTCTTGAGTTGATGATCTCAAACGAAAGTGAACAAACGCGTGAGCAAAAGGAGTTGATTCGGTTTAGAAATGAGCTGGAAGAACTGATTGAGAGGGTAGATAGTGGCTGGAGCGTTGATTGGCCCATGATCGTTGCCCTTTTAAGGGAAATTGTTACCTTCCTTCATTCTTTCCTATCAAACTAAACTAAGAATTGGCTCTGGCGGCGAACACATCTCCTTTACAGAGTAATTGGTACGCAATCTTCATTGCGTTTAATAATATGGATATTGGTCAGGTTATAAAGAGGTTAAGGCAAAAGCGTAAAATTTCCCAACAGAAACTTTCAAAAATGTTAGGGATTACGCAGGGGTATCTCTCTTTAATAGAAAAAGGCGGGAGAGAGCCTGGAATTGATTTGATAAATAAAACTGCCCATTGTTTTGACATTCCCGAACAGCTCATTTTTCTTTTGGCTTGTGAACCGAAGCCAGATATGAAGCGCTTTTCAAAACCCCTTAAAAAAATTGCCTCTGCCATCGATGACATCCTCAGAACAGCAAAAATCTAGCCCGAATCCTTTTCCGTTGGAATCCCCAAACAAATTTGCTTGGATAATAAGAGTTAAGCCCCATGAATTACAAGAAGTGGCAGCCGTAGCGGAAAGCTTATATAATCCTTATTTTGAAAAAAAGAAAGGCAAAAAACCAAGGCTAATACACAATCCTTCTGACAGGCTGAAGATAATTCAAAAAAAGATAAACACTTGGATTCTACAAAAATATCCATTCCCAGATTTTATAGTGGGAGGGATTAAAGGTAAGGCGCTGGAAGATCATTTTAAATTGCATTTAAGAAAAGATATTGTTGTGACATTAGATATCAAAAATTGCTTTCCAAGCATTACTAATAAACATATATATGATGTTTTTAAAGATAAATTAGGAGCATTGTCCGATACGGCAAGGCTTGCAACTTTATTAACGGCGTATAAAGGGCAGTTGCCTGTCGGGGCCCCAACAAGTCCTTTATTAGCAAACTTGGTTTTGCTACCAGTCCTCATTGAAATTAAAAAGTTGGTCAATAGTCATGGCTTTGAAATGTCACAATTTATTGATGATTCAGCCTTCTCTGGTAAAAGGTTGCCTGTGGAGCTGGTTTCAGAAGTTTGTAAAATGATGGCTAGGGCAGGTTTTACTATTAGCCATAAGAAGACTTTAGTAATGCCAAAAAGTGATTCCCAAACGGTCACAAAAAGAATAGTAAACCAGACGCCCGGGATACCAAGGAAAGAGATGAACAGAATAAGAAGTGCTGTCAACGAACTTAAGAATACGCCAAAGAATGATCCATTATATGGAAAAAGATTGGCCAGTGTAAAAGGTCGAGTTATAAGCATAAGGAAGTTTTATCCTCAAGTTGCAGAAAAATTTTTGCAAGAGATTGGCGGATAATATGAACGCAGTGGAACATATTGTTGAATGTTATTTTCGTTATTGTAAAGGTTGTTTTACGATGACTGATGTAAAGATTCAGTCGGGAAACAACCGGCAGGTAGACCTGCTTGCGTACAATTTAGTCACTAAGGCGCAATACCACGTTGAGAGTTCGGTCACTCATTGTAAGGAATGGTCTCCGTCTACGAATGATTTGTGTGAGATTTTTGATAAAAAGTTTCTTGGACTGCCCCCGAAGCGGGAAGGGAAGAATACAGATCTCGCTAAAGGTAAAACGTATATTGATAAAATTAAAAATACTTATCAAGGGGCGGGTTTTAATTTATCGAAGATTAATAGAGTGTTTGTTACATGGGCCATTACAGATAAGGCTGATTTGGATAACTTTTTAATAAGTTATAATAAGAAGCATGGTATTCGGGTAAGTGTCTTGAGTTTCCGCGATCAGGTTCTTCCTGAATTGTTGAAAAAGATTTCTACTAGCAATTACGAGGACGAGGTCCTTAGGACATTATCGTTGTTGCGGCAGTATGAGCTACAAATACAGAAATGAACGGGTTAATGTGGTTGGTTAAAATTAACTACAAGGTGGGAGAAGCATGAAAAGGGTCATAAGTAGATATCTGTCCCAAGAAACATACGAGGCCGTGAGGCGGGATTTTGGGTTCTTGATTGAGAAGATTAAACAGTCCGGGTTTGAGTATGGCTTGCAGATACGCGACGACTATCTGAATCTTTATTATAAAGGTAACAGTCTTGGAAAAATATCCTACCGCAGATCAAACAATCTTTACAAGATTAGAATTCATCGTAAATTTGTCGAGGGCATGGGCGTTATGGTTAAGCGCTTCAGGAATGTTCAGGAGAAGGAGTATTATTTATTTACCATTGAGCGCGGGCAGCTGCATCCTTTTTTTAGCACTAGAAATTTATTATTGATGGGGCAGAAGGTTAAAGATGTTCAGTTTCAAGAGGAAATTGTTTTTGAACAGATGCTCCTGACTGACAATGCCAATAGGGACGATTTGATAATAATCGACCGACAGGTTGTTGATCGGAATAGTTCTACCAAGATGGATCTTCTGGCGATTAAGAGGAATAATTCGGGAAAATATCAGTTTTGTGTCTTGGAAGTTAAATTAGGCAATAATCTGGAATTGAAGGGGGAGGTTTTTACACAACTTGGCGGCTATATTGAGCGTATTAAAAATAATTTCCAGCAGTATAAAGAGTGTTACGAAATTAATGTTTTTCAGAAGCAAGGGCTTGGACTTTTGCCAGAAGGGCTCAAGATTGATATTGTTGAGGGTGTTTTGGGGGTTGTTGTTGTCGGGGGATATTCGGGGCTGGCTGAACAGAGCATAAGAGAACTCAAGGCGCAGCATCCGGACATAAGAGTTTTACATATCAAAAATGAGATTGATTTCGACAAGGTTAAATAATGCAATTATTAATTCATCGGGGCACTAAAGAGATCGGCGGAATTTGCGTCGAATTGATGACAGGCAAGTCCCGGATCATTGTTGATTTAGGGATTCCTCTAGTATCCGCCAGAAAAGACCAGCCATTTGACAGCAAGGTGATAGAGGGTAAGACGGTTAAGCAATTGTTGGATTTAGGCGTACTTCCCGCAGTAAATGGTCTGTACCGTGGTGATGCCCCGTGCGTTGACGCCGTTTTGATTTCCCATTCACATCTCGATCATTATGGGTTGCTTCGGTATGTCCATCCTGATATTTCCATATTTATTAGCGAGGGCGCGAGGGAGATGATCGGGGTTTCCGATATTTTTACACCGCACCGGACAGGTGCGTTGAACGCCCGTATTGTGGGCTGTGGCAAGAAGTTCAAGGTGGCTGAGTTTGAGATTACTGCGTTTCTTGTTGACCATTCGGCCTTTGATGCATTGGCGTTCCTAATCGAAGCCAACGGAACAAGGGTGTTTTATTCTGGCGATTTTCGAGGCCATGGACGAAAGAGTGCGCTCTTTAAAAAGATGGTTGCTGATCCGCCAAGGGATATAGATTGCCTCCTTATGGAAGGCTCCATGATTGGCAGGGGCGAACAAATTTACAAGGATGAAGTGGCGGTTGAGCGGGGAATCAGGGAGGTCTTGGAAAGTAAAAGTAATATTGCTTTTCTATTTGCTTCCTCGCAGAATATAGATCGTTTGGTTTCCGCGTACAAGGCTTGCCGTAAAACAGGGACAACCTTTGTGATTGATCTTTATACAGCGTTCATATTGCACCGGCTCGGGGCCAAGACAAAAAGCCTGCCGCAGTTTAACTGGCCGAATGTTCGCGTGAAATTCTTTAAGTATCATGCGGACAAGATAGCGGAGGCGGGGCATGAGAAGCTTTTATATTTATTTAATCAGCAAAAGATTGAAATGGAAGAGATTAACCGGACAAAAGAAAATGTTCTCATGATTTTAAGAGACAATTCTTTGTTCCCCAAGGTCATCGCCCATATTCATCCTGTTGGTGGCGCGACCATCATATATTCTATGTGGGAAGGATATCTTACCGATAAGTTTAAGGGGTACTGTCGTGAGAAAGGTATATCGATTAAACAGATTCACACAAGCGGGCATGCAATCCCGAAGGATTTGACTGCATTCGCAAAAGCATTGAATCCCAGAAGCCTCGTCCCCATCCACACATTCCATTCTGAACGGTACGGAGAGCTGTTTGACAATGTGAAGCTCTTGGAAGATGAGGAGCCGTGGGAAGTGCCGGTATGATAAGCCAGATGGCCTTTTTAAAAATTGAGCAGCTTTGACGGTGTTGTTTTGAGGCTATCCGCAATTTTCTTGAGAGTGCTTAACCGTAGGTCAGGGGGCGTCTTGCCCTCGATGCGTTGCATGTATTTGTAGCTGGTTTTAATCGTTTCCGCTAACTGTTCTTGGGTAAGTCTGCGTTTCTTCCGCAAGTTTTTAATCGCCTGTCCAACTTTTAGATTTATCGCTTGTTGCATACACCCTATTATCGTATGGTGTTTTAATCTTTGACACCCCCATATATGATGGTGTATGCTTCAATACAATCAAATAAAAGGTATTAAGAAACGGGTTAAGAATGTTCGTTATTTTTAATTTTGGGACAGGTTAAGCCAATACGAAGGGGGGCATATGGGAACTGTTTGGAAAGTTACTTGTGAAGAGGTGGTTTATCCTGGGCTATGGCAACTTTGGTTTAAACACCAATGCGTCGCTGTAGGTTGGCCGCCGGGCAATGGATATAAACTTCATGATAAGACTAAAAAGTCGTTTGGATGGAGCAGGGCAAGGAAAGCCGTTAAAGACATGGCTGTTGGTGATATGGTTATCGTTGCCCTTCGAGGTAATTGTGTCGGCAGAATAGGAGAAATAACAGGCATAGCGATTGAAGATAATGAATGGGACCCTCTTGTCCCAAAAGATCTCAAACATCCGTTTGGAGAAAAGGGGAGAAGAATTTTTGTCCGTTGGGATTTGACGACAGGGCCATATGACAATGACTTGATCATTAAGCTTCCTAAAGATTGTCGATTCACAAGCAGTGAGTTTCGTCCGACAGCAGCAAGAGTTAAATCCCATTCCCTTGATCAGATAAAGAAGGCGATGAATGATCCTAAAAATTGGATAGGATTATTGGGAAAATTCAGCGAAGAGCAAGCGCTGTCAGATTATATTTCTAGTTATCCGAATTATTTAGAAGACGGGCTGTGTCCTCATCCCAACTCTCCCCGAATCAGGGAGTTTGTATTTAAGGATAAAACACGGCTCGATGTCTTGCTTATGGACCGCAACAAACAGCCAGTCATTGTTGAATGCAAGCAAAACAGTCCCGTCGAAGAAGATATAATACAGTTGCGGGGCTACATCAAAAATTTGAAGCAGAGAGATCCTAATGCCAATCAGAATATACGCGGCATTCTTGTTCACGGCGGAGCACAAAAATTAACAAAGGATGTGATTTCTTTGGCCAAAAAGAAACCACAGGTTGAAATCGTAAGCTACCGCATGAGAGTAGATTTTGCTCCATGCTTATAAGAGTTGATTAAATTAAGAAATGGCTGGTATGGATGCTATCTGGGATAAATGGCGGGAGCTTTATAAAGAAGTTGGCATTGATACCGGGCGTATTTGTAAAGACGGCATTATTTGTTATGAGGCTTTTTGCAATTCAAAACCGAAAATTCTCTTCGTTATGAAGGATATAAATAATCGTGGTGTAGAAGATCATTCTCATGGCGTTCGGGATTTGCCGGAATGGTTAAAAGACGGCCCCAGGCATCAATTATGGCATACCATCGCCCGGTGGTCTGCGGGTATTTTCAACGAATTTCCGCCGTATAAGACGCTAAATAAGGATGTAGTAAAGGGAGCTTTAACCAAAGTTGCCGCGATTAATTTAAAGAAGGCTTGTGGTGGGGCAAGAGTTGATTCTAAGGTAATAGCTGCTTACGCACATCAAGATCGTGACCTTTTGCTGGAACAGATTCAGACTGTCAAGCCGGATTTGATAATTGCTTGCGGGGTCATGGAGCATTTGATCTGGCTTTTGGATTTGAAGGTAAACCCTGAGGACCCGAAGGATTCGCCTGTAAAAGACACAGCAAGGGGAGCGTGGGTTGTTCCTTTTCGGCATCCAGCAAGGGCGGCGGGAAGCAAGATATATTGTCAGTTAAAACAGGCTGTCTCGACGGTGTATAAAAATGGTATTTTAACCGATACGGCCTCATAGGGTTGCAGTTGTTCCTAAATCGTATAAAATTTCTTTTGCAATTTAACCCAAAATCAGTCATAACAAGTGTTGTTAAGCAGGTAATTTTGGGGGGAGTGCCGATAGATTTGTTGATTTGTGTTTGTTAGGGCGAAGCCGTTTTAAACTCCCCCCAGAGTTTGTGGCTTCGCCCGTTTTATTTTGTGGGGGGAGAAAATGCGCGTCGGAATTTATGCAAGGGTCAGTAGCCAAGACCAAAAAACAGAAACGCAAACCATTCCACTAAAGGATTACTGTTCCCGGCTGAATTATGAAGTGCACCGGGAGTACATCGACCATGGATTCAGCGGTAAAGACAATAGCCGCCCCGCCTTTGAAGAATTACTGGCCGACATGCGCGCAGGGATAATTGACTGTGTTGTTTGCTACAAACTTGACCGCGTGGGCCGCAGCTTAAAACATCTTCTTAATCTGTTTGAAGAATTTCAGAACCGGGGCGTCAACTTTATTTCCCTTTCCCAGAACATCAACACCAGCACGCCAGAAGGACGGATGTTTTTAAAAATGCTAATGGTTTTGGCAGAGTATGAGCGAGAGCTCATTGTAGCAAGGACAAAGGACGGCTTAGCGAGGGCGCTACGGCAAGGAAAGACGCTGGGAAGGCCCGCAGGGAGCAAAGACCGGGGCCAAAGAAGCAAATCAGGTTACTTTTTGCGCTATACTAAGACCAAAAAATCCTCCCCCCGGAAATTAGGGGTATTCTAAAAGGGGAACATTAGGAACAAAAAAACGTTCGATTGTTTGTTGTGGGTAGGAGGTAAGAAAGGAAATTTAGTATGAAAAAAAGAGATGGGTTAATTAAAGGGGGGCAGCCATTGTCCGAAAGTGAATTGAAGGGACGGCTAAAAGCGATTAAATGTTTTCGATCTGAAATTTTGCCATATTTGTTTGTGGATATGTTAAATGATTTTGAGAGTCAAAAATTAAGATTAAAAAACCCCAAACTTAAGGCTGACATTGAAGAATGTTTCCAGATTTTAGAGCAATTTGTAGACATTGTTAGTATCCCCAACCATAAAGGTAAGACGGTGCCAACGAGACTTGTGCTCAGTCGAAAGGCCTATCCTATTCAATTAATCGAAAAATTAAATAAGGTGCTTAAACATTATCCATTTTATGTACAGGTTGAGTTTGCTGCTGATACGAAATTAGGTTTAAAAACCAAAGCGATTGAAAAAGAACGGTCGACTATTGCGGATCTTTATAAGGAAATAATGGGAAAGATCAAAAAAAGAAATAAACAGGCATTGCCACATTTGCAACTAGCATCATTCTCTAATCGTTTTTGTGTAGGTAGCCCCTCCTATCCAGTTGATGATGAAACAGCAGGGCCTGTCTTTGCAAATGGATTGTTTAAATATGTTCAAGGCATAGTCTTTGGGAAAAAAGAAAGAATAATGCGTTGTCAAAACCCGGAGTGTAATAAATGGTTTTTATCAGTAAAGCAAAACAATTTGACTTGCAGTTCCGATAGTTGTTATGAACCATATTGGAGAAAAGCACGGGGAGGCAATAAGTTGCGGGCTAACGCGATGAAAGAGATCAGGAAGCTTTAGGGAGGTTGCCAGAGATGGATAAATAATAAATTTTTTTGTGCTTAATGTTGCCAGACAATAGTACATAGATTGTCTGGTAACAAAAAGTATGAAATACTTAGAGCTGCTGAGGTTGGAGCTTCCTATGTTTGCTGAGGGTGAATGCCCGAGGGAGCTAAAACGACGACTCAGTTTTTTAAAAGCCCCCTGGGTGACTGGGGGGCAATAACGAAAAAGCCCCTCCGAACTTCCTAGGGTCGCAGAGGGGCTAAGGTAAAAATGCTCGAGTCAATTTGTATGCCCAAGAGCCTATTTATTTGTATCAAATTAAAGCATCAAAGTCAATTAGATAACAGGGGGAGAGAGGATGAAAATATATGGGTCTGTTCCAGCTGAATTAAAAGGTATTGTAAATCCGCAACAATTTTATGATTTGAACAAAGTGTCGGGGTTGATATGTCAGACAATCGTTGAAAATGATGTACGTTATGTAAATGAAAAAGAGGTGATGAACTGTTTGGGGCTTCGAGCCCCGATTGGCAGTGGTTTACGTTTTCCATACCTTGAGGAGATAGGCAAATACTCACAGGAAGTTTTTAACATCCGTTTGGACGTTCCTCTGACAGGGAAGGACGGCAAGAAGAAGCGTTACATGCGGCCCAGAAATGTCAGGGTAATGCCGTACATTCCCAAGAGAACTTTTGAAATCATAGATGATGCAAACATTCCACTATTTTTCGTCGAGGGCGAAAAGAAAGCCTTGGCGTTAACGCAGAATGAGCGTTTCGCGATTGGATTCAGCGGAGTTTGGGGTTTCCTTAATCAAAAAAGACCCGCAAGAGAACTTAAAAGGATTAAATTTAAAGGACGCAAAGCGTTCATTTGCTACGACGGCGATAAGACGCTTAATCCCCAAGTTCTTCTCGCTCAAGATCGTCTTGCTCAAACATTGGTTGAACTTGGCGCAGAGGTTTATGTAATTGATATGCCTGTGGGGGAAAAGCCAGATGAGTTTGTTGTTAAGAATGATATTAAAGCCTTTGATGAACTTGTCAAGAACGCCAAAAAGTTTGAGTTTGAAAGAATACCGGAAATTGTCCTGCCCAAGAATGATTTGGTTTATTTTTCTCAAAAGGCGTTGGAATCGATAGCCAAGGCTAACAGTCAGGCCCCGTTCATTTTTTTACAAGGCAATCAACCTGTCAGGGTAGAACTTGGCCCTGAAGGTAGGCCCTTGGTTACACCGTTAGATGAATACCGGCTTCGATACCATCTTTGTAGACTGACCGCTTGGATGGCCTATGACAAATTTGGTGAATTGACCCTTGCAATTCCTTCTTTGAATCACATTCGCGATCTTTTGGCCACCCCACAACTGGAATTCCCTCTATTAAACGGAATTTGTCAGGGGCCACTATTCACCAAAGACGGTATTTTAGAAATCCAGCAGGGATATAGCAGGCGAAGCGGTCTATACCATTGTTATCCTGACCTTCTTCAAATCGTTCCAGTCAGTCAAAGTCCGTCGTGGCAAGAGGTTGAAAAGGCTAAGCAATTTATTTTGGAAAACCTGTTTGTTGATTTTCCCTTCATCAGTCATTCGGATTTAGCACATGCATTCTTGCTACTGATGCTTCCTTTTATTAGAGAGATGATAAAAGGACCTTGCCCGCTCTTCTTAATCGAAAAAAGTACACCGGGAACAGGTGCAACACTCTTGGTACAGAGCATAGCAACTATCTGTACAGGAACCCACAATTACAGTTCTTTGACGGAGAGCCACAATGAGGAAGAATTTAGAAAGCGCGTTACATCTGTCCTTCGCAACTACCCGCAAATTGTGGTCATCGATAACTTAAGCAAAGAATTACGCTCAGGGCTTCTTGCGTCATTGTTGACTGAAACCCAGTGGGGCGATCGATTGCTTGGAAAGTCTGAGCACATTCAGATTTTAGTCAGGGCGATCTTCATTGCTACCGCCAACAATCCTCAATTGTCAGATGAAATTACCCGGCGATCAATCAGATTGAGAATGGACGCACGAATGGAGAACCCTCATTTACGGAATCCAAATACATTCAAACATCCCAATTTACTGGAATGGGTCAGTAAAAATAGGGCCCAGTTGATTTGGGCCATATGCACAATCGTTCAATTTTGGATTAGCAGGGGGATGCCGAGATCAAAAAAATCTCTCGGCATGTTTGAAGATTGGTCTGCGAAGGGTGGAGGTTTGCTCGAAACAGTCAAGGTTGACGGATTTCTAGAAAATTTAAAGGATTTCTACTCGGAAGTGAATTCTGAAAAAGAGAATCTGAAGGCTTTTGTTTATTTTTGGTACGACCTTTATAAAACGGACGAGGTTATGACTGGTAATTTGTACGACCTAATTCAGGACAATGAGGAAATTGATATCGATTTGGGGCCCTCAACAAATGAACGCAGTCAACGCACACGGTTTGGATTCTTTTTATCGAGGCTCAAAGATCGCACCTTTGAAATCAGGCACAAAGAGCTGCTTTTAACTTTAAAGGTCAGAAAAGCTGGCAGAGCAATCAATCATACGACTGCGTATTTTTTGGAAGTCTGTGACACGGGGGTTGCTTCATCGGATCAAAAGATGGTTGAAAAAATCAAAACAATAAAAGTAAAAGTTAAAGGGAGGTCTGGAGGTTCGGGAGGTTGATTAAAGCCGTCTAAGTTGAAGTGGTGAAATTAAGTGATGCTGTGCTGAAAACTTGTTACAAAACGTCCCGAACGTCCCAAAGTCCCGATTAGGAATGGAGGACAAAGATCCAAGAAAAGGAAAAATTTGTAGCGTTAAATAGCGTTTTGTTTTGCCTGTTGCTATCTTTTTGCCTGTGTGTGTCTGTTTGTTTTACTGTTTTTCCTTATTGTGGCTTTTCGTGGCTGTTTGTTGTTTCAGGTCGCATTTTTTGTTGTTTTTAGCTACATGTCGCTGTTTGTTTTGCTGTTTTGCCTTTATATGCCATTTTGTTTTGCCCCTGTTGTACTAAACATCCGGTTGCCTGAAACGGATTAAAAAAAGGAAGGGAACAGTCAAATTAAGATAGTGAAGCCTTTTAACGTAATGCAGTTATACGGGTTAGATCAAAAAGGGGGGATGTATGGAACTGTTTGGGATGGATTGTGACAATTTAAAATGTACCATCGAGGAGTGGGAGATTCTTTTCCGGGCCATGGCGGCAGGGCCGGAAGAAGGGAAAATTATATTATTTGAGTTTTATGTCCCGAGATGTAGGGCAATTATAAAGAGCGATGAGCTTAACGATTTTGAATTAGAAAAGGAGTACACCCTTGAGGAGTTCTCTCGGTTTAAACAAGGTTCCAGTTAGTGAACAAAGGGGGGAAGGGGGTGGGGCATATTTGGTCGCAATGTAGGGGCCACTACTATCGTTTTTGGCCTAATTGTAAGGGGTATCTAAACGGGAGGACGAAATGGAATTAATAACAAAAGAGCTTGAAGCGCGGTTCCCACCGCTTTATGCGATGGAGGACAAAAAACCAAAGGAGGTAAAAATTATCGCAAAATTTTTTGACCCATGCGGCAGTTGGACATGGTACGCGACAGAGTATGACCCGGTTGAGCGTATTTTCTTTGGGCTTGTTCGGGGCCATGAGGTAGAGATGGGTTATTTTAGTTTGGATGAGTTAGAAGCTGTTAAAGGTCGTTTAGGTCTTGGCATTGAGCGGGATCTCTATTTCGGCGACCATACGCTCGCTGAGGCAATGGAAGGAACAATCTAAAAAGGGGGCATGTTTATGAATAGCGGCAGAGTAAGACATCATTTAGAACGATCATGCGGTGAATGTGAAGTTTTGTTAGTTAATAAAAGGGGCGTAGTAGTAAAAGAAGTGTTTTTATATGATTATCGTGTTTGGTGCATTGATTGCCTAAGGCATCTTGGGTTAATAGATTATTGTAGCGAAGGGGAAAATGTCCTTGACCGTGATTGGTATCAAAAAAGTTCTATAAATTTGGAGGAAATGCCATGACAAGCACGTTTTATACGCCAGAGGTTTTATCACAGCTTTACCAGATTCCCAAGACCACGGTTTGGAAAATGATTCGGGAAAACCAGTTCAAAGGGGCCCTTAAAATCGGTCGCCATTACCGTATTCCACATGATGCTAGGGTGGAATTTGAACGGAAACATCTCAAGGATGACAAACAAGCGCAGATATAAGAGGTATGCCGGTGTTCGTCAGCGTGGGGAATGTTCGTTTGAGATTAACTATTACGTAAATGGTAAAAGGTATAGTGAAACCATAAAAGCGAACACCGAGGCGGAGGCCTATGCAATACGTTTGCAGCGTATGGCCACTGCCGGGCTACGCTCAATCGAACGCATAGCTGCCGGGGTTTCACTTAAGGCCGCCATTGATTATTACCTGAGTCAGACTGAGAAAATCCTTCAGGCCAAAACCAGACAGAGGTCGAAGTGCATTTTTAATCATCTGGCAGATTTTTTAAGACAGAAGTATTCGACTGTAACATTGGTTAATCAGGTGACAGCCGATATAGGCAATCGGTACAAGGAATATTTGTTGTCTTTAAAGGACAAATCCCCTTCGGGGATTAATACCGATATTTCAAAGTTAAGGGCAATTTTTAAGCTGTTTAAAGAGTACGGCTTCATCAGTGAAAATCCCTTTAAGAAGGTTGAGAAGATACCGCAAAGGTTGGCCAGACCTGAGAAGAAACATTTGCCGACGGATTATGAAATTAAAACGATTTTAAATGCGGTCGTCGGAGACCCAAGCTATGAAGAATTGACAATGTTTCTGGTTAGGGTTGGCCGTCGTATTGAAGAGGCGACACTATATGAAAAGAGTGATGTGCTTCTTGACGATAAAAAAATGCCGATAAAGATTGTCGTGCGGCCAGAGATTACCAAGACAAAGGACATGGGAGAAGTCCCAATGGATGATGAACTGGCCGGGATTGTTAAAAGAGCTTTAAACAAGCACCCGGAGCAGAAATGCCTATTCACCAATTTTGCACAGCGGAAGATTTGTTCCAATACCTATCGGGATTTCTTAAAGCGGGTTTGCGAGCGATATAATTTAAGTGAAATCTCTCCGCATTGCTTTAGATACTTCGTTGTAAATCGGCTTCTAAATTCAGGGATTAATCTTAAGGATGCAATGGCCGTGACTGGCCATGTGGACATCGAAAGTTTTATGTCTTACGTCAAGACGACAGAAGAAGGGAGGCAAAAAGCCCTTGCTATTACAAAATTGGCGGTGTTATAATTCAAACGCTGGTTTCCCCAACCATGTGTGTATCAACTCCATATTTTATCCCCTTAGGGAAGGCCTTTGCCTCACAGTTAGAAATCTCAAAATTATAACAATGACCGTGATTCGAAATGTGATCATTGGGAGATCCATGCACATTTTAAAGCTGCGGAGGAAAGGAGGCTGGAAGGATTAAAAAAATGTAGGCAAAATACTGCTTGTTAGAACAGTGAAGTAACTATAAAATTAAAAAAGAATGGGGCATTGCATATGAAAAAATTTACCGTTTTAGATCTTTTTTGCGGTTGTGGTGGGATGTCTTGGGGGCTGCATAAAAACGGCTTCAATGTTGTGGCGGGTATAGATACTTGGGAACCCGCTTTAAATACCTTCCAATTAAATCACCCTGAAGCGATAGCTATTAACGCAAATTTGACAGAATTAAAGCCTGGGGATTTATTAAAAAAGATTCCTATTCTTAAGAAAACAGATTTAGATTGCATAATTGGAGGGCCTCCTTGTCAGGGGTTTTCTAAGAATGTTCCCGCTGCATATCGTTTTATGGAAGACCCGAGGAATCTTTTATTTAAAGAATATTTGTTATTTGTTGATTGGTTTCGTCCCAAAGTGGTAATTATGGAGAATGTTGCAGAAATAAATAATGCCTATAATGGAGAAGTTAGGGAAGAAATAATAAGTGTATTGTCCAAAATGGGATATAAAGTTGCCGTGAAGGTTATTCAAACGCATGAGTATGGAGTGCCTCAAAAGAGAAGGCGGTGCGTGTTTTTTGCTTCAAATACGGGGATTGATCCGCATTTCCCAGAAAAGACCCATGGAGAGGAAGAAAGAGATACGTTTTTTGGAGAACAAAAGAAATATGTTTCGGCTTGGGATGCAATATCTGATCTGCCTGTTTTAGAAAACGGAGAGGGGGCTGAATCAATGGATTATGATAAAACTCCTCAGAATGAATATCAGGAATTTATGCGTCGAGATTCACATATTTTATGGGATCACGCTACTAGAAAATTGAAAAGTTTGCAGTATCAAAGAATCAAATCTTTAAAACCAGGACAAGGCATTAAAGACTTACCAGCAAGAATTAGGCCCCTTGGTGGTTATAGCGGAGCCTATGGAAGATTAGATTTTGAAATGGTGTCTCCAACAATAACTCGATGGGTTTTTCATCCAGGGTCTGGCAGATATTCTCACCCAAGAGAAGTTAGAACATTAACTATGCGAGAGGCCGCTCGCATACAGTCCTTCTCGGATGATTTTAGATTTACAGGAACGTTTACGCAGAAAGCTGGCCAGATAGGAAATGCGGTTCCGCCACTTTTAATGACGGTTTTGTCTGAAAGAATTATGGAATGCTGTTTAGGTGGGTCTCTAGTAAGTCGATGATTTCTTCTATGGTAATTTTCTTTAGGTTAAGTTCAAATATAAAAGCATTTTGCGGAAGGACGAATCTTTCAAAGAATTGTTTTTGATTAGGATACCAACGGTAAATACAGAAACCGTCGCTTTTTCTTAAGCCTTGAAGTCCGGTTTTTGACTTGTCTGTCCATTTCCAGGATAAATCGTTGGGCTGGTAGATGAGAACATCGTCTTCGTAAAATGCAAATTTGTCTCTGTGTTCTGACTTCAAAAGAACGCATATTTTTTTATTAATAACGTTTTGACTTACAACGTCTTCTTCGATTTTTTTATGCCAATGTTTAAGCAGAGCCGCGCCGAGGTCTTTTTCAGGAGATTTTAAGGATAAGCGGGAGAACCCCAGTTCTTTAGCTTTTTTTATAATGTCTGCACGCTGCACAACCAACTCAAATTCTACTCCTGGATGCACGCGCCACTGCAAAGCTTTCACTGACCAGCCATTTTTTTGGATAGGGTCAATGACATCAAATAATTTTTTATTTCTAAATTTTGCTATGGGGATACTTTTTACATAAGCAAAAACAGCTTCCCAAATAAAATCTTCTATATCATCTATAAAAGGGACTGCAAAAACTGATGTCAATCCTTTGATTAGACGATCTTTTTCTATTTGAGATAGCATGTCAGGCATAGGTTTAATTTAATACATAAAGTTTATGAATGCAAAAGGTCTTTAATAATATTTTATGAAGAAGAGATCCGCTAGGGTTACATCGCATATAATGTCATGCATTCCTTCATCTAAAACAAAAATGGAAGAGGGGATGTCCAAAGAATTATGGAAATGTGGTATTAGAGGGTATAGAAGGAATGTAAAGACTATCATTGGGAGACCAGATTTTGTATGGCCTAGGAGAAAAGTGATCGTTTTTTGTGATTCTAGTTTTTGGCATGGCTATGAATTTAGAAAATTAACCACGAAGATTAAGAGTAACACAGATTATTGGATTCCTAAAATAAAAAGGAACATCCAGAGGGATAAGATATGCACAAAACAATTAAACAAAGAGGGATGGATAGTTCTGCGGTTTTGGGATTTTCAAATAAAGGAAAATATTGGGAAATGTGTTCGTAAAATCAAGAAGGTAGTGGCAAATAGTGGCAATATTTGTTGCAAGTCATTTAAATTCAGCGCTCTTGAGCGTTGCCCGGTAGCTCGCCAGGCTCATAACCTGGAGGTCATAGGTTCAAATCCTGTCCCCGCAACCAAATTAAAAAGCACTCAGTCGAAAGATTGGGTGCTTTTTAATTTGTCACAGTACTCTCTAAAAGTAGAACCGCTGGATGGCTTTCTTGTTGTTGAGAAAAGTCAACAATCCTTCACTTTAATATAAATTCAATCCTAATATAATTAATATCTAAACGTCTGAGAAACATAGCTTTGCGGTGGGCATAATATTTTTTGTCATGGATTGGTATGAAAATTGCTAGATATAAAATATAGGGATTCTAGGCATGCAATATCGAACGATTTTATAATCAACTATTTCCTGGAGAAATTAAGGTGGGAAGGGTTTTTAAGTACAGATATATGAGAGTTTTTGTATTATCTTTGTTGAGTCTTGGCATGGCTGGTTTTTTATCTTTGGCCCATGCACAGGACCCTCAGTCAAAATATACTATTGGCCCCGGCGATGCGATTGAGATTGATGTTTCGAAGCATCCGGAGTTTAGCGGTACCTATCACGTGGGACAGGATGGGAAGATCCAATATACCTATGTAGGAGATATTGATGTCACGGGTTTAAATAAGGAGCAACTGGAAGAAAAGATCAAAACAAGCATTGCTAAGTATGTGGTGTCACCAGAAATTAATGTTATCATTACACAGTTTCAAAGTAAGAACGTATATATTTTAGGAGAGGTGGCCCGGCCCGGCAGGTATTCCATTCAATCCGAAACGATCACGGTTAAAGAGGCAGTCATGTTGGCAGGCTTACCCAAACAAACTGCGGCATTGCATAGGGTGCTGATTTTTACCGCGGGGACAGATAAGAAGAGCGTTAAGGAAGTTGATCTCTTTGCGCTTCTTTATCAGGGGGATACTTCCCAAAATATGGTCCTAAGTTCCGGGGACACCTTATATGTGCCTGATGCAATAAAAGTTTATTATGTTTTAGGTGAAGTATTAAAGCCCGGCAAGTACAACATGAGTTCTGAAAGTATTTCCGTGAAAGAAGCTTTGATGCTTTCAGGCCTGCCTACCAAGGCGGCCGCGCTGAACAAAGCCAAGATCTTAAGGAAGGACAAAACGACCCAGGAAATTAATCTCTACACACTGCTTTATTCCACAGAGGTGAAAGAAGAGGTATTGTTATATCCCGGAGACAGCTTGTATGTGCCGGCGCTGGTGTCCGAGATACAGGAGAGTAAAAACAAAATTAGCAGGAATTTTGATGCCCTTAAGTATACCTTGGGGCCCGATGATGTGATTGATATTAACGTGGCCGGTCATCCGGAATTCAGCGGGGTTTATCCCATAAGCCTTGAGGGAAAAGTGCAATATAAATTCGTCGGGGACATCAAGGTGACCGGCATGACCAAGGGGCAATTGGAGGACAAGCTTAAGAATATTATCTCTGCCTACGTTAGCGCTCCGGAGGTCAGTGTCACGATTACAGAGTTTAAAAGCAAGGCGATTTATATTGTCGGAGAGGTGGCGAATCCCGGCAAATATTTTATGCGTTCTGACACGATCACTGTGACGGAAGCTGTTATGCTGGCAGGTTTGCCGACCACGGGTGCTGCTATGCGCAAGACACAGATCATCACACCGGGCGTATATGCCAGGGTCATCAGACACGTGAATTTGTACGCCTTGCTTTATCAGGGCAACTTAAGCGAAAATCTGGTTTTAAAACCCGGTGATTATCTCTATGTGCCTTCAACAGTCCTGACTAAATTGCTTCGTATCATTCTTCCTGTATCTAATACCATCAATAGTGCTTCAGCTCCGCTGACGGTGGCGGCGGTGGTCAAATAAAACCGGTCATTAAAAGCCGGGACGCTCGTTGATTACCGACGGGGGAGACTCTACCTGCTGATCAATTATTTTTTCCATAAAAGGGAATATGTGCTGGCGTACTTTGTCTTTCAATGGGGATTTGTCCCATTGGAAATTCATTTTATAGATATTGCCGGAAAGCTTAAATTCAAAAGGCAGAGCCCATGCCTCCCGGACTAAGCCCATGAGATTGCGTCCGATGGGGGATTGGCCAAGAAGTGTTTTCGAGAAGCGCACAGAAATCCGGCTTGAAACCAGATCCTGGGCATCAAGATAAAAAAATCCGCTCAAATCAAGATCATCCGTGTGCAGTTTAAAATCATCCAAATTTTTTGAATCCTCATCGATTTTGAAACGGCAGGACAATTCTGCGTTTTGAAGGTGCCCTAGAGCCGGCATTTGCAGCAGATTGGCCAACCACGGCAAGAAATGAAGGTCATTAAAATCACCGTGACGGATGACCATAGTCCCGTTAAGCTGAATACTTTTTGATGACTGAAAATCAAAGCGGCTGTTTAAAATGCCGCGGTATTGCTCTAACACAAAAAAGGTGCGGCCCAAACGGCTGATATCTGTTCCGTCGATTTTCCCCTGTCCTTTGATGATCCAAGGCGTAGTCGCCGTATCAATAAAAACCCGGCCGCGGTAACGCCCCTGATACATCCGTGCTGACAAACCAATGATGGCGTTATGCGGCTGGTCTAAATGGACACTGGCTAAAAGATTTTCCACGGGTATTTTATGCTCATCCGGACTCATCCAAGAGGCGTCTATATGGTCGATTTTTAATTTTAGGAAATTCGTATTGAGTAGACGCGTTTTTAAGTTTTTAAAATTAACATGCATGCTTTTTAGAGGCCAAGGGTAATGGGGGTCAAAAAGAAAGTACAGGTCAGCCTGTCCGTTAAATAAAATGTCTTTGGGGGTATTTTGTGAGCTTAGGTGCAAACTAATCTTTTTCAAAGGGTCATCATAACTAGGATGTTGTTTTTGCCTTGCGAGCGTCATGTCCCCTTCACATGAAAAGAGTTTTAATTTTGAACAACTCCCTTGTGCCGTCATATCATTCCCATTGACAGAAAAGGACAGACTTTTAAGGACAATGTCCGTATCGGCTATATTTAAATGCCCATGGATATCCAGGATATAGAATTGTTTATAAAGAATAAATCCTTTCCAATCGATGGTGTTTTCCTGCCATTTGCCCCAGAGATTGATGGAAGATGGCCCGCCTTCTATGAAAAGTTTGCTCAAATTGAAACTCGTTTGCGCCAGATCCCCGTATAATTGGAAATTGAATTTGTCTTTATTGATCCAGAATCCTTGAGCGCTGACATGATCCTGTTTACGGCTGAAATCAACTTCAAAAGGAAACGGCTTGCTGTCGAGCCCCTTCAGGTAAAGCTCTCCGTTGTGTATAATAATTCCAGAATTTTCTCTGGGAAGAGTATGGGTCCATGCACTTAAAGGGGTGCGATACTTTCTCCAATAATTCTTTAAAGACTCCAAGTCCATCGTCGTATGATCCAATACCGCATTATTAAAAGAAGGCCCTGATGCAGAAAAGGGAATGCTCAAACTCATGACTATCCGATGGGCCGCAAGCATTGGGGCGTTTTCAGAGTTGACGCAAACTTTGACATTTTTTAGGATCAGGTAGATGGGAAAACGGTAATGGATAGAGCTAAAAGATACTTTAAGCGCCAACTGCTGGTTTAAGATATCGCAAAAGGCGAGCGCATACTTGGGAAGATAGCGGTTGATGGAAAAAGAAAAGGCCGTGATCATCGCGGAAATAACCAAAATGAAAATGATCGCGAGTTTCCATTTAGAAGGGGACCTCTGAAAATAGTTTGCCGTTAACATAAAGTTCCATTTTATCTATGGTTAATACCAGTTTGTGCTTGTGTCCAAACCCGGAGAGAAACTCAAATGATTTTTTTTCATTAAAGATAAACGCAAGCTGTTGAAAGGATGCCGCTCTGTGGCGGTATTGTTTGGCCTCATTCGGGGTTTTTTGGATCTGTGCTATTTTAAAAAGATAACCTAAGGCTGCCAGAGCTTCCTTACGCTGGGGATATTTGGTAAAGAAATTTTTGAAGGCACTGGCGGCTAGATCGAAATTGTTCTGGAGAAAGAAGTATTCTGCCTGGGCAAATTCTGCGGCAAGGGCGTATTTCGAATTAGGGTATGCTTGTGTGATTGTTTGAAAGCCCATAAAAGCAAAATCAGGCTCACCCTGTTGGGCAGACCGTACAGCATCGTTCCATTCAAAGTCTGCTTCCGAGGCCTTCACACAAGGTACTAACAACCAACCCTGCAACAACAATGAAAGAATAATAACGTACAGCTTCATCAATTCAAGTATATCCTATGTTGGGGGAAGTTCAAGGTGTGGCGTAGAGGGGCTAAATTTTCTTGTTATAGGTTTTAAATTCATTATAGTATATATAAGAAAGGAACTTGCCGGTTTGCCATTTAAGCGGATATTGCGTTAAGAAAATATATGAAACAATCTCCCCATAAAACAAGAGTTGTCTGTACGATCGGCCCTGCTTGCCGGGCGCCTTTCAAGCTTGAAGGCTTGATCAAAAGCGGAATGAATGTGGCCCGTCTTAATTTTTCCCATGGTGACTTTGGGGAGCATGCCGAAAACATCCGCAATATCCGTGCGGCCGCGGGCAAAATAGGCCGTCCGGTCAGTATTATCGTTGATTTGCCCGGTGTCAAAATACGCGTCGGGAGTCTTCTCAATGATGCGGTTATCCTTAAAAAACATGAGGACATTGTACTTACGACAAGAAATGTCGTAGGCACAGATACCCTGATTCCTGTTGAATATAAACGGCTTTCAAGGGCGGTTTCCCGGGGCAGTATCATTTATCTTAATGATGGATTTATCCAGCTAAAAGTGATCAAAACAGATGATCATGACGTGTTTTGCAAGGTCATTACAGGAGGGAAACTTCTCTCGCATAAAGGGCTTAATTTGCCCGGAGCAAAACTGCGTATCAATCCGATCACAGAGAGAGATTTACAAATAGTTGATTTTGCCCTAAAGCAAGGGGTCAATATCTTTGGTCTTTCTTTTATAGAGAGTGCTAAAGATATCGATCAAGTGCGGCAATTTGCTAAAAAAAGGGGCAAGACTGTTTATTTGGTCGCCAAGATCGAGCGACAGGGGGCAGTTGAGAATTTTGATAAAATACTTAAAGCGGCGGATGCGATCATGATCGCCCGGGGAGACCTGGGCGTCGAAGTCCCCATTGAAGAGGTTCCTATTATTCAAAAAAAACTTATTCAGAAGGCTAATATCATGGGGAAGCCGGTTATTACCGCCACCCAAATGCTCGAATCAATGGTCCAGAATGTGCGTCCCACACGCGCAGAGGTCACGGATGTGGCGAACGCCATTCTAGATGGAACAGATGCCGTCATGCTATCCGAAGAAACAGCTATAGGGGAATATCCCCTGGAGGCGGTGCGCATGATGGCCAGAATTGCCAAATTTACCCAAAAGAACAGGCCATTGGGGCATCTGGATTTTTTGTCGGGAAACCAAGGAGAGAAAACCGTTGTATAGTATTTGAGAATGTGTATAATTTAGAAAGTAACAGGGGGAAGATTTAAATCTATTGAGAGGAAATTTAGAGGTTCATATGAAAGCCCAATTTGAAAAAGCTAATGACTGGATCAAGGTTGCGGTTGATTTGAAAGTATATCCATTACAGTCGGTCCATTCTGCCGGTTATGCTTTTATGGACCGGGCGCATGTCAGGTTAGAAGAGGAGAAGAAGGATTTAGTCGCGGCGTGGCTTAAGCCTAAAAGTAAAGATCAAGACATAGAGAAGCTGGCGCTGGAATTTTGTGATGAATTGCTTAATTATGCTCATTATTTTAGCAGTTTGAAGACCAACGCAGATAACATGAAAACCTTGCTGCAGCGGGCCCTTTTTTCAGCATCGCCGTCCATTGTCAAAGAAGCCGAAGAAAAAGAGATCGAGAATTTGATCAAGGAGCTTGAGGCAGAGGACAAGCAGGGGGCCGCGAAGCCCAAGACAGCATCTAGACATAAGAAATAACAGACCTTTTGTATATGACAACAACCGCGCAGTCCTCCATTCTTCCGTTTAATACTGAAAAGATCAATAACAAATATTTAGTGACTAATATGATGGGTTGCTGGGACGCTTTGAGTGAAAAAGAGTTCCGGCAGCTGCATAGCCTGCGCGTGATGGAGGGAGGGGCTTTATTTAATCGTTTGTTAGGACGGGGTCTGATCGTTAATGAAGACAATATTCGCAGTGTTATGGAAGGGTACAGGAATTTAAACGCAAATTTATTTTCAGACACAGGGCTTCATATCGCGGTTGTCACCAAAAGGTGTAATTTGCGTTGTAATTATTGCCATGCCAAGGGAGGGTCTTCATCTGAGGACATGTCTACTCAGACGGCCAGCCGGGTATTACAATACCTTTTTGATGTTCAAAATAAGTCCGTGACGCTTGAGTTTCAGGGGGGAGAGCCGCTGCTTAACTGGCCGGCGATTGAATTTTTGACCGAGCATGCGCACAAGTTTAACACCCTGGGAAAGAAACTAAACATTGTCCTTGTGACCAACTTGTTGCTCATGGATGATGAGAAAATGCGTTTTTTGGCAGAGCATAATGTTGATGTCTGTACGTCTTTGGATGGTCCGGCAGATATCCATGATAAAAACAAGATCGATGCGGGCGGGGGGGGAACACATGCTCAGGTGGTGGAGAAGATCATGCGTTTTTCGAAGAAATTCGGCCGAAAGGTTCATATGCTGCCAACGATCACAAAGCATTCCCTAGCGCACCCTGAAAGAATCGTTGATGAATACCTGCGTTTAGGGCAAACTGAGATCGCCTTAAGGCCGGTTAATAAGATAGGATATGCGTGTCAGAGTTGGGAGGATGTTGGGTATTCGGCAGAAGAGTTTAATGTGTTTTATACCAAAGCGATGGCCCATATAATGAAAGTCAATACAGAAGGCACCCATATCAGCGAACGCATGGCCAGGACCATTTTGACCAAGGTTTTGCATAAGCGGGATCCGGGTTATGTGGATATGATGAATCCCTGCGGGGCCGGGCGGGCGGTCATGGTCTATGCGCCGGACGGGGGCTGTTATCCGACCGATGAGGCCAGGATGATCGAGGATGATATTTTCCGGCTGGGGAATATCATGAAAGAAGGCTATGACGATATGCTTAATAAGGAAAATCTCTTTTTTCTTTTAAGCTCCGGTTGTTCTGATTTGTGGAACTACCGGTCTGTTTTCAGCCCTTGGCGCGGAGTTGATCCTGTGGTGAATTATGCCGTTGAAAAAAATGTTATAATTAAGGGAGGCTCGCGTTTGCAGCAAATTTTGACACATCAATTTAGAACGGTTTTTTCTTATCTGTTGAGCGGCCATAAATACGGGGAGATTTTTCAACGCTGGACACTAGGAGGGGCTCCTGATGAAAAAGAAAATTAAAAGCAAGGCCATAAAGAAAAAGGTTGGGCTGACTAAGTCACTTGGTGAGTTGATGAAAGACGAGGATGGATTTGTCAGCAAGGAGACCATTTTAAAGGTTGGCCTGTCAACAGTCGCAGCGCTGGGGGTAGCCGGTGCTCTGACAAATGTTTCTAACGGAGCAGACTCAACATCACATTCAAATACGGTTATTGCCACTAACACGACTTGTGCCCAGCATACCAATATCACGACCCATACATCTTATTAACATTATTCTTCTAGGTGTAAAACTATGAGCTTCCGATCTTCCGTAGTGCTTAATTTTTTTCTTGTTGTGTTGTTCATGACTAGTGTCAACGCTGTGAGTTCGGCCCAACAGGTTGCTAAAAATCAGACTCCGGCCATGTCCGCTGCCAATGGGGCAGACGTCTCAAGAAAATTGGCCGTTGATCAATTGGACCTTAAGACGTATGAAGTGGTGAACGGGGATTTGTCCCTGTGCCAAAACGATATGATCTGTGTAAAAGAGGCGAAAGGTATTAAATCCTGGCGGTGTGCCCAGGAGGTATGTGCAGGAACAGACACAAGCAAAAAACCGATGGACTGTTTTGAGGGATTGGGTGGGGGATACACTAAAGACGTTCAGGCTCAAATAGAGGCGTCATTATGTTCATTGATAAAATCCCCCAGCACTATCACAAGGCAGGCATTACTGGGGCATATGTCCAATCCGGAGATCAAGGAAGATATTCTGGTCAAAAGGGGGGCATACCTTTTAGCTTTAAAGGGAGACGCGGGTTCATGTGGCCATTATATAAAAGATTTCGTGGGTGCATATGGCGCCCAATGGAATAGTGATTGGTATCTGGCTTTGTCCGGGTGTCGTATTCTTGCGGGAGAAAGGACGCGACAGCAGGAAGAAAAAGATTTTTATACTTGGTTTGGAGTTATCAAGGGGATCGGCAGTTGCGCCGATATCGAAAATGGCGAGATGCGCGAAGCATGCAGTGCTCCGGAAGCGGCATCCCCGGTGCCGTCGCCCAAGCCCAATGGGCAGTAAAATTTGTGTCACTATTGAAGCGGTGGTGGGCGAGATTTTTATAAAGAGGTTCCCGAAAGGGAGCCTTTTTTGTTTGTGATTCCTGCAATATCATCGGCGGGGGATTCGGATGAACTTAAAATCTGTTAACTGGATCATTACTGATCGATGTAATGGCCGCTGTGTCCATTGCGATATGTGGAACAAAGCGGGGCGTCGTGGGGATCTTTGTCTTGATGATATCGGCCGGATCCTTTCGGATAAAGTGATCAGGCAGGGGTATAAGCGGTATGGCAGGGATTACGATATATCTTTTGCCGGAGGCGAACCGTTTCTTCGGGATGATTTGCAGGCGATCGTCAATCTTGTCGAGAAGATGTATCCGGGAAGTTTCAAATGTATTACCAGCAATGGACTTCTTGAAGAGAGGATACTACGGTTTGTTGAACAAAACAGTCATTTGCACTTTAAATTAAATATCAGCTTGGATGGATTGGAAGAAACCAATGATGCCTTGCGAGGGGCGAGGTCTTTTCGTAAAACAGTGCATACGATTCGAGCGGTAAAAAGGCGCTTCCCTGATCAGGCGATTGAGATCAAATTGACGTTAAGTCCGCATAATTATGACCAAATAGTCAAGGTCTATACGCTGGCATCGAAATTGGGATGTCAGTTTTCTTTTAAGCCTTTCGAAAACTTGAAAAACTACACAAATTCACGAAAGACTTTGGATCTATCTTTCACGCCACAACAGCTTTGTGTGATCAGAAATCAATGTTTCAGGCTGGCGGATCTTATGTACAGACAGGGGAATTTCAAAAAGGCCAGATTTTATCAGGATATTCCCTTTTATCTGGCAAAAAAGAAGATGCCCACTTCTTGTTCGGTCTTAAATGAATGCCTGACCATTATGCCCGCCGGGGAGTGTTACTTTTGCCTTAAAGAACCTTCTGTGAATAGTGTTCCCCAAAGGCCTTTGATCAAAACCAAAAAAGTTCCCGGCGTGGGCCGGTTTAAATGCCGGTCTTGCATGCTTTTATGCGGGGTATATAAAGATTATACGAATGCCCCTTTTGAAAAGACCATAGCCAATATAGAGACGATCAACCGCTGTAACTTGCGTTGTTCTATCTGCACTCAAAAAGGATTAAGGTCCCACAAGCCTGAGGAAATGGATTTAAACCGTTTCCGGAAACTGATCAGAAGACTTCCGGACACTTCACATGTTTCTTTTATAGGAGGGGAACCTTTTTTAAATAAGTCGTTTTTTGCAATGATGAATCATTTAGACAAGAAGGCAATAACTTACGAGATAACCACGAATGGGACATTGATCAATGCCGGCATAGTTGAACGGCTTAAAAGCTGCATCGGGCTTAAAGGCGTTTTGTTCTCATTGGATGGGCTTGAAACTTACCATGACAAAGAAAGAGGCCGCGGGACGTTTAACAAATGTATGCGGGCCCTCAATTTGATGAAGGACTTTTTTTCAGTCGGGGTAGGCTCTGTTCTAAAGGCGGATAATCAGGAAGATATTATTAAACTTTCCGGACTTTTATCAGATCTCGGCATACGGGACCACCGGATCATTTATGGCATGTCTCTTTCAGGGGAAGCTCGAAAGCAGAGTTCAATAGCGGCTCCTCGACTGATTTTTCAGGGGCCCCAATTTGAAGAGCAAGCCGGTGATGATCAAGGCATTATGAAATTCTTCCAGTCATTGGAACGGGCTGATTTGAGGAATGGGATGAAGATTACTTATGTTCCTGAATTGTTCAGAAGTCAGACGAAACTGTTTTTGGCAGAAGATTTGGCCCAAAAAAGACGGGTTACCTGCGCGCAGTTAGGGCAGTTTCGTTTTAATGCCAAAGGGGAGAGGATTATCTGCGAGTTTATCAGGAATCGCTACGATTTGAGGACAGCAAACTCTTTAAGACAACAGCTTCTGCCTATTTGTGAGAAGTGTTGTAAGCTTAAGTCTATTTGAAATACATTTTCGGGTGTCATTATGAAATTATTGATACATGCCATTGACGGGGTGGGGTTAGGACATCTGGTCCGGACTCTGGAGATAGCTAAAGCCCTGTTGTCTCAGATCAAGGATGCTCAAATTATTTTTGTGACGAATTCCGCATTCCCTGAGCCTCTCCTCCGGGCAGGATTTAAAGTTTATAAACTTACTCTTAATACGAAAATGGTTTTAGACGGGAAGGTATCGCATGAATCGTATTTGCGGATCAATTATTTAAGAATAAGGGCGATCATCAGCAGGGAGCAGCCTGAAATGATCCTGATGGATAGCGAGTTTAACCGCCCATTGGTTGATTTTTGTTTTGAGAGCAAGCTCAAAACTTGTTTTGTTTTAAGAAATACCACGGATCAAAATCTTGACTATTTAAGTCAAAAAGGTTTTTTGGATAAGGTTGACTTGGTCTTGGTCCCCCATAGTGAGGAGGAGGTCAGCCCTCGTCAGAGAACTATTCTTTTAAAGAACCGGAATACTCATTTTGTCGGGCCCATCGTAAGGTCTGTCGGTAAAATTAAAAGAGCGACTAAGGATGGGACACTCAGGATCCTTATCACGTTTTCCACAGGGGCGGATATCCCCCAGCATGCAAAGCTTTTTTCAAAAGTATCTGATTTTCTTGCAGAGCTTAAAAAGCAAGAAATGTGTATCGATGATACAAAGATACAGGTCGCGATCGTAACGGGCCCTTATTTTAAGAAAGGGTCGTGTGACTTGCATGGATTTGATTACAAAAAGTTTGAGGTTGATCTGCCGGGCATTATGGCCGGGCATGATTTGGTCGTATCACCAGCCGGATACAATTTGATCAATGAAATAATTTCTACAAAGACACCGGCACTGCTGGTCCCTGTCGACAGAAAAGAGGACGACCAGTACGCCCGTGCCAGGTCTTTGGAAGATAAGGGTTGTGCTGTGATCGTAAAAGACGGGATATGGGACTGTCTTAAATCTCTGATCGCGGATCATAAGTTAGAAAGAATGCGCAGGGCCTTCCCTGATATGACCCAAGGAAACATTGTTGCCGCCAAGCGGCTTATTGAGCTTGCAGAGGGAAAAACGAAGGTTTTATTCTTACGGGCCCAATGGCTGGCGCTATCAGAAAGATTCATATACGACGAACTGTCTTTTTTAAAAAGCCATCAACCCGTTGTCTTGTGTTTAGATCATAACAACCGCTTTGAGAATAAATTTGAACTTATGTTTAATGAAAAGTTCTCCGGTTTATGGGGCCGGGAATACCCGTTCATATCTTTCCAACAAACTCATTTGCATGGCCGGATGCTCCAATGGGCCTTAGCCGAGATCAAAGCCAGAGGCATTAAAATATTACATGCCGAATTTATCTCAGATGCGATTTTTTTCATAGACCTAAAGCGCCTTTCGGGCCTGCCCTTGATTGTCTCTGTTAGAGGATATGACCTATATGCAAGGAAACAATTTAATCTTGGCCCCATTTTCACCGAGGCGAATATGTTTCTGGTCAGGTCAGAGATTATGCGGAAGGATTTGTTAAAGCTGGGCTGTTTGCCCCAAAAGGTTTTTGTTCAGCACTCCGGAATAAGGCTGTCGACACAGGGCCCTTTAAAAAGGCGTGTGTCACAAGAGACGCGGATTATGATGGTGGGGAGGTTGGTGGAAAAGAAAGGGACGGTATTTGGGATAAAGATTTTTAATAAGCTTTGCACAAGATTTGAGAATTTAAAATTGTATATTGTCGGTGATGGCCCCCAAAGGGACGCGGTCCTTAAGGCAGTTCGTTTAAGCCCTTTTGCAGACAAGATCTCTTTTTTAGGGGAATTGCCTAATGATCGGGTGCTGGAACTTATGAGAAGAAGCCATCTGTTAGTGCATCCTAGTTTAACGGCCCCTGATGGGGATCGAGAAGGAGTTCCCGGTGTTATTATGGAGGCTATGGCCAATGGGCTTTTGGTCGTCGCAAGCGATCATGGCAGTATTCCGGAGATCGTAGAAGACAAAAAGACGGGTATTCTTTTCAAAGAGGCGGATATCAACGATGCGGTTGAACAGACAAGTTTTGCGATAAGAAATATCAGACGTCTGGATTCTATGAAGAATCAGGCGTTGAAGAAGGTCAAGAGCTCCTTTAACATCATTCATGAGACCGCAAAGTTGGAAGCTGTATATGATTTTGTTCTGAGCGGCAAAGAGATGAGTCAATTTGAACGGTATTATTCCAACTATCAAGCCGTATTAAATAACGGGAACCCCAGTTTTTTTAGGGCGGATATCCATCCGGTCGGAGGTTGCAACTCTTTTTGCATCATGTGTGATAACTGGAAGCGCAAGAAGTCAGAGATTCTTTCCAAAAAACAGATACTGGAGTCCATTAAAGAACTTAAGAGTATCGGGGCCCGGGAAATCCGGTTTCACGGCCAGGAGCCGACATTGCGTAAGGATTTACCGGACCTCATTGATTATGCCAAGGACCTCGGTTTTTTCGTTGGTCTTAAAACCAATTGTGTCGGCCTGAATGCGGATTATTGCAAGCGCCTTTCGCGATTAGATAAATTATATGTTTCTATCGATTCTCCGGATGTATTGATCCATGACAAACTCCGGGGGAAACCGGGTTCATGGGCAGGTAATGTTCGGGTTATTGCATGGATTAAAGCAGAAAACCCTTCGATTCCCGTTGAGTCTAATTCTGTCGTTACAAAATTTAACTATAAGTCATTGCTGCAGATGCCCTCCTTTGCCCATCAGCAGGGTATTTCTAAGATCAGTTTTGTCCTGCCGAACAGCAAAAATAAGAAAGATATTTCGCCTTTATTGTTAACGCGTAGTCAGATGGAGGAGTTTTTCTTTAAGATCGTTCCCGGGATCATCAGCGATTGTATGCACCAATGCATTGCTTTTGATTTTAGTCCCTTTTTTACGGATCTTGTTCTGGAGGAACCTTTAAAGGTGGTTAAGGAATTGCAGGCCCATCCCGAAAAATTTGAAGAGGAGATCAAGAACTATCTGGCCATGGATTATGGGAAAACATTTTATCAGAGATATGGCTGTCTGGGGACGATCGACCATGCTTCGATCAATTATGACGGGAATGTGTTTCCCTGTTGCGTTGTAGAAAGGAATGAAAGCTTTGCTGTCGGGAATATCCAGAAGGATTCTTTTGGGCAGATTTGGAACTCGGAAAAATATACCGGAATCAGGAAAAAAACTCTACGGAGTTTGGGAAAATGTTGCGGCCATGCGAAATTCTGCGCAAGCAATTTCAGTTCACGAAAATATCTTTCCCAGAAAATTCTATCGATTCCCAAGGATGCCAGACATGACCGATGAGAGCGCAGCGCTAGCGTATATTAAGAACCATGTTCAATTCTCTTTTAAGCCAAGAAGAGAAATTGATATCATCGTTGAACGCAAATTCAACCAGGTCCTAAAGGATGCGAGTGAAAATTGTGACTTTTATAAAAATACGCCAATTCCTTTCCCCTTCTTGACCAAGGAAGAAGTAAGGGGCAACATTGATACCGGTCTTATCAGCAATAAACATATAGGGCATCCATGTTTAGTTCTTGATAGGACGTCCGGTTCCTTGGCAGATTCAGTGCCTTTTGCGTATTTGCGGGGATTTGAACGTTATGCCAGGATGGTCCTTCCCTTCATGATCAACACACAATGGAAATGGGGACAGAGATATTGCGTGTTATCAACGGTGCATTGTTCCAGGGACCGCTGCTCCACCAGTGATCTGCCTGCCTATGTTGATCAGGTTAAAATACCGACTTCTGATCATATTTTTACGGATCAGGAGGTCCTAGAAAAAGCAGCTTCAGTCTTAAATGATAACCAGAAGACGATCGTTCACGCTGACCCTTTTTATCTATGTGCGGTGGCGTATTATCTGGATATGAACAAAAAACGGCTTTCATTGAAGGGGATAAGTTCGACTTATGAGCTTTTGACTTTGCCTGTTCAAAGATACTTAGAAAGGATTTTTCAATGCAGAGTCTTTGACTGTTATGGCTGCTCAGAATTTGGGCCCATTGCATTTGGCTGTGAGAAAGATGGAAAGCATGTTTTTGAAGATTCCGTTTTTGTTGAGATCGTGGATCAAGGCCGGTATCTTGATGGTGATGTCGGAGAGATCGTCGTGACTGCTTTAGAAAATCCTGCGATGCCTCTTATCAGATACAGGACAGGGGACCTTGGCAAATGGATCACAAAACCTTGCGGATGCGGGAGAACGGCTAAAAAGATCGAAATCTATGGGCGGAAGGGCCAGTGCATTTCTTTTAAAGGCATTTTGTATTCCGAACGTGATATTGCCCGGCTTATGGATATCCCCGGTGTCCTTTTATATCAGTTAATTCAAAGCCCTTGCCATTCCCGTGAAAGCGGGGACTTTACCTTCAATATACTGCCGGAAAAGGGTTATGCGGCAAATGGCAAGCGGAATAAAATAGGGCAGGAAATAAAGAACAGGTTCGGACAATTGGGAACCGGGCATTTATCGGTGGTTTTTGTAGATCATATAGAGCCAGAGAAATCAGGGAAGTTTAAGACTGTATTTATAGAGTGAAGATCTAGCAAATCACATGAAAAATAAAATAAAATATATGAATATCGCATTGACCAACAGATGCAATCTCAAATGTGTCATGTGTGATATCTGGAAAGAAAAGAGCAAAAGTGATTTATTTATAGGGATCATCAATAAGGCGCTTGAGGCAAAATGCCTTCACGAGAAGCTGGATATTACCTTGACCGGCGGAGAGCCGTTTTTGCATAAAGAATTGTGGCTGCTGACCGATGCGCTGCTTTCAAAGAATCCCCGTTGGTTTAAGGGGATTTCAACGAATGGGACTAGGACCAAGGACGTGGCACATTACCTTGATGATTTTTCGAACAGATTGCCTTCGGATTTCACACTTCATATCAGCATGGATGGCATCAATTGTCATGATCACCAAAGAGGACGATCACGCGATAAGATCCTCAATACGATCCATGCTGTCAGGGAAGCCCATCCGTCTGTAAAAATCAAGATCAAATTTACCATAACCCACGTGAATTGCACGGATATCATCCCTACTTTCAGGTTTTGTCAAAAGAATGGTCTGGATTTTAGGGCAAAGCTCGCAGAGTATGCAGGAAATTATACCAACAGGATCAATCAACGGAGTTTCACCTTTGATGACGCAGTAAAAAAATCCATTATTCGTGATCTTCTAAAGTTGGGAAAGGAAAAGTACCGATTGCGGGATCAAAATGCTGCGTTTGTTGCCGAAATGGTGCGTTTCTTAAAAGGGAATGTACGGCAAGGTATTTGCGATGTTCCTTCTCAAAGGGTTTTTTTAATGTCTAACGCAGATGTTTTCACGTGTATCCATTTCCCCAGAATCGGCAATTTGCACAATAACAGTCTTGACAGGATCTGGGCCTCTGCCATTGCAGAAAAACACCGCAACATCATCAAGCAGGATGGGTGCGGGGGCTGCATTTCCTATCATGGCGCACGGGTGAGCTTATGAGAATTCTTTCTCCCTTACTTAATTTTAATGAAGTTGAGCCGCTTTGTGATGCTGGGGCGGATGATTTTTATTGCGGACTTGTTGATGAAAAAGCCCCGATCAATGAAAGGCCCCTCAACTGGCGGTTTTGTTTTAAAAGTCTTGGAGAATTACGCAAAAGTGTGCAGGCGATCCACCGCAGGGGAAAACGGGTATTCTTAGCGATCAATAGTCCGAGGCCATCATTAAAAAGGTCAGTCGACCAAGCCTTGATCGCGCGTGAGATCGGGATGGATGGGGTTATTTTAGCCAACCTTTTTTTGATCAAGAAGATCAGGGACCTTAAGCTTGGTCTTGAGTTGCAGGCCAGTTGTTTGATCGCGACTTTTAATAGTGAGACCATGATGTTCCTTAAAGGGATGGGAGTCACTCATATTCACCTGTTAGGACAAATGAGTGTTTGGGAGATCAAAAAGCTTTTCCAAAATACAGAAGGTGTTAAGTTTAGTGTTTTTGTGCTGGATATGAGATGCAGGTTTATCCCGTCCATATGTTGTGGCGCTTTACATGGTGTTCATAAAGAGCCCTCGACCGGTTGCATTTTCCGGACGCTCGGAGTTATCGCAGATAAGAAGGAGGCATTGGGAGTATTTGATAAGAAATTAAATAGACCACAGGTCAGCTGCGGTTTGTGTGCGATAAGGAGTTTAAATCAAGCCGGGGTCCATTCCTTGAAGATAGCGGGGCGAAGCAATTCCCTCGAAACAAAATATTCCCAAATTGTCATGGTCAAAGAGGGAATTCATTTGATAAACAAGTCCATATGTGAGAGTGATCTAATCCGGCGTTGTAAAGGCATTTTTGAAAAGGGGCAAGGATATCCGTGTGTGTCTGAGTTTTGCCGGTTTTAGGTCTTCTTTGAGGATCAATGGAGTGTTCCGATGGTTCAGAGTAGAGGTCTTAAAAAAAATGACTTGATCGTTTTGATGGGTCATGAATCGTGTGAACGGCTATTGCCTTTGCCTGGGAGGATTGCTGTAGAAAGGCAAAAAATTCCCCATTGCAGAATTTCTTTGTTAACTCCTCCTGTTACTGAGTACGGTTTAGCGTGTGTCCGCAAGTTGGCCTCTTTATTGAATAGTAAGGATGAAATCATTGTCAATGATCTTGGCGTGTTGGCTATGTTGAACCGTGACTTTAGCATTCATTTAATTATTGGCCGTCTTCTTGCCAGAACATTGTTCCCTTTTTCAAATGATATCAATCATGATAAAGGTCTCCTCAAAGATCTTCCCTTTATTCTCGGCCCTAAGACGGTGGGTATCGAAGTCGATGCCGTCAATGTCGATTGGGTGCCGGCTTTCATCAGCAAAAAAATAAAAATACGTCATTGCGACCGTCCCCTTATTTTTGCTGTTAGCAGGAGCTGTATTTTTAACTCATCAAAGCAATCCCGCGACAGGTTTGTTCCTTGCCGTAAAGAGTGTTTGAATAAAAAGGTCGTAGCTTTGAGCACTTCGATCGCAAAGAAGTTCTTGATCAAAGAAAACACTGTTATTGGTTCTTAAATCGAGTGGGTTTTGTCCGGGGTTTGTTGTCCCGCAGACCATAAGACCAGGTTAAGGACTAACCAGATCCGCATTCCGTAAGCGTATTGATTGCTGCGGTTGATATTATCCGTCAGATAACGGATATATTCGGGGGCTACGCCTAATTTCGTCGCTTTAAGCATAGTTTTTAATACAAAAGATCGATTTTTAAGATACCAATCCAAAAACGGAGGGGTCATCCCTCTTTTTTTTTGAGAGATAACTTCCTTGGGCAGTGCGTTTTCAAATGCTTTTTTTAGGATGTATTTTTGTTCCAAATCTTTGATGAAATATGAACTGGGGATCCGCAGGGCATAATCTATTAAAGCCGAATCGAGATAGGGGAGTATGATTTTGATTTTATTCGCGGCTGCCGATTTAAGGATGTAGTCTACGCGATTGTTCACCAGGAAATTTAGATCCAGGAGAATCGTTTTCTTGATCGGATCATTTGTTTTAATCGTTTTTGTAATGGATCTCAGTGGCGCACTCAGATCAAAGTCCATGCCGAGGTATTGATGGGCCTCATTTTTTGTTAAGAATATTTCATCAAATTTGTAATGTTCAAAGTCCGGGTAATGAGCCTTCGGTAAAAGGATTCTTCGATGGACCGCATCCGGGAAGTCCGTTGTTTTTTTTAAGCGATGGAGGTAATTCTTATCAAGAAAATCCAAGTAATGAATATTAAGGCCGTGAAAAAGGCAGTCAGCTCCGTCACCGGCATAGATCAATTTTGTGCGGGAAGACAGCATATTAAACATGAGATAGTTTGCCAATAAACCGTTATCTCCGATGGGGTTATCCAAGCCGGGAGAGTAAATGCGGGCTAGTTGACGCAGGTGGGCAGGTGTGATAATGAGCTCCTGATGAATAGCATTGTATTTCTTTGCTAAGGAAGCGCAGAGTTTAAGATGTGATCGATCTGAATCGTAAGCTGCGGAAATAGTACAAATATTTCTCCGTGTGTTTTTTCTTAGCAGATGTAGTAATATTGTCGAATCCAGCCCGCCGGAGAGTAAAAGCCCGATGGGGCCGGTTGTTTGTTTCAGTGAGGTTTTGATGATGTCGGTGAGGAGGGCATATAGGTTCTCGGCTAACCTGGTTTCATCATGCCGAAAAGTCTTTTTGGGGTCTAACGTTCTGGGGAATTTATAGTCCTCAGTCCGCGGGGGGCCTGCATGGTTTAAGGAAAATGGCTTGGGAACAAATTGATAGGTCAAATAATAAGCCAGTGCTTTTTTATTTATGGCGCTTGCAGGTGCATGCATGGGGATATTTAAGCAAGGTTTTAAAGAATACGCAATACAAATATTTTGGACGCATTTAATGCTTCTATCATGTAAAATATATGTTTTCGCCGTCCAATTTTATGAGAAGTTAAGGGTCTTATGAAATTAAGATTGATCATTCCTCCGGCTCCGAGAACACGCTCCTTTGCGATCCCTATCAGTATTACCCAAATAAAAGCTTTTTTAGAAAACCACGGCTGTTTGGTTTCGACGATAGATCTTAATATCCTAACCCGAAAGAATGCCCAGTTTTTCGACCATATTTTTAATAAATTTGACGAAGATGGGGTCCGTTCCTATCTTGTTTCTTCAGAGCAAAATACTTATCTGAGAGCAATGGTTCAATTTTTTTTCCGCACGATTGACCTTAAAGATCCCTCCCCGGTCGGTTTTTCTATCACCGGTTACGACGAATTGCTGACGGCGCTTGTTTTAGCCAAAGCACTAAAGGCAAAATGCCCTGATATAAAGATCATTTTAGGCGGACGGTTTCTTACAGCGAACCAATATGTCATTTTAGATGATTTTGATTTTATAGACTTTGTTATATGGGGAGCAGGAGAAAAGGGGCTTTTATTGCTGCTTAAGCACCTACAAGCCCGTAATAACAAGCTTGATCATATACCGGGGTTGATTTATAGAAAGAATAAGAAGATCCTTAAGAATAAAAAAGCCGCGATCGAATTGTCAGAAAGTCCTATGGCGGATTTTTCTGATTTGCCGGTAGAACTTTATTTTAAACAAAAGGACCATAACAGGTTCCCCTTGCCGTATTTGATAAGCACCGGATGCCTTAACCGTTGCTGCTACTGTTCTATATGGCCGGGGTGCTCAAGTGTTACGACTAAGCCCCCTCAGAAGGTCGTTACAGAGCTTCAAGATTTAATTGAAAAATACAAAGTCAACCGCATTGATCTTGTTGCCGATTCATTAACCGGACAAGCAAAATATTTGGAGGAGCTCTGTGATGCTATTCTTGTGAATAAATTAAAGATACGCTGGGGGACTCAAATTTCTTTAAACGAAACTAGGCCTGGTTTGTTCAAGAAAATGAAGGCCGCGGGCTGTGAGTTGGTTCAAATAGGGATAGAATCAGGAAGCCAAGCTTTGTTGATAAAAATGAAGAAAATGATTCAAATCGATGCGGTGCCCAAAGTTCTTAAGGAGATCCATAAACAGGGCATCATATCACGATGTAATTTTATTGCTGGCATGCCTTTTGAAACGAGAGAGGATTTTGAAGCGACCTGCGATTTTGTCAGAAAGAATGCCTCCCTCATGGATGTCGTTGTAGTCGATTCTTTTAAATTGTACAAGGCTTGCATAATCTTTTATAATCCCACTCGGTTTAATATCGCACAGGTCAAGACAGAAACAGACAAGGTCCTTAAATATCGGCCTTATTGCGAACACATGGAAAATGGCCAGCAGAGTTTTGCTTCAACTAGGAAATTCATCAGTATAAAAACTAAATTATTACAAACGATCGCGAAAGAGAGCGGTGCCGAAGTCATAGGTTCTGTCTAATAACGCAAGGGAACACCGAAATGGGATCAATAGACCTTTTTTTAACCAACCGTTGTAATAAGCAATGCGCGTGCTGTTTTGTCAAAGAGAAATCGCGTGGGAGCAGTTTAACCCGGGAGGATTTTGACAAGATCATCCCGCATCTGAAACGCGCAAAGGTGGAGCGGGTGGCATTGATCGGCGGGGAGCCCACAATTTATCCCGAACTTGGATATGTAACGCAGGGTTTGCGCAGGAACAATATTAAGTATGATATTTTTTCTAACGGGCTGTTTGATGTCCGGAGCCTTGAGGGAATCGCTCTTGAAGGGGTGCAGGTTTCCGTGCACCTTCCTTATGATGCCAAGACGGAAAAGAAAGCTGTTAATAACCTGAGGTATTTGCACAAAAGAAAGGCCAAGGCGATTCTCCGGGACGTGATTAATGAGGGATATAATTTCTCAAAAGCCATCAGATTCATCGAACAGAACAGAAAATATATATCAGGCGTAAGGGTCAAGATCGCACAGCCCAATCTTGAGCGGAATAATGAGTATCTTCGTGATATCGCCCAAGTCAAAACAGGCTTGCTGACCTTCCTTAGGATCGTTTGTAAAATGGGCATGGACGTATCTAACTGCTGTTTCTTGCCTTATTGCGAGTTTTCAACAGATGAGCTGGATTTTTTGAAAAGCGTCAACTATCTCTCCAGATGCAGAAGGGTTTTTTATATCGATACGGACCTTACATTGAAGATATGTCCTTACCATAATGAAACATTTGGGACCCTGGAAGATCTAGGAGCGGTTTTGGCGGGGAAGCATTTGATCAAGGTCCCGGTGTATGAGAAATGCGCTGCGTGCCATCATTACATAAGTAATGAATGTATCCCTTGTTTTTCGTACAGCAATAGTAAGGATGATTTGGTGCGATTCCGGAAGGTCATAGGATGTGAAAAATCTGCAACGGATAAGGGCGAATGAATATTTTGGGGTTGAATTCGAATAATGAAAATAGCAGTGCGGCACTGATCAAAGACGGCCGTTTTTGCGGCTTTATTCAGGAAGAGCGGTTCTCAAGAATCAAATACGACAATAACTTTCCCCGTAAGTCCATCCAATACTTATTGGAAAAAAACCGCCTTAAAGAAGCCCAGCTGGATTTCTGCATCAGCTCTTTTGAGGCAAGGAATAACAAAACACAATACTGCATCTTATCTAGGCGCGGTCAAAGAGAGGTCGTCCCGGGGGACGGTTTTCATCATCAGGCACATGCCGCCAGTGCTTATAGGTTCTCTTCGTTTAAAAAAGCGAACATTTTGGTTATCGACGCCTGCGGGGACAACAGGGATTCAATCACTTTCTTTGTAGGTGATGGCGATCGGATGCATAAGATTTGGGATGTTAAGTTCGATCAGATCAGTCTTGGGATGATTTATAGGGATGCGACGATCAAGGCGGGATTTAGCAGGAACCACGAAGGCAAATTCATGGGGTTAAGTTCTTACGGCAAGGCTTCGTGTGATTATAAAGATATTTTTTATATGGAATCCCATCAAACGATCCATAATGCCTACGCAAAAAAGGCCAGATTAAAGCCTGTCAAAAATGATCCTTATAAAATGCCTGCGCGGGAAGTGATCGATTTTAGCGCGACGATCCAGAAATGCCTTGAAAGATCGGTCATTAACCTGATTAAGGAGATTTATCGTTCAACAAAAATAAGCGATTTTTGTTTTGCCGGCGGTATTTTTCTGAACAGCAAATTGTTAGGTGAAATTGTCCGTCTTCATTTTATTAATGATGTTTTTGTCCAGCCTAACGCGGGGGATGCCGGTCTTGCGATCGGATATGCGATGGAAATGGCAGCGCGTTGCGGGGATACGAAAAGATTTAATTTCGATGTTTACAGCGGACCGTCATTTTCCGACACGGCGATACGGCTTGCGGCCGGTCCATTTCCTGTGGCCATCAAAAGGCTTAGTGATCCGGCCCAAACAGCCGCTGATTTACTCGAGAGGAATTGTTTTATCGGATGGTTCCAAGGCGGGATGGAGTGGGGGCCGCGCGCTTTGGGGAATAGAAGTATTTTGGCCAATCCGTCTATTAAGGGCAATAATATCAGACTTAATCATGTTAAAGGGCGTGAATTCTGGAGGCCTTTTGCTCCGAGCATTTTAGAAGAGCATGTTTCTAGATGGGTCAATCTGCGCCGAGTAAGCCCGTATATGACGACGTGTTTTCCTGCTCTGGCAAACATGAAAAAGGCCGGATGTGCGGTTGTCCATGTGGACGGGACAACGAGAGTTCAAACGGTTTCTTTTTCCCAGAACCCCCTTTATCACGGGCTGATCAATCATTTTTATAAGAAAACAGGGACTCCCTTTGTTCTGAATACCTCTTTTAACTATCAAGGAGAGCCGATCGTTTGCTCTCCACGGGAGGCCGTTATGGACCTTATGAGAATGGACCTTGATGCCTTAATCGCAGGGAATTATCTTATTACTAAAAAATAATATATCGGACGCATGCTAGATATGAACCACCTTTATATTGTAAGATTACCGCACGATTCAAAATATGATGAGATGCTAAGGAGCCAAGGATACCTGGATTATATTTATTATTTAAAAAGAAATGCGATTGGTGCCACACTGATCGATCTGAGGGATCAAGCGGGGATAGGGGCCATCAAGGGGATCCCGCAAAGGGCCCGTGTCGTCATTGCTGTGCTGAGGACTTCACAGATACGTTCCGGTTTGAAAGTCGCCCAATATCTTAAGCGCCATAAGAAGGCTGTTATTATATTTGGAAGATTGATCAATTACGGAGCATTCTCAACACCCTATTTGGATTGTTCCCGGCATAGGTTTGTTGACTACGTCATTCCCGCAAAGTGCTCAGAAATGGCTGTGTTAAGGTATTTGCAGGGGGATGCTTCTTTTCTGATCAAGAATGCCGTGGGGCAAAAAGTGCCGGAGAACAACGCCCCTGAGATCAGCATCAGCGATCTCAAAACCTCAAAGACAGCGCATCGGCATAAGTTTTTGACCTATGAACTGTCCAGAGGATGCCCTAATCGCTGTTATTATTGTGTCAACTCCTTGTCCGGTTTTCAGTATAAGAAAATAACTCAGGTGATATCCGAGATCAGGCGGCTGGCAAAAATAAATAAGACCAAGAAAATTGTTTTTGTGGGTCCGGAGATTAATTTTAACAACGATTATTTGGCCAAATTACTTTCAAAGCTCATTTTATTGAATGTCCGATGGACGTCCTATGCAGTACCCAGAGCCTTGGATAAAGCAATGCTCAAGCTCATGAAAAAGGCCGGGTGCCGGCTGTTGAGCCTGGGGCTTGAGTCTGCGAATCAGAATACACTGGATGTTATCGGGAAAAAAATACAGATAGATGAGGTTGCAAGGATCGTTCAGGACTGCCACAAGATCGGCATAAGGACGCAAATACATATTATTGTGGGGTTCCCTTATGAGACGGCTGAGGATATAGGGGAACTAAAACAGTTTATTCGCAGGAATAAAAGAGCCATAACTAACGTCAATATTTCCAATTTGGATATTCCAAAAGACAGCCGCATTGGTCGTGATCCGGATGCGTTTGGGATCATCCTAGACGGGGCCCAAGACGGGGAGTTCTTTTCATTTCATGAGAAAGGAAGGCCCCAAGGGAAGAAACGGGCAGAAATATCAGCGAGGATCAAGGGACTTGATTTATTTATTAAGGGATTGGGCTTAAGCTGCTTTACGACCAGCACACCTTTTGATGAAAGTTTTGAGAAGCTGTATTTAAATTCTCTTGATATCCGAGACAGCATATGATCTTTAAATTTAATTGTATGCCCCTGACCCATTTACTATTATTTGTCGTCGTTGCTGTCATTGGGGGGATCGTTGTTACAACAGACCTCAAAGAACGGCGTATTTATAATATACATTTAGCCATGGGATTTCTGGCGGGTTCTTTGGTCCTTTTATATGCCACTCTTATCCGCCGTGAAGACATGAACATCCATTTTATTAATGGTATTGCCGCGGCCCTGATAGGTTTTATTTTTTTTCACTATAAGGAATGGAGGGGCGGTGATGCCAAGCTCTTCATGCTGTTCTCTTTTTTGATGCCGCTCACCGGACAGGAGAACAAGTATTACCTGACAAGCATAGTTTTCTTTAGTTCAACTTTTATTGCCGGAAGCATAATCGTCGTGCCGTTGTTGATTCATGATGGAGTTCTTCATTGGAAGGAAATCTTTATTAAAGAAAACTGTCGGAGAGAATTAGGGGAGTTACGACAAGCCCTGCTAGGATCGTTTTTGCTCTCATGGTTGTTATTTCCGGTCTATTTCTTGTTGAGGATGCCAGGAGATTCAGCAGTGGCGCTTATATTGACATTTATTGTATGGTGCGTGTTCAGGGGGCAAGGGCTGCCGGAGATAAGGTTTAGATTTCAGGTGTTCATGATGATTTTCGTGGGGCTGGCGGCACGTCTTTTCCTGGCTCCCGGGATGCTGTCTGCCCCGATGATGATGAATTATTTCGGGCGGATTGTTGTTTGGAGCGCAGTATTTGTTTTTATGAATATCATACTTAAGAATTTAAAGACCTCTAAGGACCGGCTGCCGTTTGCTTTTTTTCTTGTTGTTGGGTGTGTCTTGAGTTACACGCCGTTTTTGAGTTTTGTTGTGCGCCATTAAAGAAAGGTTCCCATGAAGGTATTTCATATTCTTCCCCCAACGAACACGAAAATGGAGATGCCATTTTCAAACTGGGATCTTGCGTCAGAGGCGTATTTAAGATCAAAGGGAAAGGATGTGGATATTTACCGGGGCAAATTTTTTGATAGCGCAGTTTTTGCCCATCAAGTCCAAAGATCAAAGCCGGATATATTATACATGACCTGTATCTGGACTAATATGCACTACTGTTTTGTTTTAGCTGAACTTGTAAAGAAAATTGACAGTCATATTTACATTGTCGTAGGGGGTTCCCCGGTGACCGCCATTCATAAGGTCATTTTAGAGAGGGTTCCATGGGTCGATGCAGTCATCAGAGGAGAGGTGGAGGAAACCCTTATAGAAACAATCGATTGTCTTGAAGAAAGAAAAAGACACGCCCATCTCGCTAACGTTAGAGGTTTGAGCTATCGCAGCAGCGGGAAGATCCTGGTGAATGAAAACCGCCCCTTTATCAAGGATTTGGATTCTTTGCCTTTGCCTCCAAAGAATATGCTCAAAAGGTATGAGCGTTCAATGGGGGTTTTCTTTCCGGAGACAGGGAGGGGGTGTCCGAATTCCTGTTCTTTTTGTGATGTTGTTGACGCTTGGAAAAGAAGGGTGAGGAAAAAGAGCATTGATCGGACCATTGAAGAGATCATTTATTTTAAGAAGCATGCCAAGGCCAGAAAGTTTTTCTTCAGAGATCCGATATTTACTGTTAACAGATCAAAGGTTGTTGCATTTTGTCAAAGTTTGATCAGAAACAACGTTAATATAAAATGGGAGGTTGACACGAATTTGAATTGTGTCGATCGTGATCTTCTTATGATCATGAAGGAGGCGGGTTGTACGGGTATTGTTTATGGGGTTGAATCATTGTCTGACAGGGTCTTAGAGTTGACAGGGAAAGGCTTTTCGTCGAAATTAGCCGTGGATGTGCTTAAGATGACACGGCAGCTTGGGCTCAGAACAGATTATTGCATTGTCTTGGGCCTTCCCGGCGAGACAGAAAAAACGTTGGCGGAAACCTTTTGCCGGATCAAGAAATTGGGGATCTATTGTCATCCCAGCGGAGTTGATTTATTTCAACTCTTCCCGGGATCACGGATATACAAGAAAATGGAACAACAGGGCCTTATATCAGATGAGATGTGGTTTAATGACCCTCAAGGGATGGATTTATTTCGCAAGAGGTTTTATTCCGCAGAATTTCAGATGACATTGGCTTTCTATCAGCAGGAAATATGCAGGCTGTATCGTTTGGAGAGATCATGAAAGTATTTCTTATTTGCCCGCCGATAAGACCGAAGATGAAGATGGACCTTTCGAGCGGGTGTCTTGCCTTAGAAGCGTACTTAAGGTCAAAAGAAAGAAAGGTTGACGTCTATCGAGGCGAAGTTTTTGATACGGACGTCTTTGTCAAACAGGTCAAGAGCTCAAGGCCGGATATCCTGGGCATGACTTGCGATTGTTTGAATATGGACTATTGTTTTGCCCTAGCAAAGATCGTAAAAAAAATCACTAAGAATATTTATATAGTATTGGGCGGCCCCCAGGCCACGTTTCTTGACCGGCTGATCTTAGAGAGGATCCCATGGATCGATGCGGTGATCAGGGGAGAGGGAGAAGAAACCCTTGCAGAAATTGTTGATCGTTGCGAAGACAGCGAAGGCAGTGTTGATCTGACTAAGGTCCAAGGTTTGAGCTATCGAAATAATCAAGAGGTGCTGGTCAATGATGACCGGTCTTTGATCAAGGACCTGGACCGTTTGCCGTTACCGCAAAAAGATATGACCCAAAGATATGTGGGCTTTGACGGGCATACTCCAGCCGATGAAAAGTTGTTCTTTGTGGAAACAGGCAGGGGATGTTCAAGTTCTTGCCAGTTTTGTAATGATGTCGGCGTTTGGCAAAGAAAACCAAGACAAAAAAGCGTAGAGAGGATCATCAAAGAGGTCAATTTTTTTAAGGAGCATGGGAAAGCCAAAAAGTTTTTTTTCAGAGAAAATACGTTTACGGCCGATCGCTCAAGAACGATGTCTTTTTGTCAACATTTGATAAGACATAAGGTGGATATAGAGTGGGAGTGCGGGACAAGAGTAGATGCTGTTGATAAAAATCTTTTAAAAACCATGAAAGAGGCCGGCTGCAGGAGCATCAATTATGGGGTGGAATCGTTATCCGACCCGATCCTGAAAGCAATGAATAAAGGCTTTAGTTCGAGTTTGGCGATGAATGTGATCAGGGAAACGCATAGAGCAGGGATTATGCCGGATTATAATATTATTCTAGGTTATCCCGGAGAAACTGAAGGCACGCTGGCGGAAACGTTTCATCGGATCGAGGAGCTGGGCATATATGGTCATCCAGATGGGGTCCAGGAATTCCGCTTGGTTTCGGGGTCGAGGATATATATGAAAATGAAAAAGCTGGGACTTGTATCGGATGACGTATGGTTCAACGGTTGTGGAGGAGTGTACGATTTTTGCAAGAAGTACTATCCGGTTCACTTTCAGAACAGGCTTTCTTTTTATGAGCAGGAAATACGCAAGTTGCGTCACTCGGAAACATTTCTTCACAATCGGCTCAAATAGCCTTGTTAATGGATATTTTGCATGGTAAATTCCGGATTTGATATTAAAAAGACATCGGCCTTTGTAAGTTATTCTAAAAAAGGAAACAGCCGGGCGCTGATTATATATCCTCCGCACCCAAGGATCCCCCGTGTGCATTTAAACGAATTGGGATTTGACGAATATCTTCAGAAATTCGCGGGCAAAGTCGATCTTTTGGATTTAACTCATTTTTTCTTCGGATCGGTCAATTGCCCGGGCCGTAAAAGCAAACAGATCAGTGGGCGCGTTGATCGGGACTTTATCGCAAGACTTATCCCGAAGGACTACGATCAGTATGTATTCGTTCTGGCATTTCCAAAACAAACATCAATAGCCCTGCATCTTGCCCAACATTTGAAGGAGGAAGGCAAGAGGATCATTTTCGCAAGGAATATCAAGAACTCTTATTTGTCGACCCCTGTTCGTGTGAGAGAGCTGATATCCTTTCCATTTGTCGACGTCGTTGCCGATTCATTTGAACGTAATATCGTTGATCTGGTTTCAGGCAAGAGCATCTGGGCAATCGAGGATATATGGTATAAGGAGAATGGGCGAATAAAAAAGAATAAAAGGGCCGCTCGGCCCATTTCATTAAAGAGTCTTCCGGGGCCTTTGTACAAACACCTGGAAAATAAAAATGTCCAAAGGACTTTTTATGAATTGTCCCGCGGGTGCATCAAACATTGTGACTATTGTGTGCATTCACGACAGGCATTAGATGTGAGGCCGATCAAAACAGTTATTCGTGATCTAAAATATTTAATCAAGAAATTTAATTGTTATCATTTCCATTTTCTTTGTACGGCAGTCAATTTTTCAAGAAAATATGTTATGGATCTATGCGATGCGATCATAGCGAGCGGTATTCCTATCCGGTGGGGGAGCTATATCTTTTTTGATGCTATTGATGATGAGGTCGCGAGGAAACTGCATGAGGCCGGGTGTTTATTTGTCGATGGCGGCGTTGAGTCCCCACAGATCGGGCATTTGAATTCAAATAAGATCAGGGACATCAGGAACGTTGAAAGGAACCTGGCGCTTTTAAAAAGGAATGGGATTAAAACGTATGTTTCTTTTATGACCGGCGGGATTAACTTCAAACCCAATGAAGAGGAAGAAATCATTAAATTCGCTCTCAGGAACAAAGAGAACATTGATTATATTTTTCTTAATGGATTTGAGATCCACGAGTTAAATATAAAAAACATCATTAAAAACAATAAAGGCATTAAAGTCAGCCCAAAGTATGTATTGGATCAGGGATGTTATGACTTTACAGAGGCCGGAAGCTATATCGAAAGAGTTAAGAAAACGTCCAAGATATGGCAGAAAATTAAAAGTGCAGTTGAAGGCAGAACCGGTATAAAGATACTTCATTGTGAAACACCCATAGATCCATGTGGATCAGGAGAGGCCGAAGGCCCACGGGATTGGTTTTATATGGATTATCAATAGGGGAGTATTCTTGGAAGATTTGAACGTTTTAATAAAAAAGCAGGGTAAGCCGGCCAGTGTTAATCACAGGGAGTGGCAATTTTTTGTTATCGGGATCGGCGCATTGCGCCGGATGGTCGCGGGCAGTGTGAACGAACCTCTTCTTAAGGATGCGCTGGCAGGTGCAGCAAAGGTCAAGGAACTGCTCGCTGAAGGCTCTGTCGTAAAACTGGGACAAAGGATATATATCGAGAACCGGTACAATCAGGCCAAACGATTCAAGCAGGACCTATTTGATCAATTGGATTATGGACATGCATGTCAATTTTCAGACGTCAGGATATTTTTGGCGGAAGCGGATCAATTAAGGAAGCTTCTGGATACTGTTCATGAGGATGCCCCCATTGTTCTGGGATATTTGAAGAATATCTGTCTGACGGCGAATGATCTGGCGCCATTGAGGCAGGCCCTGCCATTTAAGGGCGCTTTGACTTCAGTCCTCAAGGTTATGGGAAGTCCTGCCCCAGAAGGTTTTAACATGATTGTGAAGGAAACGATCAAACAGGGGACATTTGATCCATTGTTATCACTGATCATATGGATCTCTCGAGAGTGGTATCGTCTAGCTCCACAGGAAGTGTACGCTGTCTTTGAGGTCATGGCCCAAAAAGGCGGTTTTTCAAAATGGAGTATAGAGCAATGGGATGAGTTTAAAGACGGGATTGAAGGTTATTATAGGGCGGGTTTGGGCATGATGAAATATGAGTTATTCCAGTCCTTTTTAAAGCATCAGCATGATCCTTCATCCATTGAAAGGCTTAAAATTGACATAGAGCGTCAGGTGAACGGTGATATTGCCTGGGGAGACTTTTGGGGCACGGACGGCCCGATTGCAGATGACCTGGCGATCTTAAGCAGATATATTCCTGTGAAAGATATAACGCTTTGGGATTTTAGCCATATGGCCCAGAGGTTAAAACATACGCTTGAACAAAGGCGTGAGAATTGGTCACAAGAGGTGGATGAAGGGATGCGTGAATTGTATAGGGCATCTTTTTCGAAAACGGCAATAGTCTATGAGGGGGCTGAAGATAAGGCTGCTCACAGGGACCGTCTTAATCAAAGATTGTCTTTAATGGCACGGGAGGACAGCGGACGGTCCGAGATCCAAGAAGTATTTAACCGTATTTTGAGGAATCAGGAATTAAGAGTGATGGACCAAGTGGTATTACTCGAGATGATCTTCCAATCAACCGGAGCGCAACGGTTTGATCTCATCGCCATTCCCCGGGAGGACGGTAGCAATCTGGAATGGCTGGGCAGATGGGCTGTTTTGCTAGGAGGAGGCTGGCAGAAAGTGGTCAGGAGCAGGGAGGTTTTTATTAACGCAGGCAAGGCCGTTGAAATGATATCTAATGAAGATCTAGACAGGGTCTGCGCTGATCATCGCGTACCTACGGTGGGGCAAATAAAAAGAGATTTCAATGACAAGGACAAACAACGAGATTGGATGTTCCGGTATCCGGGCCGCTCACCTGAAAGCATCTGCAGGAATTTACTCAGCATTCGACTTTTACAGGTATTAAAGAAACAGTTTATGCCTATTCTCGATGACATCAAGATCGAGCAGGCCAATTATAAGCTCCAAAAGCAGATTGACGCCCTGAATTTATATATTGGGTTTTTCGATGACTTTTTTCATTTGATGGGATGTATGGGAACCGGTGGTTGTATTTGGCATGACAGGGACCGGCAGGTGGCCGATATCCGATATCATTTTGGGATCATCGCCCTGAAAGATGAAAAGGGGCGGTTTCTCGGCAAAGCCTTGATTCAACTGATAAGGTCGGGCATTATGGGTTTACCGGAAAAAAGATCTCCTAAAGGATGGCAGGTGTTGGTGGTTACTACCAATAATTTATTTAGGAAAAACTTGGGTGCAGATACCTTTGAGGCTTATACAGCGATGTTTAAGGTGGCGCAGATATTGGCCCACAAGAACGGTTTGCAGGGGGCGGTATTGATCGAGGACCCTGAGATGCATGCCCAGGAAGCGCTTGAGCGCGGCTATGTAGAGGAGCTTGTCCGCAGGGGTTGGCTTATCAAAAAAGAATTGTCAGAAAATATTATTGGGGCATTAAACCGGGATGGGAGCATCCGTTACCAGTACACCAAGGTTTATTTGATACAAATCCCTTCAGGAGCATTTCATTTACAGTCATTAAGAAATGAAAGACCGTCGGGAGCATAGATCATAGAATGAAAATAAATCCATCTAAAATCAGGCTTGAAGCCTCTACTGCCTGCCAACTGAAATGTCCTGCCTGTCCGAATACCGACGGCAGCATAGCCCGGGAACTCGGAATTAAAATCCTTAAATTCGAAAATTTCAAGAAGATCGTAGATTCTAATCCCTGGATACGCAGTATCGAATTAAGCAATTGGGGTGAAATTTTTTTAAATCGCGATCTGCTTAGAATCGCAAAGTATGCCTACCAGAAGAAAATTGTCTTAAATGCGGGTAATGGAGTTAATCTCAACACAGTCAAGGAAGACATGCTTGAAGCTCTCGTGAAATATCGTTTTGGTTTTATCAGCTGCTCGATCGACGGGTCCAGTCGTGCAACATATAAAATTTATAGGAAAGGCGGCGATTTTGACACGGTCATCGCCAACATCAAAAAAATCAATGAATTTAAGGCCGAGTACCGCTCCACCTTGCCGGTATTGCATTGGCAGTTCATCGTATTTGAGCATAATGAACATGAAATTATAAAGGCCCGTCAAATGGCCCATAAACTCGGCATGGGATTTCAGGTGAAGCTTCCATACGGTGATTTTTCATCGGTCAGAAATAAAGACCGGGTCAGGAAGCTTTCAGGAATCGGGGCTGTGAGCCGGAAAGAATATCAGGAGAAATACAAAAAGCCTTATTTTATCAAGAATACATGTTATGAGTTATGGGCCAATCCCCAGATCAATTGCGACGGCAGAGTCTTGGGATGCTCCAGAAATTATTGGGGGGACTACGGCAATGCGCTTAAAGAGAATTTGATCGAAGTGTTAAATAATGAAAAGATGAATTATGCCAGAGCGATGTTGCGAGGCCAAAAAGGACCAAGGGAGGACATTCCCTGCACACAATGCCGTCGCTATAATGAAATGAAAAAGAGCAACATCTGGTTGTTCTCAAAAAATCCAGATAGGCGCAATGGATGCCGTGATTCTATGGCAGATAGGGCATGAAAAAGAATTCTTTTATTATTTTACTGGGCATTTTGTCGCTTGCAGGTGTCAGTCTGCTTCTTATAGCCACATCCCTATGGGGAGCTAACTTAGATGCGGATTCAGTTTTTTATCTGCTCATGGCCCGCCTTTTTGAGAACCCGCATCTTAACAAAGACATGTTAGGGATGTTTTTGTGCCATTTTCCTCCGTTATTTCCATGGGTGCTTTCCCGGTGGCACGTGATTGGTGTGGACCCCCTGCAAGGGGCACGCTTAATGAACTCGGCACTTTTCGGCCTTAATATCCTGCTTTTCGGCATTCTGACAAAGAAATATACCAGATCTGCGTGGCTGGGATTGTCTGCGGCATTATTGATGCTATCGGCGCCGGATGTTGTGGATATCCATTTAAAAGCGATGAGCGAGCCGTTGTTTATCTTCTTTATGCTGATATGGCTGTTGTTATTCATGGAGTATCTCAAGAATCCCAGATGGCCTGTTTTAATACTGAGTTCCATGATTGCCGCGTCAGCTGTGATGACGAGATTCGCAGGGGTGCCAATGGTCGCAACGGGCCTGTTCGGGATTTTATTCCTTAATCAGGGGAAGGGCATTATAAACAGGTGTATTCATGCCGCTGTTTTTGTTTTTACCCCTTGTCTTTGTTTATTACTCTATACCCGCTTGAGCTATATCGAAGATTCTCCCTTGCAGAGACATTTTGCTTTTCATCCGGTTGATTTGGTGTTTTTTAGAGATTTGGCCGCTAAGTTTTGTGGGTGGTTTCTTGCCCCGCAGATGCCTGTTTCTTCAAATGAAAAGGCACTTTTATTCGGGATAGGGATAGCTTGTTGTCTGAGTAGATTGTTTTTCCGGAAACGTGCCAATTTTTCTAAACTTTCCATCCTTGGGGCAGCATTTATAGGCCTGTATATTTTGTGTTTTGTGCTCGCAGCCTCATTTTATGATGCGGGTCTGCTCTTAAGCGAGCGCCTTAAATGTCTGGAGCGCTACCTTATGCCCGTACATATACTTTTCTTAATGATGATTTGTAAAGGCCTATCTGATCTCTTGTATAAAAATCCTTCTTCACTTAAAAGGGATATCGGAAAAATCATTGTCACGTATTTCTTTTTATTTTATATGGCCGGATCAGCAAGATGCTTAGCGCACCAATATTATTTCGGAGATGAATACACGACTGATCCGTGCAGGGCTTCTTACAGCATTTGGAAGGTAAAGTCGACGCCAATGGGAAGGCCTATTTATAGCAATAAACTTCCGGTGATCTATATTCTTGGGGGAAAGACATCGTCCATGATCCCCGTTGTTAAAAATCCGTTTTCTTGGGTTAAGAATGACAAGTATTTAAGCCAGCTGTCTCAAATGCACAGGGACATTCAAATCAATAAAGGCCTATTGGTTTATTTTAATGAGGCCTGGATGAACGAATATGTTGAGCCGATCAAGGCTTTGCAGGAAAGGATTCCCCTGCGTTTAATTGCTCAAGACAAGTATGCATCGATTTTTGATGTGCCATAACGAGACGATTGGGGGCATTTTCATACGAACATGAGAAAGAATTTTTTTATTATTTTGTTGATCATTCTCTCGCTTGCAGGCGTCAGCCTGCTTCTTATAGCCACATCCCCATGGGGGATTAACTTAGAAGAGGATTCTGTCGCCTATTTGATCATGGCCCGTCTTTTTGAGAACCCGCATCTTAACAAAGACATGTTAGGGATGTTTTTGTGCCATTTTCCTCCGTTATTTCCATGGGTGCTTTCCCGGTGGCACGTGATTGGTGTGGACCCCCTGCAAGGGGCACGCTTAATGAACTCGGCACTTTTCGGCCTTAATATCCTGCTTTTCGGCATTCTGACAAAGAAATATACCAGATCTGCGTGGCTGGGATTGTCTGCGGCATTATTGATGCTATCGGCGCCGGATGTTGTGGATATCCATTTAAAAGCGATGAGCGAGCCGTTGTTTATCTTCTTTATGCTGATATGGCTGTTGTTATTCATGGAGTATCTCAAGAATCCCAGATGGCCTGTTTTAATACTGAGTTCCATGATTGCCGCGTCAGCTGTGATGACGAGATTCGCAGGGGTGCCAATGGTCGCAACGGGCCTGTTCGGGATTTTATTCCTTAATCAAGGGAAGGGCATTATAAACAGGTGTATTCATGCCGCTGTTTTTGTTTTTACCCCTTGTCTTTGTTTATTACTCTATACCCGCTTGAGCTATATCGAAGATTCTCCCTTGCAGAGACATTTTGCTTTTCATCCGGTTGATTTGGTGTTTTTTAGAGATTTGGCCGCTAAGTTTTGTGGGTGGTTTCTTGCCCCGCAGATGCCTGTTTCTTCAAATGAAAAGGCACTTTTATTCGGGATAGGGATAGCTTGTTGTCTGAGTAGATTGTTTTTCCGGAAACGTGCCAATTTTTCTAAACTTTCCATCCTTGGGGCAGCATTTATAGGCCTGTATATTTTGTGTTTTGTGCTCGCAGCCTCATTTTATGATGCGGGTCTGCTCTTAAGCGAGCGCCTTAAATGTCTGGAGCGCTACCTTATGCCCGTACATATACTTTTCTTAATGATGATTTGTAAAGGCCTATCTGATCTCTTGTATAAAAATCCTTCTTCACTTAAAAGGGATATCGGAAAAATCATTGTCACGTATTTCTTTTTATTTTATATGGCCGGATCAGCAAGATGCTTAGCGCACCAATATTATTTCGGAGATGAATACACGACTGATCCGTGCAGGGCTTCTTACAGCATTTGGAAGGTAAAGTCGACGCCAATGGGAAGGCCTATTTATAGCAATAAACTTCCGGTGATCTATATTCTTGGGGGAAAGACATCGTCCATGATCCCCGTTGTTAAAAATCCGTTTTCTTGGGTTAAGAATGACAAGTATTTAAGCCAGCTGTCTCAAATGCACAGGGACATTCAAATCAATAAAGGCCTATTGGTTTATTTTAATGAGGCCTGGATGAACGAATATGTTGAGCCGATCAAGGCTTTGCAGGAAAGGATTCCCCTGCGTTTAATTGCTCAAGACAAGTATGCATCGATTTTTGATGTGCCATAACGAGACGATTGGGGGCATTTTCATACGAACATGAGAAAGAATTTTTTTATTATTTTGTTGATCATTCTCTCGCTTGCAGGCGTCAGCCTGCTTCTTATAGCCACATCCCCATGGGGGATTAACTTAGAAGAGGATTCTGTCGCCTATTTGATCATGGCCCGTCTTTTTGAGAACCCGCATCTTAACAAAGACATGTTAGGGATGTTTTTGTGCCATTTTCCTCCGTTATTTCCATGGGTGCTTTCCCGGTGGCACGTGATTGGTGTGGACCCCCTGCAAGGGGCACGCT
>JADFXX010000011.1 GCA_015233335.1 Candidatus Omnitrophota bacterium | reverse complement strand
ATTATAAACAGGTGTATTCATGCCGCTGTTTTTGTTTTTACCCCTTGTCTTTGTTTATTACTCTATGCCCGCTTGAGCTATATCGAAGATTCTCCCTTGCAGAGACATTTTGCTTTTCATCCGGTTGATTGGTCGTTTTTCAGGGAGAGATCATCAGAATTTTGTCATTGGTTTATTGCCCCGCAGACGCATATTCCTTTAAACGAAAAGATGCTTTTATTTGGGGCAGGAGCAGCGTATTGTTTGATTAGATTATTTTTCAAAAGACGTGCTAATAAGATTGATGGGGACAATCCCAAGGGGGGGTCTTTTACTCAAATTTTTAGGTTAGGTGCATTGTTTATATGTTTATATGTTTTTTGCCTAATGATCGCAGCTTCGTTTTATGATGCCGGTTTATTACCCAAAGAAAATTTTAAGAACCTGGAACGTTATTTGACGCCCGCACATATTTTCTTTTTAATGATGCTTAGCGGGGTCATATCCGATTTTTTGCATAAAAATCCTACTCCTCTTAAAAGTGATATCGGGAAAATAATTATTACGTATTTCTTTTTATTTTATATGGTTGGATCAGCAAGATGTTTAATGCGCCAATATGATTTTGGGGATGAATATGCTAATAATTCGTGCCGGTTTTCTTACTGTATTTGGAAAATTAAAACAATGCCAGAGAGGAGGCCTATTTATAGCAACAATTTTCCGGCCATTTATATTTGGGGAGGGGAAATATCTCGTGTGATCCCTGTTGTAAAAAACCCTTTTTCTTTGATCAAGAATGATAAATACTTAAGCCAACTGTTTCAAATGCAGAAGGATATTCATAGCCATAAAGGGGTTTTAGTTTATTTTAAGAAGCAAACGATCATGGGGAAGTTCACTGAATCTCTAAACGACCTCCAGAAGAAAGTGCCCCTGCATTTAATTGCTCAAGATGATTATGCTTCAATTTTTGATGTGCCATGATTTTTGCCCTGATGCCTTCCCCATAGAGGGCGGTAAATCTTGAAATAAAAAATAGACCCGATTTGCCGAGCGAGAGAGTTGAGGAATCCCACATTTCCTAAACAGCGTTTGCAGTAAGGGTGCCTGATCTGGAAATTCTTAAACCCTTTCAGAACAGCTTGGACATGGGTTTGTTCCAATGCTGCTTTCAAAGTCGTGTCCTTGATATTGCCAAAGCAGGTCTTACCGTCATAATCGAGACAGCAAAATACCAGATCACCGTTGCTTAAAATACCAAAATGAGTTTGCAGCCCCTCACAGGTGCCGATATTAGCTTCTGTAACATGGGCTTCAGTTAGGCCTTTATGGACCCAGTGACCTAAAACCCTGGTTTCTATGATGAGATTTTCTGTCAGGTTTAAGATGTTTGAAGCATACAAACTAAATGCGTGGAGTCGTTTTATGAACAGGTTACGGGAAAGGTCAGTTTTATTCTTTATAGCCGAAAGACGAGGATCCTGCAAAACGACATCCACCCATTCAAGGACACGGGAGCGCAGTTCCTTTTTTGTCATAATGATTTGATGATGGTTTGTTGATAGGAAAAAAGAAGCTTTCGGTGTAGTCAAGAATAATAAAATGACCTTGGCGCCCCCATGCTCTAAGGCTTGAGCTATGGCGCGGCAGATTTTTTTCTTGTATTCATCAAACTTAACAGCCGATTTGCGTAGTCCGAAAGATTTTTTATCAGGCGTTTGGATTGAGAATAATATTTCATCGACCCCTGCATTTAAAACAGGCCCTAACAGGTCAGGGGTAAAAGCCTCCCCGTTAGTTGTTATGGATACCTTCAAACCCTTATCTTTGGCCAAACGGACGGCATCTCTTAAGTGAGAATAAAGCAGGGGTTCTCCCATAAGGTGGAAATAAACGGTATCCGCAAGTTTTTCTTGAGCAATTTCATCGAGGGCCTTGTGTAGAACATCGAAGTCTATATCTTTTTTGGCCCGGGACATTAAACTATACGGGCAAAATGAGCATGAAAAGTTGCATTGATTCGTTAACTCTATATGAATTCTTTCAAACTTAATAGATTGCATAACAGATGTCTTATTAATATGTATATCAAATCGTACATTATATTGGAGCATTTTCAAGTAAACATTTAAGAGGGGGGGGCGAAAAAGCGACGATAAAAATAATTGTATAATGGTTGGGAAAGTGTATAATTTAGAAAGTAACAGGGGGAAGATTCAAATCTATTGAGAGGAAATTTTAGAGGTTCATATGAAAGCCCAATTTGAAAAAGCTAATGACTGGATCAAGGTTGCGGTTGATTTGAAAGTATATCCATTACAGTCGGTCCATTCTGCCGGTTATGCTTTTATGGACCGGGCGCATGTCAGGTTAGAAGAGGAGAAGAAGGATTTAGTCGCGGCGTGGCTTAAGCCTAAAAGTAAAGATCAAGACATAGAGAAGCTGGCGCTGGAATTTTGTGATGAATTGCTTAATTATGCTCATTATTTTAGCAGTTTGAAGACCAACGCAGATAACATGAAAACCTTGCTGCAGCGGGCCCTTTTTTCAGCATCGCCGTCCATTGTCAAAGAGGCCGAAGAAAAAGAGATCGAGAATTTGATCAAGGAGCTTGAGGCAGAGGACAAGCAGGGGGCCGCGAAGCCCAAGACAGCATCTAGACATAAGAAATAATAGACTTTAAAGATCAACGATCAGTACGAGGCAATTTTTCAACGCTGGACACTAGGAGGGGTTTCTGATGAAAAAGAAAATTAAAAGCAAGGCCGTTAAGAGAAAGGGTGTGCTGACTAAGTCCCTCGGTGAGCTGATGAAAGACGAGGATGGTTTTGTCAGCAAGGAGACCATTTTAAAGGTTGGCCTGTCAACGGTTGCCGCGTTGGGTATTGCAGGGGCCCTGACAGATATTTCATCCGGGGACTCGACTACACACAGCAATACGGTTGCTGCCACCGGGGGAGCCTGCGCCCAGCATACCAATGTAACGACACATTCATCCTATTAACTTTATTCTTATCGGTATAAAACTATGAGCCTTCGATCTTGTGTTGTGTTTAATGTTCTTTTTATTATGTTATTTCTTGTCTGTGTTGACAGCAGCAAGGCTGAGCCCCAGCAGAAGAAGGAAATTAAGGTGCAGCAGTTGATGACTCCTGTCACCGGTCTAAGCGTTTCTGCGGCTAAAGTACCGGCGGATCCAATGAAAGCTCTCGTTGACCGGCTCGACCTTAAAATGTATGAAGCTGCAGGGGGTGATTTGTCAATGTGTAGGAATGGCTGGCAGTGTTTGAAAGGGGCAAAATATATTAAATCTTGGCTTTGTGCGGAGGATGCATGTAATGGAACCGATAAAACTAAAAAAGGGATTAATTGTTTCGAAGGAGTTGCCAGTAAATATTCTAAAGCACAGCAAGATGAGATATCGGTTTCATTCTGCGCTCTCATAGAGTCTCCTAATACGGCCACAAGGCAGGATTTTATCGACCATCTTTCGAACCCGAATGTTACACAAGACATATTGGTTGGAGCTACAGCGTTCCTTATGGCTTTAAAGGGATATGAGGATGGATGTGAGCATCATATTAAGGATTATGTCGGCGCCTATGGGCCTCAATGGAGCGAAAAATGGTACACTGCTTTATCCGGGTGCCGTATTCTTGCGGGAGTAAGGGCGCGCCAGCAGGAAGAAAAAGATTATTATACTTGGTTTGGAGTTATCAATGGGGTTGGTAGTTGTTCAGATATCGTTGATGGCGGGATGCGTGAAGCATGTAGCGCTCCCCAAGCGGCATCCCCGTTGCCTGTGTCCCCAAAGCCGGTGCCTGCATCCCCTGAGGTGTTGCCGGACAATGCGAAGTAAAATGCAGTTTAAAACGGGGATTTATTTTTCTCATTATGAATGTTTTGGGCATACGGCCCATGTCATGGCGATTGGTGAGGTTTTAAAAAGAAGGTTTCCGCAAGGGAACCTTTTTTTTATTCAGGCAGGAATTCCCCAGCCCAAGGCCCAGATCAATCGAGTGGGGAAGGTGTATGCATTGCCGGGGGTATTGACTAACCGGCATAGTTTTGTGCGATTTCCCCGTCAAGCAGGGACCGACGCCTCTGGGCGATCTCAGGCGTGTCTGAACATTATTGCCCGGGAAAGGCCGGATCTGTTTATAACAGAATTTTTTCCCCTTGGCCGCGAAGAGTGCCGTCACGAACTGATATTGCCTTTGATCAAAGCATCCGCACAAGGCTCCCGATTATGGTCAGTGGCGGGCTATCCCTTATTAACAGGAAAAGATCATGAGTGGCGGCAGAAAATATTAAAACTATATCAAAAGATTATTATTCTCTCGCCACCCATAGAAAAAAAATTTATTGCTGACCGTTTGCCCCACGTACGGGAGAGACAAAAATATTCAGATTTCTTTAAAAGAAACGCACGAAAGATTGTATTCGCAGGATACCTTTCACCCCGGCAAGAGGTTGTTGTTGATGATGCCGCCACAGGGCTTTTAAAACCTCCTGTCCCCAAAGGCGCTTGCCGGATTACGGTCGTTCGTGGCGGAGGAGCCTATTTTTCTAAACTGATCGCTCAGGCCATTCGTGCCAGCGATCTTTTAGGAAAAGATTACTATATGACAGTAGTCGCAGGGCCGTCAACTACACCGCAGGAGTGGGAATTATTTTCAGCACTTCTTTCTAAAAAGAAGGTTGATAATTTAGCGTTGCATAGGGCCGTTGGTCATTATGAGGAATTGATCAAGGAGAGCGACGTTTGTGTGTCAGTGGCTTCGTATCATACTTCAGTGATGCTGCTAAAACACAGGAAGAAAGCAGTGGTTGTCCCTTTTGAGGGGTATGGGGTGATGTCGTTTCATGAGCAGCCGGCCAGGGCTGCCCTGTTAAAGGAAACGATCGGGGCCAAGATCCTGTCCATTAGAGATTTGACCGCAGACATTTTGGCGGCAGCGGTCAGGGATGTTGCCACTCACCGTAAAGTTTCCTTACAGATCCCCGAAGAGTGGTTTAGGGGAGGCGAAGTTTTAGACAAGGCTTTGAGCGGGCTTTATGAAAAGTAAGCGAATTGTTATCACGGGTATAGGAGTGCTATCCGGGATCGGGATAGGTAAGGATATTTATTGGCAGGGGCTCAGAGAGGGCCGATCGGGGATCAAGGACATCACTGTTTTTGATACATCTGAGTTTAAGATCAAAGTCGGCGGTGAAATTACAGGGTTTAGCCCGAAGGAAATTCTTGGCAGGGCCGGCTTGGTTGATCTGGACAGGGCTACAACCTTGTTGTCCTGCGCCATGAAATTTGCCCTTGAAGATTCCGGAATAGATATTGATAAAAGCAATCGACAGCGTTTGGGTATTTCTGCAGGGACAACGTTTGCCAATTTCGACAGTCTTTTCGAATTCGATAAGACTTGTCTTATCGAGGGGCCTGCATGCGTTAATCCTTCACGTTTTCCAAATGCGGTTATTAATTCACCGGCCAGCCGGGCGGCAATCCGGTTTGGCATTAAAGGGTTTAATACGACAATTTCATCAGGGGCCTGTGCAGGTGCAGATGCCATAGATCATGCTTTTCATATGTTATGCTTTGATCGCGCCGATCAGGTGCTGGCAGGTGCTGTTGAGGCAATGTCGTTTCGGATGTTTCTGGAATTTTATAAATCAGGTTCTTTATCCGGATTAGAGGCTGGACAACCTGCGGTATCAAGGCCGTTTGATCGTGACCGGGACGGCATGGTTTTAGCCGAAGGGGCAGCGGTTGTTTTACTGGAGACATTAGAATCGGCGCTTAATCGTAAAGCAAAGATTTATGCCGAAATAGCATCTGTTGCATCCAATTTTGAACCCGGCTGTTTTCATCAATCCGGCGATCCGACGGAAGGGATGGTCAGGGCCATGGAATCAGCCCTCAAGAATAGCGGATTGGGTGAAAAAGATATTGATTGCATCTTTGCCAGCGCCAATTCAACAAAAGACGCGGATGCTTTTGAAGCAAAGGCGATCAATCAAGTCTTTGGCGCGTACTCGAAAAAGAAAGCTGTTAGCGCAATAAAATCCATGATCGGAGAAACATTGGGTTCATCCGGGCCCATGAATGTGGCGGCCGCTTTGGGGGGACTAGAAAGAGGCTTTATTCCGGCAATCATCAACTTTTGCTCAAAGGACAAGGACTGTGATCTTAAGTTTATTTTTCAAGCCTTAGAGAACATAAGCCTTCATCATGTCATGGTGAATTGTTTTGACACGAGTGGGACTAATACGGTGTTTATATTAAAACAATATGATTAAACGTGTCGTTGTTACAGGTTTAGGGGTGATTTCCAGTATTGGGACCGGTAAGGGGAAATTCTGGGACAATCTACTCAAAGGCCAATCAGGGATTTCAAAGGTGGAGAGCTTTGATACTTCCAATTATCAAAGCCATAACGGGGGAGAGGTTAAGGATTTTGATGCGAACAAATTTATTGGTCTAAGGGTTTTGCCGTCCTTATGCCGGACTTCTCAGTTTGCAGTGTCCGCCGCTGGATTGGCTATTGAAGATGCAGGTTTGGAGGGACATGATTTTTCTAGGTCAGTGGTTTCTGTATGTCTGGGCACAACCATGGGAGAAAGTCGACCCATAGAGCATTTAAACAATGAGCTGGCTCAGGGAAAAAGCATCGAGAGACTGGATGTAAAAAACATGGGCCTGTCATTTGTTAACAATATACCGGTTAACATCGCATTAGAGTTCCAATTTAAAGGAAGGAACCGGGTATTTACAACTGCCTGCGCTGCGGGGAACTATGCGATCAGCTATGGGCTTGATCTTTTAAGAATGGGAGCAAGTGATTTCGTCGTAGCCGGAGGGGTGGACGCGTTTTCGAGGATAGTTTTTACAGGTTTTGATCGAGTCCATGCCATTGCTCCTGAAAAATGCCAGCCTTTTGATAAAAACAGGAAAGGGATGATCCCCGGGGAAGGGGCAGGAATTTTGATATTGGAGACACTTAAAGGCGCAAAAACAAGAGGCGCCCATATTTATGCGGAGGTTTTAGGGTGTGGATTCAGCTGCGATGCATTTCATATGACCCAGCCTTTGATGGACGGGATTTTTGAGTGCATGAAAAATGCTTTGGATGTTTCAGGAATCAAGAAAAAAGAGGTGAGCTATATTTGCGCTCATGGGACTGGATCAGTTCTTAATGATAAAGCTGAATGCGGGGCGATTAATAAAATTTTTAAAGATCAAAGGATCCCTGTTAATTCCTGTAAATCCATGCTGGGGCATACGATGGGTGCCGCTTCGGCCATTGAAGCGATTGCCTGTTGTTTGGCTGTTGAAAATGACGTAGTTCCTCCCACGATCAATTTTGAAACGCCGGACCCGGAATGTGATATTGATTGTGTCCCCAATAAAGCCAGGGAACAAAGGATCCATGTGGCCCTGAATAATGGCTTTGCCTTCGGGGGGAATAACGCATGTCTGGTTTTAAAAAAATACGACGAAAATGAATAAGACAGAAACAGGGGGTATTTATGGAGTACGAGATTGATCGGGAAATCATCAGTATGATAGCGTCAATGACCGGTTTTGAGCCTGATGAGGTTACGCCAGAGATGAGTATTGTCAAAGATTTAGGGGCGGATTCATTGAAAATTATTGAAATTGCTTCTGCTTTTAATAAGAAATACAAAGTAGTGGTCGAAGAAAATCAGTTGACGCAGATGCGCACGGTTGGCCAGTCTATAGCATTGGTTAAAGAATTGTTGGGAAAGAAACAGAACTCATAAGATGGGGTTTTGACAGGGCTTTTTGGGCGATCGCCGGACGAAAAAGAGGGTCCGGCCCTAATGCTGTTTGGTAGGCGCGCAGGGCCATGGAACGACATCCGCCGCGGCAGGTATCAAGCACGGGACAGCGTTGACACAAACGGGGTAAATAGTCAGTGCGGTTCAGTTCCTGTAAAAACGGGTGCTTCCAGGCCGTTTTGATGGTGGTCCCTAAGTTGGTATCAAGAAAATAGCTTGGTTTGAAAAATCCATCGGCACTGCGCACGATGCGTCCATAACCGTTATCGAATTTGGCACCGAGGCAGGCTTGCTGGCCTATCCGCAGGTCTCCGGTCAAGCACAGGGGGATAGGGTTGGCAATAAAGACATTGATATGCTCCAAACGGGCCTTCATGATGCGAAGGGTGAGGTCCCGGTAGAAGGGGACGTCCATTTTTTTCTGGTCTTTATGTAAGGCACTGATGGGTCGCAGCAGGATCCAGGCCGCGGGGTTAATTTTTTTGATGAGCGGTAGAAACTTTTCAAAAGATTTTGACATTACGGGGGTAATGACAGTCGCCACCCATAAAGTCGGTAAATAGGCCTTTAAGAGGAAGATATTTTTGATTTTATCAAGAAATGAGAGCTTTGAGCGGGTATAGGACGTGTTCGATTTTTTATCGTATCCCTGCAGAGAGATGAGAGCCGCATCGACGTTCGTAATAATTCCCTTCATCATGGCAGGGCTGACGTTTTCGGCGGCTGTGTTCACGATAATTGCGAGGTTTTTTGTTTTTGCATAGGTCAGGATCGCTTGAATATCCGGATGCAACAGGGGCTCTCCTCCGGTCAAGCGAATGACCTTGATCCCCAAATTTGCGGCTTCATCGAGGGTTTTCTTGATATCTTTTAAGGGTACGTCAACGGCCCTTGGACGGGTACAGTAAGTGCACAAGAGCTGGCATTTGCCGGTGATCTCTAGGATGATTTCTAATGGGATAGAGGGACGTTGCATTAGGTAGTGATATGAAAACAAGCGATTTTCTAATATAATAACATAAATATTGAGACAAGGATTAACATTTTCATAGAATCAGGAGCACTGATGTCCAAAACGGCCATTTTAAAAGAACTTTGGGATTTTCTTCGGGCCCGCAAACGGTTTTGGCTTTTACCCATTATTCTCGTCCTTTTATTGCTGGGGGCGCTTATTTTATTTGCACAAATTTCAAATGTATCTCCGTTCATCTACGTTTTTTTCTAATGAAATGTTGCTCAATATGCCGAAGCCCAAGAAAATAAGTTTTTTAAGTAAGGTTGTCGAAATCATCCTTGTTTTGTTGATCAGCCTATTGATCGTCGAGGTTTGTGTGAGGGCCTTTCTTAGGTATCATTTAGTTTATGATGTTGAGATGGCGAAGTATGCGATGAATATCGTAGAAGAGGGGGGCTATCGTTTTTATAAGCCTAATATTTCCATTAAAGTGATGGGAGTGTGGATACATACGAATGCGGACGGATTTAGGGGCAAAGATTATCCTGTGGCCCGGACTCATCAGAAAAGGATCATTTTTTTAGGGAGCTCTTTTCTTTTGGGTTGGGGGGTCAAAGAAGAAGATACTTTTCATAATATTCTTGAGAGCAATTTGAGTAAAATCTATCCTACCCAAATCATTAATACCGGGATGATCAACTATAATACCGATCAGGAAACCCATCTTTTTATCGCAAAAGGACTGAAGTATCATCCTGATAAAGTTGTCGTATTTTGGGTCGGCAGCGATGTCATGCCGACTCCCCATAAGTCAAAATGGCGATTCTTAGGACATTCTCAGTTTATCACTTTGTGCTGGTCTTTTTCGCATATTCTGGCAGAACATCTAGACGCCGCTAAAAGCTATAAATTCTATTATTCGGGGCAGTATAAAGAAGGAGCCCCCGGATTAGTACGCGCGAAAGAAGCTATTTTAGAATTAAAAGATGTTTGCCGGAAGAATCATATTCTTTTACAGGTTGTCATGATGCCCGATCTGCATAATTTGGCCAATTACCCTTTTAAGAAGGGATACCGAATGATCCAAGGATTCTTCAGGGATAACGGGATAGATGTTTTAGACGTGACGCCGTTTTTTTCAAAATGGCATGATCCGACCGCCCTGTGGGTATCGCTGGATGATGCTCATCCGAACAAGATAGCGCATCAACTAATCGCTGAACATACGCTTGATTTCATCAAAAAAGATTTATATTAAAATCGGGAGGTGAAGGTGATCAATTTTTTAAAGAAATACTGGCGGTTTATAGCGATCAATGTCGTCATTTTGCTGATAGCGACAGTGTTTTTCATAATTATTATCAACAGTCCCCAGGAGGGCGGAGTTGTTTATCAGATGTGATCAAAAATCAGTGGGGACTTAAATGCTTTTTAATTCTGCGCCTTTTTTAGTTTTCTTTCCCGTAGTCACGGTTCTATATTTCCTTTATCCTCATTCGTTGCGCTGGGCTTTGCTTCTGGTGGCAAGCTGCATTTTTTATATGTGGTTTATCCCGCAGTATCTGCTCATTTTGTTCCTTTTGATCACTATTGATTATTCGATGGGGATATTGATCGAAGATGCGCGCCTGAAAGGTGCCCATGCCAAGAAATATTTAATCGTCAGCATTTTGGCCACATGTTCGGTTTTGTTCTTTTTTAAATATTTTAATTTTTTTAGTTTGAATCTGACCGCGTTAGGGGACTTTTTCGACCTGCATTACCCCGCGAAGATCATCAATTTTATTTTACCCATCGGGCTTTCCTTTCACACCTTCCAAAGTCTTTCCTATGTCATTGAAGTTTATCGGGGCAGGCAGAAAGCGGAACATCATTTTGGGATTTATGCCCTTTATGTGATGTTTTATCCCCAACTTGTCGCCGGTCCGATAGAAAGGCCGTACAATCTGATCCCGCAGTTTCGCGAGAAACATAATGTTGATTATCAAAGGATCGCGGACGCATTGAAACAGATGGCATGGGGCATGTTTAAAAAGGTGGTTATTGCCGACCGTCTGGCTGTTTTGGTCAACCAAGTCTGTTCAGATGTCCACGGCTATCAGGGGCCGGAGTTTGTGGTGGCATCGCTTTTGTGTCCTGTTCTGTTTTATTGTGATTTTTCCGGGTATTCCGATATTGCCGTGGGGTCAGCGAAAGCGATGGGTTATCGGATTACAAATAATTTCAATTTTCCTTTTTTTTCAAGGTCCATGGATGAATGGTGGTGGCGGTGGAATATCACTCTCTATAGCTGGATTAGAGATTATATTTATATTCCGTTATGTCAAAGCCGGATTTTGCGAAATAACCGGGCGGTGAATGTACTTATTGCATTTTTGTTATCGGGCCTCTGGCATGGAGCGGCTTGGACGTATGTCATCTGGGGGGCCATCAACGGATGTTATCTCATTTTTTCTACCCTGACCTATAAGGTAAGAAAGGGAATTCACGGGATCTTGGGCCTTAAGGAAAACGGCCTTTTTTTAAAAATATGGCAAACGGCAGCTACTTATCTTTTGTTTTCTTTGGCCGGGATATTTTTTATCTCAAAGAGCGTTGGCGATGCGGTTTATATTTTTTCTCGATTGACTTGCGGATGGAATGAGGGCTATCTAAAAAACTGTTTTGTGTCTTTGGGGTTTGATCGCGCATGGTGGACACACACCAGCGAGCTTTTGGTTGTTCTTTTCATCATGGATTTATTGCAGCAAAATGCCGGTGAAAAGTTTGTGTTCGCTAAAGATCCGGTTTGGTGCAGGTGGATGTATTATTATGGGCTTGTTTTAGCAATGGTTTTTTGGGGGCATTATGGGCGAAACCCGTTTATTTATTTCCAATTTTGAGATCAAAGAAGGCCGGAGGATTTTTTTAATGATCCTGGCATTTGCTCCTGTGCTGTTGTTGGTGGGAGCCGTTAATATATGCGTTGATCCCGCAGGTTTATACAAGGGGGTCATTCATCAATACGAAGGCCTTGAAGAGCAGAATGCCCAATCGTTAATTGAGGGAAGAAATATTGAAAATGTCCGGATAGACATGGATGACCGGTTGCTACAAAAGCATTTTATACAAAAGATGACATCGCGTGCAGATATCGTCATCCTCGGATCAAGCCATTCTATGTGGTTCGGCGAGAATATATTCCCGGGTAAAAAGGTTGTTAATAATTCAGTCATCCATGTCCTATTGGCTGATTATTTGGGTATTTTTAACGGGTATGCAAAGAAGAATTTATTCCCTAAAAGAGTGATCATTTTGCTTGATCCGCAACTGATAGCCGTTCCTTTTGTTTCTGAAAGGTGGCTTTCCATCAAAGAAGACACCTTTGGGATGCTCGGCCGTCTGAAGATCCGGTCAACCAGGATCAAACAGCCCTTGATATCCGGCGCGTGGTTCAATGTTTTTTCTTTCAGTTATTTCCAGAAATCCATCGAGAAACTCTTAAGAAGTTCTCCTCAACAAATTGACCCTGACCATAAAGAGGGCCGCATCGGGCAGTTATTGTTTAAAGACGGAAGACGTTTGTGGACTATGAAGCTGCTCTCATGGGACATAGAAAAAAGCAGAAGAAAGACCATCATGGAGCTGCAGGACGGGACTTTTATGCAGGAATTTAACCAAAGGAAAATGGACAAGGAATTAGAGTCTATTTTAGAGAATTTTATTCAATATTTAATAAATCAGCATATTCAGGTCACGCTGTGTATGCTTCCGATACACCCTCAGGTTTATAAAAGTTTCATTGGCCAGGAGAATAGGCCGGAAGTTTTAAGAATCACAGACGTTGAACATTATTACCAAAGCCTGGCCCAAAGGTTTAATTTAGAAATATTCGGCTCTTACGATCCCTCTGTTTGTCATTTGGGGGACAGGGATTTTTACGACGGGGACCATATCCGGAATGATGTGATAGAAAAAATGCTTAAAAACAAGGGCGCCCCATGTTCCATGCCCGGGATTTAGGAAAATGCACAAGACGAACATTATGATTCTCTTGCCGCCGGCTCTCAAGGGCCCGGGAATGGTCAAGTCTCCGCCGTTGGACATTGCCAATCTGGCCGCAGTTCTTAAGCTCGAAGCTAAACATAATGTTGTTCTGGCTGATTTCAGGAAATATGTCATAAAGGAGCATTCTTTCTACCAGGAAAGGGGCATAAATTTAAGCATTTTCAATGATTTTAAAAGATGTATGAAACATTTTCTAAGGGAAGACGTTGAAATTAACGAAAATGTTGACCGGGTATTGTCCACAACAAATTTTGACGGGATAGGATATGTGGTGGTTTCGGTCGCCGTGTTAGAACAGTTCACACTGGCGTATCTTATGTCGGCATTGTGTTTTTCCCTGCGCATTAAAAAAGAACACCCTTCCATCAAACTGATTCTTTTTGGCAACTGTCCGGAAGACCACATTGATAAGATCATGCGGCTTTTTAAGTTTATTGATGCATTTCCCAAGGGGGGCAATGAGTTTTTTGTTTCTGATTACATCCAAGGTCATCCGGCAGCAGGGATTAAAAGCCATGTGCCTCTCGATCGTCTGCCTCCTCCGGACTTTTCCTTGTTTGATTTAGCAAGTTACAAATCAAATACACGCCTGGTATTGCCTTACGAGTTAAGCCGGGGATGTATTAACAGCTGTTGGTTTTGTTATTATATCTATAAGGGGACGATCAATCTCAAAGATCCCAATAAGGCGGTTGATGCATTGATGATGTTGTCCGGCAAATACGGTACCGATCGGTTTCATCTGATGGATGCCGCTGTTAATCCGGATCCTGACCGTCTGATGCGGTTCTGTGAAATTTTAAAAAAACAGCACAGGAAGATCAAATGGAGTGCCCTTGCCATACCGAATATGCAGCAACCATTGCTGGACTGTCTCAAAGCCGCCGGTTGTGTCCAGATCCGTTGGGGGGTCGAATCGGGTTCTGAAAGAATGTTGAAGAAAATCAATAAGGGAATTACCAAGAAGTCGATCAAAGATACACTTGCCTATGCGCATTTAATAGGAATCAACAATTATATAACATTGATTTCAGGACTTAAGGGCGAACTTGAAAGTGATGTCGATGAGACAATAGGGTTTATTCAAGAATTAGCCCCGTTTGTTGATTCTGCACAGGAATGCATTTGGGGCGAATTAGGATATTTTTCTCTGGCTGTATTCGAATCGTTTAAAGGCAGTTTGAAGCCTCACAGACACGAAGGGCATTATAAAGGCATTTTAAGGCAATTGAATATGGGGCAGGAAGATATTATTGATTTTATGTCAGGTCCAAGAGCCTTATGATTACTCTTTTAAAACCTCCCTCAACAGACAACTATTGGAAAAATGGGGTCATGCCTTATCAAGTGGCGTCTTTAAAAGGCTATCTCTCAAGGGAGTGTGATATTACTATTGATGATTTAGAGATCAAGGTGTGGATGTTCAACCGGTTAAATTTAAACAATGGCATTGATTTATCCTATTACAGTTACAGGAATGTTTTATCCCATCTTTTAAAGAAACCTGATGAAATGATCGAAGAATACAGCCGGAAAATCATAAGGTTGATCAATAATCTGAAAAATCCGGTTATTGCTTTTTATGTTGAGAACTCCGAAGAGCTTTTGGTCGTGCTCACCATTGGACAGATCTTAAAAAAGATGGGCAAGTCAGTTGTCCTGGTGGGAGCTTTTTTTCAAACAATTTCATGCGCCCTCATGAAAAAATATGATTTTATAGATTACATTGTTTTTGATTCGGGAGAGCTTAGCCTGGAATACCTGTTGAAGAATAAAGACCCAAAGGCTGTTCCTAACCTGTCCTACCGGTTGAACAAAAGGGTTTTGCTTTCCCAATGTTCCGACATTATTTCTCAGAACCTGATCCCTATGCCGGATTTCTCAGGGCTGCCTTTCGATCTGTATAAGAAATACAATTCCCAACATTTTGGGTTTTCTTCTTTGGTTTTACCGTATCGGTTAAGCCAGGGATGCGGGCGGGATTGTTTTTTCTGCGGGCTGCCCAAGTATAATTATTTTAATGTCCAGAAGCCTGTTAAGGCTGTGTCTGAATTGAAGGCGCTGACTAAGAAGTATAAAACCAGTAAAGTTTTCTTTTATGATAATTCGATAACCTTTTCCAATAGTTATCTCAAGTTATTTTGCGATCAAATATTAAAGAATAAGCTTAAGATCCGATATGTGGCTTTTGCGCATTACAGCGACCTGAAACCAAATGACCTTTTAAAATTAAGGAAGACCGGTTGTCTGGCGTTATGTTTTGGGGTTGAATCGGTATCGGTGCCGTCCATCGTTAATCTTAAAAAGAATAAAAATTTACACACTATATCTGACGTGCTCAAGAATTGTAAGAAGGCCGGAGTATGGACGCATATCTTTGTTATGTGCGGTCTTTTTGACCAGACCTTGGGGCACTTGAAGAAAGATTTATTATTTATAAAAAAGAACATCGAGAATATCGATTCCATTTTAATTAACCAGTTTCAGCTTTTGATCGGTTCCGACATCTACAAGAATCCAGGCAGGTATGGGATCAATAAGGTTTCCTACACTCTGGCGCCGTATTCCAGGAGTCTTCCTTTTTTGCCGGTTAATCGAAAGGCGACTTCTCAATATAATTATTATTTTAAGGCTATAGGCCGGTTGAGAATCCCTAATTTTGAACCGGACAGGTGCCTTTCTTTTTTGTTTAATGAATCAAGAAAAGGGCTTATGATTGATTTGATGAAAAAAAGGCCCGTTTTAGGGTCCGAGGGTTTTTTAAAATTGTGCAGGGAGGCACATGAACAAGATCGAACTTGATAGTGCCACGATAGGCCCGAACGCCATTTCTTATGTGAACCATATTTTAAGCGGATTGATCAAAGGGCAACAGGTTAATCTGCGAATAACTTTTGAAAAGAAAGTCGGCGAATATCTTGGGACGAAATACGCCTATGCCTGCAACAGCGGGACGAATGCCCTGCACATTGCACTGTTAGCCTTGAACTTGACGGAAGGCAGTGAAGTCATCACCAACCCTCTGACAAATATCGCGACGATTTCCGCTATTCTAAAAACTCGTTGTAAACCAGTCTTTCCCCTGTTAAAGAGGGATGGTTTTTTTGATATTGAAGATTTAGAGAAAAAGATAACAAGGAAAACAAAAGCCGTCATCCCGGTCCATTTTAGCGGATACGCCGAAGACTTAAATAAATTGACAGGGATAGCCCGTAAGCACGATCTTTTTATTATAGAAGATGCGTGCCAAGCTTTTGGTTCAATGCTAAAGATCAAGGGAGAGTGGAGATCCTTAGGGAGTATCGGGGACATGGGAGTTTATTCTTTCGGAGGAGGGAAGATCCTCTCAACCATCGAGGGAGGGATGATTGCGACCAATGATCCGTCCATTGCCCAAAGGGTCGGGAAATTAGTTGGCATAGGTGATTATTCGAAAACAATTACGGCCTTAGGCTTTAATTCCAGGCTCGATGCATTGCGTTCTGCGGTTGGACTCGCAAATTTTAATGATTTAAACCGGAATATAGAATCCAGAAAGAAAATTTGGCTTAAGTATCAGCGATCATTGTTAAAATATCCTTGGGTCGATATCATCCCGATTAAGGACAGCCTTAGAATAAACTATTCTTCCTTTGTTTTGAAGATAGGCTCCCGAAGAACCAGAGAAAGATTATTGTCACTGTTGAGGGGGATCAATTATCACATGAGCGATAAAAGGCAAAAAGGTCAGCCGAATGCTTATATCGATTCATGTTTTTTGGACAAAAGGATTATTGAGACCATGGACAGCATTTACGAAAGTTATGTGTTCTTGCCCGTTCATGGCAATATGGAGACAGAGAGCATAGAAAATATAATTAGCTGTTTTCATCAATTAGACAGAATTGGTCTTAAAGGGCGACTCAAATGACAGTGCCGGTGATCGCTATTGAAAAAGTTCTTTATTTCCGGTTTTTTTAATATCATCCTTAAAGGTTGGTCGAGTGTATATTTCTTTTTGAAGGGAAAATGCTCGCAGAAATTGATATCACCGTTTTCAAATATAATGATCTTGTCAGGCTGCCAGAGGCAGGCGGCGTCATCTTTGATATTACGGGCATTCCAATGGATGGGCATCCTTGAGGATTGACGGCGCAATAGGATAGATTTTATTTTTTGGCGGGCCGATGCAGTCAGTTGAATTTGCCCAAAGTTTTTCCCAAAGTTTTCGGGGTAGAGGATATTAAATGTATTGATCCCTAAGGTTTTTGCGAGAGATATCGTTTTGTCTAAAGAATGGATATTTTGAGGCAAGGCAAGAAAATTCAGCTCAAGCTTAAAGCTGGGGTAATGTTTCCTAATATAGGTTAAAATATGAATGATGTGGTCAAATAAGCCCTGTATGCCTCGGATAGCGTCATGTTCTTGGGCGCGCCAGGAATCAAGGGAAACGGTTAATTCACACAGGCCGGCGCGAACCATGGCACAAAAAAAGTCTTTTGTTAACAGGGATCCGTTGGTCGGGAAAAAACAATGAAACCCCTTCAAACGGCAGATTTTCAGAAAAAGAAGCAGACCTTTTTGGTCAAGAAGGGGCTCGCCGCCTTGCAGTTTTATGCGGCGGACCGTTAGGGGATCAAGGAAGCAAAGGAGCTTTATAAGATTGCTGTAGGTTTTATTGGATTTTTTGTAGCGGATTCTTTTATCGCACATCAAGCAATTGGCGTTGCAGCCGATATCTAAGTTGAATTGTACTGTGAACCTTTGAAGATGAGAAGAGGCTTTGTTATTCATGCTGTTAATGTAGCAAAAAATGAGAAAATAATCTATGTCAAAGCTTTGGGATGGTTTATTTGAATCATACGGACACCCGTAAAGGGCTTGTTATGGATTCTGTGACCATTTATTTAAATACGAAGTGCAATCTAACATGTGATTATTGTTATGTTAGAAAGAACAATTCTTTTATAGATCGAGGCCGGCTTGAGAAGATCATGCGTTGGTTTGTCAACCAGAACGGCCCGGAAAAATTCATCAATTTCTTAGGGGGCGAGCCCCTGTTGAGCGCTGATTTGCTGGTCGGGATCAAGGATTTTCTGCACCGTATTAATCCGGGCAAAAAGATCTCGATCAAAGATATCCCGACCAACGGTATTATGCTTAACAAAGAAATGTTGATGTGTTTGAAAGAAGAAGGGATAAAATTGTCTTTTAGCCTGGATGGCGTCCAATTCAGGCACAATAAGTTCAGAATAAAGAACAAAGCTTTATTTGATCAGATCCTTCGCAACATTGAACTTTATAAAGAATATTATGGCCCTCCGGCGATCAAGTGCACGGTTCATCCGGCTTTGGCCCAAGATCTTGATAAGAGGATCGGGGAGCTTCTTAAAAGAGGGTTTAGGAGCATACACATTTTACCGGTGTTTGGTCTGCCTTGGAGCAGGACCCAGGTCCAATCTTATAGGGACAGTATCAATAAGATAACGCGGTCTTATTTGGAACTTCTCAAGACCGGAAACCGCGGTATCCAGATTCACCCGATCAAGAAAGATATTGAGAGGGTCTTGCACAGAGAATTTTTTGACAATTTGGCTTCTTGCCGCCTTGGAAGCGAACCTGTTTTTATGCCGGACGGCAGGGCGTATGCATGCAAAGTGGTTATGCATTATAATCATCCCCAGTTGGTCGAAAAATTCTCTATCGGGCACATTGACACCGGTGTAGATATCAAAAAGATGGAGACATTTTCAAAATACAGACTGTGTCAAGATGTGAAAACAGACTGTCGGCAAACGACCCCGGGAAGCTGTTGCCGGAGGGTGTGTTTTTCTTACAACACAAGGACAGGGAAAATATTTTCTCCAAAAGATATTGCAACAATGATTGAAATTGATGCCGTTACTTTTTTATCAGTTAACGATGCGCTCAAGGGGCATCGCACATTTGAAATATCCCGTGAATGAGGTATCAAATACTTCAAGAAAAGAATAACTGGGATTCCTGGATGTCAGAAACAGGGATTAGCACTGTTTTTTGCTCCTGGGATTTTTCTAATTTATATTTTTCCGACCCGAAATTGTTTGCGTATCGGGACTCTTTGGGGGCTGCCGCGTTTGTCTTTAGCCGCACGGACGATACGCTAAGAGGATTGCATTATGGCGGGGTTGTGACCAATTGTCCGGATCAGGCATTTTGTGCGGATGTCGTGGCCCAGTTGACGGAATATTTTCAAACAGAAGGGGTTCGGAGTTATCAGATGAGAAACCATCCGTTCTTGAGCACTATTAAAGTCGGGACGTTAATCAAAGAAGAGCCTTTTGTATTTATTGATTTGACCCGGCCTTCAAAAGAGCTTGATGCCGCGCTCAGTAAACAACATCGCCGGTGTATCCGCAAAGCGGATGAGAGCGGGCTTAAGGTTGTGTATTCTGACGACGGGAGGAAGTATCTTAATATTTTTTATGATTATTATCAGGCCCGTCAGGAACAGATGGATGTCCAACCTCATGCCTATGCATTTTTTGAGCAGATGTTCAAATCTTTAAGGGACCATCTGATTATAGGAGTTGTACGCCAAGCCGATCAAATTTTTGCGGTGTCGTTGTTATTGCAGGATTTAGATCATGTGTTTATGACCTATGGCGGCATGTCTGATGAAGGTTATGAACGATATGCCAAGCATTTAATGGTATCTGACATGATGTTGAGGTTTAAATCGATAGGGTTTACAAAGCTGGTACTGGGGACGGGGAACAACGGGAAAGATTCGATCTTTGATTTTAAAAGGGGATTTGTGAACAGGGAGCACTCTGTCTTGACCTATGGGGTTTGATCATAACCTATTTTCATTCGTGCTTATTATCATTACGGGCATTTTTACGACCGTTACCGATTTGCGGCATCAAAAGATCAGAAATAACCATTTGATCGTGATAGTGGTCGTGACTGTGGTTTTCACGATTGCCCGCGGATTGTCGGAAAAATCGTTCTCGATGCTGCAGATATCAAGTATTCTTTCGGCAGTCATCATCGCAGGGGTTTTTTACAAGTGTGACCTGTGGCGTCCGGGGGATGCGAAGCTTTTTGTCGTATTTTCTTCCCTGATGCCGGTCACCGGCTATGAGTCAAGAATTTATTTTCCGAGCATAGCGCTTTTTGCCAATGCATTTATTTTGGGACTTATTATTCTTAGCGTGCTATTGATCAAAGACCTTGTGTCTCAACCAAAACTTGTACATGAGATTATCTTTAAGGATTCGATCCTAAGTATTATTAGAGTTACGTTCGTGACGAGCTGTGTCTCATGGATGGTCTTTCCATTGTTTCACGCATTCCGGTTGACCCAATATGGCATTTTTTCTTTTTTAGTTATTTATATCATCAACATTTCTTTAGGCCTAAAGATAAGCAGGTTGATCGATCATAAGCTTTTTATTTTAACGGTGTTTGCTGCCGGGTTGTTCCTTCGATACGAGTTTTTGCCCGGATTTTTTTTATGGAAGAATATCCTGTTTTATTTTAGTCATGTCCTCATCTATTCGGCTTTTTCTTTTATATTGTACAGAGGGACAAGGTATCTTTCTAAATCTAACGATCGTGTTCCGTTTGCCCCGCTATTGTTTATGGGCTGCTTGTTGAGCTATACTCCTTTTTTGGGGTGGATCATGTCCCGGGGGCATTAATCATATTCGAACGAAAGGGTCCTATGGGCACATGTGTTCCTTATATCGATTATTCGCTTATCCCCGGCGGGATAAAGAAAGAAATCCTTCTTGAGGTCAGCCGGGTCATAAGTTTAAGGAATTCCGGTGAGCATGAGCAGTATGTCGCCTCTGTTACACAACTGCTCGCGCAATATTTCCAGACAAAATTTGGGGTTGCGGTTGATTCCGGAACAACGGCGCTACAGCTATCATTGAGCGCTCTAGGTGTCAAAGCAGGGGATGAAGTTATTATCCCGACCTACACTTATGTTGCGACAGCCCTCGCGGTCACCAACCTTGGGGCAAAGCCTGTTTTTGCCGATATAAAATTTAATGATTTAACGATTGATCCTGATTGTATTGAATCTCTCATAACTTCCAGAACAAAGGTCGTGATCCCGGTCCATATCCACGGCTTATGCTGTGATATTAAAAAAATTCAGAAGATTTGCATGAAACATAAGATAGCTCTAGTAGAAGATGCCAGTCAGGCCCACGGTGCGCTTATCCACGGGAAAAAAGCAGGGTCTTTTGGTATCGGGTGTTTTAGTCTGCATACCTCCAAGAATTTGGGCGGCATCGGAGACGCCGGCTTTATTGCATTAAATGATAAGGACCTTTGCAGAAAAATAGAGCAATTTTTGACTCCTGAAAGTCCGACCCAAACCGCACTTGAAGGAAGAAGGACCCCCTGCACCATGGATGCTATTCAGGCCGCCATTATCCAGAAGAAACTTGCAATTTTAGATATGGTCAATGATCAAAAGAGGGAAATCGCAAGCCGGTATGACACTTTCATCGTCAGCGGCACAATAAAGAAAGCCGTTCCAATGAAGGATAGCCGGCCTGTGTACCGGGATTATTTTATTTTAGCTAAAAATAGGGACGCGTTAAGGGACCGCTTATTGAAGCAAGGAATTGAGACAAAGCCGGGATATGTCCCGCTTCATTTGTCAAAGCCCTTTGATCGTTTTTATGGCCATAGACAAAAATTGCCAGTGTCTGAAACGATCGCCGGTCAAGTGCTTTTATTGCCTTCTTTTTTTGGTCTGAGTGACGGTCAGCTCAAACGTGTTTGCGCTGTCCTGCGAGGAATCAAGAATGCTTAAAGAGCGGGGCAGGGTGCTTTTTTATTATCATCATTTTGGCGGGCTTGGGCATGGCACCAGGATCGCGGCCATCTGCAAGGCACTTAAAGAGTTGAATCATTGCGAAATAGTGGTGATTAATAGCGGAAAGAGGCAGCCGGAATTAGGCATTGAGAAATATGCATGGGTCATCAATCTTCCATTTTTCGAAGCGGAACACGGGTTGTTTGGCGGATTAAAGTCTGATGAGGGGGTTGCTGACAGATTTAAAAAGAGAGGGGTCATTTTAAATAAAGTCCGGGAGAAATTTAAACCGGATGTCGCCGTATTTGAACATTTTCCGTTTGGAAGGGCCTCTTTAGCGGGCGAGATCCGCTCTTTCATAGGTCTTCTTCGCGCTGACGGCTGCAGAATTTATTCATCCGTCAGGGAAATTATTGACCAAAAGGTCGATGTTGACAGCCTTTTGCGGCATTTGGATTTGTTCGACGGCATTTTGGTCCATTCCGATAAAGAAATGGGGTTCCTTACAAGTTTCAAGCAGCCGGAAGAATTGAAGAATAAACTTTTTTTGACGGGCAGAGTTGCCATGAACCTGCGCAAGGATTTAAGCAAGACACCCGCCATACGGAGGAGATTTCATGTGGTGGGCCGGAAATGGATCGTGATAAGCGTCGGGGGAGGTATTGACGGAGAAAAAACTGTTGAGCGGTTAATTAGTATCAAAAAGCTGCTGGATCGAGGTATCCCTAACTCCTTCCTGATTTCAACAGGCCCTAATATGAGTGTGGCTCAATACCATATTTTGAAGAAAAGAGTTAAAGGCTGTCAAGATATTGTGATCGTTCGGTTTGATGCCGATTATTTGCAGTATGTGGCGGCGGCAGATCTTTCCATCTCGATGGGGGGGTATAATTCGATCAATAATGCCCTGCTCACCGGCACTCGGACCATGATTTTTCCCAGGTTGTCTGATGGGGAACAAATGAAAAGAGCGCAATGGTTCAAGGAATATGTCGAACTCCTGAAGGAGCCGCTTTCTGACGAAGAATTGGTCGAAAAGATTTTAAGTTGTATGGGGCGCCCTAAAGCTGTTTATCCGGCCCCCATGCAAGGCGCCCAGGTCACTGCCCGTCTGTTAGATGTGGCCTGCGGGATGAAATATTTAAAGATCAGGATCAATTCAAAATGCAATTTGAATTGTGATATGTGCAGTTGGAAAAGGCAATCCGGTGTGTTGCCGGAGGCTGTTTTTCGAAGATTGATTCTGCGCTCCAGGATCGCCGGGGTTAAGATCATTAATGTGACCGGAGGGGAGCCGACACTTCTGCCTCATATAAAGAATATTTTAAAATATATTAAAGATAACGGATTTCGTGTGTCTTTATCAACGAATGGGTGTATTCGACCAGTACTATTAAAAGAGCTCATGGGGCACATTGATATGGCGGATATTTCCCTGGATTCCTCTGATGCCGCTGTTCATGATCGCATTAGAGGGAGGACAGGAGCATTCCAAGAGACGATGGTAACCATAAGGACGCTTTCAGCAGGCCAAATCAAGCCGCATATCAACGTGACGATCAGACCGGATAATTATAAAAGTTTGCATCAAATTGTGCCCTTGCTCGCCGGGCATATTGATTCTATATCATTTAATCTGGTGGATGCCAGCATGCATAAGGCCAAAGCGCATAAGTTCACCTTCTCGGCTAAGCAGCTTAAGTCTTTTTATTTTGATGAACTGATATTAATTTTTAAGGAATGTATTAAATCAGGGACCAAGGTCAGGGTAACGCCTTTTTATAATGAATTTAAAGACAAAAGTGCCCGGTATGTGCTTTCCAATCTTTTGTCCAAAAGTCAGGAATATCACAGCCGTATGAGACAAATGTTTTTATCCCAAAATAGCAAGTGTATGATCCCTAAAAGTCAACTACGCATCAATCCCAACGGGGACATCGCTTTCTGCTGTTTTCAGGATGATAACAAAAACCCTTGGGGTAACGTGATCAGCCAGGATTTGTGTGATGTTGTTGTTTCCGACGGGTTTTATAACTTCATCCATAGCGCGACAGAAGGAACAGGGCCGTGTCGGACATGCAAACAGGGGTATAACGAATACTGCACGGAGAATAATTGAATGCGTAAGGTCCGGCTTATGGTAGAGATCACAAACAGGTGCAATTTAAAATGTTCGACCTGTTTTTCCCATCAGGACGGACGGGCCAAAAATGACATATCTTTGAAGGACTTTATTAAACTGATCGATCGTAATATTGACCATATCAGCCATCTTAGTCTTTATAATTATGGGGAACCCCTGCTTAGCCGATCGATCTGCGGGATGATCCGATATGCCAAGAATGCGGGCATTAAGTATATTAAGGTGGCGACCAACGGAATGTTGCTGACGCGGCAGAAAGCAATGGCGTTGGTTGATTCCGGGTTAGATTGCATCAGCATATCTTTAGACGGAGCTTCCCAGAGCGCCTATAGGGAGTTTAGGATAGGAGGAAACTTCAAAAGGGTCGTTCAAAATATCGAACGGCTTGTCACCATCCGCAACAAGGCCCGAAGCTGTCTTAAGATAGAGATTCAATTTATCATCATGAGGCATAATGAGCAGGAAATCGCTTCTATAAAGACTTGGGCGGAGAAATGGGGGGTCGATACATTAAGGTTAAAAACGGTGTTGATTAAGAAATCAAAATGGAGTTACCTGTTGCCTAAGAATAATGATTATAACCGGTATGCCGGCACAAGGCCCAAGAAGGTTTGTTTCAAGCCCCGCGAAGAGTTGGTCATTAATTCGGACGGCACCGTGATCCCTTGCTGTTATATCGTCGGGCAGGATATCAAGAAATATCAATTGGGCAATATCTTCGAGACGACCCTTGAGGAAATCCTCAAGACAGGCGCTTATTCAAGGTTTGTCACGAATTGCCTGACAAATAAGAGCCGCAATACCAGCTGTAAGGACTGCAACGAAGGGAACCTTAAGTTGGATTATCAAGTGATCCATTTTCCGGGTGACGGGAGGCCCTGCTATGAAGATCGTCCCGTCTAAAATACGTTTGGATGCGTCAACCGTTTGTCAATTGAAATGTCCGTCCTGCCCCAATACCCTTGGTCTGATTGCCAAGAATCTGGGGGCACAATTTCTCAAATTTGAGGATTTCAAGAAAATCGTGGATGCGAATCCCTGGATTCGCGCCATTGAGTTAAGCAACTGGGGGGAGATTTTCTTAAATCCCCATCTGATGAAGATCGCGGAATATGCCGCTAAAAAGAGAGTGGTGTTAAATGCGGCTACAGGGGTAAATTCTAATACCGTCAAAGAAGAAATGCTGGAGGGGGTGGTGAAGTATCAATTTGGGGTAATTTCTTTTTCGATCGACGGAGGGAGTCCCGAAACATATAAGATCTACAGGAGGGCAGGTGATTTTAAGACCGTTATTGCCAATATCAGAAAAATCAATGAATTTAAGGTCAAATACCGTTCGGTTCTGCCCAAACTGCTCTGGCAATTTCTTGTCTTTAAACATAATGAACATGAAATCCCAAAAGCCTGGAAAATGGCGCGTTCGCTGGGGATGGAATTTTATTTAAAACCTTCCGGAGGGGGATTTTCTGGGGTGAAAAATACTGAACGTGTCAGAAAAATGGCCAGGCTGTTCTCGGCGAGGGGAGGCATAACAGCTGATGGAAGAGGCCAAAGGAAATGTTCTCAATTATGGATCCAGCCCCAGATCAATAGTGACGGCAGAGTGCTGGGATGTTGTGCAAACTATTGGGGTGATTACGGCAACGTATTTCAGGGAGATTTGATCGGGATTTTAAATAACGAAAGAATGAATTATGCCAGAACCATGTTGTTGGGCAGAAAAAAAGAGAGAAAGGATATCCCCTGTACGCAATGCTCCCAGTATCAGAGGATGAAAGAGACTAATACCTGGCTGTTTTCATCCAGAAAAGGATGGGGGGCGTTTTATGATCATTGATGCTAATGAACTCAAACGGCGGTATTTAAAGCGGATGAAGGGTGTGCGGGACGGGAGGGCTTATATCGGCCCTCAGACGGTTGTTTTGGATATCAGTAACTCATGTAATCTCAGATGTCAGTATTGTGAGGGCCATCATGCACCCGGAAATCCGGCCCATTTTCACAAAGCCTGTTTTTTCCCGTGGGAGAAGTTTTTAAAGACAGTCCGTGATTGTGTTGATTTGAGTGTTGATCAGATCCATATTTTGGGAAAAGGAGAGCCGACGATTCACCCGTTGTTTCGGGACATGATGCGGCATCTAGAACAGCGGCCGCTCAAGGTAAAATTATTTACGAATGCGACTTTCCCGTTGGAGTATTGTTCAGATGTGATCAAAGGGGACCATGTGGTGATCAATCTTAGTGCGGTCGACCGACAACAGTATCGCAGGTTACATGGGAAAGACCTCTTTAGCCGTGTCATCAGGAATATCCAACAGCTTGTTGCCTTGCGTGATGCCGGCAAGCCCGGATTTTTAATTGAAATTAATGTTGTTATGAATGCTTTTAATATCAAACAAAAACAAAAAATGCGGAATTTGGCCGCCCGTCTCGGCGTGGGTATGGTCCATTTTACTAAAATGGATGTGCATGCCTACAACAAGGGAATTGCTTTGTCTAAGGGGCCACAATTAGGCGTACAGCCCAACGCCCCAAGAACCCCCTCTGCCTGTTTGAACGGCTGGTTTTATATGATCGTCAAGGCAGATGGTGATGTCAGCCCTTGTTACCGCATTCACTCCAAATATCTTGGGGATTTTGATCAATGGTCCCTGAAGAAACTTTGGTTGTCAAAGCGTATGATGAACATGCGGCTTTTAGGAAAATACGGCCATATTCAAAAGATGTATAAGGTCTGTGGGGCCTGCCCTTTTTATGACGAGAATGTTAAACTGGCGAAAGCCGTAAAGGCAAGTCTTTTATGATCATTGACCAGGGAGAGCTTAAACAACGGTATTTAAAACGCCTCGCCGGGGCGAGTGAAAGACGGGTTTGCATAGGCCCCGAAGTAGTTGCTTTGGATATTAACAACGCATGCAATCTCAGTTGTCGTTATTGCTGGACCCATGGACCCGGAAATCCGGCCCATTTTGACAAAGCCCGTTTTTTTCCATGGAAAAGATTCCTTGGGATTGTCCGGGATTGTGTTGAATTACATGTGGACCAGATCCATATCACAGGTGCGGGAGAGCCGACGTTACACCCGTTGTTCCGGGACATGATGCGGCATTTAAAACAGCAGCCCTTAAAAGTTAAATTATTCACGAACGCAACTTTTCCGTTGGATTTCTGTTCAGATGTGATCCAAGGGGACCATGTGGTTGTTAATCTAAGCGCAGTCGACCGGCAACAGTATCGTAAGCTGCATGGGAAAGATCTTTTTGCCCGTGTGGTCAAGAATATCAAGCGGCTTGTTTCTCTGCGGGATGCAGGCAAAAAGGGGTTTTGCATCGAGATTGTGTATATTGTCAATACCGTTAATATTAGACAAAAACAAAAGATGCAAAAATTGGCATCTCAACTGGGAGTCAATTCAGTCTATTTTAAAAGAATGGATGTGCATGATCATAGCCGTGGGATCGCATTGCCCGATACACCCCAGGCGGGCTTAAAATCTGAAGGAAAAAGGACGCCCCCTGCGTGTTTGAACGGGTGGTTTTATGTGATAGTTAATTCAGAGGGGTTTATTAGCATCTGTTGTCTTATTCATCGCATGCCGCTGGGTGTTTTTGATAAAGTAACCCTTAAGAAACTTTGGTCATCTAAGCGTATGATGGATATCCGTCTTTTGGGCAAATACGGTCATGTCCAAAAGATGTATAAGGCTTGTCAGGCCTGTCCTTTTTATGATGAGAATATTCAGCGATCCCAGGATGCAGCTCGGGAACGTATTCGCCGTTAGGTGGTCATGAACATGGGTTGGCCATATATTTTTATTCGCAACGACGATGTTTGGACGATGGATCGTCCATTCCGGTTCTTTTTTCAACAGGCTTCAAAGCGCAGCATTCCGGTTGTTTATGCTGTGATCCCGGGCAAAATGGAGCCCGGGCTTGTCCGGTTTTTGTGCCGCGCTAAAGAAAGAACACCGAAGTTGCTGGATATTGTCCAGCACGGATGGGTACACGCAAACCATTCTGCTGTTGCCGGTAAAAAATATGAATTCGGGATATCCCGCTCCTTGAAGGCCCAGCGGGAGGATATCCGGCTAGGTCAAAAAAAGATGCGCCAGGCTTTCGGGAAGCTTTTTACTCCCGCCTTTGTTCCGCCATATCACGGGTATGATGAACGCACATTTCGAGTGCTTCATGAAGAGGGGTTTCAGATATTCTCAGCAGGTCGCCGCAGTTTTCAAAAGGAAAAGCGCTTTATAGAGATGCCGGCCCAAGTTCCGTTTAGCCGGTATGATCAATCCCAGAGAAGTGTTCATTCGGCCCGGGATATACTCGAAACTCTAGCCCGAAGGATCTATCGACGGCCGTTATCGGGCGTATTGATGCATCATGTCGATTTTGCCACGCCGGCATTGCGGCGTGAGCTTACAAGGTTTTTTGATTGCATCAAAGCATTGGAAATCCGCGAAGGGTGGCGGGTGCTTTTGTTTTCCGAATATTTACGGGTTGGTAATGGAATAGGTAAGCTCGAGTAAACAGGAATCGCTGGGGATTGCATCAGGGTATGGATCACCGCATCCTGTTCCCTGATTGGTGCAATCGACCCCCCCGGTGGCAGCTATGGAACATGAGGGGGGTATAATAATTTCATGGACACTAGCAGAGGTGCAGGCCGGGAAACTGCAGTTATTGGTACAAGTCCAGGGAGGACCGCCCGGCGCGCAACTACAACTACAATTTGGGTCACTGGGACACGAAGACCCGGTGATGGAGGCAACAGTGTATATGTAGGAACAATTTTCGTTCGGGAAGTATCCGGCGGCACAGACATATTGACATTTTTTTGTTGCACTGGCACAGTTATTATCGGAGACGTAGGAAAAACTGGTGTCTGCCGTCAGTCCGGTTTCTGTCGCTGGGCAAGGTTGAAATCCGGCAGAGGGGAAAGTCCCTGTACATGTGGGCATAGGACAGGCGGAATCATTGATGCATAAGGGGGCCGCAATATTGGGGCAGCTCATACCTGGAGCGCATACAGAGGCTAAAAGGTGCTGGCCGTAATAGCAGTTGCTAGTCGCCGGCGGAGGTATATTATCCGGAGGAGCAATTGGATTACCGCTGGCATCCGTCGGCAAGGGAAATGACCCGCAGCCTTGAGGCTCCGGGTCACAACAGCCGCAATCAGCCTTACAGGTAGAAGACGGGGCACCGCTGCATCCTTGCGGGTTATCGACCAAGGTCCAAGCGCTATAACCTGCTCCGCAAGTTGCGCCAGCGACACTGATCCCGCATCCTTCATTGGTGCTGACATAGGTACAGTTGGCAAGGATATCCGGGACATCGCTTACAGGGGCCTGTTGAAGCTTCTCTTCAAAAGAATCCTGGACACTGGTATCCCATAGTTTAAAATAAGCGTTTATCGAACGAAGAACATAGGGGCCCATGAAGACTATCCCTAAAATAACGAGGATAGCGATCAAAGTAAATTCAACAATGGATTGGCCGCGTCTAGTCATTTTTTTAGTATCTATATGAAAGTATATCTGATAAAGCACTATTCTGCAAGCAAGCGTTAGTGCTATTTTATTTATGTCCGGAAATTGCTTACCTAGGGAATTTGAGTCAAGGATCAACGAAATTCTGCCTTCCATGCCAGCAGGGATTTTTGAGCCCAAGCTGTATCAGTCCTTTCGGATTAACACATTGAAGACTACTGTGAAAGAGGCTCTGAGTTCGCTGTTAGGCATCTTAGCGGATTTTCAAATGGTCAGCTGGTGCCCTTATGCCGTTATTGTCCCAAAGAACCGGGCCCGGGAACTTTTAGATTCAAATCTTGTTCGTGAGGGGATTTTTTATGCTCAAGGGCTTGAGAGCATGCTGGCGGTCATGGCCCTAGACCCGCTTCCCGGACAGCGCGTATTGGACCTGTGCGCCGCGCCCGGAAGTAAAAGCACCCAAATAGCCATGCACATGCAAAATACAGGAACTTTGGTGGCCAATGAACCTATTCGTAACAGATTCTTTAAATTGAAATCAGTCGTTGAGCTTTTGGGTGCCCAGCTCAAGCTTATTTCTGTAGACGGCCGTCGCTTACAGATGCGCGAGGGCAGGTTTGATCGTATCTTAGTGGACGTCCCGTGCAGTTGTGAAGGGCGGTTTATCTTAGGGGAGGCTAAAAGTTTTGGGTTTTGGAGCTTACGTAAAATCAAGGAAATGTCCCATAAGCAAAAAGGGCTTATACTTAATGCCAGCAGGCTTTTGGGGCCGGGAGGGGTTTTGGTTTATTCAACCTGCACCTATGCCCCTGAAGAGAATGAAGAGGTGGTTGATTGGTTTTTACGTAAGACAGAAGGACAATTCAAGCTCACACAGGCACATGTTCCGGGCCTTAACACCTATCCTTGTTTAGAGCAATGGCAAGGACGTACCTATGACAGTCAGCTGAAGCTGGCAGCGCGAATTATGCCCGATGAACGGATGGAAGGTTTTTTTATTGCTAAATTCGTAAATTCTTACTATAAATGAATGTATGTATTTGAGATTAACACTTATATATCTGTTGTTTTCTTTTTGGTGCGGGGCTGTATACGCACAAAACAGCGTGCCCGCGGAGATCACGATCGAGGTCAACTCCGTACAGATCATCTTAAACGATGAACACCGCAGCGGTGTTGATTGGGGGGCCATTGTTTCCGATTTTCATACGGCTCTTCTTAAAAAAGAAGAGGACCCGCTTGGGGAGGACAAAAAATATCGTTTGAGTTTCGGCACGGTGTCAGGGGAGGATTATGCGGTGTTACTCGATGCCTTAGATACCGTCGGACGGATGAGCCAGTTTCCCCAGCCGCCGTTTAAAGCTGTTTTTGGGACACTCGCGAGTGTCAGCTTGGCTAAGCAAAATATCCAACTGAATGTTTTGTTTTCGCGTTTAAAATCAGGAGAGCTTTCTGTACGCCTTGAACCTCACGTGGCCTTGCTGACGATGGAGTATCATGACGGGCGCAAGGTCCCGGTCCCCCAGCTCCTTAAGTCACAGACGGACATAACGTTTGTGAATAACGCTACGATCGTCATCGGCGGACTGATGAAAGAAGAAGAAATTACCAGAACCCGCAAATTCCCCTTATTGGGAGATATCCCTTTACTGGGGGACATCCCTTTGGTCGGCCTGGTATTCCGTAGTCAGGGGCGCTTGATGCAAAAAACAGAAAATATTATTTTCCTTACGGTGCACACCAATGCCGGTGAGCCCTCACAAACAGACGGCCCATCATGAGCTTAAGAATCCTGATTTGCTTTTTATTAATTTTGACCCTGCACGGTTGCGGGGGGCGTCCTGTTATCAAACCGGCACCTGTCGTAGGTATTGCATTACAGGATGTCTGTGACCGTTATCACGTCAGCTGGCAGTGGGACGGGGTGACCCAGGTGGTCATGTTGGAATACAAAGGGAACAAGGCCAAAGCGCTAGTCGGAAGCCAGACAGTGCTATTAGGCAAAGAGAAGATCATTTTAAGTTCACCTTTACGCCGGGAACATAGCACCATTTATGTGCCTGAAGATTTTGAGGCCAAGGTGATAGCTCCCTTTGGGGTGACTATAAGCGGATTGCCGCCGGTGGAGGTGGCTTCGCGCGTGCATACGATCGTGATCGATGCCGGACACGGAGGGAAAGACCACGGGACCATTGGTTTTGGAATGAATGAAAAAGATTTGGTATTAGATATTGCCAAACGCATCAGGGGGCTTTTGGATGGGACAGGAATCAAGGTTATCCTGACCCGGGACACCGATGAGTTTATATCTTTAGCCGGTCGTACGGAGGTGGCCGCGCGTTGCGGCGCGGATTTGTTTGTCAGCATTCACGTTAATTCTAATCAGGATAAGGCCGTCAACGGGTTGCTCGTTTATTATATCGGGAATATGGAGAAAAAATATTTGAATGAACTTCAGAGGAAGAACAATGAGCGGGTATTCACCCAACGGATGAACTCCCAAGCCGGCACGACCTTGCAGGCCATTGTTGCCGACATGATGGAGGTCCTTAAGACCTCGCAATCACAGAGGTTTGCCAAAATGATCGTCAGGGAAGCCCGGCAGGAGGGACGGATCAGCGTGCGCGGGGATGGTATCCGCCTGTGCCATTTTTTTGTTGTGCGCAATACCTTGATACCGGCCGTTTTGGTCGAAACCGGGTTTTTGTCCAATCATCAGGACCGCAGTAAATTGAGTTTGCCCGAATACCGCCAGAAAATAGCAGAGATCATCGCCCGCGGGGTGCTCGACTATGCCAATGATTGATCCTTCCCATCATCCGATAGGTGTATTTGATTCAGGCCTTGGCGGTTTGACCGTTGTTAAGGAGATTCATAAGCTTCTGCCTAATGAGCAAGTGGTGTATTTTGGCGACACGGCTAGGGTGCCTTATGGGACTAAATCCCGGCCGACCATTATTCGTTATTCCCGTGAGATCGTGCGGATTTTGTTGAAGCATAAAGTTAAAATGGTGGTCGTGGCCTGCAATACGGCCTCCTCTTTGGCCCTTGAAACTTTAAAAAAAGAATTTGATTTGCCTATCTTGGGGGTGATCGATCCGGGTGCTCGAAAGGCCGTGCGGCTGACCCGTAACAAGAAAGTTGGTATTATAGCCACTTCATCGACGGTTAAAAGCGGTAAGTATGTTCTCAAGATCAGGCAATTGGACCGGGATATTGATGTGATAAGCTCCGCCTGCCCCTTATTTGTGCCTCTGGTTGAAGAAGGATGGTTTGACAACGCCATCACCACCCAGATCGCCAGGCAATATTTAAGCAATATGAAAAAGCATAACATTGACACTTTGATCTTGGGATGCACACATTATCCTCTGCTCAAAAATGTATTGCACGATGTTATGGGGCCACGGGTCCAGTTGGTGGACTCGGCTTCTGAGGTGGCCATTCAGGTCAAAGAACTGCTTTTGAAGTTCCGGATGTTGCGCACCTCTTTAAGGCCGGGGCAGCATTTATTTATTGTCAGCGACGAGCCAAAACAGTTCAGTCAGTTAGCCTCGCGGTTTTTAGGCGGAGGCATTAAACATGTCCGGAGGCATATCTATGTTTGAGCTAACAGTGCAGGGGCATATCGCCTCCGCCCACCAATTGCACGGTTACGATGGACCATGCAAATTCATGCATGGTCATACTTGGAAAGTCCAGATGGTGGTCTGTCAGGAAGGAATCAATGCGGTAGGGTTGGTGGAGGATTTTAAGGTCCTTAAGGCCAAGCTTCAGGACATATTATCTCCGTTGGACCATGTGGTCCTCAACGACTTGCCGGTCTTCAAGGATGTTAACCCATCAACGGAGAATCTGGCCCGTCATATTTATCGGGCACTAAAGGGCGCCTGTGCTCCTTTGCGTCTTAAGCATGTTGAGGTATGGGAATCCGATACTGCGAGTGTGATTTACTATGAGTAAAGCCGTCATCTTACTCTCCGGAGGTCTTGATTCCTCGACAACCCTTTATCATGCGGCTTTTCGGGGCCACGATTGCCATTGCCTGATTTTTGATTACGGCCAGCGGCACAAAAAGGAAATCATTCAGGCCAAGGCTATTGCACAGAGCCGTGGATGTCAAAGCGTATGTGTCAAAATCAGCCTGCCTTGGAAAGGCTCAGCGCTTTTAGATTTCAAAATGGCAGTTCCTCAAAACAGGGCGCTTGACGCACGGGGTGTCCCTGTGACCTATGTGCCCGCACGCAATATCATTTTTCTGAGTTTTGCCGCCTCTTATGCCGAGGCTATCGGCGCCAGGAGTATTTTTATAGGCGCTAATGCCGTGGATTATTCCGGTTATCCCGACTGCCGTCCGGAATTTATCCGTGCGTTTCAGGCCATGCTCAAGCGCGGGCTTAAGAGTTCGCTTGAGGGCAAGAATATTAAAGTGTGTACCCCTTTAATTCATTTAAGCAAAGCCCAGATCGTCAAATTAGCGGTCAAATTAGAAGTGCCTTTGGAGCTGACCTGGTCCTGTTATAACGCAGGGGCCGCCCCTTGCGGGACTTGTGACAGCTGCCGCCTGCGCGCCCAAGGTTTCGCGCAAGCAAAGATTGTAGACAGTGCTTTAAAAGCATATTGTTAGGGAAACCCCCATCCTCTATGGCTGTAACGTACGCAGTTCAATTAGGAGCACCTTAACATCAAGGCCGAGCCAGGACCCGCAGGGAATTCGGTTTAATATGAACGCTAAAATTTCGGAAATATTCCGTTCCATCCAAGGTGAGGGTAAGTATGTTGGTGTCCCGCAGGTTTTTGTCCGGTTTTTTGAGTGTAATATGCATTGCGCCTTCTGTGATACTCCGGGTGCTATCGGCGATAGAACGCGTAAGTATAGGAAATTTAGCGTCGACGATCTGTTAAACCAAGTTGATCTTTTGTGGGAAAACTGTCATTCTGTCAGTATTACCGGCGGGGAACCCTTACTGCAGGAAGAATTTCTGAAGTGCTTTTGTCATGCTTTACATGAAGGGAACAAGAAAATTTATTTGGATACCAATGGCACGAAGCCGAAGGCTTTAGAAGCGATCATTCAAGATATTGACTTCATTGCCATGGATATCAAATTGCCTTCATCGACTAGACAAAAAGCGTATTGGTCCAAACATAAAGAGTTCTTAAAAATTGCACGGCACAAGGATGTTTTTATTAAAGCCGTTGTTACACTAGAAACCTCGCGGGAAGATGTGCTTCAGGCGGCCGGGCTTGTGGCCGCCGTTGATCCTGAAATTTTGTTTATTATACAGCCTAATTATTCAGACATGCCCCACGGGATCATCGAGAAATGCGTGGGGCATCAAAAATCATGTGCAAAAATCCTTAAAGACGTTAGAATACTGCCTCAAGTGCACAAATTTATGAAGTTAAGATAAAATGAAAAAAACCAGCTCCTACGAAGGTCGCCAAAAGAACATACGTACGCTTCAGATGCCGGATATTGAAGTTTGGAAAAATCAATATTCCGATCGTGATTATGTTGTGGATTTGAGCATTCCGGAATTTACTTGTATTTGTCCGAAAACAGCCCTGCCGGATTTTGCTTTGATCAAGGTCGCGTATAAACCCGCCCAGGTTTGTCTTGAGCTTAAATCTTTGAAATTATATTTGGTGGCTTATCGCAATGTAGGAATTTTTCACGAACACTTAGTCAATAAACTGCTGGATGACTTGGTTAAAGCCTGTCATCCCCGCTGGATGCGTGTTGAAGTCATCATGAATCCGCGCGGAGGCATTGGGACAACTGTTAGCGCGGAATATCCGCATAGGACAAAATGATGAAAAGACCTGACGGACGCAAACCGGATCAATTACGTAAAATCAAGGTTACTCGGAATTATATGAAAAATGCCGAAGGGTCCTGCCTGATCGAATTTGGCGAGACCAAGGTCATCTGTACGGCTTCCGTGGAAGAAGGGGTCCCGCCGTTCTTGAAAGGTTCGGGCAAGGGTTGGGTGACCGCGGAATACGGCATGCTGCCGCGCTCTTGTACCAGCCGCATAAGGCGTGAGAAGACCTCCGGCCGTACCGAGGAAATCCAGCGGCTGGTGGGACGCAGTTTGCGCTCGGTCGTTGATATGGATCAATTAGGTGAGCGCACGGTCCGTATTGACTGTGATGTTGTGCAGGGCGACGGCGGGACCAGGACCGCCTCTATTACCGGCGGCTTTATTGCTTTGACTGATGCGATACACTGGATGCGCCAACATCAGATGATTAAGGCTTTGCCGATCAAAGATTTTGTTGCGGCTATCAGCGTCGGTATTTTTCAGGATACGCCTGTCCTCGATTTAAATTATGCCGAGGACTCCAAGGCCCAGGTGGATATGAATATTGTGATGGTGGGACAAGGCGCATTTGTGGAGGTGCAGGGCACCGGCGAGGGGAGCACATTTACCGATCTACAAATGCAGGCATTGCTTAAATTAGCCAGAAAAGGCATTCAAGAACTTTTGGGTATCCAAAAAAAGAATTTGCCTTATTTTAAGGTCAAATCATGAAAGAATTGATCGTCGCTTCCCGCAACAAGGGCAAGGTTGCGGAGATCAAGGAATTACTGGCGGACCTTCCATTTCGTGTTACCTCCCTTTTAGATTATCCTCATGTCCCCGATATTGTTGAAGACGGGAAAACATACCGTTTTAATGCCGTAAAGAAAGCCCGGGAAACTGCTATTGCAACGGGTCATATGGCCATGGCAGATGATTCAGGGATTGAGGTCAAAGCTTTAGGTAATGGCCCGGGCATTTATTCCGCCCGTTTTGCCGGGGAGGGGGCCAGCGAGCTGGCCCGGAATAATAAATTATTTGCATTGCTCAAAGGCGTGCCTTTTTCCAAGCGACAGGCCCGTTACCGTTGTGTGATTGCTTTAGTTAATGCCCGGGGAGAGGAGCTGGGGCTTGTTCAGGGTACTTGCAGCGGTTATGTTACGACCAAAAATATAGGCAAAAACGGCTTTGGTTTTGACCCGCTTTTTTTGATCAAACGTTACAATAAAACCTTTGGCGAGTTGCCAGCTTCCCTTAAGGCCAAGATTTCTCATCGTGCCAGGGCATTGAAGAAATTTCGCTTACTTCTCAGTCAGGTTACTGCAGGAAATTCTTAAGCAAGGTATTGAGGACCTGAGGGACGGAAATTTTCTTTTTAAACTTGGGGTTCGCGATCTTATCGTAAATATGAATATTTAAGGTCTGCAAGACGTCCTGAGCAATGGGGGGGACGACGCCGGAACTTAAATCCACCGTCATGTTCAGATCGCAGTACTGGTCGAAATTGACCCAGCCTTTGCCTAGAAGTACGATGGTCGGGCCTTTAAGCCTTAAATTATCCGTGCTGATCTTTTGATTTTCGATCGTAAAATTACTTTCCACATCGGTGATCATCACCTGTCCTAAGCGCATCGCTTCGTTGAGGATGCCGAGCAGTCCTTTGAATAAATTAAATTCCGCTAAAAACCCTTCCCGGATCGCCAAAGAACCTTTGCCATGAACAGTGTTTTTAAAGTCAGCTATTGTCCCGTTAACAATACTGGTAAAATAAAACTTTCCGTTGATCTCTTCCATTTTCAGGGGAGAATCTATTTTTAACTCGTGCAAATCAGTATTATCGATATTAAAGGCCAGATCATACGGCATGCCGGAGGCGGTTAAATCTGCAGAAGCCAGGGCATGCACCGTTCCTTCATACAACTTTCCATCCAGCGTTAAATTCTTGATTTTACCTTCATCCTGACTGATGTTGATGCTGATATCATTAAGCTTATAGTTCAGGAGACTGATCACGGGGCTTGTTATATTGGCTGTCAGGGTATAGTTTTTCCAATCCAGGCCAGTCCCCTTAAGATCGGCAGTGAGGGCAATCGTCCCTGAGGGGGATAGGGGTTGAATGTTTTTCTTTTGGGCAGGCGGCAGTACGTTTATAAGATCTTCCAGACGTACAGACACTCGGGATTTGATATCGATTTGAGGTGGGTCTTGCTCCCTAAGAGTGATGGTCCCTTTGGTATCAAACGCGGCGTTTAAATATTTACCGGTCAAGCCATTGATCGTGATCAAATTCCCGGCTTTTATAATGTCTCCTTTAAGTTGAATATCTTCGCCGTTAAGTATGGTAAAAATCTTGGGGTTGTTAAAGTTATCTAAGCTCCCGGTTAAAGAGTAGGGTTTCCCCAGATAAGTGGCGGTAAAATCGCGCCATACAAGGGAATCGGGGGTGGCTTCAATAATACCGGTCACATTCTTGATCTTCTGATGATATTTACTGCTGGCGACGCTTACGTTTTTGACAGAAGCTGTCGCACGAATATTACCGGAAAGAGGTTTTAGCGCTAATCCTTCAAACTTGACTTTGACACTGCTTGTTCCGTCGAAAGTCAGGCCGTATTGATCGACAATTTTAGGGGCCAGATTTTTTATTTTAGATAAATTCAATTCTTCAGCTTCTACGTTGATATCAAGCAGGGGATTTTTGAAATTTTTGACGGTGCCGTTGATCCGGACATTGGTGTCAAGAATATTGGCTCCTAGCGCGTTGATGGTTGCTGTATCGGTCTTAAAATCCGCATCTAATTCGGCATTATCTATGGATTCGACCAGAGGGAATCCCCGGATACTGGCATCCGAAAAAGTGATGGAGCCTTTATAGGTCATCTGATCAACAGCATTTAAGGGGACCTGCAGGCTTAACTCCAGCTGCGGGTTGGCATCAATGGTCTTATGACCGTCTAGTACGAGGTGCCCCTGGGAAGCAATAAGGGCGGTGGATATGTCCAGAATGCCGTCAGCTAATTTTAACAATAATTTGTCAGCCTTAAGTGACCCTGAGACCGTCAGGCCGCTTCCTAGGGAGAGCTCCATGTTATTAAGGGACATCCGGGTGGACATGGATATGTTTTTTTGGTCGGTTAACAGAAGCTTGAGGTCTTCAAGATGGATCCGTTGGCTGTTGAAAGCCTTATCACCTAAGTTTGTAGAGAAATTTTGAGCCAGAAGGTCTCCTTCGAGCGTGACGTTGTTCTCATCTTTCATGTGCACAGTCAGCGGTTTTAAGGTGATATCGCTTTTAAATGTCTGGTGAGAATAAGCCACAATCAGCCCAAGGGCGCTAATGCTGCCGACCGTTTGGAGGCCGTCCTTATCTTTTCTTAGTTTAATATTATCCAGTCCTAAATTATCGACGCGGGCGAAACGGTCTGTTAAATTTAAAAAGACGGATTGTGCGTGGAAAGACCCATCGAATACCATTCCCTCAGGAGTCAATTCAAAGGTATTGACACGGGTTTGCACATTGCCGCCGGCCGAAAGTCCCGGGACTTTTGTCTGTATTTGGCCCAAACTCATCTGGCCGCGTGCCTTTATATTGCCATTTTTATATTGAGCATTCAAATCACGTATTTCAATGTTCCCTTTAAAGGCCTGATCATGGCTGGTCATATCCAGATCGCTCATGATCACTTCGCCTTGAGCGGATGTTTTGTCTTGGGAATAATCGATGTCCAAATCGATTTTCTTAATGATTCCGCTTTTTAGCTGAATATCGGGGATTTTGACTAAAGACAGATAAGAGGCGGTATCGATATTTTTAAGATGAATTTGAGCGCGGGTGTTCTTGGTGATGGGCTGATAATAGACAGTGGCCCCTACGAAACCTTTTTTTGCCGGGATATCCGCGGTAAAGTTATAGTCAATCCCCTTATAGGAAAGCGAAAGCTTGAGGTTGATATTATCAAATAATTCGCTCCAAGGGCGATCGACAGAAACGTCATCCAACAAGAATTTACCGTCGGAGATCGTAATCCCTCCCCAGGCGATTTCAAAATCAGAAGGTTTTGGGGGGCTTCCTTGCGCCGTTGAGGGGGGTGGAGGCAACATATCGCTAAAGTTCCAGGAGTCAACGGTATTGCGGATCAGATGTACCGATGGGGAAAGCACATGGATAAAAGGGATGGTGATCTTATAATGTTTGAAGCTGGGGATTAAGATAAACCCGAAGGACACCTGTTGGGCCTGGGCAAATACGGCTTGAGCGGAGTCTTTTTCATAAATTTTGATCCTATCAATAATAATGCCCCTGACCCAGTTAAAGTGGATGGTGTCGATCTCAACTTTACGTTTGAGGGCTTTTTCAATCTGTTCGGCAGCAATTTTTTTAACCCATTGAGGGAATATGACGCGGTTAAGATAAAAAGTCAGGGCCGCCAGAAAAAAGAGCAGACTGCCTAGGAGAATAAGGAACTTTTTATATTTCATAATTTTTTTATTATACACTGGTTATTTTTGATTTCAATCTTAGGATTTTATCCCTCAGGACGCCAGGAAAGCGAGTAGTTTGACTGGGGCACCTATTTCATGTAAAATAAAAATTCGTAAAGGATTCCAGCATGTCCGTATATTTTGATAAATATAAAGTCAGCGAAAAATTATTAGCTTCTGTCGTCCATTTTTCAGAAGATTCAATTGTCATTACGACTAAAGATTTAGACCCTCCCGGTCCCAAAATTATTTATGTTAATCCGGCGTTTACTAAAATGACCGGCTACAGCTCTCAAGAGGTTATAGGGAAAACACCCGGGATTCTTCAAGGGCCTAAAACCGATAGATCCGTTTTAAGGAACTTAAAGAGCACTTTGACCGACGGTAAGGTCTTTTTTGGCCAAGCCATTAATTATCGTAAAGACGGTTCAGAATTTTGGAATGAATGGCATATTGAGCCCGTGAAAGATGATTCCGGTGCGGTTGAATGCTATGTCGCTATTCAGCATGATATAACAAACAGAAAAGAGGCCCAGCAGGCCATTGAACAAAAAAATGCGGCGTTAAAAGAAATTATTGAGCAGATAGAGATTGAGAAGAAGAAGATCAGAGAAAATGTTTTATTGAATGTCGAGGAAGTTTTGTTGCCCGCTTTAAAGAAAATACGAAGGAAAGGAACAGCGCTGGATAAGAAATATATCGATATCCTTGAACAAAATCTAGAAAATTTAACATCTTCATTTGGCAGAAATGTTTCTGAAAAGAAGTTCAAGCTTTCCCCGCGTGAGATTGAAATAGCTAACCTTATTAAAAATGGTATGCCTAGTAAAGAAATATGTTCGATGCTTAATATTTCTTTTAAAACCGTTGAAACCCATCGCAATAAAATCCGTAAAAAGTTAGATATTTTGAACAAAGATATTAATCTAACAACTTATCTTCAAAGCCTTTAAGAATAAATTCACATGCCTTCAGGCCATGTATATATTAATACATGATATGTCAGCTATTAAGAGGCGTTGATATTATTTTGCGCTTTTGGTACGCTACTATTAGGAAAGAAAGGAGAAGTCCAATGAATCATGTTCAAACAATAAATTCACTAAAAGTAATTTTTGCCTCGATATCTGTCTTCATGGTTTATTTGGTTATTGTGACCTCGATGAAAAGTGATATGTTTCATCTGCCCACAGGGGTCCTCCATGAGCCATGGTTTACGACAACCCTCGTTGATTTTTACTTTAATATTTTCATCATTTCATCTTGGGTCGTTTATAGGGAAAGGAACCTTCTTGCCTCTGTTCTTTGGATCATTGCTTTTATTTGTTTAGGAAGCATTGCGACTGCTTTTTATGTTTTTATTCAACTGATGGGCCTTAAAGATAAAGATGGCTTCGAGAATGTATTAGTACGAAAGGCATAATGTTCACTTCAAGCGGGGTACACATATTTTTAGTAGGAGCTTTAAGTGTTGGGGCTTTATTTCTTGTCTCATGGGGGATCCATTTAATTTTAAAGAACGCAGCTGTTGTGGATGTGACTTGGGGATTGGGTTTTATTTTGTTATCTGTTGTATATTTATTGCAAGGCAAGGGATTTAATCTAAGGAATAGCATCTATCTTTTGATGATTTCACTGTGGGGAATACGGATCGCCTGGTATTTAATTAAAAGGATGGCATTAGAAAAACAGGAGGATAGACGTTATAAGAAAATCAGGCAAAGCTTTGGAAAAATGGCCTGGTTCAAGTTTTTGTTTATTTTTGAGTTTCAGGCATTATTGCAAATGATCATTGGGCTTCCTTTTATGATCGTGAGCCTTAATCCTTTTTCTGGGGTATCTGCTTGTGAGGTCGCAGGTGCCGTTGTTTTTGCCTTTGCCTTGATCGGAGAGGCCGTATCTGATGAGCAGTTACGTGCTTTTAAAAGGAATCCTAACAATAAGGGCAAAACGTGCGATACTGGATTGTGGTATTATTCGCGCCATCCGAATTATTTTTTTGAATGGCTTCTTTGGACAGGGATTTTTATTTATGCGCTAGGGAGCCCTTTGGGCTGGGTCGCTTTTGTGAGCCCTCTAGTGATGTATTTTCTTCTGATGTATGTTAGCGGCGTGCCCTTGGCGGAAGAGCAGTCCTTATTGAGCAGGGGTGATGAGTATAGAAAGTATCAAGCGACAACTAGCGTCTTTTTTCCAATGTTTAAGAAGAGGATCGAAACATTATGAGAGCCATGCTAAAAATATCTCAAGGCTTGTTGGAACGTAATTTAATCCCTGATCCCATTATTCGTATCGGCATTAGAGGTTTGTTGCAGGATAAGTTAAATGAAGAAAAAAAGCTCCTGGCCCGGCTTGGGCCAAAACGCAAAATACAACTCGTAGAGTTTCTTAAGTCTTCCCCGATTGCGGTTAACACCAAAGAGGCCAATCAACAGCATTATGAGGTGCCTACAGAATTTTTTAAGCTGGTGATGGGCAAGCATATGAAATACAGCAGCGGTTTTTGGAAAGAAGGGGTCAAGGATTTTGATACTTCTGAAGAGGATATGCTGGCTTTGACGGTTGAGAGGGCCCAGTTGTCAGAGGGAATGGCCGTCCTTGAATTGGGATGTGGGTGGGGATCATTAACGCTGTTTATGGCAAGTAAGTTTCCTCTTGCCAAGATCGTGGGGGTTTCCAATTCAGCCACACAAAGAGAATACATCTTAAATGAAGCAAAAAAAAGAGGGCTCAATAATGTCAGCATCATAACGGCGGATATGAATGACTTTATGATTGACCAGAAATTTGACCGGGTCGTAACCGTCGAAATGTTTGAGCATATGCGTAATTATCAAAAGCTCCTTGAAAAGGTGGCAGGATTCCTTAAAAGTGATGGGAAGCTTTTCGTCCATATTTTTACTCATCGTGAATTCGCATATCTTTACCAGGAGAAAGACGAAGCAGATTGGATCGCTAAATATTTTTTTACTGGCGGGATTATGCCGTCACATGATCTTTTATTACATTTTCAAGACCATTTTAAGATTGAAGATCAATGGCAGGTTAGCGGAGTTCATTATCAAAAGACATCGGAAGAATGGCTCAAAAATATGGATAGGAACAAAGAAAAGGTCATCCCCATCCTTAAGGCGACCTACGGGGAGGACCAGTATATAAAATGGTGGGTTTATTGGAGGGTCTTTTTTATGTCTTGCGCGGAATTATGGGGGTATAAGAACGGGACAGAATGGATTGTCAGCCATTATCGATTTAAGAAGGAGGCGGCTTGATGCCATCGATCGCGGTTGTAGGGACAGGAATTGCCGGTATGGGAGCGGCGTATTTCTTAAAAGATAAGCATGATATTACCTTTTATGAAAAGAATGATTACTCGGGAGGGCATACAAACACTCTGACGGTCAAAGAGCCGGGGGGTGACATTTATATCGATAGCGGATTTATGGTTTATAACGAAATAACCTACCCAAACTTGACGCGGCTTTTTAAGGAGTTGGATGTAAAAACAAAACCTACTGATATGTCCTTTAGCGTTCAGCATCTGTTAAGCGCCTTGGAGTATTGCGGCACCGGACTTAACGGATTATTTGCCCAAAGAAAGAATCTGGTCAGTGTTTCACACTGGAAAATGCTTTTGGAAATGAATCGTTTTAATAACGAGGCTTTGGAAGTGCTGGATAACGATAAGTATTTATCCTACTCGTTGGTTGATTATGTGAAAGAAAAAGGCTATAGCGACGACTTTTTACATAAATTTTTAGTTCCCATCAGTTCTGCGGTTTGGTCAACGCCACAGGACCTGATGCTTAGGTTTCCGGCGGTCACCTTGGTCAGGTTTTTTAAGAACCATGGATTTCTGGGGTTAAGGGGTCATTACCAATGGCGTACTGTTGTCGATGGTAGCCAACGCTATAGAGAAAAGATTTTAATGCATTTTAAAGACAAGATTTTATTAAATAATCCTGTCAAAGAAGTAAGAAGACATAACGCTCGTGCAATGGTCATAGATAGCAGAGGAGAAAAAAGGGAATATGATAAGGTGATATTAGCCAGCCATGCCGATGAATCTTTAAGGATGTTGGCACAACCCACACAGCAGGAGAGCGGTCTATTAAGCAAGTTCCGATATCATAAGAATGTGGCAGCCTTACATACAGATGAATCCATTATGCCCAGAACGAAATTAGCATGGTCTTCATGGAATTACAGGATCACCGATAAAGAAACAGCTACGATCTACTGGATGAACAATTTACAGCATGTTTCAAAGCAGAAGAATTATTTTATTTCGATCAATGATGTCAAGGATGTTGACCCCTCAAAGATCATTTGGAGGACAGAATACACACACCCTATTTATAATGTGGATGCAATCCAAGCACAGAAAAAGCTGCATGAATTAAATAAAGATGGCGTTATTTATTTTTGTGGGGCTTATTTTAAATATGGTTTTCATGAGGACGCTTTAACTTCAGGAATAGATGTGGCCCGCGTTATAACCGGAGAGCCCATATGGAATTAAATTCATGCCTCTTTGAGATCAATATTACGCATTGCCGTATACGTCCCAAACGGAATCAATTTAGGAATAAGATATTTATGTTCTATTTAGACCTTGATGAGATTGACGCCCTGGTAAAGACGAATTATTTGTTAAGCCGCAACCGGGCGAACGTATATAACTTTCGTGATGAAGATCATTTTGAAATTAACGGCAAGACAATAAAAGAAAAGGTCTTAACGTACTTAAGCGGCCAAGGTGTCGATTTAGAAGGGGGCAGGATCATGCTCCTGACTAATTTGAGAACGTTTGGCTATATTTTTAATCCGGTCTCATTTTATTTTTGTTTTGATAGGCAAGGTGCCCCAAGGTGTGTGGTTGTGGAAATTGGTAATACTTTCGGTGAAATTAAACCTTTTTTTATCGGCCGGGAAGCGCTTGATAATGGTCAATTCGTCAGTCAGCAGAAGAAGTATTATTACATTTCTCCTTTTATTGCGCTGGATGTTCCTATGGATTTTAGATTGAAAGTCCCAAACGAAAATTTGGACATAAAAATAGATGATTCTGACACGCAAGGGAAATTTCTTTTCACAGTCATGTCGGGGCAGGCACGCAAAATAACAAATGGCAATTTATTGTGGTGTACGATAAAATACCCGTTAATTACCTTAAAAGTGATCTTTCTGATCCATTGGCACGCGTTATTACTGTGGTTGAAAAAAGTGCCGTATCATGAAAAAACAAGCAATTCCGATTTGCAAAAAGGAGTTTATCGTGTTTGGAGCAAAGGCCGTAAAATGCCTGAAAGAAAATTCGCTTAAGACACATTTAAATATGTGTCAAAGGATCATCGACCATGTTTTTTGTCCCATGCATTTGGGGAGGTTGGTGATGGTTTTGCCTGATGGGCAAATCCTATCCTACGGGCATGGGCACGGAGGCGTGCACGCGAGTATTAAGATCATCAATAATGATTTCTTTAAGAAATGTGTGCTGTTTGGCGATGTGGGTTTTGGGGAATCTTATGTGGATGGGGACTGGGAGACAGATGATATTGCAAAGGTGATTGAATGGATGATCATCAATGTTGAGGACCATCCGACATTGATGGCAGACAAGCCTAAGCGTTCTCCGGTGAATTTCTTGAAGATTTTTAATAATATGATTTCGTTTTGCAGGAAGAATTCCCTTATGGGCAGTAAGAAAAACATTGGAGCCCATTATGATCTAGGCAATGAATTTTATCAATTGTTCCTGGACCCATCGCTGACTTATTCTTCAGCCTATTTTAAAAATATGGGACAATCGCTGGAGGATGCGCAATATCAAAAATATGAAGAATTATGCCGAAAGCTTCGTCTTAAAAAGACAGATCATGTATTAGAGATCGGCAGCGGATGGGGTGGATTTGCTATTTATGCCGCTAAGAATTTTGGTTGCAGGGTTGTGACCACGACGATTTCACAGCAGCAGTTTGACTATGCTTCGCGCCGCATTGCCCTTGAAGGGCTTAGTGATAAGATTACCATTGAGTTGAAAGATTATCGTAAGCTTAAGGGCAAGTTCGATAAAATCGTTTCCATCGAGATGTTGGAGGCAGTTGGGCATGATTATTATGCGACATACTTTAGCCAATGTCATCGCCTGCTTAAGAAAGACGGGCTTTTGGGCTTACAAATGATACTTTCTCCGGATAACCGTTATGAGTCTTTTCGAAAGAATATTGATTGGATCCAAAAGCATATATTCCCGGGCAGTCTTTTACCTTCAATGGCGGTCATTCAAAGGGCGATCAACAGGACAGGTGATTTGAATTTGTATCATTTCGAAGATATAACGCCGCATTATGTCAGGACGCTATCGATCTGGCGTGATAATTTTAATAACAATCTGGATTCGATCCGGCCTCTTGGATTCAACGAAGAATTTATTCGCAAGTGGAATTATTATTTGTCTTATTGCCAAGCCGCCTTCAGTACTCGCAATATCAGTGTCGCTCAGGCTGTTTTTTCAAGGCCGAATAATTTGACTCTATCATAGAGGGGTTAACAGGTGCCGTTGAATATTACTATTTCCGGTTCGACCGGATTGATAGGTCGCGCTTTGACAGACCATTTTTGTGGGCAGGGGCATAAAGTCATTCCCTTGGGGCATTTGCCGCCGTGGTCTCTTCACATGCTTCAAGCAAAACTTGAGGCACAGGATATTGTCATTCATTTGGCCGGTGTCAATATAAGTGAGCGGTGGACCAAAGATTATAAGATGTTGATCCAATCGAGCCGTGTGGAAACAACCTGTCTCTTATCGAAGGCGTTGGTGTCATTAAAACAAAAACCCCGTCTTTATATCTGTGCTTCGGCTATCGGATATTATGGGAACCATCCGGCCGGCATCGTTTTAGATGAAGATAGTCCTGTGGGCGAAGGGTTCCTACCGGAGGTTTGCCGCCAATGGGAAGATGCGACGCTTTCGGCATTTCATGCCGGAATTCGAGTTGTAAATATGCGCACCGCTGTTGTATTGGGTAAGAATGGCGGGGCACTCGCCAGAATGCTGCCTATTTTTAATCTTGGATTGGGAGGGATTTTAGGCAACGGGGAACAAATGATAAGCTGGATAGCTTTGGATGAGATCCCGCTGATCGTCGATCATATCATTCAAACAGGGTCTTTGTCAGGACCGGTCAATGTGGTGGCACCCGAAGTCCTATCAAACCGTGAATTTACCTCTATTTTAAGTGAGATCATTAAACGCCCGGCATTTCTTCCGCTGCCTGCCTGGGGAGTTAAGCTTTTATTCGGGGAAATGGGGCAACAGCTTTTGCTTGAAGGGGCGCAAGTCAGGCCGGCACGTTTGCAATCATCAGGATATGTTTTTAAGTATCCAGACATCCGGTCGGTTATGCAAAAAGTATTGAATTCTGCCATGTATTAATATATACATGATTTGTAGGTTTTAAGGTGGCGTTGTGCATTGCTACTTTTCTGGTATCCTAGTAATAGGAACAAGTAACCAGGAGGCCGCAATGACAAATACCACCACCCAATCGTTATTACAAATCCGCAGATTAGCCTTTCTTTTATTTTTACTGTTTATTTCTTCTAACGTTTCTGCTGCGCAAATTTCCGGAGTTTGTTTTAATGAAAATTATCTGGATCAAGGGATCAATATGTCCCTTCAAGGTACGGGTATTAAAAGTCTGCTATTCTTTAAGGCCTTTGCTGCCGGGTTTTATAAAGGTCAAGGGGATGATTCTGATTTATTAGGAAATTATCCGAAGAGGATAGAAGTTCAATATTTCGTTAGCATTCCCGGAGAAAAACTCAATAATTTTACCATCGATATAATGAAAAATAACGTGAGCCCCGCTGATTTAGGATCCCTGAAAGATGAAATTCGACAAATGGGTAAATATTTTGTGGACTTGAAAGCGGGGGACAGGTTTTCTTTGACATACATCCCATCAGTAGGTACTGAATTTGCCCATAATGGGAAATTGGTGGGTATTATTAAGGGGAGTAAATTTTCTAAAGCGCTTTTTTCAGTATGGATCGGCAAGAAACCTTTTGATAGTCGTTTAAAAGAGCAGGTGCTTGGTTTAAACCATCATTTAGTTAACAGAAAAGGATTAACATGAGGATTAAAAATTTGATGACGCTCATGGTTGCGTTGTTAATGACTGGATGCGCTACTGCACGCTTCCCCTTGAAAACAGTTGACCAGGTAGATCTCAAACGTTATATGGGGCCTTGGTATGTCATCGCCTGTATTCCCACTTTTATTGAAACAAAAGCTTATAATGGAGTTGAGGAATACCGTCAGCTTTCAGACGGTAGCATTGATACAGTTTTTACATTTAATCAGGGTGGTTTTGATGGGCCCAAGAAACGATACAATCCTCGGGGATTTGTTGTAGATAAAATCAATAATTCAACATGGGGTATGCAATTTATTTGGCCCTTTAAAGCCGAATACCTTATTACCTACCTTAGTCCTGATTATGGCCAAACTATCATTAGCCGTAATAAACGTGATTATTTTTGGATCCAGGCACGCACGCCTCAAATTCCGGAAACTGATTATCAGCATTTGCTTAAGATGCTGGCAGATCAAGGGTACGACATAACTAAGGTTCGCAAGGTGCCTCAACGTTGGATTGATAAGGGAATTTATGATAAAGCACAGTAGCTCAAGGCAGGCATTACTGATGATTGGATTGGTCGTCATGATGGCTGCCTTCGCGCAGTCAGCAGACGCCCAGACCAGTTTCAAGCACATTTCGATGGAGTATATCGTGGCGTTGGGTGATCCAAATGCAAACTCAGGGAACGGGGCTCAATTGTGGGGGCTCTGGCATCAAGATCCGGGGCCGCGAGGATGTATGTTGGGAGATTATGAAAAGTTAAAGTCTTCAGGCGGAATTGCTCCAGCTCAATGGAAATTCGATAACAACGACTGGTGGTTGGAGGAACATGGCTCGATTATGGAGAAGCCGGACTTCCCGCTGCCTCCCGGTAAATATGTAGTTACAGGTGGGCGTGAGGTGACGAGCGTATTGACTGTTTATCCCATGGATAAAGATGGTATAGAACGCTGGGAGTTAGACAATGGCGCGAAGCTCTATGATGTGACACATCTACCTTGCCATGCAGCACGGTATACACCGGCTGGCAGTGATAATTCATGTACGCCCGCCATGGCGCAAAGAACAGTTTTTCCTGTTGCCCCAGGAGTCCCAATGCCCACAATTAAGGGTTGCCAAAAGCAAGAGTACTCAGTTTTATTCGTGATTGGGGTGGCGGTTGATTAGATTTGGACTATGTTGTAAATTTGAAACGCAGCCGATTAAATTTTATACAACGACAGCAACAGCTTTGTTGAAGCTTGAAAAGAATGTTGCCCGGCGTAAGATCTCAAATTTGTGTTTAAAGAATGCAGAGTCCCTTCAAAAAGCCCTTATTTACTGCACCCAAAATAATATTGGTTCTTTTCGTGTCAACAGCCAGATCCTTCCTTTAAAAACACATCCTCAAATTGGATATGATGTTGAAAAACTGCCTGATGGGAAAGACATCATCAAAGCTTTTAAGAAATGTAAGTCATTGCTTTTGGAAAACAATTTAAGAATGACTTTTCATCCGGACCAATTTATCCTTTTAAGCTCACCCAACGATGAAGTGACTCAGCGATCGATCGCAGATTTAAATTATCATGCACAAGTCTGCGAATGGATAGGGGCTGATGTAATCAATATCCATGGGGGAGGAGCCTATGGGAATAAAAAGAAGGCTTTAGATCAGGTTGCTCGAAACTTAATGCGTTTATCTAAAGATGTGCGAAGCCGATTAACGTTTGAAAATGATGATAAAACATATACCCCTCAGGATTTGTTCCTTTTATGCAAAAAAGAAGGGGTCCCTTTTGTTTATGATGTCCATCATCATCGATGCAATCCGGATGAATTGAGTGAAGAACAATCTACACGAATGGCATTAACTACATGGGATCGAGAGCCGCTTTTTCATATTTCCAGCCCCCAAAAAGGATGGGAGGGGCCGCATACCAATAAGCATCATGATTATATCGACATCAAAGATTTTCCTAAATGTTGGCGAGGGCTGAATATTACTGTTGAAGTTGAGGCCAAAGCCAAGGAATGTGCAGTTCAAAGGCTTGTTAAATCTTTGGGGCAGGAGTAACTCAAAGAATTTTTAGAGTATATAGAAATGGGGAAGGGTGGTATAAGTTTATGCTTGTTGACCTTATGCCATTGGGCTGATAAAATAGCGCCCTTATATAATCCTAGGTGAATTCTTTTAGATGCTCGCTTAAATGTTAGTCACATTTCGCGGGGAGTAGCGCAGTTGGCTAGCGCGCTTGCTTTGGGAGCAAGAGGTCGAGGGTTCAAGCCCCTCCTCCCCGACCATATCGAACAAGGAGCTCCTTGAAAAATATAATCGTATGTCTGACGATCTGCTGGCTGGTATTCGGATTCAACCGGGTGGGCGTAACTTCACAGTATAATTTTAATTATTCTGACGGTTTCAGGCCCTGGGAAATGCATGTCAAAACACAGATCAATACTACTTTTGAAGCTCTAATGTCTAAAAATGATTATTTGCGCAGTTTAAAATGCACGGATGATCAAGATGCCGCAAAATATCCCCTGTCTATCAAAGGGGTCTGTTTGCAGGGGCAGGGCGCCAAAATGATAGTGCCGCAGGATCAGTCTGTTTTTTATTCCCCCCTTCAGGGCGGCCTGACAGAACAAGAACATATGACCCATGAGGTGCCGTATCAGTTTTTTGATAAGGTTTTACGCAAGGAGAGGTTTGGTAGTATCTACTTTGTTGTTCCTTTTAATGGGTACGAAGTCCCAACTTATTATCCCATCGAAACACTTAAGAATCTTCCTCTATGGAAACAGGCTTTTCAAAAGACCAACGACATGACAGATGACTATTTTAGTAAACATATTTTCGTTGTTGGAACATATTTCGTGGATACCAGTTATTGGCCGCCAGAGAGCAGGGGAGCAAAACATTTAAATATCGTTTATTATTATTCTTTAGACTGGGCCCGCGTGATGCTTGAGGATTCTTTTAATGAGGGACTCCCTTTAACGGCTAAAATAAAGCCGATGGAGCATGTGTCCAGCCAGGAGCAGGTTATAGATTCCATTAAAAGGGCTTCGGCACGGCTTGGCTTTGATGTCGATGGTATCGATACATTATCTGTTGGCCGCGATGGTCAATTAGTTATGAAAGCTTCAGGTGTTGTTGATGATAAGGCTAATAAATGTTTGTATGCCTCGATATTGCTTGAGAACGCTCAGGTTTCTGTGCAAGAAGGGGCTTGTCGGGTCTATTAAGAGGGTGGCAATATATGTTTAACAAACGCGACCATACCAGGCTTATTTGTGATGTAGGGGAGATTGCCGGCCTTTTTCATGATGCCCCTTCCATGGAAGAGTTTCTGCAAAAAATCACTGCCATGGTGACCCGTCATATGGAATGCGAGGTCTGTTCCATTTATCTGTACTATGCCGACGAGAAGGAACTTGTACTTAAAGCCACCAAGGGTCTTAACTCTGTTTCTGTCAATCAGGTCCGAATGAAGATCGGGGAAGGATTGACCGGCCTGGCTTTAAAAGAAAAACGTCCCATCTGCGAAGGACAGGCCAAGGGGAACCCTAATTTTCGTTTCTTCCCGGGCATTGGCGAAGAAAAATACGAATCGTTTCTGGCGGTTCCGATTTTGCGCGGCAGTATTGAGATCGGCGTTATGGTCATCCAAAGCCAGAAGAAAGATTATTTTTCTTCTGAAGACGTTCAGGTCTTTCGTGCTATCACCGCACAGTTAGCGGCGACTATTGAAACGGCACGGCTTTTAATAACGCTCGATGATCAAAGAGCGATCGTTTCCGCCACCTTGCCGGCAGATTTAAAATTTATTATAGGTCGTTGCGGTGCGGAAGGGGTGGCCTGTGCGAGAACCGTGGTGGTGAATGAGTCCCTGACGGACATGAAACAGTTTGAGATGGTTGACGGGAGTCAATACAGCGAGAAGGACCTCCACACGGCCCTGGAAAAAACTGAGCAGCAACTGGAGGGTTTGCAGGCCAGGATCGAGTCGGTATTTAAGGATGTGACGGCTCTTATCTTTACGGCCCAAATTCTGATGCTTAAGGATAAAGGTTTTATAGGTTCGGTTTTTTCTTTGATCCGAGACGGCCTTAATCCACCTCAAGCCGTGATCCAGGTGGTGCAGGGGTATGTTACAAAATTCAGCATGATCGAAGACGCCTACCTGCGGGAGAAAATTTATGATGTTAAAGACGTGGGCCGACGGCTCCTGGAGAATTTGACCGGTCTAAGCGCTTCAGATTACGATTATCAGGATAAGATCGCTATTGCCCGCGAACTCTTTCCCTCGGATGTATTAAAACTTTTTTCACAGAAGGTCAAAGGGATTATCCTGTTAAGCGGCGGGGTCACATCTCATGTGGCCATTTTGGTCCGCTCTTTAAATATTCCTTTGGTGATCACCAATGAATTGGCACTGTTATCTTTGGAGCCCACGACCGAAGTTCTCTTAGACGCTTTCATGGGACATATCCACATTAACCCGGATGCTTCCATTAAGACAAAAATCTTGCAACGTGAGGAATTAAACCGTAACATCGGCAGCTTAAAAAGAATGATCCAAGACCACCCCCGTACAAAGGACGGGATTGCAGTCAAATTGATGGCCAATATCAACCTTTTAGGGGACCTGAAGGCCGCCAACGAATTTAAAGCCGAGGGCATAGGCTTGTACCGTACGGAATTTCCTTTCATGATCCGCAGTAATTTTCCATCCGAAGAGGAACAGTATCTGATTTATCAACGTCTGGTTGAGGGCATGCCCGGCAAAGATATTACCATTAGGACATTGGATATCGGCGGAGACAAGGTCCTTACTTATTCCGGTTATGGGCGGGAAGAAAATCCCTTTTTGGGGCTGCGTTCCATCCGGTTTTCTCTAAAACACACCGATGTTTTTATAGCTCAGCTGCGGGCCATCCTGCGCGCAGGGGAGGGCAGGCGGGTGGGGATCCTTTTTCCGATGATTTCTTCTTTAGATGAATTCTTAGATGCCAAAAAGATCGTCCAGGAGTGTATGGCCCAGTTAAAAATTGAAGGGAAGAAGTTTATCGATAATCCTCATCTGGGGATTATGGTGGAACTTCCTTCCGTTGTGGAAATCATCGATGACATGGCCCGGGAGGTTGATTTTTTTTCCATCGGCACCAATGATTTAACCCAGTATATGCTGGGTGTTGACCGCACCAATGATAGTGTCGCCCAAATGTATTTGCCTCACCATCCGGCGGTGCTGCGGGCTTTGAAAAAAGTCGTGGACGCAGGGCTTCGTTACGGGAGGGATGTTTCGATTTGCGGGGACATGGCTCATGATCCCAAATACCTAGGACTCCTGCTGGGCTTGGGGATTCGGACTCTCAGCATGGATGCGCGCTATCTGCCGCGTATCCATGAAAGTTTGGGACAACTTTCTATTCTCGAATGTGAGCAGTTAGCCCGGGAAGTATTGAGCCAAAGTCAGATCAGTCGTATCACACAAATACTTGAACATGCTCATCACGCTGTGTAACCGTGCTTTTAAAATTCTTCTTTTATCAGCCTGCCTGGTGCTTTTGGCCGTACACCTGTCTGTGCCTATCAATTTGACAGCTGTTGATATCGGCCGGCATATTAAAAATGGAGAGTTGATCTTAAACGGTTATCAGGACGTTCTCTATAAGAATTTCTATTCTTTTACCTATCCGGAATATCCCTTTATTAATCATCACTGGTTGTTCGGCGTCATTGCCTATATGGCCCATCGGATCAGCGGCTTTGTGGGGCTTTCGGTATTTTATATCTTACTTTTAGTTGGCGCATTTTTATTAGCTTTCGATTCTGCCCGGCGATTTTCAGGTTTTTATTTTTCGCTTTTTTTGTCTACGGCCAGCTTTTTATTCTTGATTTGTCGTCCCGAAATTCGTCCTGAGGGTTTTAGCGTATTTTTTTTGGCACTGGATTTTTGGCTATTGCAGTGCTTTTTAGAGCGTAGAGCGGGCAGTCGTGTTCTTTTTTGGATTATTCCCCTTGTTCAGGTTTTGTGGGTCAATATTCATATTTTCTTCTTTATGGGGCCTCTCCTTGTCGGAATCTTTTTATGGCAAGCAGGACTGAAAAAGGAAGACAAACAGTGTAAGGCCATTTTAGGGCTACTGTTGTGGGTGGTTCTTTTTATCAATTTGATCAACCCATCCGGATTTGAAGGAATGCTGACTCCTCTTAATGGTTTTAAGAAATTTGGCTACGATCTTGCCGAGAATCAGACAGTCCTATTTATGATTAAAAGGTTTCCGAATAATATTGTTTATAAGTATTATTTGCTGGTGGCATTTTTTATGATGGCGGGGATAATTATTGCGTTATGGCAAAGGCGTTTTAAGGCTATGCCTTGGGCAGTGTTAGGTGCCTTTACAACGATCGCTTCTTTTAAGGCGGTACGTTTAATTATGCCGTTCGGGTTTCTTTTTATCCCTTTGGCTTCTTATTTTTGGGCGCCGTATATAAAGAAATCTGTGATCAGTTTTATTTGCGCAATAACGACTATTGCGGGGATCATTTCCTGTGTGGTTTTTATGCCGTGGCGACCTCAGATCGGCCTTATGCCGGGTGTCAACGTTTCGGCAGAATTCTTTAAGCAGAGCGGTTTAAAGGGCCCGGTTTTCAGCAACTATGATATCGGCGGATATTTAATCTATCATCTTGCCCTTAAAGAAAAAGTTTTTGTAGATAATCGTCAGGAAGCTTTTCCGTATGATTTTTTCCGTAAAGTGTATATCCCGATGCAGGAAGATCCCGCGGTTTGGAAAGGTGCCCAGAATAAATACGGCTTTAACGTGATTTATTTTTATCGTCATGATATAACTCCATGGGGGCAGGCTTTTCTGATCGACCGTATCAGTGACACTCAATGGGCGCCGGTATTCGCGGATGATTATACCGTGATCTTTGCTCGTCGCGGGAGCGTTGATCAGGGCATTATCGATCGTTTTGAACTGCCAATGAGCATGTTCAGGGTTGTTAAAAATAATGCTTCATAACAGGAGAAATTATGAACAAAATTAAACTAATTTTGATTGCAGCAGGGATATTCAGTTTTTTTACAGGATGTGCAACCTTAAAGAATGGTGCCCCGATAGATATAGACCGCACGGCGCAGACTTTCTTTGATGATCTTCAAAGGTCCGATCATCAGGGAGCTTACCATCTTTTTGCTAAGGGGCTCTCTCAGTCAGTTTCTTTTGACCAATTCGATGAGTTTATGAATAGCATCAGAGAGGAATGGGGAAGGATCGAGTCCGATGAAACCGCTCTTATGCCGTTTCATAAAAGACAGGGAGAAAGTAGTTTTATTCCCTTAAATGTTTCCGGTGATAAAATTAAACGATATATATTTGATGTTAAATTTGAGCATGCGGATATGAACTTTGATCTGACCCTTGCCCCTGAGGGAGATGGTTATAAGATCATTTGGTTTTCCGTATGGGGAAGCAGTATTTATTTGACTCCCAAGATACGTGAAAAGATAGAAACATTATTTGCAAAACCGGACACCACAAGTCCATAGAGAAACTGGACAGCTGTCGAGAAATCTGATATAAACTTGTACTTGCCTTTTAATGGGGAATATTTATTGTGTCCCTGTAGCTCAGTTGGATTAGAGCAACAGCCTTCTAAGCTGTGGGTCGCAGGTTCGATTCCTGCCAGGGACGTTGTTTTTTTTATAGTTTTTGTAAAGATTTTTTGTTATTGTAATACCTCCCTTTTATGGTGGGTGTAGCTCAGTTGGCAGAGCGCAAGAATGTGGCTCTTGAGGTCGCGGGTTCAAATCCCGTCACTCACCCCATTTTATAACCTTTTATAAGGTTGTCATCCCTGTTGTTTTATTCTTCCATCCTAGACAATTCCCTATACAATATCTATACGATATGATATGCTTGGTTTATGTTTAAGCCAGAGCTTCGTATAACTTCACATTTAATTAAATTATTTGAAGGCATTGCTTCCGTAACGGCCCTCATCAACGGGGCGCGTCTTCAGGAAGTTTTAAAGATCCCTCTTGAGAAGGATGCATTTGCAAGGAGCGTACATTCTTCGACATGGATCGAGGGAAATCTGTTGTCTTTAGCACAGGTTAGAGCAGTGTCGGAAGGTCAGGATGTTCTTGTTGAGAAAAATCAGAAGATTGAGGTGTCTAATTGTATTGCGGCTATGCGTTCGATACTTAAAAATAAAAATAAGATTGCCACCGAAAAAGACTTATTGGAAGTACATGCGCTGATGATCAAAGGGTTGCTTTCCACGGCAAGATCAGGGAAGTATCGAATCGTCCAGAATTATGTTGTTGATGCGCGTAAAAGAGTGATATTTACTCCTCCAGCACCAGCCAAAGTGAATGGACGAATGAAAGATCTCTTTTCGTGGCTGAAGGACAATGATCAGCATCCGATAGTTCGCAGCGCGATATTTCACCATGAATTTCTGACAATTCATCCTTTTGTTGATGGTAATGGGAGAGTTGCCAGAGCTATGGCACAATGGCTCTTGTGGGAAAGAGAGATAGATCCTTTGGTGACTTTAGGTCTTGATGATTTCCTTGCCCAAGATAGAGCGCGTTATTACAATATGATCCAGCAAACGCGTGATATGGACGGTGACTATACTCATTGGGTAGAATATGTCGCTGAAGGGTTGAGGAGCTCTGCTGACATTGTCCAGAGTCGCATTAAAGAAGGCTCTTTAAAGCTTACTCAGACCACCCTTACGCCTAAACAGGAGGAATTAATTGTCCTGATCGGTAGGCATGGTGTTTTAGGTGCAGCTCAAATTTGTAAGGCAATGAATATTAATAGGGCTCGAGTTAATCAGCTTATTTTACCTCTTGTTAGCTCAGGTTTTGTTGTAAGAACAGGCGCAGCGCGGGCAGTCAGGTATCGGTTAAGTGTCAAATAGGTTCTGACCTTCTCCCGCCAGCGACCACAGTTTTCGTAAATCATTGCAGCGCAGTGAGTTGCATAAAACGCCCGACGAGGAATACTCGTTGGGTGTTTCTATCTCATAACTTTTCAAATGGTTACGGCGCATATTTTCTCGTCACTATTCTTGGTTTCGATTGCTTTATCTCCGTCGATAAATAGATATAATAAAGGATCAAGATTGTCGAAGAATAAGGTCAAATCCTCTCCTAGTTTTCCTTCGGTAGTTTAAATCATAACAGATGTAATCGACGCAGATTGATAATAAGAAAAGGCTCTAAACTAGGAAATGGTAAATATTGGCTAGTTTAGGGAAGAGAGAAGGTTATTTCTTGGAGGTGATTTGTAGAACTTCCTGCTTGTATCTTGGGGTTATGTTGATTTTACTTGGTTTGGGATTAGGCGTTGGGTTCATATAAATTTATCTAAGCAAGGTTAGGGCATCAAATAGGCATTTTTGGGTGTTAAAAACATCGTAACTTTCAGCAAATTAAGTCGTCTTTAAATAAGAAAATAGATTTTGGATACCGGTGTATAAAAAATTTGATAAGGCCGATGAAATCATAATTATTGACTTCAATGGTTCATGGTGGGAAAATTTAATATATGATAAGTAAGATAGTTGCCTTCAGTATTGTTTTGCCATTACTTATCGTTCCATTTTTTTGTTCTTGTGTTCAAAAAGTGGAAGCGGCCAGCGTTGGTGTAGAGCATTGCCCTGATGACGATGGGGATGCTCAATCTGCAAAACATGATGATTCTAAGGCGGATCATCACAGTCATTTCTGTAACTGTATTCATACATTATTTGCCAATATAACGACGTTTCGATTAAATCTTTCGTTTGTCCACAATGGTTTTTCTGAAATAAAATTTGAAGAGCCTGTATTTGCGCTGAAAACTTCTATTAATTTTGCCTATTTGGGCCCTCCGTTGGGCATATTATCCGAAGTCCCTCTTTATATCCAGCAACATTCTCTTCGTATTTAATCTTTTTGTTCATCCTTGATGCCCTTCGTGTGTCTTGTTATTATAAGATTCATATTTATTAGCTTAAAACTTTTATGAAATTGGAGAAAATTCTATGAATATCAAATCGTTAATCTTAGCACTAGCTGTTTTAGCTTTATCAGGCGGCTTTGTTTTAGCCCAAGAAGGCCAGAATACAAAAGATGTTCAAGTAATAACTTCAACAACGCAGACTGCTAATGCAGTAGAGGTGGGGAATAAAACTTGTCCTGTAAGTGGTGAGAAGGTCCCGGGACCCGGTGAGAAAGGGCCAATGGGAGGGCCAGTTAAGATTATGTATAAGGGAAAGATTTACAACCTTTGCTGTCCCATGTGTGTTAAAGATTTCGAAAAGAATCCTGAAAAGTACAGTGCCATTGCCGATCAAGAGGTTAGCGGTAATAAATAACCAGGAGGGGGCATGGACAATTCTTTAGTAGGATTCTTATATCCATTACATCCAAAGCTTGTGCATTTCCCCATAGCGTTGATAATCAGCGCTATGGGAATGCAAATGCTAGGAGTATTATTTAAGAAAGATTCCTGGTGTAAAGGTGCGTGGCTTATGTTTATATTGGCAGTTTTATCTATGCCCCTTGTAATCTTTTTAGGACTGTTAGAAGTAGATCGGTTGCATTTGCATCATCCGGTTTTAAATGCTCATAAACTGTTTGCCTTTTGGTCAGCCGGCTTATCTTGGATAGCCCTGCCTTTCCTATGGTTTATGCGCTACAAAGGTATTCGAAATTTTCAGATTATATTTTTGATTTTACTTACTACTGTTTCTGTTTTACTAGGTCTGACCGCCCACCAAGGCGGGAAGATGGTCTACGAATATGGGGTTGGGGTCAGCCAATAGAAAGGTTTCCTGAGTAATGGACGAATTTAAGAATCCAGATGACTTGGATGATATTTTAGAACAGGCCCGTCAAATGGACGAGGGTTCCATTTGCCAGTTGGTTAAACATTACTATCCGTCTGTGTTACGATTCCTGTCTTATCGGGCACGTAACAAGGAGGATGCAGAGGATTTAACCAGCGAGGTGTTTGTCCGTATGGTAGGTTCCATTAAGAATCAGACGGGTAATTTCCCAGCGTGGTTGTTTAAGATCGCACGTAACTTGCTTATTGATTATTACCGGAAAATGGATCGTCAGAAGTCTTCTTCCCTCGATGAACTGGAGGATGACAGTATCGCGGTATCAACAGAAGATCGTAGAAAAGGGTTTTCGGAGGAAGAGATAAAAAATATGCTTGAAGTTTTGACAGAAGAGCAGGCGGAAGCAATCTCATTAAGATTTTTAAGCGGGCATTCTTTGGAGGAAACAGCCCAAATTATGAATAAATCTGTTGGGGCTGTGAAAGTGTTGCAGTTTCGTGCGGTAGCTGGGTTAAAAGAACATCTGAAGAAGGATTTTGGGTCTTAAAAAACATCGTAACTTTTCACGTTATTGAGCGTCATTAAGAATAAGGGGATCTTGTAAGGAGCGAAGGAATGCGTTTGAAAATTCCACTAGTATTTATGCTGTTTATTGTTCCGACAATTATGTTTGCCCAAGAGGGTAAACATATGGGGCTCCATGAATTGATACAGCAGGCGTTGTCTCAGAATCCGCAAATTTTAGCCGCTCATGCCCGCTATGAAGCTGCCCGTGCCCGGGTTGCTTTTTTTCGTAATCTTCCTGATCCAATGCTTGAGTATGGGTACGATAAGTTAACTCCTTCTTCTAACGGGAAGCCGATGAAAACCCTTTCAGTTACGCAGGAGATTCCTTTTCCGACCAAGCTTTTCTTAAAAAGGAAAGCTGCCAAGCAAGAGATGGATTCTTTTCAGCAGGAATATAGAGAAACACAGCAACGTGTTATTAAAGAGGTTAAAGAAGCTTATACATCAATGTTTGTGGCTAATCGCAAATTGGCCTTGACTAAGGGCAGTCTTGCTCTGGCCAGTCAGATGTCAAAAGCTGCAGAGACCCGGTATTCATCAGGTCGTGGCTCACAAGTTGATGCTTTGCGTGCTGGGGCTGAACAGGATAAAGCTATGGTAGCGCAGAAACAGTTTGAACAAGACCGCATCATCGCCCAAGGTTTACTAGCATCTATTCTTAACATGACACCTAAGGATTTGTCAGACATTGATATGCACATGGAGCCAACAGACGAAGATGCTACTGAAGAGAATATAATTGATAGGATAAGACAGGATCGTCCGGAGTTAAAGTCTTTTAGAAATATGTTGGATAAGGCCAAAACAGAATATTCTTTAAGTAAACAGGAACTATTGCCTGATATTAGATTGGAGTACAAGCATGAAGATCAGGGTGGTAATTTTAGCAGGGGACAATGGATGGGAGCGGTCGGCTTGACCATACCACTGTGGTTTTGGGGGAAACAGGGCCCGGAAATTGCAGAAGCTCGCGCAGGGTTTAAGGCTGCACAAGCTGATTACCAAGCTGAAGAAAATACCGTCCTTTTTGAAGGACGAAGCGCCTTGGCAAAAGTCAAAGCTTCCGGTGATATTGTACGGCTTTATGAAGATGGCATTTTACCGCGTATCAAGTCTGCGGTAACAACAGCGCGTGTCGCTTATGAGTCAGGTACAGGTGAATTTAGCGAATATATTGGGGCATTTAGGGCGTATCGTGATTATCAAATGGAATACGCAGACGCATTAGCCACATTGGCGGTTTCAAAGGCTGATTTGGAACGTGTGGTTGGGGGCGATATGGATTCCGAGGGAGAGATGAAATGAAAAAGAACATTTGGATAATAATTTTGTTATCAATTATTGCTGTGGCAGCGGGCATATTTTATATTTATCACTGCACCTCTCAGTCGTCACAGAGCTCTCAAGTAAAGAAGGCTAAATATCATTGTCCTATGCACCCGGATTATGTTTCAGATAAACCAGGGGAGTGTCCCATATGTGGGATGAATCTTGTTAAGAACGAAGATAAGGCTACAGAGACGCCTGCGACGGGTTCTCAGCCCAAGAAAGAGAAAAAGATTCTCTATTATAGAAATCCAATGGACCCTTCAGTAACATCGCCTTCTTTTATGAAAGATTCAATGGGGATGGATTATATACCTGTTTATGAAAAGGAGAATTCAACGGCGAGTGAAGTGTCTGGGGTTCAAGTGAATCCGAATCAGCAGCAACTTATTGGAGTGAAGATTGGGATTGTTCAGAAGCGTGACCTTATTCTTGAAATTCGCGCATCAGGCAGAGTAGCGTTTGACCCTGATTTATATGTAGCTCAGACTGGGTATATTGAAGCGTTAAAGTCATCAACGGCTGCTGAAAATATTTCTGAATCATCTTTGAAGGAGCAATCCAAGTCTCTTTTGGAGGCAAGTCGTCGAAAACTCTATCTTCAGGGAATGACTGATTCTGAAGTTGATGAATTAGGCAAGGCCGGTCAAGCGGATGACAGTTTGTATTATCCGGGCAAATCTCCAACAGCATGGATTTATGCGGCTATTTATGCTGATGAGGCTTCTGCGGTACGCCCGGGACAAAAGGTGTCTTTTGAATCTCCGTCTTTCCCTGGGAAAGTGTTCCATGGAGAAGTATCTGGTATAGCTCCTGTTTTGGATTCACAATCGCGGACTATACGGGTCAGGGTGAAAGTCGATGATAAGGAGAAGATCCTTCGTGGTGAGATATTTGGCTCAGCAACAATAGATGTTGATTTAGGAGAAAAGCTGGCAGTACCGGAAGATGCGGTGTTAGATTCGGGGACTCGTCAAATCGTCCATGTCGTTCACGATGATGTTTTTGAGGTCAAAGAGGTGAGGTTAGGTGCGAAAGCTAGGGGTTATTATGAAGTCCTGAGCGGTCTTCAAGAAGGGGACAAGGTTGTTGTCAGTGGTAATTTCTTGATTGATGCTGAAAGCCGTCTTGAGGGAGCAGGTAAATGATTGAAAGGGTTATTGAGTTCTCAGCAAAGAATAAATTTCTTATCTTAATTCTGACGGCAGTGGCTATTATCGGAGCTGTCATGGCTGTGCGCAATATTCCGCTTGATGCTATTCCTGACCTATCGGACACACAGGTTATTATTTATTCCAGATGGGACCGCTCACCGGACATTATTGAAGACCAGGTAACCTATCCGATCGTAACAGCCATGTTAGGCGCCCCGAACGTCAAAGCTGTCCGGGGTTTCTCAGATTTTGGATATTCGTATGTTTACATCATCTTTAAAGATGGGACAGACCTTTACTGGGCGCGCAGCCGTACGCTCGAATATCTTAATAAGGTCATTTCAAGATTGCCTGAAGGTGTACGCACAGAATTAGGACCGGACGCAACTTCTGTCGGCTGGGTCTATCAATATGCACTCGTGGATCGGAGCGGTAAAAATGATCTGGGGCAGCTTCGATCGTTCCAAGATTGGTATTTACGCTATTGGTTACAGTCTGTGCCGGGCGTTTCAGAAGTGGCAACCGTTGGTGGATTTCAAAAGCAGTATCAAGTCAACGTCGATCCGGTGGCCTTGCAAGCCTACAATATACCCATCAATAAGGTCATTGATGCTGTCCGCAGGAGCAATAACGACGTGGGTGGACGTTTGGTCGAATTCGCGGGCACCGAGTTCATGGTTCGTGGTCGAGGCTATATTAAGTCAACCAAGGCTGTAGAAAATATTGTGGTGGGGGCGGATACTCAAGGAAGGCCCGTTTTGGTGCGTAATTTAGCCAAAGTCACCATTGGCCCAGAAATTCGTCGAGGCGTGGCAGATTTGGATGGCCAAGGGGATACTGTAGGCGGCATTGTCATCATGCGTACGGGGGAGAATGCCCTTCAGGTTATTGATAGAGTTAAGCAGAAAATGAAAGATGTAAAAGCGTCGCTTCCCCCTGGTGTCGATATAGTCACGACGTATGACCGTTCTGACCTAATCCTACGAGCCATTGATACACTCAAACATCAGCTCATCGAAGAAATGATCATCGTGAGCTTGGTGATCATTTTCTTTCTGTGGCATTTCCCGTCAGCGAGTGTGCCGATTGCAACCATTCCTGTGGCGGTGCTTTTGTCATTTATACCAATGTTAGCTTTGAAGCTGACTTCCAATATTATGTCGCTAGCTGGTATCGCCATCTCCATTGGTGTTCTTGTGGATGGAGCTATCGTGATGGTGGAAAATGCTTATAAGAAGATCCAGTTATGGGATTCTAACGGGCGTCGTGAAGATTACCATGATGTGCTATTAACGTCCCTGAAAGAAGTCGGCCCATCAGTCTTTTTTTCCCTCCTTGTGATTGCGGTGGCGTTTTTGCCTGTTTTTACTTTAGTAGATCAGGAGGGTAGGCTTTTTAGGCCGTTGGCTTTCAGTAAGAATTTTTCAATGGCTATTGCTGCCATCTTGGCTATTACGCTTGTTCCGGCTATGTTTGTGCTTCTGGTACGCGTGAATAAGGTTAATTTCCGTCCCAAGTTTATATCAAACCTGTTTAATATGTTGACGGTGGGTAAATATTACCCCGAAGAGAAGCATCCGATCAGCAAAGTCCTGTTTAGAATATACGAACCAGCCTGTAGATTTGTCCTTAAATACCGTATTCAGACTTTGATTTGTGCGGGGCTTCTATTCCTTTCTATGATCCCCATTTATTTTAAACTGGGGTCGGAATTTATGCCTCCATTAAATGAGGGTACGGTTCTATATATGCCCACGACCTTGCCGGGAATCTCTGTCACTGAAGCGGAAAAGCTTCTTCAACAGATGGATAAGGTTATCCGGACTGTTCCCGAAGTGGAACGTGTGTTTGGAAAATCAGGACGCGCTGAAACAGCGACTGATCCGGCGCCATTTTCCATGATGGAAACAACGATTGTCCTTAAACCGGAAAACCAGTGGCGTCATGTTCATCGCTGGTATTCATTATGGATGCCTGAATTTTTACAAGGGCTATTGCGTCCCATTTGGAATGATAGGATCACATGGCAAGATATTATCAATGAACTTGACGAGAAGGTGAAATTTCCAGGTGTGTCCAATGCCTGGACCATGCCGATTAAAGCGCGTATTGACATGCTTTCTACGGGGGTGAGGACGCCAGTTGGAATCAAGATATTGGGTGCGGATTACAAGGAGATTGAACGTATAGGAGTGGATATCGAGAAAATTGTTAAGGGAGTTGCTGGTTCACGCAGTGTTTATGCGGAACGTGTGACAGGAGGATATTTTCTTGATTTTGATATTGATTCTGATGCGTTGGCTCGTTACGGTCTGACAGTTGGCGATGTAGAGGACGTTATAATGTCAGCAATAGGTGGTGAACCCGTGACGACGACCATAGAAGGGCGTGAACGCTATTCAGTCAATGTCCGTTATTTGCGTGAGTTACGAAATGATATACCAAGTCTCAAACGTGTCCTTGTCGCTACACCACAGGGGGCTCAAGTACCTTTGGGAGAGCTTGCAAAGTTGGAATTGGTCCAAGGCCCTGCCATGATCCGTAATGAGAATGGTATGCTTTCTGGTTATGTTTATGTGGATGTTGCTGGCCGTGATGTGGGCAGCTTTGTGGAAGATGCTAAACGTGCGGTTGAAAAGGAGCTTAAATCCACACCCGGATATACGCTAATTTGGAGCGGGCAATATGAAAATATGCTTCGTGTCAGAGAGCGGTTAAAAACAGTAATTCCTATTACTCTTTTTCTGATATTTATGCTGCTGTATATGAATACCCGTTCCCATGTCAAGGCGGGGATTGTTATGTTGGCAGTGCCTTTCTCTTTGGTTGGGGCAGTGTGGTTTCTTTTTCTGCTGGGCTATAACATGTCTATTGCTGTGTGGGTAGGGATGATAGCTCTCATGGGGCTTGATGCAGAAACCGGTGTTTTTATGATGCTCTTCTTGGATCTTGCGTATTATCAGGCCATTCGTCAAGGACAGATGAAAACGCGTTCAGACCTTGAAGAGGCCATTGTCCATGGAGCTGTTAAACGTATCCGGCCCAAGCTCATGACAGTCAGCGCTATGTTCATGGGTCTAGTTCCTATTATGTTCTCAATTGGAGCCGGGGCAGATGTAATGAAACGGATTGCAGCACCTATGATCGGGGGTATTTTTAGTAGTTTTGTTATGGAGCTCTTGGTATATCCAGCTATATACTATATTTGGAAAACGGCTGAAGATTTTGATGGTGACATAAGAAAGAGTACAGTAGATGTAAGTAAGCGGCCTTACCCGGAATTAAAAGAACATTAGTATGCGTAACTTTTAGCAAGGTTAGTCGTCTTTATGTATGAAGGATCAAATTTTGTTGTGCCTGAAAAAGGGTGTTTAGTATGGACAAGAATAATAGACCGATAGAAGACATATTCGATGAGTGCTGTGAGAAGATGCTCGGGGGTATGTCTCTGGAAGATGTTATTCGTCAGTATCCTAATCATGCCAAGGAGTTAAAAGAACTTCTGTCTGTGGCAAAGATGATGAATGATACCCCTCCAGTAGAGGTTTCAGAGCATAAGGTCATGTCTTGTCTGATCAAGGTAGGAGAAGAGATACAAAGGCAGAAGGAGAACACGTTTTCGGCAAGGCTTAGTCGTTTATTCTTTTTTCCTTCAGTCTTTTGGGCGCGGGGGTTTGCCGTGGTTTTGGCTATTTTTTTTATTTCTTGGGGGACGATCAATGTTTCCGCTAGCAGCGTTCCGGGGGATCCATTGTATCTGGTAAAGCTCCTTACTGAAAAGGTCAAATATTTTATGACCGTTAATCCTGAAGGTCAGATGGAATTAAAAATAGTATTTTCCGAGAGACGCTCAAAAGAGCTGGTTGATCAGTTTAATAAAGATGGCCATATTGATATTCAGACACTTAAAGCTATGCTCAATGAAGCAGGAGCATCGTTGGATGCCATAGCTAAATTACCTGTTAGCGAACAGAAGATTTATCTTACCAAGCTTGAATTTCTAAATGCTTATCAAAAGAATGTTCTTCAAGATCTCAGAGCGAAGGTCCCTGAATCCCAGAAATCTAAACTTGATGAAGCTATTTGTACATGCAATGAGCGTGACCAACAGCTTCATAAGGCACATAGTGTTTGTAACATGGGTTGCCCGTGCATGCTTCCTAAGTCCCTTCCCTTTAAATAAATTCTAAAAAATATCGTAACCTTTTGGTGCCGGCAGCGTCTTTGTTTATGAGGGTTCAGATTTGGTTCCAATGGGGGGGGCAATAAACAAAGCAAGGATTTTATGAAAAACAAAACAATGTCAGTCTTAACATTCGTTGCAACTGTAGGTCTGATCGGTAATGCTTTTGCTATTCAACCAAATTCTTGGACTCATAATAATGGTTATTCGGGGCAGCCTGTCCAGAGTGTTATTCCTACCGGGAAAGTTGTACGTCACTATGTCAACAGGTGACAAAAAGGAGTTTTATATGGTAAAAAGTATTTTTATAATTACAGCAGTTGTTGTTTTATTTGTCTCGGGGTTTGCCTTTGCTCATATGATGGGAAAAGGTGGTGGTAGTTGTTGCAGCATGCATCAAATGCAGTATTAAGAAAATCAATAATCACTACGATTGTTATTAACTAAACGAGGAGGATTTATGTGTAAAGTTATGGCAGTAATAATGTATCCGTCCGGCAATCCCACTCCCCACATGAATATCCAGAAAATTTTTTAAAATTTAGGAAGGCTATTGGGCCATCTGCCATTGGTCCGGCAGAAGTTCATGGAGGCGTTTATCAGAATGGGCGTT
>JADFXX010000010.1 GCA_015233335.1 Candidatus Omnitrophota bacterium | reverse complement strand
AACACATTCATGTCATTCCAATTAACACCCGTCTTAGCTAATACCGCAAAATCACTCCAGTTGATCCCTGTCCGGCTTAAAACATTCAAATCATTCCAATTGATTCCTGTCTTGCTTAATACCCCGAAATCATTCCAATTAATCCCTGTCTTGCTTAATACCCCGAAATCATTCCAATTAATCCCTGTCTTGCTCAATACCCCGAAATCATTCCAATTAATCCCTGTCTTGCTTAATACATTGAGGTCATTCCAATTGACCCCTGTCTTACTAAGCATCCCTAAATCATTCCAATTGATACCTGTCTTGCTTAATACATTCAAATCATACCAATTGATCCCTATTTTACTTAACACACCTAAATCATTCCAATTGACACCGGTCTTACTTAACACATTCAGGTCGTTCCAATTAATACCCATCTTGCTTAAAACACCAAAATCATTCCAGTTAACTCCCGTACGGCTTAAAACATTAAGGTCATTCCAATTGACACCTGTTTTAGTCAAAATCCCTAAATCATTCCAGTTAATTCCCGTCTTACTCAATATTCCGATATCATTCCAATTGATACCCATACGGGTCAATATATTCATATCATTCCAGTTAATTCCTGTCTTACTCAAAACACCTAAATCATTCCAATTAATCCCAGCTCTATCCAATACACCCCAGTCACCCCAATTGATCCCAGTGCGACTTAATACTCCCAAATCGTTCCAGTTGACCCCACTCCGGCTTAACACACTCAGATCATTCCAATTAATGCCCGTATGACTTAATATATTTAGGTCGCTCCAATTTATCCCTCTATTGCTTAACACATTTAAATCAGACCAATTAATTGCAGTATTGCTTAATATCCCAAGATCATTCCAGTTAATTCCTGTACGACTTAAAACATCCAAATCATTCCAATTAATCCCTGTCTTGCTTAATACTCCGAAATCATTCCAGTTGATGCCTGTACGAGACAATACATTCAGGTCATCCCAATTTATCCCCGTGCGGCTTAACACTCCCAAATCATTCCAGTTGATCCCTTTCCGAGCTAACACACTCAAGTCGCCCCAATTGATCCCTGTGCGGCTTAACACTCCCAAGTCATTCCAATTGATCCCTGTCTTGGACAAAACTCCAAAATCATTCCAATTAATACCTGTCTTACTCAAAACCGCCCAGTCACTCCAATTAATCGCATTACGGCTTAATATGTTCAAATCATTCCAGTTAATTCCGGTTTTTGATAAAACCGCAAAATCATTCCAATTCATTCCTGTATGACTCAATACACCAAAATCATTCCAATTAATTCCGGTACGGCTTATAATATTCAGATCATTCCAATTGATCCCTGTTCGAGCCAGTACACCAAAATCATTCCAGTTGATTCCGTTACGGGTCAATACACTCATGTCGTACCAATTAATCCCTGTCTTACTTAATACATTAAAATCGCTCCAGTTAATTCCTGAATGACTAACAACATTCAAATCATTCCAATTGATTCCTATCTTGCTTAATACTCCAAAGTCATTCCAGTTAATCCCGGTACGACTAACCACATTCAAATCATTCCAATTGATGCCCATCTTGCTTAGCACTGCAAAATCATTCCAGTTGATCCCTGTCTTCGCCAATACTCCAAAGTCATTCCAGTTAATTCCGGTACGACTGACGACATTTAAGTCACTCCAATTAATCCCTGTTATTGTTAAGACCTTTAAATCTCCCCAGTTAATCCCGGTACGACTCAACACATTCAGGTCATTCCAGTTGACCCCAGTCTTACTTAAGACACCAAAATCATTCCAATTGATTCCTGTCTTGCTTAACACAACAAAATCATTCCAGTTGATTCCTGTCTTCCCGAGTGCCCCTAAATCATTCCAGTTAATCCCTGTCTTGCCTAACACTGCCATATCATCCCAATTCAATCCTGCCTTACTTAATACTCCAAAATCATTCCAATTTATTCCTGATCTGCTCAGAATAAGTAAATCGTTCCAATTAACTCCTGTCCGACTTAACACATTCAGATCATTCCAGTTGATGCCGGTGCGACCCATCACGTTTAAATCGTTCCAATTAATCCCAATTCGACTTAACACATTCAGATCATTCCAGTTAACTCCTATCTTGCTCAAGACTCCCAAATCAGTCCAATTGACCCCCATCTTGCTCAAGACTCCCAAATCATTCCAATTGATCCCTGTCTTGCTCAAGCCCCCTAAATCATTCCAATTAATCCCTGTTTTGCTTAACACGCCAAAATCATTCCAATTAATTCCGGTCTTACCTAAAATGCCAAAATCATACCAATTTAAACCCACCTTACTCAAAACTCCAAAATCATTCCAATTTACTCCTGCCTTACTCAACACACCTAAATCACTCCAATTGAGTCCAATACGGCTTAACACGTTTAAGTCATTCCAGTTGATCCCATTACTACTCAAAACATCCAACGCATTCCAATTGACACCTACTTTGCTCAACACTCCAAAATCATTCCAATTTACTCCTGTATGGCTTAAAACATTTAAATCATTCCAATTCACCCCAGCCTTACCTAACACACCTAAATCACTCCAGTTAATTCCAGTGCGGCTTAGAACATTGAGATCATTCCAATTAACCCCTGTCTTGCTTAACACACCAAAATCATTCCAGTTGACTCCTGTCTTGCTTAACACACCAAAATCATTCCAATTGACCCCTGTCTTGCCTAGTACACCAAGATCATTCCAGTTAATCCCTGCTTTTCCTAATACTGCAAAATCTCCCCAATTAAGACCCGTACGACCCAGCACATTTAAATCATTCCAGTTAATCCCTGTGCGGCTCAATACATCCAAATCGTACCAATTGACCCCTGTTTTACTTAACACCCCAAAATCATTCCAATTAATCCCTGTACGACTTATCACATTCAAATCATTCCAATTGATCCCTGTTTTGCTTAATACGCCAAAATCATTCCAATTAATCCCCATCCTGCTCAACAGGTCAATATCATTCCAGTTAATCCCCGTCTTACTTAACACCCCAAAATCATTCCAATTAATCCCTGTACGGCTTATCGTATTAAAGTCGTTCCAATTTATTCCTGTACGGCTCAAGACATTTAAATCGGTCCAGTTAATACCGGTTTTGCTCAAGGCACCCAAATCATTCCAATTAATACCTGCACGGCTCAAGACCTCAAAATCATTCCAATTAAGACCAGTACGGCTCAAGACACCAAAATCACTCCAATTAATCCCTGAACGAGTCAATATATTCAGATCGCTCCAATTAATACCCGTTTTGCTTAACACTCCTAAATCATTCCAATTTATACCTGTTCGAGCTAATACACTTAAATCGTTCCAGTTAATGCCGGTCTTGCTTAACACTCCCAAATCATTCCAATTAATGCCGGCACGGCTTAAGACGCCAAAATCATTCCAATTGATACCTGTCCGGCTTAACACATTCAGATCGCTCCAGTTAACCCCTGTCTTGCTGAGTACCCCAAAATCGTCCCAGTTAATACCGATCTTGCTCATGACTCCAAAATCGTTCCAATTAAGACCGACACGGCCCAGGACGCCTAAATCATCCCAGTTAATACCCGCATGACTCAAAACATTTATGTCATACCAGTTAACTCCTACCGAACTTAAAACATTAATGTCAGACCAATTGATATGATTCACCGATAAGACATCCAAATCAGACCAGTTAATGTGTGTATTGGTCAAAACAGATAAATCATACCAATTGATCGGTTTGTTCCAATCAATATTGACGCCAGTCATGATCGCCATATCATGCCAATTAATACCCACCTTACTGGACACCCCAAAATCACTCCAATTGATGCCCGCACGGCCCAGAACGACTAAATCGTTCCAGTTGATCCCTATATTATGAAGCGTCGCTACATCAGCCCAATTAATCCCCTTCTTGGTCAGGACATTAAAGTCATACCAGTTAACGCCTACATTGGTAAGAACGCTCATGTCTGCCCAATTGATACCATTAAGGGACAATCGCGCCAGATCAGTCCAGTTAACACCATGATTAGACTCAACGGCAAAGTCCTGCCAGTTGATCGCCGTTGTGCCGACAGCGGTAGAAATTGAATTAACAGTGCTGGAAATAGAAGCAAGATAGTTTACATCATACCAGTTGATGGAATCAGTATTCGCCCTAATAGCATCGATTTCCGACCAATTCATTTTATCGGTTTTTGCTTTAATCGCTCCTATGTCCTGCCAGTTAATCACATTTCCGTACGAATCATTAATAATAGAGCCGCCGGTTAATGATAGAGGAATGGTAGCTGTACACGGACTTCCAGTCCCAACGCTGCCAGGGGAACTTGGAGGATTTGTAACACCGGTTCCGCAGGGCGTTGCTCCATTGATGACTACAGTCGCTAAATAACTTGATGAAGAAGTGTTTGTGTCTGGTTGCCAAGCGGTGTGGGATTTGCACCAATTATTCGTATAATCAGTATCAAAATAAGCAACCTGATTGCTAGCCTGAACTGGTGAAGCAGCACTTGTGGCCTTATAAATTGTTATAAAGCATGAATCACCAGTTGGGACGCAATATCCGCCACCTGCGCAAGTATCTGACGCGCAAGTACCGCCATTACCGCCAAGACAGCTGCCTACACCGCTACAATTACCTGTACAAGTACCAGTACAAGCTCCCGCCCCATTACTACAAACCCCGTTAGTATCCGTGTTATTAAAAGGCTCTTTCTGATTATCTGATGCCGCCCATACATAGATCCAATAACCACCAACACCAGCGCTAACACCATTTGGATCCCATACAGCCGAAACTTGGGGACCGGTACCGGGATTGATATTAAAAGTGGCGGATATCCCGGAGGTTAGACCGGGGGATGTTGCTTTAAGAGTGTATAGTTGGCCGGCTGCGTTAATCGCTAAGTTAGAAAATTGGGCCAAACCATTGACCACCGTAACCGTGGTAGTCCCCATCAAAACACCATTACCGGGGTTGCTCAGAATCGAAAGGGTCACTGTATCGGTATTGTCGCCGGTGACCACATTGCCATTGGCATCTACAACCGCTACAACCGGTTGACGTGAAAATGGAAAGGAGTGATTGGTATCAGACGGACTTACAGTAAAAACTAGCTGGGTTGGTGAACCATAAGACAGGGTTCCGTTGGTGCCTGAAGTGGCATAGGGAGAATTATTCTGCGCACCGCCATCATAGATGTCGTTACCGATGGAAGACTGCGCAGAACCTGTGGATTCATCCCCACCGCTGTATTGCGCATAGGCAAAAGAGAGAAAAGTACCCACCATGAAAAATGCCAAAAAGGCAAAAATTTTCCATGGACAATGTCTTGATTTCAATTTTAAACCCGTGTTTTTATTAGACATGCAATATTAACTTATAATACCAAAATTCTTTCACCTTAAGATGCGCCTCTGCCTAAACGGCCTCCTTGAAAAACTCCACAATTCGAATCATAACGCTGCAGACAGCCCTGTGAATCAGGGTCTTTAACCGCATAAGTGCGCGCGGATGTTTCAAATGCCGTTGAATTCAGTGACTGAAAATCCCCGCCACGATAACCGATACCAACGGTACTGTTTATTCCATTAGCGTTGTTGGAATCCATGCCCGGCCAGTCACCATTAGTGGCAAATCCCTGTGCCGTTAAATTTCCTGTGCCATTGGTGCCATGAAAATTCAACCCTTCTTGCCGGCCAACAGTCACGGTGGGCTCTGCTAAATTACCGGAAAGCTCCATATTTCCGTAAAATCCGGCACCGCTACTGGCCCGGGGATTAGTAGAGTTAGAAGTGCTGGCAGCAAAAATACCGATGCGTAAAGGTCCTGCTTGTCCCGCCGCAATGCCACCGCTGCGACCGTCACCTGAGCTCCAGGCTAGCGCATTGCTATTGATATTTGCAGTATCACCCAAAGTTTCCGTACCATTTTCATCGTTATTCGGGACAATATCACCGGGATTGGGGGCTGTTAAAGATGTTGTTCCCCAAACAAATTCACCCGCTGTTGGCGGATTATCTATCCCCCGTGCCGCTTTTTCATATTCGAATTCAGTAATAGGCCTCAATGCCGCCCACTCAGCCCAAGCCGCCACATCCGGCCAGGAAACGTAGCTCACCGGTCGGGAGGGTCTCAATGTAGTGGCCATTGAAGAAGGAATAGAAGAATTCCAGGAAATCGTATTTCGATTAACCACTCCTTGAGAATTTTTCCCGCCTGTTTTTGCGTTCCCGGAGGTAATATCCCGATAGGGTCTAGCGGCAATAGGAAGAGTATTAAAGAAACTTACCCATTGTCCCTCGGTCAGTTCATATTTCATCAGATAAAAGGCCCCAAACCCTTTAGGAAAAGAAGCAGGGATTAAAAATGAAGCCCCACTTGGAAATTCGTCACCCTTGGCCCCGGTATTTTGATAATAATAACCTCCGTTTGGCGTATTGGTCGTCTGAATGGCTGACTCGCTTTGAATATACCAGGGAGTATTAACACTGCTGCCCTGAGTGAAAGCATATTCTAATGAACCGAACTGACTTCCATCCCCTGCATAAAAAGCGCCTTGAGGGATATAGACCATTTCAACCCCATAAATAGTATGCAAAGTATTAGCCGCCTGAGCCACTGTACTTGATACGCCGTCTAGGGCATAATTCCAAACAAACTGAATATTCGTTAAAGAAATGCTCCCTGTGCCATAGCCTGACCTTTGCAGAAAAAAACCTTTTCCATCAGCGGGAACCACGATCTGAAACCCATTAGGGATTACATAGCCGACAGGATTAATACCAGAACCGGCCATGGTGGCATGGTTCCAGGTCGCTCCGCCGTCAGTCGAATATTTCATAAAAACCCATATGGCATCGTAATTAGTTGCATTTCGCCAGCTATTGTCCTGAGTCAAGTTAAAAGAAAACGTCATGGTATTTGAGGCTGTATTGATTGTAACCTCATCTAAACCGTTTAATTTTAAATTATTGGCCCATGCAACTGAAGCAGACATACTTACAAAAAATAGAAAGATAAAGAACAGGGATTGCTTGATCAAATTAATTGCCATCATAAGTCCGAACCCCACGGCCTCCATAGATACTTTGAGCGTCTGTTTTTGTCAACGCCGCCTCCAGACGATCTGATGTCCTTAAATAATTTGAACTATCCGCCCAGGAACCTCCACGAAATCCAGATCCAGCTGCCCCGTCAACGCCATTTTGAGCTTGTGCGTCCATGCCTGGCCATCCCGCTACATTGGCATTCCCTTCATAACCAGCAGTTGTATTAAGAACTCCTGTTCCATGATTTCCTGTAAAAGCTAACCCTGCGTTGTTACCGATCGTAACCACGCGTTCTTTTAAGTTGCCCCCCAAATCCATAACTCCATAATACGAGGCTCCGGCGCTTGTCCTGTTTGAATTGGCAAGCGCAAAAATACCCCCGCGTAAAGGCCCGGTTTGATAATAAACACCCTGGGCACTATCCCCTCCTGAAAAAGTTGAATTGCCATAGTTGGCATTGGCATTGAGCGTTGTAACTGTTTCTGTGCCGTCTTCGGTCGTACCGCTGATCGCCGACACTGGCGTAATAATTTGATTTCCCCAAATGTATTCTCCTGCGCTCGACAAAAGAGGACCACGGGACATTTTTTCAAATTCCAATTCCGTCATAGGCCGCAAAGCATCCCAGGCTAGGAAAGCCGCTAAATCCATCCAGCTTAAATAACCGACCGCCCGCGATGGTCTCTGGGTCGCACACACCAAAGGAGTACCGGAACAGCTAAGAGTATTGCGATTAACCACACTGGTAGAGTTTTTGTGATTATTATCAGATAAATCATGGTTGGCACGCGCAGCATTAGTTGGCAAAGAATTCAGGAATTCTGCCCATTGTCCTTCATTTAATTCATATTTCATGGCATAAAACGCGTTATATCCTTTAGGGAAGGCAGCCGGGATGGTAAATAAAAACCCTGTTGCAAATTCTCCCGGATTTCCAGCAGAAATATATTGATAGCCACCGGAAGGCGGATTAGAAACAGGAATGGCATTCTCACTTCCAATACGCCATGGAGAAGCATCCCCTGTCCCGCTATTTAAGGAAGCGACACTGGTATTATAATCTCCTGCGTAAAAAGATCCTTGTGGTATGAAAACCATTTCTAAACCAAAAACACTCGCATAAATCTGGTCATTATCGCTAAAGCCGCAACTTTGATAATTGATGGTCAATTGCACATTCTTAGTATCAATATTGCCTAGAAAGCCAGTGTTGGAAGGCCTAAGAAAAGCGCCATAAGAATCTTTGGGGACATAAATCTCCAAATTAGAACCTGTGCCCGGTGAAGTGCCTGCAGGATTAACACCCGTGGCCGTAATTTGACATAGTTGTTTAGCTACCGGAGTTGCTTGGGTACTGTTCAGACGCACGGTAAGCCAAGCGGCATCATGGTTGATCTTATTTCGCCAGGAGTTTTGCCAGCTGACGTTAAAAGTCACCATTACCGTTTTGGCATTAGGATTGCGGGTCCCTAAAGTCACATTCACTACCGACAAATTATTCGCAAGCGCCAGCGTGCCAAAATAGAGCCCCAAAACTGATAACAACAAAATTTTTCCGAGATTTCCGGTCATAAAAAACATTTCTAACGGGTTAAATTAAAATTACCGTCATTTTTATCCAACGGGGAATCGACTTTACTGCGTAAACTAAGCTTAGCCTGGATAATTTTTTCCTTAACGGCAGAAATATCTGGAGCATTGGGCTTAAGATACAGATACCATTGATAATGTTTAAGAGCAGTTTCCTGGTCTCCCAAATACTCACCACTGACAAAGGCCAGATTATAATGAGTATCCGCGTCATTCGGAGTCAAATCCACAGCCTGGTAATATTCCACTACAGCCCTCTGATACTCACCGCGCTCAAAATAAATATTGCCCATGTTATAATGAGCTTTGGCTAATTCTTCCCTGAACTGCTGATCCTGCGGATCGAGATCCCCGCCTTTAGAAAGCATTTCATTGGTCTTGGCTTCCAATTCTTGTGCCGTTTGCTGGGTCTGCTCTTGAGCTACTGCTTTTTTAGAATTTTCATCCTGTTGAGCTGCCAGTTTATTTTCCAGATCCTGCATACGTTTTTGATAGTCCGCATCTTTATCTGCCAACAAAGCACGAACATCTTCTATTTCCTTGGTATATTTCTTATTAAGATTTTCCACCCGGCGGATCTCTTTGACAAATTGATCCCGTTGAGCCTGAGCTTGATTTGCATCGCTGCCTACTGTCTGCTGGGGCAAGGCGACATCAGCAGCGTCCTGGGCATGCACGCAAACGTTTTCCAGAAGGGCAAAAATAAAAAATACTACCATAAAAACACCCAATCGCTTCAACGTCGTAAGGTTGAGTCTTCTTAGAAACTCTTTACATGATTTGCCCATAAGTTTGATCTCCATCCTTAGAATTATTTGAATTAGCCGCCCTTAAGGTTTGACTGGCTGTTTCGGTTGAATATTTTCGTTATACGTTTTGGCCCCTTTGATGGAGCTGTCTGCTTTCGAATAATTATCAGAGCCCTTAACAATGTGAGGAGTGATCAAGATCACAATTTCCGACGAAGTAAATGTATCGGCAGTACGACTGAAGGCCCCTCCTACGAACGGAATATCCATAAGACCGGGAATTCCTTTTTTCGTATGAACTTTATTCTGGTTACGCAACCCCGCCATCACAATCGTTTGACCATCTTTGACCATGACCGATGTTTCTACTTCAGTTTTGTTCACCTGGGGAATGCCGCTGCCTGCCGCTGATTTGACAGTAGCCACCACCTCGGAAATTTCCGGCGTCAATCGCATGGTCACCATACCATCATCATTGATAGTCGGGACAACACTTAACTTGAGACCTACATCAACAAAACGCACATCGTCGCTGGTAATGGCGTTTTGCCCGGTACCGTTGGTCGTAGACACAATGTAAGGGACCGTGTCCCCGATATGAATCTTGGCTTCCTCGTTATTGGTCACCAAAATTTGGGGACTGGAAAGGATTTTAGTATCACTAACCTGCTGCATGGCACGTATCGCCGCCGTAAATTGATTGGCGTTAAAACTTCCCACCGCAATTCTGCCGAAATTAGTCCCCAGACTATCCCCGGCACCTAAAGCAGTCTCATCTAATGCCGAACTCGATAAATTGAGCATTGTTTTTCCATTCTTGACAATAGGAGCCGTAATGTCCATTCCCACATCATAGGTGGGATTTAAAACAACCTGCAAAACGCGGGCCTCGATCAAAACTTCCCGTGTGGGCTCATCCAGAGTGCGGATGGTTTTTTCCACTTCATCGCGTCGTCCCGGAAAAACCCTCACCAAAACCTGGTTGGAACGCTCATCAGCCGTGATGGAACCCACGGCTTTAGCATCAATCCGGGAACGCAACTTTTCAACAACCATATCCGCTTTGGCATATTTCAAATTGAAAACTAAAGTATCGAGCGGACGCTCGATTTGATCGATCGCTTTTTTCATCAAAGCAATCGTCTGAGGAGTTTCTACCAAAACAACTGATCCCGTATCTTCATCGATAATGATTTTGCCGATATTGCTACGCATGTTATCCAAAGCCGCCAGCACATAACTGGGTTTGGCATACTGCAGATGGATAATGCTCACCTGGGTCTTGTCGTTAAAACGCTTGCCGTACATTGCCTCATATTCCCCTGCGGACATCACCTGGATAATATCATCCTCAATGTGATAGGCCAGCTTGTTGGAAATGATGACAATGTCCAACGCGTCTTTGATCGATACGTCGTGTAAAAGCACAGTGCTGCGGCCTTCGACCGAAGGAGCTATAATAATGTTAAATTCCCCTTTTTGGGCGAGGAATTTGATCACATCAACGATGTTCATATCTCGCACATCGAGAGTGATCTTACGCTCCATCCTTTCTTCCAAAGGCTCTTTAGGCTCTGTCAGAATAATAGGCTTGGGCAGCGCCGCTTCTTCATCCGTTTGCGCGGGGGCCAACGTCAAGAAAGCGATCGAGCCCAAAAGGCCAGCCAGCAATAAAATCGGGAACTTGAGTTTAGGGATGTGTTTGCTCATAGCTTGATTGTCGTCTCCTCATTTTCGTGACTGAAGACCGCTCTATCCGTATAGATGGTCTTGACAGTGACGCCCTCTAATTGTTCACCTACTTTAAGAAAGAAAGTTTGTTTTTTCTGCGTATCTTCAACCATGACAGAAGCTGTTTCCGGCAGATCCAGCCAAGCAATACCGACTAATTTATACCTAGACATCTTCTGCACCAGACCTTGAGCCGCAGGTCTGCTGGCAGATTTAGGCACGTAAGGTTTAAAAATATTACGCTCATTAATGCTCTTGAGATAATAATCGACGCTCTGAGCAGACGGCATGGCAATTTCAGACAATGAAGCATTGCTTCTGGAATCTGCGGAAAAATCGAACTGCCGGCCAAGCAGTATAAACCCACAGCGCATTTCCCACATTAAAATGAGCAGACAAACAAAAACACCAAGGAACAAAAATTTATTTAGAATATTTATACTGAATGAAAAATTTATTTTTTGGGAAACAGAATGAGGCTTAGCGGCAACGGGTGAGCTTGATTTATTCATCATCTTTAGTAATTTTTGTTCAGCAGACTCTTGAGCCATAAAAAACCTGATTTCGTTTTCCCGTCGTTCGGGCAATTTTTTTAGTATAAGGACAAATAAATTTAAAAAATATTTTTATGTAATTAATACCATCTTAACATACTCGATACCCCTTTCAAGAGAATATTGGAAAATTTTCTTTTATTTTTTTAGTGAAATTGAAAAAAATCCCGACGAGAAACCAAACATACGCGCAAAGGCCCGCAAAAAAAGAATAAAACCAAAGAAAATTCCCCGAAAAAAACGGCGAGTGATCAGAAATGCAGATAAAATTTCAAACACCAAGAATGACAATAACAAAAAACAGGTAAGATGCTTAAAACCGCCAAAGTTTAATACACTTAGGACAATTCCCACCCCTATGCCCCCGGCCCAGGGCATCTCAATAATATCTTTCCAGTAAGTATAGCCATCCCCGCGCATCATACGGGGATGGTCCCTGTACATCTTCACTCTCCAGAAACCGTGACGAAACTGCTCTTTTAAATACCGATTCACCTCAGTCGGGTGATAATGATCAACAACGGCTTTACGTTGAAAGTAAATCAGCCAGCCTGCTTTTATGATTTTATAGCTAAGATCGTTATCTTCTCCACTGGCCATGCGATAGCCAGTATTAAAACCTTTCACTGCCTCAAAAACATTTTTCTTAACGCAAAAATTGTAGCTGCCAAAGGCCTTAGGAAAGTCTGGCATTAAATGGCTGTGGCGCCAGACAATTTCGGCCCAAACGCACCCGGCGAGTATGCTTTTCGGGTTGGCGATTCCATAACTCCCTGCAACCACTCCCACTTGATTTTGCTCGAAACCCTTGATTAGCTGTGAGATCCAATCCTTGTTTGGGACACAATCAGAGTCCGTAAAAGCAAAATATTCACCCTTGGCTAACCGGGCGCCATGATTGCGCGCAGAGGCCGGCCCTGCATTTTCCTGTCGCACATAACGCACTGCAGGAAATGAGGCTACAATATTCGCTGTGTTGTCAAGGGAACCATCGTCCACCACAATAACTTCGAACCCTCCGGCATAATCCTGGCTTGTTAAAGCAAAAAGAGTCCGGCCAATGGTCGCCGAGGCGTTATAGGCAGGGATGATGACACTGATGGCAATAGGATCCATTATTCGACATTCATCTTCTTTTTCAAACCCTTAAGTTCAAACTCCAGTAAAGCGATCTTTTGAGCCATCACATCATTGCGGTTATTTTGCTGACACAGGAATACAGTCAGCAAAAGGCTTAAGAACACAAATACACAAAATAAAACAAAAAAAATGAAATTGCTGGGCAGTTCAAAACCAAGAAAAGCCGCGCATAAGAAAATCGGGCGATAAAATATGGCGAAAAAAATCGCCCCGGCTGATACCAAAAGCCAAGCCACCGCATACTTAAACGTCAATCGCCGCCGCCGCACCAAATCAATCACAAACAAAAAAATTGTGACTGATACTAAGAACGCAACCACATGAATGTTCATCTTACCCTCTTTCTTTGTCGGATCATGTGCAGAAGAATCGCCAGCGTGACTTTAGACATATAGTAAAGGGTCTTAAGATAACGGATGGAACTGCTGCCCGCCTCCCTTGGGCGCATGGCTACAGCAACCTCAACGATACGCAAGCGCTCCTGTTGAGCCACGACAATAGCCTCAGGTTCGGGAAAATCATGAGGATAATAACTTGAAAATAACGCGATCGTTTTTTTGTTATACCCGCGAAAGCCCGAAGTAGGGTCCAAAACCTTGACTCCCGTCAGAATATTGATCAAGTGCACAAAAAAATTAATCCCCAGCCTGCGGCTAAATGACGATCGAAATCCCCCGGTATTTTCTAAAAAACGGCTGCCGACAACCATATCGGCACAATCGCAAACAAGAGGTTCAATGATTTTATTCAGATAACTGGCATCATGCTGTCCGTCGCCATCTATCTGTACGGCAATATCATAGTGATGCTGTTGGGCATATTGAAACCCTGTTTGCACAGCGGCCCCGATACCTAAGTTAAACGGTAAAGTAACGACCATCCCTCCAGCCCGACGAGCTTCTTGGGCGCTGTCATCCCATGAGCCATCATCAATGACCAAAATATCTGCAGCCATCCCCACATGACGGATTTCTTCGACTGTACGGCCGATATTACCGCATTCATTAAAAGCAGGGACGATAATAAGAATTTTTTTAACTGGGGTGTTCATGACCAAAAATGCTGCAAACGGCCAGAAAGGCTGAAATCCAATAAAAGATCACCCACGGCAATAACCATGCCTCCCTTAAGGGCAGGATCCTCCTGGATTTTTAAATTCGCTTGGACGAATTTACGCTGTCTTATTGATTCTAAATGAGTTTTCATCTCATCACTAACGGCGGAAGGCAGGCACACGACAATTTCTTTAACTTCCGGAGAACTTTTACAAGCTTCCAGTTTCTCAAAGGCCGCCTCAATCAGCTCACGATCCAATGTTTTTTTTAACACAATAATCACGCCTAGCGCAAAAAAACATTGAACAATAAACAAAATTAAAAAAGGCCCCATAATTTTTGCCTTGGCAAGTACTCTTACTGCTTTGCTTTCATCGCAATCCAGGCTGCGGCCAAATTAATCAACCCGTCTTTAGGAGCATCGCTGATGATTTTATCAGGAGTTATCCCATCAAAACTAAACACCGAACCATCCGGATAATGACCACGTGCAGTGACGAGCGCCACCATGGAGCCATCATCCATCGGGAACATAGATTTAAGCAAAATTTGACCCGCTGTATTGACCCCTAAAATAACTGCCCTGCCTCTAAACTGCATAATACCGGAAAACAATTCTGCAGCGCTGCCGGTATCGGCATCTACAAGAATAACAATGGGAGCGGTAAATTGATACCGGGAATCAATGACAGGCACATCCAGATCAGCTTTGGGAGCATTACGCTTTTGAAAATACGCAAATTCCTCCCCCCCCTTAAGAAAAAAAGCTGAAATTTCACGGGCCGCCAAAGGAGGGCCGCCGGGATTGCCCCGTAAGTCCAACACCAGACCTTTAGGGCGCTGGGCCTGAATCATCTGCAAAAAACGGAACATATCATCACCGGTCGAACGGTTGAATTTGGGGACATCCAGACAAAATACGCCCTCAACCGGCACGGGGTGTAAAAACACAGTCTGCTTGAAATATTCTTTGCTGACTGCTGTGATAATGTTTTGTTTTTTGGTCTCACTACTCAGAAAGGCCAATTTGACCTGTGTATTTATCAAGGGAGTTAATTTATTCTCAATGACCTGTTGGGTTAACTCTTTTACACTCATGCCATCAATTTGTACAATCAGATCATTTTCACGCAAACCTTTTTCATACGCATCGGAACGGGGCTCCATACGCGTCACCAAAAAACCGATATCCTTTTTTTGGCCTTCAATACCCAGATCGATCTTCTGACCCAATGCTTCGTGCTGGAACTTAACAGCTGGTTTTGGCGGATAAAATTGAGTAAATCGGTCCTCTTTGGATTTTAAAGCATCCACCAAATACCAGGCACTGCGCCAGCGCACATAATCATCACTTTTACCTTCACTTTTAAGCTGCGCATAAATCTTGGCATTAAATTTTTCCAGAAAATGATTATATATTGAACGACTGGGAGGAAGATAATAGTTTGTTTCAAAGGTCTGATAAACTTTTTCAAAGAAATCTGTATATTCCTTATAATTTTTATCGTGAATGGTATTCATGGTTGCGGCCTCAACCGACCAGGGGACAAAACCAAAACAAAAAATCATCAAATATAAAAATGAAATCCATTTTAACATTCTTTTATATTACCAATATTTATTTAAAATAACATTATTATTTTAGAAATTCTTTAAGAAATGAAAGCTCTTGTGCGCTTGGAAGTTGTGATTCAGACGCATCAAAGATTTGCGCCAGATGCGTTTTAAATCGACCCGGATCAAGCGGGATATTGGTCACAAAATCAGTGTGGGCTCGATACTTACGGTATTCAGGGATATCTGTAGGCATATTCAAATAACGGCTAATGAGTGTTAGATCAAAATTATAGAGAATTGTCCCATGATGCAAAATATATTGCCTACCGCGGCGCTGAGCATTGCCGGAAAATTTTTTTTCGCCAGGGCCTGTTGCCAAATCCGAAGTTGGCCTAAAATAGGATTCCACCCCAGCTCCTCGAAGGGCTTCAATAATTTTTGCACTGATCCACTGATAAGATTTCCTTAAATCATTGAGAACAGGATGCTTTTGTTTAGAAAGAACTAAGGTGTAGTTCAAACACCCTGGACCCTGAACGACCGTACCTCCTCCAGAGGAGCGTCTAAGCACCGGGATGTTGTCCCTTTGGGCCATGATTGCATTAACCTCTGATTCCTGTTGACCGATACGGCCTAGAACAATAAAAATCTTAGAAGATTCCCAAAAGCGCAAAAATTCACACCCTTCATTTTTTTCCGCTAAATGCAAGAGAACTTCATCGAAAGCAATATTTTCCGCAGGTGTGGGGAAAGAAATGTCTCTACGCTGCATCCGTGACGGCTGGCAAAAAGAAACTGGTTTTCACATCCCGCGCGGCCTTGACCTCATCCGGTCGCTCCACCGGCATGGTCATAGGAAATTTACTAAATGCTGCGGGATCACGTTGGGAAAGAATGTCCGCTTCGATCATTTTTTCAATGAATCGATCCATCATTTGCTTAGACTCTGTTTCGGTTGGTTCGATCATGATCGCCTCAGGGACGCTAATAGGAAAATATACCGTCGGAGGGTGGATCTTTTGATCAATCAAAAATTTTGCAATATCAATAGCATGGACGCCGCGTGCGGCTTGAACTTTGGCAGAAAAGACGCTTTCATGCATACAAATACGATCAAAGCAAACTTTATAATAAGGCGCCAATTTTTTCATGATGTAATTAGCATTAAGTACCGCGTGGTTGGTGGTATCCATCAGGCCTTCTCGACCCAGCATCAACACATAACCATACGCCCTGACCAGAATGGCAAAATTACCGTAAAAGGAGGCGATGTACCCGATAGACTCAGGATAATCATAATCTAGCGCATAAAGGCCGTCATCTCGCTTGACCACCCGGGAGATCGCCAGGAACCGGGAAAGTTTCTCATTGACACCGACCGGTCCGGCTCCAGGCCCCCCACCTCCGTGAGGCGTTGCAAATGTTTTATGCATATTCACATGCATTACATCAAAACCGAGATCCCCCGGACGAGCACGGCCCAAGAGAGCATTCAAATTTGCACCGTCATAATACATGATTCCGTCAACCGAATGGATAATCTTGGCGATTTCACTGATATTCGGCTCAAACACACCATAGGTGCTGGGAACCGTCATCATCAATCCGGCGGTCTTTTCATTAACAGCAGCTTTCAGAGCCTCTAAATCCATTCCTCCCTCCTTGTTAGAGGGGATCGAAACTGTTTCATAGCCTGCTAGCGCCGCGGAGGCCGGATTTGTCCCATGCGCAGAATCAGGGATAATCACATATTTCTTTTGAGTGTTCCCTTTAGACTTATGATACGCCGCCATAAGCATAATACCGGTCAATTCTCCGTGGGCACCGGCCAAAGGCTGCATGGTAAAATTTTTGAAACCCGTCATCTCACACATCCACTGTTCCAACTCATACAGGACCTGCAAAGCCCCCTGGGTCCATCGCTCTCCGCCGGCCAACTGAGCTAATAACGGATGCAGGTCTCTGAAACCCGGTAAGCTTGCCAAAGCCTCGGTAAATTTAGGATTATATTTCATGGTGCATGAGCCCAGCGGATAAAAATGGGTATCCACAGAAAAATTCTTCTGTGAAAGAAGGGTATAATGACGCACCACATCAAGCTCGGAAACCTGAGGCAGTAAAGCATCTTCCTTCCGAGCATACTTAGAAGGTATGCTCGCTTGGGTTGGAACATCCGAGGCCCCAAAACAAAACCCGCGGCGAGATTCAACTGACTTTTCAAAAATTAATTCCATCAACACTCCAAATGCCTAATGAAAGATGAGTTTAAATCCCTGCTTAGTTTAAGACTTCCTGCAAGGCTTTCGCGTAACGTTCGATTTCTTCTTTAGTTCTCTTCTCGGTAACAGCAACCAGCAAATACCGCTCCATGCCCGGATAATAACGACCCAGAGGAAACCCGGCGGCAAAACCTCTTTGCATCATGGCCGCAACCACCCCAGAGGCATCTTGGGGCAGATGGATGGTAAATTCATTGAACGTCGGTGCCGAACGTTTTACCTCAAGCCCTTTGATCTTTGACAATAGCTGTTTGGCAAATTCGGCTTTGTCTAAATTCAACTGCGCCATTTCTTTAAGACCATTCTTACCGACAATCGACATAAAGATTGCCGCCTGAAGTGCACATAAGGACACATTGGTGCAAATATTAGATGTGGCCTTGTCCCGTCGTATATGCTGTTCGCGCGCCTGCAAGGTGTTCACGAAACAACGCTGACCTTTAGAATCCACCGTTTCTCCGACAATGCGCCCGGGCATTTTTCGGATATATTTTTTCCGGGTACACATAAAACCCAAATAAGGGCCGCCAAAATTAAGCGGTAATCCTAAAGATTGTCCCTCCCCGGTCACAATATCCGCCCCCATGTCTGCCGGTGTTTTTAGAAGTCCTAAAGAAATCGGATAAACGCTGACAATAGCTAAAGCCCCCACACTATGGGCTTTCTCAATGATATCGGTCAAATCATCAATGGCTCCGAAAAAATTGGGGTTCTGCAGGATGATCACTGCCGTCTGCTTATCTAATAGCCTATATATTTCTTCACGACTGCTTTGACCATGCACTACGGGCGTTTCTTCAAATTGATAGGACAGATGATGGGTGTAGGTTTTTATAATTTTCCGATAAATGGGACTGACACCGCCATCCATGATCACCCGATGACGTCCGGTTGTGCGAATAGCCATCATCATGGCTTCATAAAGAGCTGTCCCCCCGTCGTATAATGAAGCATTGGATACCTCCATTCCGGTCAAAGCACACATGGCGCTTTGATATTCAAAAAGAGCCTGCAAAGTCCCTTGGGAGCATTCGGGCTGGTAAGGAGTATACGCCGTATAAAATTCTCCTCGGGTGCTCAAGGAGGACACCGCCGTTGGGATATAATGATCGTAATACCCTCCTCCTATAAACGGGACGACATGAACATTATTTTTTAACGACAGTTCGGTTAAGTGACGCATGACTTCATATTCCGAAAGACCTTTGGGTAAGTCAAATGATTGAGGGGCATATGCAGAACTGATATCACCAAAAAGCGCATCGATATTTTCGACGCCTATGGTCTTGAGCATTTCTTTGACTTCTTGAGGGGTATTGGTGATATACGGGTTCAATTCAAAATCCTGTCAGACACAATCAAGCCCCGAGGGACTCCAAATAATTGCGGTATTCTTCCGCGCTCATGAGATTGGTGCTTTCATCCATATCACGGACTTCAATTTTGGCGATCCAACCTTTGCCATAACAATCCTTGTTAATCAAAGCAGGGGTGTCCTCCAATTTACGATTAACCTCCGTCACCTTCCCCCCCATAGGGGCGTAAATATCACTGGCGGCTTTAACAGATTCAACGCTGACAAACTGCTCAAACTGTTCGACCTCAACTTCTTCTTGAGGCAGTTCGACATAGGTCACATCCCCCAAAGCTTCCTGAGCATAATCAGATATGCCCATGGTCGCAATATTGTCCTCAATGGAAACCCATTCATGTTCCTTGGTATAAAGATAATTCTCTTCGATCTCCATACTCTGCTCCTGGTTAAAATTGTTACGCTTTTAAGGACCCGCCTTTATAAAAAGGCCTTTGGACCACACTCGCCGCCGCTTTGTTCTTTTGATCACCAAAAAATATTTTATTCTCAACGGTCTTAGCCATAATGTTCATAAACCCAATACCGATGCCTTTCTCTAACGCCGGTGAAAAGGTGCCACTCGTCACTTCTCCTATGTCTTGCCCTTGATCATCTAAAATTTTATGCCCTGCCCTGGGACTTTTTCGCGAAGCGCTGACAAAATAAACGATCCTACGCAAAGGCTGCCTGGATAGTATCGCTCGACGCCCAATAAATTCTTTTTGTTCATCAATAAATTTTTCTAAACCGGCTTCCAGCGGAGATATATTTTCTTCCAGTTCATGGCCGTAAAGGCTGTAACACATCTCCACGCGCAAAACATCCCGCACACCTAAACCAGTAGGTTTTACTGTATCATTGTTCAAAATCGATTTCCAGATTTCTTTACACTTTTCCCAAGGACAATAAATTTCATAGCCCAGCTCACCGGTGTACCCGGTCCGGCTGATCAAACAGGGGATGCCCAAAATTTGAAATTGATCAAAAGTATAATAGTTTAATTTTTCTACCCCCGGAGCAAAAATCTTTAAGACATCCCGGGATTGCGGCCCCTGCAGATCCAGCTTGGCCGTTTTAAATGAAATATCTTCAAAGTGGGCATTGTGATTCAAATGAGCACGAAAATGCCGGGCAGCCTTCTCTATATTAGCGGCATTGACTACAATCATCCATTCCTGCGGAGCTTTCCGATAAACAATCAGATCGTCAATCACCCCTCCTGAATCATTAAGCATGGCTCCATAACGGCAAGTTTTAAGCGGCATATCGGCAATGGTCTGAGTCACAATACGATCCAAACCGCCGATTACGGCCTCACCCTTGATGATAAATTCCCCCATGTGGGAACAGTCAAAAATGGACACCTTTTTACGATTATACTCCCACTCAGAAATAATATTTTCATACTGCAGGGGCATAAACCATCCCCCAAAGCCGACCATTTTGGCGCCCAGGGCAATATGTTCATCCTCTAAGGGAGTATGGTGAAAGGATATTTCTGTAGGCAAAAGACTCAATTGCTTCGTCCTTGTTAGGTTCTATTACTGCGAAAACTATACCCAAAAGTAATTTTAAAGTAAAGACAAAAATGATTAAATAATAGAGAATTTTAATATGCCCTGTGATATTTCTTTAAATCTTCCAAAAATTTAGGATTAATTTTTCCTCCTAATGATTTCACTTTATATATATCTTCCCAAGCTCTATCAAAATCTTTTAACTCAAAGTAGCTAGCCGCACGATTGTAATATCCCTGGATAGATTCAGGATTGATGCGAATTGACCTGCTGTAATCCGATAGGGCCTGAAAGAAGTCTCCCTGCTGGGCATAACAAGTGCCCCGGTTAATATAAACCTCTGCATCATGGGGATTGATCGCTAAAGCTTTATTATAATCAGATATCGCCTGAGTAAAATGATTTAATCGGCTATAAGTATTCCCGCGATTCATATAGGCCTTTTCATAATCAGGATTTTCATCTATTGCTTTACTATAATCGGACAAAGCTTGAATAAAATTGGTTTGGTTCCTGAAGATGTTTCCACGATTATAATAAGCCTCAGGATAATCAGGATTTATTTTAATGGCCTTGTTGTAATTAATCAAAGCTTGATCAAGAGCACCTTGATTTTCATAAAAAATACCAAGGTTATAATAAGCATCCGCATAGTTAGGGTCTATTTCAACGGCTTTGGTATAGTCCGAAAGGGCTTGAGTAAAATTGCCTTGTTTAGTATATACATTCCCTCGACCATTATAAGCATGTGCATAGTAAGGATTTAATTCAATAGCTTTATTATAATTGAAAAGGGCCTGAATGAAGTTGCCTTGTTGGTCCCAGGCTGTGCCCAATCCATTAAAAGCTCTTGCCTTATATGGAGATTTTTGGGCCACATCATCCCAAAGAGTGAGTTGGTTTTCCCATACCTGATTGCGCTTATAGCTGACTAACGACAATGCCGCAATCAACGTAATCAAAAGCCCAAATAAAGCTCTAGGGTAATTAATAATAGCTGCTAGAGCACAAACTGTTGCCAAGAAAAATCCGAATGAGATCAAATACAGCTTGTGTTCAAAAATGACATGCGCCCGAGGTGCGGTGTTGATCAAAAATGTGATTAAAATCCATGCCAAGCCAAAGGCAATTAACGGCCATTTGCTGCGCAACCTGAAGATTAGAAATACAATAAACCCGATCGAACAAAAACCTAATAATGTTAGCGGCGGATTAAGAAACCCCTGTGATAAGGGGTAATCGTAGTCTACATTCTGATTGAAAGGGAATATTAACAACCTTAAAAAAGTCAAGAAAACCCGCATCTGGGTCAGGACATATTTACTACCGGTGATAATATCTCCATCGTGAGAAGCTGAAGGCGTAGAAAAATAGAAATATATATTAATAAAATCATTGCGTACGATTTTCATAAATAAGAAAAACAAAGCAAGTCCTAAAATAATTATAATTAGGCTCGTCTTCCAAGACGGAAATCTTTTTGAATTTAAAGAGTTTTTACTAAAGAAAATCCATTCGACCGCCAGAATCATCAACGGAATGGTCACCGCCACCTCTTTTGTAAAGATTCCAATGATGGCAAACCCGATGGAGCAGATGAATAGTATGATTTTCTTAGCCTTTGAAGGTGCTATTCGTCCGCACAAATAAAAATAAACGCTGCTGATATATAATACCGTAGCCATAGATTCAAAACGCTGGGAGATATAGCTGATCGCTTGTGTCTGACAAGGGTGAACAAGAAACAGCACAGCAATAATAAAGGGAAGGTCTTGATAAACCCGTTCAGCTGATCGTGAAGATTTGTGCGTAGTCTCAAGAAGGGGTGCTTGTCTTGCGATTTTAAGAAGCATGTGAGCAAAGGCCCAAACCAAACCAACCGCTACAAGATGGATTGCAAAATTGACAATATGATACCCTTGCGGATGCAACCGGTTAATTTGATAATTTAATGCGAAGGAATAAAAACCCACGGTACGGGTTTTAGGGAAAGTTTTCCAAATATAATGAATGTGGTCAAATCTCTTAATGTAGGGATTGTTGACAATGAAATTAAAATCATCAAATACAAAACCAAACCCGAACGTCTGGGCATAGATGGCCAAACCTAATAGGATAAGAATCAGACACCGCAGCTGATAATACCATCGGAAAGATGTATTAAAGAAAGGATGGACTCCGCTATTGCCTATGGCGCGTTTGGCAGTATGCATATTAAAACGCGCCTGGAGGGACTCGAACCCCCAACACCTAGTTCCGAAGACTAGTGCTCTATCCAGTTGAGCTACAGGCGCATATAACAACCTTACGACAACGAAGCAAATATTCCCTATGGCTTCGTTTGACAGTAATAGATGAAGAATCGCTTTTTCAGTTGAGCTACAGGCCGCAGTATGATTTTAGTCAAAATCTAAGCGTGTTATTCTAACCACTCTTTTTACTTTTGTAAATCTTAGGTTTTTGCATTTTATTTTTTTCATTTTTTCTTAACCATTCCGGTAAAATGTGATATGCTGATTTTAATAATTTTATAGCTAAAAATAATCTGTTATCGTAATATTTCTATATAGGATAACTTAAATCAAGGGAGGATCGTATGAAACAAATGACTTTGGGGTTAGTTATTTCATTGATGTTGCTGCCAGGGGTTTCCTCTGCGCAAACGACGACACCAGCTACAGAACCATCAACGACACCGTCAACACAGACAAATCCGACACCACCAGCCTCATGGGTCACCTTTCAACAGCAAGAAAATGCCAAACGTTCTGCTTTCTTCAAGCAGATGAACGATGATAGAACCTCTTTCTTAAAAGCTAATCCGGACGCGCAAGCTTACCTTGATAAGATGAGGGCATCGGCTCAAGAGCGCGCTAAGGCATGGAGAGCTGCACATCCGCCAAAAGCTCGCCCCACTCCTAATACGCCTATTACGCCAAGCACTCCCCCAACGCCTTAATTTGCTCGGCAAAGGCGGAAGGGAATAAAGGTTGAATTGTTCTTGAATTCGTATGTTACGAGAATTTCTGTGTTTATACTACGAGCCACCTGAGCATATAGTCTTTTTGTATTCTAAAAAACGCGGATCAAAGAGAAACAATTATGGCAAATGGTAATTTCATGAGCAGGGTCAAGCAGTGGGACAATCGCGCCGCGCAATGGATGTCACGTCATTTTTATATCATTTTATTTGAAGCAATCTTAGCCGTTATCTTCATAATGGCCTTTATTAACGCCTTAAGAATCCTTGATTCCAGTTTTGATATTCACAAGGATGCGGTCATCGACCGGTTATTATTGTCTCAGTCGATCAACACGACCCTCATCGTCATGCTGCTATTATTGATTTCCCTTGGAGTTCTTAACATCATTAATACTAACTCAAGGCTTCGGGGAACACTCAAGAATATAGAATTTAATTTAAGCAGACGCCGCTCAGACCACAAACCTCAGGATGATTGAAGTTGCTTCTAAAAATACTCCTGACATAATTCCTTAATACTGATCAGAATTTTGTCTTTTATATTCTGTGGTGTTTTCACACCAATGCTTTCCTGTGTTTTCTTCAAATAATGCATCCGGCCTAACCCTATACTCGCGGCATACAGAGCGGCATTGTTCAGGCCCTGGGTCGCCACCCCCATACGCACCGGCGCATTGACCCGCTCTTCGATGCGTTCAATCAAACCCGGCAATAAAGCGCCTCCACCTACCATAACAATGCCTTTATTTAATTGATGATACAAATAGGAGCCTTTAACAACAGCTTCCAAATGAGGCAAAAAATTCTCAATTTCCCAGTTTACCACATCAAACACAGACTCCCTACGGATCGGGATGTACCCTTTAGGCCGCTTGATCAAAATCTCTCCGGGAATATCACGGGGATTCGTTTGAAGGGCAACGGCATGCGTCTTTTTAATCTCTTCAGCCAAATCAACGGTCAAACTTAATCGTTGAGCAATGCTCTGGGTTACATAGTTGCCTCCCCAGGGAATAAACTGAACATCCCCTACGATGCCGTTCTTAAAGAACAATACACTGGTAATATTGGCACCAATGTCCATTAAAGCGCAGCCCTGCTGCTTATCTTGGGGCTCGATCGCCACATCACTGGCCGCAAAGCCACCAAAAGCAACATGGCTGACCTCAAAACCGGCCTGATGAACAGCTTTAGTTAAATTGCGTAAGCGCAGGGTATTGGCTGTCAATAACAAAAGACTGGATTCTAATTTGCGACCAATCAAACCCATGGGATTGATCGAAGAGTTAACGTCATCGACTTTGTACCATTGGGGAAAATCATGAATAACTTCTTCTTCCAAGTTAACTCCTAGGAGCCTTGCCTGATGGTCGACCTTACGCAGATCAAATTTGGAGATCACCTTAGTCCCACTGTCAATGAGAGGAATAACCGCGGATGTCCGACGTGCTGTCAACATATTACCGCTTAAGCCTAATTGAACCGCGTGCACTTTAACTCCGGTCTTTTGCATAACTCCATGGACCGTTCGATTAATGCACTCGGCTAATTCCGCTATATCGCTGATCGATGCATCTTTAAAACCAGCTGTCCGGGTTTCAAAAATACCCAAAAGATCCAAATTCTCTTCGTCTTTGGCACGAACAATGCTGGCCTTCATGGTATGTGTCCCTAGATCCAGGCCGCAAAAATATTGCATTGGTTTTATTTTTTTAAACATACATTATCCCTTAGGCACATCTGTAAAGTTATCTGCAATCACGGGTTCTTTAAAACGTAGATCAATGTATTTGACTTTATTTAGATCAATTTTATTACCGGCAATCAACATCTGCAACAAATCTATCTTATCTTTTGTATCGTCCTGATCAAGGATGACATGTTTATTATCACCAAAGGCCAGATCGATTTTCGAAAGGTTGCCCACTTCCATGGACATGATTTTCCAGCGCTTTAAATTAACAGAAAGCCCAAACATGTTCAGGATATCAACGGCCGCCTTAAGCTCCTTGCTGCGGATATGCGTCCCCAAAACCACCCGAGTCCGTTCCAGGGGAATCCCCTGAACCTGCGGTAAGACAGCACTCCCAGCGGAATAATATAAAGCCACTCCTTCCCGGTCCACCAAGAGGAATCTACCCTTGAAATAAATTTGTAAAAGGGGCTCTCTTTTCTTCGCTAAAATCATAATGCGATCAGGTAATTGACGGACCACCCTCAACTGGGAAATATACGGATACTCCTGGGAAATTTGACGGTCGATTTTTTTAATATCAACCTTAAAAATATTACTCCCTTTGAGTTGTTTTAACACCCGCAGATCAATAAACTGAATAGACCTGTCAATCATAACATCTTTGACCTCAAACAACGGAGAATTAGTCAAAAAATCCAGCGCAAGAACATACCCTGAAAAAACAACATAACCGATGATTAGAAAAACGATCACACGGAGCACTGAGATCATTGATATATTAACGCCGGATTTTTTTGCCATAAGCCAAGCTTAAAAGTTTTTCACAAACCCCAACAAAGGTATACCCTGCCGCACGGGCGGCTTTAGGGAAAAGGCTTGTTTCGGTAAAGCCGGGGATAGTATTGACTTCCAAAATAAAAGGATTCATTTCTTCATCGACGCGAATATCCAAGCGGGCAAATCCTTCGCAACCAAGAACTTCATACGCACGCAACGAAATATCCTGTATTCTTTTCGTTAGGTTCTCGGGAATTTCTGGGGGACAAATGTATTGGGTCAACCCTTTTTGATACTTCGCCCAAAAGGTAAAGAAATTTGCCTGAGTACAAATTTCGACCAACGGCAAAGCCTCCCGGTCAAAAATTCCGGCAGCGAACTCCCGACCGCGGATAAATTGTTCAATGATCACCTGCGGCCCATAACTTAAAGCATTTTTTAGGGCTCCTTCCCACTCGGAGGGGTGACGCACAATATGCACTCCGATGCTCGAACCTTCGCATGCGGGCTTAACCACGACCGGTGTTGATTTTAAACAACCCCACACTGTCTTAAAATCCACGTTTTTACCGTTAGTAATCAAATAATGCTCTGCCAGCGGCAACCCTGCGGCTTTAATAGCTTTTTGAGTCAAGATTTTATTAAATGCCATTTGGCTAGCCTTGATTCCCGAACCGATATAAGGGATATCAAGGTTTTCTAATATGCCCTGGATAACACCATCTTCCCCCAGACGGCCATGCAAAGCTATAAAAGCAACGTCCAACGGTGTCTCTTGGATTTGTCGGATTATTTTAGATGCATCATCAGTCGTAATGTCCAAAAGTTTGACCCGATGTCCCTCTTGAGATAAGGCCTCCGCCACTGCCTGACCGGATCGCAGGGAAATCTCCCTCTCGGAAGAATACCCTCCCATGAGGACACCTATGGTTCCAAAATTTTGCTGGCTCATACGCTCTTGACCATTGTAATTGATTTTTCTTCTAAAATCTTGACCAGTTCATCTGAAAGATGATAAATGTCCCCTGCCCCCAAAAAAATCACCATATCTCCTGGGGCCACCAAGGCCTGTACATATTTTAGAATATCTTCCTTTTTCATAAAAACAACTTTGGAGCTCCCAAGAATTTTCTGCACTTTTTCAAATAACACTCTGATGCCCACCCCTTCAGACATCTTCTCACCTGCCGAATAAATATCCGTCAATACCAGTTGATCGCTGATTTTCAGACTTTCGGCCAATTCGTTCAACAAAAATTTAGTCCTAGAATACCTGTGAGGTTGAAATACGGTGATCAGGCGCTTAGGTGTAAATAAGCGGGCGGCCTTGAGTGTTGCCTCAATTTCAGCAGGATGATGGCCGTAATCATCTACCACCGTCACATCATCCACACGGCCCTTCAATTGAAAACGGCGTTTGACCCCGGTAAAATTGATAAGCGTCTTATGCATCACTTCATAAGAAATACCCAACTCGAGCCCCAAGGTAATACATGCCAGGGCATTTAAAATGTTATGCCTCCCGGGGACTCGTAGTTCAAAATCTCCCAATTTGCCCCGCTGAGTGTGACAGGTAAAAGAAGAATGAAACCCTTCAGTCACAATGCCGGTGGCATACACATCCTGCTGGTCACTTAGGCCGTAACTGATAAAAGATACATTTTGCTGCTCGACTAGTTGGAGCAATTGCCGGTCTTCCCCGCAGACCAACACCCGTCCCTCCTTGGCCGTACATTGGATGAATTTAGAATAAGCATTCCTAATTCCTTCCCAATTCTTATAAAAATCCACGTGTTCAAAGTCCATATTGGTAATGATCGAATAGTGCGGATTAAAATACAGAAACGTCCCGTCGCTCTCATCAACTTCTGCTACGAAATATTTTCCCTCTCCCAAATTAGCGTTATAAGTCCCGCCATTGATAATCCCTCCAATCGCGGTTGTGGGACTTAAATCCGCATTAATCAAAAGGCTTGAAACCATCGAAGTTGTCGTCGTCTTCCCGTGTGCTCCGGCGATGGTAATCCCGATTTCCTCGTTAACCAGCTGAGCCAGTACCTGGGCTCGGCGCAACAAGGCAATGTTCTGGCTGACGGCTTCGATGAGTTCAGAATTATTAACACGGATAGCTGATGAATAAACCACATAATCCGCACCGTTAACATTGCTTGTATGGTGGCCTATGGTGATCTTAGCCCCTTTTTTGCGAAGCCCCATAGTTAATTCATTCTCTTTCAAATCAGAACCGCTGACCGTATGACCTTTAGCCACAAGTAATGACGCCAAAGTCCCCATACCGATCCCACCGATACCAATTAAATGATAATGTTTGCCCATCATTTATCCTTCCAAGTAGTCTACCCAAAATTGATTTAATTCATCTAAATTCTTAAACCTTGAATAAACTTTCTTCAACGCCACATCAAAAGGCATATTATTCTTAAGTTCACGGCAAAACATAAAAAATTGCTGCTCACCCAACTCTGTGATCATGAAATACACAATGCTGGCAGATTCAGCATAAAACAACCCCACCAGCTCCTGTTTAGAATTCATATATAATCGCATATGTGACAGTTTAGATAAAGGAATAAATGAGCCATTTTTAATCGCTTCTTTAACGGTCCTATTAGCCCCCCATCGTTTAGCTTTTTCCTGGTTCATGGCCATCCCTTCTTCAAACCATAAAGGGATTTCTGTTGAAAAACCTACAAACTCTCTAAAAATGATATGCCCCAACTCATGGGGCAGAATAGCATCAAAGAATCCTTCGGCTTCTGGAAAGGTTTTGATCATTTTAGAACGGGCAAAAGCCGTCCCGTGCGACCAGAGGGCCTGCCGGCCATTTTTTACAAAATCTCCCTGGTCGCTGTAAATATAAATAGAAGCCCTGTGATCTAAAGACCAATTTTCATAATGAACAATCCCCAAATTATCCACAACCCTCCTAAGTTCATTCTCTGCGCAATCCATAGTGGTTCTTACAAAATCATCCGGAACATCAGCCCGATAATAAACAATAAAATCCTCTCCCTTCAGTTGCTGCCAGGACTTATCAACGACTGCCGCAAAAGAAGGGTGGGCCAATAACAATCCCCCACATAGCAAAGATGGGACAGCCATAACGATCTTTTTCATAAACCTTCCGCGACTAAAGCCAATTGAAGTGCCGCGTCCTTTTGGAATAACCCGTTTGCTCTCATCCGTAAATTCTCTCTCAAAAAGTCGCCATTCAAAATACGATCCACGGCTTTTTTAAGTGAACGATCGGTCAAATCTTTCTGTTCAATAACGATCCCCGCACCGCAGGCCCCTAAAACATCCGCGTTGTGTTTTTGGTGGTTACCGGCAAAGGGATAGGGGATTAAAATGGCAGGTAGCCCTAAAATCCCCAATTCGCTGATAGTCGCCGCACCCGCACGGGTAATAACAATGTCTGCCGCGGCATAGGCCTGGCTCATATCATTAATAAATGCATACACCTTAACCGGTAAATTAGTTTCGGAATAACTCTTTTCATAAAAGGAATAATCTTTTTTACCCGTCATATGAATGGCTTGAAAATTGATAAGGGAAAGCCCCTGCATTAGTTTAAAGAATATTTCATTTAACTTTACAGCGCCTTGGCTGCCACCTAAAAGCAACAGAGTCTTTTTACCCTCAGCTAAACCAAATACCGCCAGCGCCTCACTTTGGCTTGTCCCTACGTTGTGCTGACAAGGACACCCGGTCCATACCGTTTTAGCCCGATTAAAATATTTACGGCTGCCTTCAAAACTGATCGCCACTTTTTTGACTATCTTCGAAAGCAAAACATTGGCCCGGCCCGGAACAACATTCTGTTCATGAATCATCGTCGGAAGTCGCATTAAAACCCCGGCCATAACAACAGGGAATGCCCCATACCCGCCGAAACCGATGATGATATCCGGTGAACTCTTTTTGATAACATCAAATGCATGGAATACTGCCTTAAACATTATTATTCCAAAACTGAGCCAGCCTTTAAACGACCGGTCATTAAGACCGCGGGCTACGAGGGAATACAAAGGGTACCCCAAAGCTTTAATCTTTTCCTCACCCAGTCCCAAAACTCCCGCAAAAGTGACCGTATGCCCCCTGGTCTTCAATGCTTTGGCGGTTTCAATGGCAGGAAAAATGTGTCCGCCCGACCCTCCTGTGGCGATTAGTACATTCATCAATAATCCTGAGTTTTAGATATGTTCAATATCAAAGCAATAGCAATTAAATGAAAAATTAAAGCTGAACCGCCGTAACTGATAAACGGAAGAGGAAGGCCTTTGGTAGGGAAAGCCCCTATGCTCACTCCCACATTGACCACTGCCTGAAGCCCCAGCATCATTACAATACCCATACCTAAAAAATAACCAAAGGCATGGTTAGTCTGACGGACAATCCTAGTCCCCTGCCAGATAAAAAGCACAAAAAGCAAAATAACGGAAAGAGTGCCGACCAAACCCAACTCTTCACCAATGATCGATAGAATAAAATCCGTATGCGCCGCCGGTAAATAAAAAAGTTTTTGCTGGCTATGCCCCAGACCGACGCCAAAGATACCGCCTGAACCTAAAGCGATCTGTGACTGGGTCAATTGAAAGCCAATCCCCTGACTGTCCTGCCAGGGGTCTAAAAAAGCAATGATACGTGCAACACGATAGGGCTCCTTAATGATCAGATAGGCCACTAAGGGTACCGCCGAACAAAATATAAGGGCCAGATGCCAAATCCTTGCACCTGCCAAAAACAACATGGTCAATGTCACGGCTGCGATTTCAACAGTCGTCCCCAAATCCGGCTGTTTAACGGTCAGAACACAGACCAAGCCCATCACTAGAAGCGGCGGCAGAAAGCCGTTCTTAAAACCCTTAATGATCTGTTGTTTTCGATCTAAAAAATCTGCGGTGTAAATAATCATCGCAAGCTTGGCCAGCTCAGAGGGCTGAAAATGAAAAACCCCTATCTTAAACCACCTTCGGGCCCCGTAGCTTTCACGACCAATATGAGGGATAAGAACCAGAGCCAACAGTACAACACTGATCAACAAAAGCAGACGTGCATGCGGCTGGATATGGCGGTAGTCAATACGTAAAACAAAAAAAGAGGCCACCAGACCTAATACCAGAAATAGCACATGACGTTTTAAATAATACAAGCTATCCCCATAAGTCTGCATGGCATTGACACAGCTGGCAGAGTAAATCATAACAATGCCCACACAGATCAAGGTCAAAACAGTCATCGTTAAGGAAACCCGTCCTTCGCGCATATTATGTCAACCTGTTGACGATTTCTTTGAAACAACGTCCCCGATGTTCGTAATCATCAAACATATCAAAACTCGCACCCATCGGGGAAAGCAGGACGCATTCACCCGGCTGGGCTATCCTGCGCGCGGCCTTGATTGCCTCTTCAAAAGAGGTGAAGGTGTCCACTGTTACAACATCACAGAAGGTTGCCTTCATGATCTCACGCATCTCGCCGATCGCGATCATATGTTTAACTTTTTTTGCCACTAATGGTTTTAAAGGCGGATAATCTAAAATCTTGTCTCTTCCTCCGCAGATCATAATGACCGGCCGATCGGCACGTTCCAAGGCCCACCGGCTGGCTTCCACCGTTGTTGATTTAGAATCATTAATAAAATCGACTCCCCCTAAATTACGTACGAATTCCAGACGATGCTCCACTCCCTTAAATTCTGAAAAAACCTTTAAACAAATTTCATCACTAATGCCCAATGTATGCGCTGTTTCGATCGCTGCCAAATAATTCGGATTATCGATACCCGCAAAATTTTCCGGGGCGTTAAACAATCGCACCTGAGCTTTCAGATGTTGGGCTAACCGACGATGTTCGGACTGCGTATAATTAAGCACAGCGAAGTCATGGTTGTCCTGATTTGCAAAAATCTTACATTTTGCCTGAAAATACTCTTCCAAATCCTTATGCTGATCCAAGTGGTTCTGACTAAAATTCGTCCAAACCGCAACATGCGGCTTGAAATGAACGGTGCTCTCCAGCTGAAATGAACTGATTTCCAAAACTACCGTATCAGACGCCGTCAATTCCAGCACATGTTTTGAGAAAGGGCTCCCGATATTTCCGCATAAACATACCGGATGACCGGCAGCCTTGAGTATTTGGGCGATGACGGTTGAAGTCGTAGTTTTTCCGTTGCTGCCGGTTATGGCAACCACAGGGCAGGGACATAAACGAAAAGCGAACTCAACCTCTCCCATAACTTCAATGCCCCTGTCTCGGGCCCACTGCACCGGTGGAACATCCAAACGCACACCCGGACTTAAGACCACATAATCACTGTCTTGAATAAACGCTTGCGAATGCCCCCCAGCTTCGATCGTCACACGCTTGGGATCAGACAGTTCTATGAGTTGGGCATTAAGCTGGTCAAACGGTTTTGTCTCTGAAATTCTTGGGAAACCACCAAGGCGCAAAACGGCGTTAGCCACCGCAATCCCGCTACGGGCCGCACCAATGATAGTAACTTTCTTAGCTGATATATCAAATGACATAATAAACTTAGCGGATTTTCAAAGTGGTTAATGTCAGCATCGCCAATATGATGGCCAAAATCCAAAAACGGACGATGATCTTATTCTCATTCCAGCCTGATAATTGTAAATGATGATGGAAAGGCGACATTTTAAAAATACGCTTGCCGGTAATTTTATAAGAAAAAACCTGCAGGATCACTGACCCTGCTTCAATGACAAACACCCCACCTAAAACAACTAGCCATAATTCTTTTTTGATAAGAACAGCGATCATTCCCAAACTTCCCCCCAAGGCCAAGGATCCCACATCTCCCATAAAAACAGTGGCTGGATAACAGTTAAACCATAAAAACCCCAGACTTGCCCCGACGATGGCGGAACAAAACACGGTCAGCTCCCCTGATTGCGGCACATACGGAATAAATAAATACTCACTCATATGCACGTTGCCTGTTACATAACTTAAAGCCCCCAGAGTAAAAGCCACCATCAAGGTTGTACCAATGGCCAAGCCGTCAAGACCATCGGTCAGATTAACCGCGTTACAGGAACCAACCACCACTAATACCACCCAGAACACAAAAAATGGGCCCAAATTAATGATCAAATTCTTAAAAAATGGAACATCCAAGTTGGTTGTGATATCCGGATATAAATAAACAAAAACTCCTACAACAAAAGCTATCAGAACCTGCCAAAAGGATTTAACTCGGGCAGAAATACCACGATGCGGGCCGATGCCTTTTAATTTCACATAATCATCCCAGCCCCCCACCAACGCCAAAGCCAGACAGACCCAGAAGGTCATAATAATAAACATATTGCTCCAATTCCCCCATAAGACCACGGAAACCAAGATACTCCCGACAATAAAAACTCCGCCCATCGTGGGAGTCCCTTCTTTTTTCACCTGGAACTGGTCTAGTTTCGGAGCATCGGGACGTAAGGCGGACTCACGAATATGACGCGCTTTGGACAAATTGATAAATAAAGGGCCGAATATCATGCACAAAAAGAAAGCCGTAACCGTGGCCATGCCGGCGCGAAAGGTAATATAGCGAAAAATATTAAAATAGGAAAAATGGGGAGCCCATTGCGATAAAAAATAAAACATAAAGACCTAAATCCCTCCTCTAGGCGTTGACAATAAAAATTCAACCATTTGTTCCATTTTCATACGTCGGGAACCTTTAATCAAAACCGCATCCCCATTATGAAAAATCCTTGTTAAATATTTTTGCGCAGATTCAACATCCGGGCAAGCGCATACCTTAATCTTTTTATTGCGGGCCTTAACTTCTTGTGCCATCAATCTGGCTAAATGGCCTACCGTAATCAAAACATCAATGCCCCCACGGGATAGTTCCACACCCACCTGACGGTGCAACGCTTGAGCTCTGCTTCCCAATTCCAGCATATTGGCCGCAATGAAAATCCTTTGGCCCTGGGTTTGAATGGCCCGCAGAGTCTGTAAAGCTGATCTCATGGATACAGGGTTAGCATTATAAGTGTCATCAACAAGCCACCCTTTGCCTAAAGGGACAATCTTACCTCTCCCCTTAGGAAATTCGAAGTTCTTAAGCGCTCGGACAATATTTTTGACTGGCACTTTAAAAAATTTACCGCAGACAAAGGCACTCAAAGCATTATAAACATTATTGACCCCACAGGAATTCAATTCAACAGTTTTTCTTCCCACCCTAAAGCGCAGATAACGGCCTGCATGGACCCCAGATGCGGATGCTTGCCAGGTTACCGGCGCCTTAGTCCCGCAAGTGATGACTTTGAAACGGTTCTTTTGCTGGATTTGCCCTGATAAAAGAGGATCATCATTATTGACCAACACGCTATCTTGGCGCCCCATAAAAGAAGTTAATGTCCATTTTTCTTTTAACACTCCCCTGATGGTCTTTAATTTTTCCAAATGCGATTCACCAATATTGGTCAAAACCGCAACATTAGGACGCGCCACATCAGCTAACCAAATCATATCACCCGGCTGATTAGTACCGCATTCCAAAACAACTATTTCGTGAATGGGTTTTAATTTGAGCAAAGTCAATGGGACGCCGATATGATTGTTTTGGGTGCCTTCATTCTTTAAAACATTATATTTTTGACTTAACACGGCCGCGATCATTTCTTTGGTGGTGGTTTTGCCCGCAGAACCGGTCAAAGCAATCACCGGAATTTTAAAACGCAAACGATGAAAACGGGCAATATCCCCCAAGGCGAGTATCGTATCCTTAACCAAGATAACGCTGATCTTGGGGTTATTGATAATAAAAGGTTTATGAAGAACGACGACGCGAACGCCCCGCGCAATAACATCATTAATAAAATCATGCCCGTCAAAAACATCGCCCCGTACTGCGATAAACAATTCTCCTTTGTTGATCTTACGTGAATCAATGCCAACAGAACACACCTGTCCCTTCTTTGGCCCCTGCAAGAGCGTTCCCTTTGTGGCTTCAATGATTTCGCTAATAGTCAACATGTTAATCCTGTAAAAACTCTTCTATAATTCTACGCTCGTTAAATGCAATCGTATGGTCCTTAAAAATCTGATAATCTTCATGACCTTTACCGGCGATCAGGACGATTTGATTCTTTTGGGCTAGCGCAAGTGCCCGGCCGATCGCTTCCCTGCGGTCAACGCAGACTTCATAATTATCTTTTGTAAAACCAGCAACAATTTCGTCTATAATAGCCTGCGGGTCTTCGCTACGAGGGTTATCACTGGTGACAATCGAATAATCCGCCCAACTGCAGGCCGCATGCGCCATTTTAGGACGTTTGCTGCGGTCACGGTCTCCCCCACATCCGAAAACTAAAATGATTCTCTGGAAACTGATAGCCCTCAAAGATTTCAACACATTAAGCAGTCCGTCATCCGTGTGAGCATAATCGATAAAAATAAAAAAACCTTTCTTGTTATCAACAGGCTCAAGCCGTCCCGGCACATGATGCAATTGCTCTATACCCTGACGTATAATTTCGGGACTAATCGATTGAGATATTCCCCATGAAAATGCTGCTAAAATATTATAAATATTATGTTTACCAATAAAACGGGTATGGATCCTTATTTTACCCGAAGAAAAAACAATATCACAATCGCTGCCGTCGGTTTGATAGCTTATGTTTTGCGCATGTACTTGCGCCGGGTGATCAATGGCATAGGTGATCTTTGAACACCGGCTGATCGGCACTAATCGAGCGCCATAAACATCATCCCCATTAATGACCGCAACGGACTTGGGGTCAAGACTTTTAAACAGTAAGGACTTCGCTTCAAAATAACATTCCATGGTTTTATGGTAATCTAAATGGTCCTGGGTCAAATTCGTAAAAATCCCTGCTGAAAAATCAATGCCGTCAAGACGTCCCTGATCCAAGGCATGGGAAGAGACCTCCATCACACAATAATCAACACCTAATCGGACCAATTGCGCCAGATAAGACTGATTATCCAAGAATCCGGGGGTGGTATTTTTTGACGGAAGAATTTGATCATTAATGCGGTAGTTAATCGTCCCTATCACCCCGCAACTCCTGCCGGCCGCTTGAATAATCGATTCGATCAGATAGGTAACGGTCGTTTTGCCGTTCGTGCCAGTGACACCTATGCTTTTGATCTGATTTGACGGATAATTATAGAAACGGCTCCCGATAGAGCGTAAAAAATATTTAGGATCATCGACATCCAATACACACACATCCTCGGCAATGATCGTATTCCTCAAAATCCTTCCCGCCCCTTGTTTGGCTATGATTCGAGCCCCTTGAGCGATCGCATCCTTAATAAAATCCTGTCCGTCAAAATTTGTCCCCGGCAATGCCACAAACAACCCATGCTGCTGTGTCTGGCGTGAATCACAGGAAACATTCAAAACATCAAAGTCACCCCAGGAAGCAGATAAAGGTTTCGTATATACACCATCAATCAAATTAGACAAACGCATAAATCTTTCTCTTTATCCTGATCCATCATCGTCACTTGAAGGTATCTGCCCGGCATTAAGGTATTTTAAGGAATCGCCAACAACCTCAGAAAAAACTGGTGCCGCTACCGTTCCCCCGTAATATGCAGGATGAGGCTCATCGAAAACAACGACTGCCGCCAGCTGAGGGTTTTCTACAGGAGCAAACCCGACAAAAGTTGCATAAAAATGCGCATGTGAATAGGTGCCACTAACGACCTTTTGCGCTGTTCCAGTCTTTCCCGCAACGCTAATTCCAGGGATGGCCGCTTTAGTGCCGGTCCCCTCTTCAACCACGCCGCGTAAAATAGCCTTCATACGCTTAGACGTCACTTTAGAAATGACCTTGTCTAAAATATGCGGAGTGTTCTGACTAATAATCTGACCTTGACTATCCTTAACATACTTAACCACATAAGGACGCATATAAACCCCATCGTTGGCAATCGCAGAAATAGCCCCAAGCAATTGTATCGGGGTCACAGTCACCTCCTGCCCTATGGGAACAGCTCCAATCGAAGTTTTAGACCATTGGCTTGGAAGTTTTAACATTCCGCGGGCTTCCCCCGGCAAATCAATGCCGGTCCTCATGCCAAAACGAAAATGATGGGCGTAGTTGTAGACCCTCTGCGGCCCTAGACGCTGGGCCACCTTGGTTGTCCCGATATTACTGGACTGTTCAATGACCTGCTTAAAAGAAATCGTACCTAAAGGTTCATGGTCATGCAAAATATGGTTCGCCACACGATAGGCGCCATGCTCACAATTGATCATATCGCTCTCTTTAATAACGCCTTCCTGTAAAGCGGCCGAGGCGGTCACAATTTTAAAGACTGAACCAGGTTCATACGTAAAAACGATCGCGCGATTAGTACGTGACTCCGGCGTGCTTTTAGAGGCTTCTTCCAAATTATAGGTAGGACGGTTTGCAAAAGCCAATATTTCTCCGGTTTTAGGATTCATCACGATAATGCTTGCACCCTTGGCATTGTATTTCTTATACATGCGATCGAGAGCCCGCTCTGCAATAAATTGGATTGTTTCGTCAATAGTCAGGACGACACTCATGCCATCTACGGGCGCAGCATAACCCTTGTCAAACATCAATTCCCTCTGACGCGCATCACGTAAAATAATCGCACGCCCCGGCTGTCCTTTGAGATACTTATCGTAATCACGCTCAAGTCCATCCAAACCATTATTATCCATCCCGGCAAAACCGACCAAATGCGCGGCCAAACTCTGGTTAGGATAAAAACGTTTGCTTTCTTTGATAAAGCTGATGCCCTGCAATTTTAAATCCCTGATCTGACGATAGATCTCTTCCGGCATCTTACGGGCAATCCAAACAAAATATTTGTCTTTATCCAGTTTCTCCCGGATCTGCTTTGCTTCGATCTTAAGGATACCGGATAATTTCTCTATCGCAACATCTATATCATGCTGCTGACGCATAGCACGCGCATTGGCATAAACGGAATAAACCGGTAAGTTGATCGCCAATGCTCTCCAATTGCGGTCATAAATAGTCCCGCGTTTCGGTTCAAGAATAATGGAATGTTCGTGCTGCCGCTGGGCAAGATGACTTAAGAATGCAGAACGAAAGATCTGAATAAAGATCAAAAAACCAATAGAATATACAAACCCTACGAACAAAAATATGGACACCACTGCAAACCGAAGGGGATACTTGCGCAGGTACAATTTAGCCTCTGTCTATACTATTTAGTTATTTTGGTCCCAGGCCTTGGCTTCCTGAATCCCTAGGAAAGAAAATAAATTCCATACCGGATTTTCAACACGGGCCTTAGGCGGCAGGGGCTTATGCATACCACCCGCCGCAGTTGTGACCACTGTCATCACACTCTCACGGCTCATAAACTGCAAGCTGTTTTCTTTTTCCAAAAGTTGATTGCCCAGATTATTGGCGGATTTAAGTGTCAGAATCTGATGGGTTAGGCTTCCGTTGGTGTCCGCTAACTCATGGATGATCTTTTCTTTATCCTTACCGTTATAGGATAATTCAAAGATCTTCATCTGCATATGAATATACAACAATGCCGTTATAGTGACAAAACTTGCAACTTTAAAATATACTTTTAAACTCATTTTGGAAGGCTCTTTTCAATGGCGCGCATTTTAGCGCTGCGGCTACGAGGATTACCCTTACACTCCTCATCATCCGCAACCCATGGTTTTTTTGTCAAAATAGTACCTGTCTTTTCCCCACCCCAAAACCGAAATTTATTCTTTACGATACGATCTTCCAGCGAATGGAATGAAATCACACACAATCGTCCTTTGCTATGAAGCGATTTGAAACACACCTCCAAGCCCCGCTCCAAAGTTTCCAGTTCTTCGTTAACCGCAATTCGCAAAGCTTGAAATGTACGGGTCGCCGGATGAATACGCCCACGTGTGTAGCCATGAGGCAAGGCGCGTAAAATAATATCCGCCAACTTTTGAGTTGTAGTAATCTTCGTACGGGCTCTGTGCATCACGATCGCCGCGGCAATCCGCCTGGCGAAACGCTCTTCCCCGTAGTCACTAATAATTTTTTCCAGCTGGGCTTCTTTTAATGTGTTAACTAGATCCGCTGCTGAAACGCCTTGGAAACTTACATCCATCCTCATGTCTAGAGGACCGTCAAGCCTAAACGCAAAACCGCGCCCCTCATCATCCAGTTGAAAACTTGAGATCCCAAGATCCAATAAAATTCCATCAACAGCGCCGACTTTGAGTGAAGTCAAGATCCGATCGAGCGTACTGAAACTCCCCTGTAACAAATCAACCCTTAAGCTCAGAGAAGCCAATCGTTCTTGAGCCATCACCAAAGAGGCGCTGTCGCGGTCGATACCAATCAAATGTCCGCTATCCCCAAGTGCCTTGGCCATCAACACGGCATGACCGGCCAGCCCCAATGTTCCATCCACCGCAACTCCGCCAAGAGGCAAACGCAGCAAATCAAGGGCTTGTTGGGGCATGACGGGGATATGGAACAGATCGCTGTTGCGCATGATTAATCCACGTCCAGCATGTGCTCCGCGGTTTTCTCAAAATCTCCGCTAGATTTGCTGAAAAATTCCCGCCAAGAAGCCGTCTCCCAGATTTCTATACGATTTGAAATTCCTATGACCACGGCATCTTTCTTGATACCGGCAAAATCTTTAAGATACTGCGGGATAATAAAACGTCCCTGTTTGTCCGGAAGCACTTCAACAGCTCCGGAAAAGAACATACGATTAAATGAACGCGCCTCACTTTTAGTAAAGGAAAGGTTCTTGAAACGCTGCTCCTGCATGCGCCATTCACCTTCCGCGAACATAAAAATACATTTATCCAAACCGCGAGTAACAAAGAATTTTTCAATACCATTTTCTCGGGCTACTTCACGAAAACGGGCAGGCAGGATCAACCGGCCTTTATTGTCAATACCATGGCTGTATTCACCGTAAAACATAAGCTCCACTTCCCTCCACTTTGCTCCACTTAATGGAAAGTATAGACCTGCCTTTTAAAGTTGTCAATACACAAAATATAAAGAAATATATACAAATGATCTTGTTGCCAGGAACATTTTTCAGCGACGAAGAAGCCTTTTTTATTATCAGTCTTATTAGGCTCCGCCGGAGGATGCAGAGGAAGACTGGAGTTGATGCTGCAGTTCACTTAAAAAAGGCAGATTAGTGAGGGGCTTAATTTCTATGATCACGGGGACAAAACCCTCGATATGGCCTATCTGATTGATATCCTGCTTATCCAAAGGAAGGGGCACTCCCCGGCCGTCGCGCTTGATTTGTAAATCCAAATTGGCAGCATTTAGGTCGATACCGCCGTTTTGTGCCACACTCATCATAGACTTGTCCCTTAAAGCAGGCGTTGGCGGTATAACTCTTTTTATTCTGGAAAAATCTTGTCTCCACTCCTCTGAAAGTTCATGGGCCGCAGCGGCTCTCTCGATCTCATCTAGACCTTTTTTCTCATTCGGCTGGAGTTTATCCTTAAACTTAGCCCAGTCTTCTGGCTTTCCAAATTTTGCCAAACTTCTCATCGCCCATACAGCAGGCTCTTCGGACGTCACCTCTTTCAACCCTTGTCCAATAGCCACCAAATCATTTTTAAAATCACCGGCATTATATACGGCAAACGGGATTATTTGACCGTCTGACAATGATCTATTCTTTTTAAAACTTCCTAAACCCAAGAACAATCTTTCCTGAACCTCAACTCTCGTCAGAGAAGAAATTTGTGCCAGCGGACTTAGGTCAAATGAAGCGCAACCGTAAAGAAATAATTGAGTGATAGCCAATTCTTTCCCCCCCCCACTTGTGTTTTTATCATTAGCCCATCTCACTAAGGCCTTAAGCCCCAACTTTTCATTTTCTTTAACAATGCGCTTTCTTCCTAAACTCCTACCAATCACACCTATAGCCTCGTGTGCAAAAGGAGATTGATTTTGAACTTGATGATCAATTTCATCAGAGCCTCGACTACGATTTAGACGGTCAAGTACTGTGTCCACATCTTTTACTAATTCAAAAATCAAACCGCTTGACCGTAACGCTTCCGGGCTTGCATTTTTTAATGCAAATAGTACATTTTCCTTACGCGCCAAGAGTTCTTTAATATCCTCAGGCGTCCTATTTCCACCCGGCATCAATTGCTTATAGGATAGCCCCGGCAAATAGGTTCTATATTCATCAACAAGATGGTTTATTGCTCTTAGTGTCCCGATTTTAGCTAGAACAATATCTCTGATATATTTACTGTAATTGGGATTCCTATCCAAGGGCAAATTTCTGGAGTCTAATTCCTTTAACAAAGGAACTGCAGCGTCAGCAAATTCCCCCATATCTCCTAAAATATCAACTAATGCTTTCCTGTGAGCCCAATCAAGTGATTCATTTTGAAGGAGAGACATCAGCCTCTGTACAAATATTTCAGAATGGGGGATCACTGTTTGAGCAATAACGGGAACAAGATTATCATCCTCGGTCGGAGGGCTATATTCTGACAAACGTTGGGCAATAACACGCAAGGCACTCTCTGAAACCTCTTGAACACCGTTTAGCACAATACCGGCTAAACCTATTTCAATAGTTTTCTCATCATCAGGCTCCGTATTCCCAATGGAAGGCAGCTGGCTTAACCTATCTTTAAACGCTTTGGGATCCATAGCCTGACTTTCTAAACTTTGGACAAGTTGAGAGGCCAGCATCGAGTTATCTCCGGAAGCCATATCAAGATACTCCTGCGCCTTTTCAAGATCTTTTTTACTACCTTCGATGCCAATATGCGGCCATTCTTTAATCCTGAAAAGTCCAGCCCCCTCTTTCTTGGCTGAAATAGTCTGGCCGGTGTTGCAATCAATAACAAACGAGATCTTCGGGCTGTCAGGTGAAGATATATGAAAATTAAAAATCCCTAAGACTTTTTGGAGTAAACGAACGCGCTCTTGTGGAACCATACGTTTGACTTCATAGATGCCAAATATTTTTTCTATGCCCTTTTCGATATTATTCTTCTTGATTTCTATCAAATAAGCATATATCCTTTCAGCCCATTGTTCGGGCGTGAGCCCTTCATTTGTAGAGTTCCCTTCTTTAAACATGGGGCTGAGCACCGTCTTAATTGTCCTCCACCACTTATAAAAATCATCTGAAAGCTCACCGTTAGGAAGGAACTTATTGATGCCATTTCTCTCTAACGCTATTTCTATGGGTTCCGTCAACTTGGGCTTAGGAATCTCGATCAAAAATTTATTAAATACCGTACCGATTAATTCTCTGTCGGACTGCCTGCCATCTTTGACATCAACCGGAGTTTTAAACTCCAATATAACAAGCCTCCGGGAAGGGTCTCGCTGCACTGAATCTGTACTTAGATTTTTGCCTTCAAGAAGACTAACCACAGGCGTTGAAGGCATTTCCGCTTTAATCGGAACTTCTCTATAGCCATCAACTCCATAGGCCTTAAGGACTCCCTTGATCACAGATAGTCTCTCCGTAGGGTCAAATCTCTCCAATAATTTTGGGACCAGATCTATTAAATGCCTTGTATTTGGGGATACCCCTAACTCGCTAACAAATTTCAATGCCCGTCTTTTTTGAGGAAAATCTGAATCAACAAGAGCATTGATCTTATCGAACATCTGACCAAAACGCGGATCCACACCCACTCCCTCTGGACGAACCAAAGCTCCTATGTCTGTTGTGCTGGCTATGTCCGCCTTAACTGTAACTATACTGGTGGGATCAACTCTGATCGCTGCATCCACAAGACTTTTCTGTTCTGCTAAAGTTAGTTGTGCAAGATCAGACGAACCATGAATGTCTTTCATAACCAGCGCGGCATTATCTACAAATCCTCCGGAAAAATATTTTCTGGGGATAGGCTGCTGGGTATAGGTGTCCATGTCTTCCTTGATATAATTAAATACGCCCTTTTTAAATGCCCGTAAATACCGCTGATATATCTCCTCATTGGCTTGAGGGTCCTGATCAACCCCCTTGACCCTGGATTTATCTGCGTAGACTTGTCCCAGTAGGGACTCTTTCAGTGCTTTCTTATACCACGCGGCGAGGATCATACCGCTATAAATCTGCCGCAGAGGAGCAAAATTCTTGCCTTCGTTGATTTCTTTCTCTAATTCCGGAAGTATGATTTCCTTGACTATTTGTGAGGCTAAAGTGTGGACCCTGTTTGCATCTAAAGAAATCGAAACGGCAGAATGCTTCTCCAACGATAGATAGTCTTCTTCCATCATTACCTTCATATGACTTTTAAGAATGTAGGCTGTGTTGCCGCTTTCGTACACAACGGCCTCATCCGGAACGATCCAGACCTTGTTAAAAGTATTGACCGGTATGTCGGTCCTCCCATAGGCTTTCTGAGCCCGTTGGTAGATTCTATCCCAGAATTTCTTACCCAAATCTTCCTCGGGATACATCAAAGAAGAGGTGATCTGTTTTAAAATATAGTCCTGGGCTAAAAGATCACGCCCCATCTCGGTCTTGCCAAAATCTCCTGAAATGATCCGATCATTTTCATAAGGAGAGAGATTCACCCATTGCTCACTATCTGGCACAGTCAACGAGGCCAAAAAATATTTAATTAACTTCTTATAGTCATCCTGTTTTTGATCTTCAGCGGCTTCCCCGTCTCCTTTGTGGATCAAAAAATCAAACTGTAAAGCATTGTCAGGATGTATGGTAATGCCCACTAAATGCGATGGGGTAAATTTAAAGCTCAATAATACCCGCTCTCCGGGTGTGGGCATCCAGGGCATGTTTGATGGCACAGTCATTTGCGCATAGGCAAGCACAGGCACTAACGTTGTTAGCAAAAACGCCGTAGCCGTAATTAAAGCAACAGTTTTACGAAATTTATTATACATAAATATTAAAGAGATTTATTCTCCCCTCCTCAAGTATGCCATATAAATAGCCGATTTCAAGCTCAGGAGGGCGTGTTTAGAAAACTACTTGATCGCTTGTACCTGCGGGTTTTTGCCTCATCCTTTTGAATTTGACGGACGAGATCCTGAGGACTGGTAAATGATTTTTCATCGCGGATTTTCTTAAAAAACTCCACTTCTAAACAACAACCATAAATATTTCTTGAAAAATCAAGAATATGAACTTCCAGATACACTTTGGTATTTTTTCTATCAAACGAAGGCCGCGTGCCTATGTTGGCTATGGCTGGATATTTTTTCTTACCTAACAAGACTCTGACTACATAAACTCCTTTAGGTGGAAGGATCTGGGCTTCATAAGCGATATTCGCCGTCGGATAACCCAAGGTCCTGCCGCGCATAGCCCCCTGAATGACAGTCCCTGAAACAGTTACTTCCCGTCCCAAGAGCCTTGCGGCTTCATTTAATCGAGCCTCACCCAATAACTTGCGGATACGCGTTGAGCTAATAGTCTCCCCTGCCCCTTTAAGCTCATCGACCGCATGTGTTTCATAGCCGTATTGACTCCCCATCGCCTGCAACAAGGAAATATCCCCGGTTCTATCCCGACCGAAACGGAAATCAGAACCGACAAACACGGCTTTGACGCCTAGTTTCTTAACCAAAATATCCTTGATGAATTTCTGCGGTTGGATACGGGCAAAGCTGGGATTAAAACGTACAACGACACAAACCCTGACCCCCAATTCACCCAGTAGACGAAACCTGTCTGCCAACGAGGATAAATACCCTAATTTCACGTTGGGAACCAGCACATGGACGGGATGAGGGAAAAAAGTAAGCACCATCGGCTGGGCCTTCAAACGGTGCGCTGCCAAGAGCATCTGTTTAATCAAATATTGATGCCCGCGATGGACTCCGTCAAAAATACCGATAGCCGCACAGGTATTTCTTAAGTGCAGTTTAGAGCGGCCATTTAAGGATATGACTTTCATTAAGATTTTCCAGAATCACGGCATCTTTAATTTCAAAGGGCCCAACCTTAGTGCGTTCGATCTGAGAGATACACGCGCCACAGCCTAATACTTCACCCACATCTTCGGCTAATTGGCGCACATAGGTGCCTTTAGAGCAGCTCATTAAAAATTCCACATCCGGCAGGCGGCAGCGCAAAATCCTTAATTCATCGATACGTACACGACGCGCCTGACGCTCCACCTCCCTGCCCTGGCGTGCGATCTTATACAAACGCTCCCCCTTATGCTTGACCGCGGATACCATCGGAGGCATCTGCTCAATCTCACCGGTAAAACGCACAAAAACATCCTTGATCTTTGCCTCATCAACTTCGGTATAAGGCCTTTCAAGCAGCACCTGCCCCATAATATCTGCTGTTGTTGTTTTGACGCCTAATCGTAAGGTCGCTCTGTAAGTTTTATCAAAAGCGACGAATTTATCAAAAAGCCGGGTTGATTTCCCAAGTAATAGTACCAGCACACCCGTGGCCATGGGGTCGAGCGTGCCTGCATGCCCCACGCGGCGCATCTTAAATTTACGACGGACAAAAGCTACCACGTCATGAGACGTGATCCCCTCAGGTTTATTGACCACCATAATCCCTTGCAGGGAATTTTCCATGATCGCAGGGTTCATAATCTTTTTCCGATCGCCTGACAAATTGTTTTCTCGGCAGAGGCTAACGTCTGATAAATTTTACAACCGGAAGCTTTGCGATGTCCGCCACCGTCGAATTGCTGGGACAAAGAAGCCACGTTGAAGTCTCCTTGACTACGCAAATTGACCCTTACTTCTTTAGGTTTCAGCTGGGTTAAAATGACAATCACCTCAATCCCCTCCACCGAACGCAAAAAAGTAAACAATTTTTCCTTCAAATCAAAACTTTTAGAAAAACGAGATTCTATTTGTTTGGGCAAGGTCACACAGTACACTTTATTACCGAAAAGGAGACGGGCATCATGAATCACTTGTGTAAAAAGTTTCATATCGGCCACAGGTATGCCGGTATAAAGACGGTCATACATCTTACCCGCTGAGATCTTATAGGACATCAGTTCGCTTACCATTTGATGGCAAAGGGCAGAGGTGTTATCGTAACGGAATGACCCTGTGTCCGTCATGATGCCTGCATAAAGGAGCGTCGCCAAATTCCGATTGAGAGGATGTCCTGCTTTTTTAAACAAATCAAATATGATCTCACTGGTAGAAGAAGCTTTCGTTAAAACCAGATTGATACTGCCGAATCGATCGTTGGTTACGTGGTGATCAATATTAACCAAAGGTTTGTCTTGATCGACCCATCGGTTAACACCGCCAATCCGCTTTAAATCACCGCAATCCACCACAATGGCCGCATCATAATCAAGGGTTTTTAAGTCGCTTGCTTTTTTGAGCATAGAAGTTGCGGGCAGAAATTTAAGCCAGTCCGGACATGCGTCTTCATTGAGCACATGCACCAGCTTAGCCTTGCTTTTTAAAAACAGCCCTACCGCCAGCGCCGAAGACAAAGCGTCGGCATCGGGGTTATGATGTGTGGCCACCAAGAATTTCTTGTGGCGACGGATAACATTCAAGACCTCGTTAAAGAGATTCATCCTTGGGATCCTCCTGGGCCGGTTTTAATTTCTTTATTTCTTCCAAAGTCTTATCAATATCCGCTGCGTACTTGACACTCTTATCATAGATAAATTGAAATTCAGGGGTATAGCGCAGCGCCAAGCGCTGACTTAAGAGTTTCCGGATATACCCGCGACAACTCTCAAAGCCTTTGATTGCGGCCTTAATATCCTTAAGGTTGTCGGAAAGAGTGCTGAACTTAACCCGAGCATGCTGTAAATCTTTGCTGACATCAACATTCATAATAGTTACAAAAGCAATTCTTGGATCCCCGACTTCCCCCAGCTCAAGCATAATCCCAAGCTCTCGCTTAATTGATGAATTGACTTTTTCAATACGCATCTAGCCTACCCTCCCACATGGGGGTCTTTATAAGCACCCCATAATTTCAAGCATTTAATGATTTCCAGAGATTTTGGCTCTTTAAGGATCTTATTAAATTCTTTAAGATACCTCTGAGGCTTGATCGTTTCAAGCACTTTCATTTTTATAGCTGATTTTAAAATTTTAAGCGTGTCGGCTTCCATCCTAAAACCAAAACGTGCCTTAAAACGGGCCGCCCTTAAAATACGCGTCGGATCGTCCAAAAAACTTTTAGCATGCAGAATGCGAATCCTTTTGGCGCGCAAATCAAGCACCCCTTCATAAGGATCTATAATTTTCCCCTCATTTTCAGGGTTAATAGCAATCGCCATGGCGTTGATTGTAAAATCCCGACGGAAAAGATCCTGCTTAATGTCCGCTGGCCTGACAGCTGGAAATGCGCCGCTACGGATGTAAGTTTCCCTGCGGGCCGTGGCAAAATCGACCAACCGACGATCGGGCAGGCGAACCGCTGCCGTTTTAAAAGCTGGATAGCGCGCTACATGAGATCGGCGACGGGCTGCGGCAAAAAGATCAGCTATACGAATGGCATTGCCTTCAACAGCAATATCCAGATCAGTATTAGGGCATTTAAGCATCAAATCTCTGACAGGCCCTCCGACTAAATAAGCCGCAACTCCTTGTTCTTGCGCCAGTAAGCCAATGGAAGAAACTAATTTTCTGGATTCAGGATCTAAAAAGGACAATAAATTTTTCATACGAAATAAACCAGGAAGACATCCCTATTATTTCTAGCCCCTTGGATGAAACTGTTTATGCACGCTCTTTAAGCGTTCATTATCCACATGCGTGTAAATCTGGGTCGTGGAAATATCCGCATGCCCCAGCATCTCCTGAACAGAACGCAGATCGGCCCCATGCTCCAATAAATGAGTCGCAAAAGTATGACGCAAGGTGTGCGGTTTGATCGATTTCTTGATATTCGCCTGACGCGCGTAGGATTTGATAAGCGTCCATAAGCTCTGGCGACTGATCCTCTGACCCAAACGGCTTAAGAACAAAAAATCACTGGTATGTTTCTTTAACAATTTAGGCCGGACATGGTCCAAATACTTTTGCAAAGCTTCCCTTGCTTTTTTCCCCAAAGGAATGATCCTCTCTTTACTACCCTTGCCTACAGCCCGCACAAACCCGGCATCAAAATTAACACTGGTAATCTTAAGGTCTGATAATTCGGATACCCTAAGACCGCTGGCATAAAATATTTCCAATATCGCCTGGTCCCTGACCTGCTGGCTCTTTCTCCCCGAAGCTGCCTTGATCATGGCCTCAATCTCTGCCTGAGTTAACACAGAAGGGATCCGCTGCCAGAGTTTCGGGGTATCGACCAAGGTTGTCGGGTCTTCCGTACTCAAATTTTCCCGCACCAAAAAACGATGGAACATTTTGACCGCTGCCAGATTACGACAAATACTGCTTGGAGACATGTTCTGTTTCTTTAGATCAAACATAAAACTAGAAACATGCTCACGGGCGACCTTGTTGGAATCTTTGATGCCTTTTCGGAAAAGATAATCCGTGTACTTATTAAGATCACGGCGGTAGGCTAAAAGCGAATTCTTGGCAAGCCCACGTTCGACGGAAAGATAATTCATGAATTCATCGATAAATTCTTTCATCACTTAGGCTTAACAAAATGACCTTTGATTTTATCCGCACGTAAATGATTACGCAGGAACCGGTCAAAGGCACGCAGGTCACTTTCAATACGCGACACGTTACGCGAAGGCCACGGATCATCCAAAGAAGAGCGGTAATAATCCAAGAAACCTGACAATTTCACTAAATCTGCCTGGGTCGGCGCATCAACGTATTTCTGCATTTTTGTAATATGATCAGTTACTTCACGAATGATATAATGCAAATATTTCTCGGAACTCTTGTCATGAAGTGCCGACCATAGATCATTGTACCAGGCTTTGATCAGGTCATACTGCTCTTTATAATTCAGCTGGGGGTTAAACTCAGGCGCCGGATATTCTTCAGGCTCAAGGACCGGAATAAAACTCTGCTCTTCTTCCCCGTGTTTTTTATGACGAGTGAATTTACGGCGCAAAGTATCGCATGAACTCAAAGTCATACTTACGGCTAAAAGCCCCGCTATGAGAACCACCGTTTTCTTGTTCTGATTCAAATTAAGCATGCGCCATCTCCTCAAAATCTTTTTGATTTAATATTTTTATGCCCAATTTCCGAGCCTCTGCCAATTTAGAACCCGGATTTTCGCCGCACACAAGAAAATCCACCTTCCTGCTTAGCCCCGAAACTACCTTTCCGCCCTGACTTTGCACCCAACTCCCCGCTTCTTCACGCGTGAGCCCTGCCAACTCGCCAGTAAATACGAATCTCCTGCCTTCCAGACGCTGCCCTAATGCGACAGTCTTGGGTTCAGATAAATTCAACCCCGCCGCTTTAAACCTTGCCAACAACTTTTGAACCTGAGGCTGTTTAAAATACTCGATGACCGAATCTGCCATGATGACTCCAACCTCATCAATGGCCTGGAGCTCTTGGGCAGAAGAATTTATAATAGCATCCAAAGACCCAAAATGCCCAGCTAAATTTACAGCGGCTTTAATACCGATATTAGCAATACCAAGACCGAATAAAAATTTAGACAAAGGTTTTTGCTTGCTATGCATAATGGCTTTCAATAAATTCTCTGCCCTCTTATCCGCGAATAATTCCAAATCTAATAACTGCTCTTTTTTTAGGTAAAAAATATCGGCCAAATCCTTAACCAGCCCATGATCCAACAACTGACGCACAACAGATTCCCCTAACCCTTCGATATCCATGGCACTGCGAGAAGCAAAATGAACGAGCAGGCGTTCCAATTGTTTAGGACAAGAGGGGTTGATACAACATAACGCCACATCTTCTGCTTTTTCTTTTTGGATCTTCCCTCCACACGACGGGCATGACTTGGGAAGCTCAAAGGTCCCCTCTGAGTGTTTTTCCAAAACCTTAATGATCTTAGGAATGACATCCCCGGCACGCTCTAGCAACACACGATCGCCGGTATTTACTCCCAAACGTTTGATTTCATCAAAATTATGCAAGGTGGCACGCTGGATCATGACACCGGCACAGGGGACGGGTTCTAAGTGGGCGACCGGTGTCAAAACCCCAGTGCGGCCTACTTGAACAACAATATCCTTGATCATCGTCGTTGCCTGATATGCCGGAAACTTATAAGCCACGGCCCAACGCGGGCTTTTAAGTGTGCTCCCCAATCGTGCCTGCTGGCTTAGATCATTGACCTTAACCACAATACCGTCGACATCATAACTGATCTCTTGCCGCTTAAGACGCATCTGTTCACAGTATGTCATCACCTCCTCTAAGGAGAGGCAAAGACGGTTATACGAATTAACCTTAAACCCGTAACTTTGAGCCTGCTGTAAAAATTCCCACTGGGTTTTGACCGATTTCCCTTTTTCTAGAATACCGGGAGAGTGGGCAAAGAATTTTAAACGCCGACCGGCAGTTAAACGCGCATCCAATAGTTTCAAAGAACCGGCTGCGGCATTGCGGGGATTGGCAAACAACACTTCCTTCTTTTCCTTGCGTTGTTGATTAAGAAGAGCAAAATCTTCCTTGTCCATGTAGACTTCACCCCGCACTTCCCAAAAATCCGGAAATTTGCCTTTTAACCGCAAAGGAATAGAACGGATGGTCTTAACATTGTGGGTCACGTCCTCACCAACAGCGCCATCCCCGCGGGTGGCTGCCAATACCAAATCCCCTTTCCGGTAGGTCAAAGCACAACTTAATCCGTCAATCTTTAACTCTGTTATCAAGGAAGGCTTAACGCCTCCCAATCCTTTAACCAAGCGCTGATACCATTCCTCAAGCTCTTTAAAGGAATAAGTGTTATCCAACGAAAGCATCACTAAGGAATGCTTGACGACCGGTAAATTCCCTTGAACCTTTGCCCCGATCCGCTGGGTAGGCGACGTCAAAGTTTTAAGCTTAGGGAAAGCGTCCTCCAGACCAACAAGCTTCTTAAACATGATATCATATTCTTCATCAGAAATAACAGGATCATGGAGCACATAATATTTATGATTATGCTCCTCAATCGCCTGAGTTAATGCCTGGATTTCTTTTTTTGCTTGTATTTGATCCATATCTTTTTAAATAATTGAAAACTTGTCAAATTCCTTTCTGACTTCCAGCCACTCAATGTGCTGGCCTCGAATAAAGCTGCCGAACTGTTCTTTTAATTTTAACAATAGTCCTTCAATTGTCTCACGGGGTCCTTCAAACATAGCCTCGACCCGTCCATCAGACAAATTCTTGACCCACCCGGTCAATTGGAATTGACGGGCAAAAGATAAAGTTGTGTAGCGGAAACCGACCCCTTGCACGGAACCGGAAAAGAAAATATGGGCTCGAACCATAGGCAAAACCCCACCAGTTTGCTTCGAAAACAAGCGGCGGGGTTAGTTCGCCCTTCAGACTCACATCGCTTTGATCTGTAAGTCTGGGGCTCATTAAAAGTCGGGAAGGCGGGATTTGAACCCGCGACCTCTTCGTCCCGAACGAAGCGCGCTAGCCAACTGCGCTACTTCCCGAAAACCTCCAAAACATTATCAGAACAACTCTTAGAAAAGCTTCGGGAGATGTGCAAACTTCCTTAAATTTACTGCAGAAAGTTTGCCTTCCGTCTGCTATCTAATAGCCCTGTCGAAAACTTAATAAGGGCGGTATTTTATCAGCCTGAGAACTCGACGTCAACAACCATAAAAAGTATAAAGATAATTTACAAATTGGCGGTCTGGGAACCGGACTTGTTCTCCGCCAACCCTAAAAACACCTTAAGATCACTCACCGGCTGGATATTGATAATGACCGGCACAAAGCCGGGAGCGTTTTGCAACTGCAGGAGCATTACAGGATCAAGGTGGAATTTTATTTCGCCTCTGTTATTTTGTATCTGCAAAGCCATATTGGCAGGTGTGAGGTCGATACCGCCAGTATCCGCCTTTGTATTTCTATCTGCTAGCTGTCTTTCAACAGGGCGGGCACTCCCAAACCGTAAAAATTCTTTCCGCTCATGAGTTAACAACTCAGGAGGTAAATCCTCAACACCAAATGTCTTTTCTTCTTCTAAAGATCTTTTTACCGCAATGGCGATAATATCACTATAAGAATTCTTAAGGTCCACGCCCGTTGATGTAACCACCTTTTCTTTTCCGAATACCTCTTGGGCTATACCAAGAGCGACATCAATATCATTCTGGGTAGCTCCATAAAAAGTAATATCCTCTCGACGCACTATGGAAGCATACGCTAATTCCCTATGCGGGGCTGCAATCTTGAAATCCCCGATTAATTGCTTACCATTATAGAGATCTGTAAGCCTGTCTATAAATTTTAATAATTTTTCGGGAGTAAAATCTCCCAAATTCTTAAAACTGATATACCCCTTAAGCCTTGCGCCATCTGATTGTTTTTGCCCCTCATAACCAAATGATCGACCCATCCAATTCTCGTCTTTATATTTATCCTCAAAATCGCCAGCATTATACCCTAAAAGTTTGAGTAAAGATTGGCGATGTTTAATGAATTTCTTTATTCCTTCTGGTGTTGGTTGACCGTCAAAGCCTCTGAATTCAGGCCGTTTGACGAGTTCAATATATATATCCGTTGCAGAGATTTCATTGATAGGACGACCAAATACTTTTATTGCATTTTTTCTTACTGAAAGCCATGTCGCATACTCAAGCACCGACATCTTTTCTACCTGTTCCCTGTTTTCAATCAGCGCATCATGTCCCCTCTCAATCATTCCAGTATAAGCAGATTGATTCTGACCAACTGGCTTAGCCGTACCCTCCGTATTTTTTGTCGCCCTGACCAGAATCATATTAGTTTTTTCTCGCACCGAACCTAAAGGCATATTGAAATTTGGGTTTATATTATTATCCTGATCAGAGATCCCTACCCCTAACCCAAATTCAAAATAATTGTGCACATTACCATGCAATCCTGTCGCTTTAGCTACCACTTCTTCGCTAACGGTCTCAAAACTAACCTCATACCCGTTTCTTTCAAAAAATTGACGAATAATCCCCTGCCATTCTTTCGCAAATGATAAATTCCTTTCTAACGCTGAAAGCTTTGCGGATTCAGGATTCTTAGATTGTTCACTATTTTCATAAAATCTATTCCTATTAGGTATTATATCCGTCATAAATATCATGCTTTTTTGACCATTCTCATCGACCTTAAGCAATCGATCCCATTCTTTTATCACAGCATCCAATTGAACTAACGGAACATAACTAATTGCATTCAAACCGACAACGGTTCGAACACTTCCGGACGGCAGGGGAATATTCCTCCAATCTGCCGGTATCGTTTCTAAAGCCGGATAACGTTGCTTCAAAGCTCTCAATGGTTCTGCCATAAAATCTGTCGCAACCATATGCCCAAAGAACGCATCAGGCAAGGGCACGGCTTCATTTCTTGTTTCATCATATGTAAAAAGATCTCGCCCCTCTCCCACCGCCACATTTAAAACGCGATCATCATCCCCTAAAGACTCCATTAAGGGTTGCCATAGTACCCTTGTCATTAACTTGGCCCTGGCTCTTTGAACTTTTCCTCCAAATTCTTGGGCCTGCATATACAACCCTGCATGATACCCTTTTACAATAACTCTATCGAGTTCATCCCTTCCTTCTACAAGGCCGTATCTCACAATCGCACCATCTCCCAGTCGAAAAGCATTTGAAACAAAAACATAGTTTTTTCCGTTAATATAAGCCCGTGGTGCCGTCAGATTTGGATCAGACCGGTCTTCTGTTGAGATAGCCGCCTGCTCATCACGTATGGATTTTAAAACAGTTTTTAATAAGAAATCAACAGTCTCACCAGTCATAAGCTTTACCCTGATAACAATTTCAGCCTCGGCAAACTGAACCAACCGCATGTAGTGCTTTTCATTGATCAGAGGATTTAGCCCAACACCAATTTGCTTAATATCACTTAACGCCACCTCTCTATTTAATCTCAGAGATACAGCTTTTCGTAAAGCTTCCTTGTTGTCCGCCGTGATAAAATCAGATACTGCTTTTCCTACTGCCGCATTTTGGCCCTCAGCCGATTTACTCCCTGAAGAAACGTAAAGGACCATGGGCATTAATTTGTTGATCCCTGTCATGGCAAAATCCGCATCGACCGCCCGACCTTGATATCCTTCTATAATTCGTCTCCTAAGGCGTTCTACAGTATTAGATGCAGGCAAAACTCCTTCTCTTGCCCCCAGCATAATAAAAGCATCTACAAGATTGAAAGTCCAAAGCTGGTCGTTAAAATGTTTTCGCCCGTTTTTCTCATGGATCCTCACCCATTCTCTGACAAACGTCAATGCTTCCCATCCCAGCTTTCTATAAACATCATCGCTTTTTTCTGATTGTAATTCCGAGGCATCAAAATCATTAACGGCTTCTGTGGGGCTGTGAATGCGCCTCATGAATTCAACCACCTCTTTAAACCACGTCTCCCGATATAATTGATCCAGATAATAATCGGCATCACTCCTCTGGCGCGCTTCCTGTAATGCCGCAACAGCCTTAGCTTCCAGCCACCCCAAGCTTAAGACAAAATTAGGCATAACTCCGACCTGGTGATCTTTTTGCATCTGACGCAATATTTGATTGGCCTCATTTAATGCTAAACCAAGAGAAAACGTATCCGTCTTTTCTAAAGACGATCTCTTGTGAAGCTCTTGTAGTTCTCTATCCAAATTCTCATAACCCACACCTGATGAGGTATCATAAACCCCTGGGGGCTTATCTAAAACGGGGGATGTATTCTTTTCAAGACGTTCAATGAATTGGATGGCCTTCATTGTCGACCCGCTAACAGTCATCTCTGAATTTAATAAGGCAATAACATCTTTTCCAAAATAGACGGATTGAGGATCCTTAAGATTTTCCTCTGTAGGAGGCCATACAGCGTAACTAGCTATATCAGTCGGACGCGGGACCAGCAGCTTCCCTCCGCTTTGATAGTACCCGATCCAGGCTTCCAATATTTGATGGACTCCCGGTGACTGATCATGTATAAAGTCCCGGCCGCCAAAACCCAGCTTATTAAATACAAAAGCGTCCTTACGATTCTGTTCCATCCTCTGCATAGTTGTATTAGTGACGTCCCGGGCATCTGCCATTATTTCATGTATCCCTGCGGGCGTTGCAGGTGTAGTCAAAGCTTTATAAACAAATCCCCCAAGCCCAATACCTATCCCTTGGTTTAACTGTTCCCATTTCATAGGCCACATATTCCCTACATGCCCAACCACTGCGCCTGATGGATCTTCCGGAACATGTCGGTACTGACTAAGTTGCCTTAAAGTGTTTTCAAAACTTTCAAGAGATGCTTTATCTTGAACTAACCGTGATACATTATGCAATAGAGCTTTAGGAAATTTTTGATCCCTTGCCCAAATTTCAGATATAACCTGCAAAATAACTCGAAAATATCCAAGATCAGGGACAGCATATTGCGGATAAGTACTTCTACCCAATAATAACCGTAATTGATTGGTTATTTCACTGCTAATAATACCTTTACCGGAAAAAGTTTTAATAAAAAGACCAACCGCATCATCAAATTCTTGCTCTGTTCTCGCCTTTAAAAGTATCCCGCTGACGACTGGCGTATAATAAAAGGCGGTCAAGCTTTTACCTCCATTATTATATGCCTCATAAACTTTACGCAAGGCAGGCAGGCTTGGGGCACTTAAAATAATTTCGACAAGACTAAACGCATTATGAAAATCGAACATTTCAGCCAACATATCAATATACTCCTTTAATTCGGAGGCTTTGATTTGTTCGTTTTTCATTAATGCTTCTGCAACACGGTTGATCTCCCTATTAGGCTCTGTCAACCTATAAGCGATCACATGTTTTTTTTCTTCTTCTGTCTTTGGAAAATCAGTATCCGCATTAACCTGACGTATAACACTTTCTTGAAAAGCTGCTTCCAAATGATTAAATCTCGCCCTGTTCCATAGAGCATCAATCCTTCTTTTTCTCTCCATAATTTCAAATTTTATCAAAGACGAGCCTGTTTTGGATATATCCTCCTTAAGCCCCCTCCACCATTCTCCAGGCTTGTTCTGGGCTTGAATATCTTCTTGAGTATCGCTGAAAACAGGCTCGGTATTTTCATTTGCTCGGGCTTGAGCTCGGGCCTGAGCTTGACGAAACATAAATGATTTTGAATAAGGACTTATATTAACGCTCACCTCTAGCGGATTTTTAACCAGCACTGCTGATTCCATTGCCTGATCACTCAAATACGTCATTGTTAGACCAAGTTTTGTACAATCTTCCCCTCCAGAAAAATATTTTCTCGGAATGGTTTCTTGAGATAAAGTATCGGTTTCTTCCTTGATATAATTAAAGACTCCTTTTTTGAATGCCCGCAAATAACGATCATAAATTTTTTGTCTTTCATTGGGATCATCAATATTGATACCGGCGACTTTGTTCTGATCGGCATAAACTTGACTTAAGATGCTGTCCTTGATCTTTGTCTTATACCAAGTCGCAAGGATCAGAGAACTATAAACCTGACGAAGTTTGGCAAAATTCTTGTTCTCGTTGACTTCACGGGTCAATTCGGGGATGACGACTTCACGGACGATTTGGGAGCCGAGAGCGCTGATGTCACTTGGTCTGCCGTTGTTGACCTGGGGTGTTTTCAGATTCAACCCTGCGTCGTTTGGCAATGGGCTTGGCATCTGGTTTTTTGACAATGCTAAATAGTCCTGCTCTAGCATCACTTTTAGCTTTGCCTCCACCACATACGCCGATTTAACCTTTGTATTCTCATAAACAACCGCTTTTTCCGGAATTATCCAAACCTTGTTAAACGTATTGATAGGGATATCCGTTGTTCCATACTTCTTGGCAGCCTCTTCATAAATTTTCTCCCAAAACTGCTTTCCAACGACATCCTCAGGATAAATCAAACTGGCCGTTATTTGCTTGAGCATATAATCTTCGGCTAAAAGGTCACGCCCCATTTCCGTCAGTCCAAAGCTTTGAGGGATAATCCTGTCTTTTTCGTAGGGTGATAAGTTGACCCACAGGTCTTTTTCGGGAGTCGTCAAACTGGCAAGAAAATATTTAACCAATTTGCCGGATTCGTATTTCAGCTGATCATTGGTTAACTCGCTATCACCTCGATCAAGAATAAAATCAAATCGAAATGGATTATCGGGATAGACCTTGATTCCTTTAAGCATGGGAGGATCAAGCGGCGGACTTAAATGAACGATGATCCCTGGGTCAGGCAAATGATATTCCTGAGCCCAGGCAGTAGGCAAGGGGCTTAATGTATTAACCAAAAAAGCTATTAAAACAGCTATATAGATAAATGGGGCCCTCATCTCTTAAGTATGCAATATAAATACTCTAAAAACAAGAAATGGAAGGCACTTTTAAAGTATTGGAAGTATTACAAATTGGCGGTTTGTGTGGCGGTTTTATTTTCAGCTAACCCCAAGAATATCTTAAGGTCAGTCATCGGCTGGATATTGATAATAACCGGCACAAAGCCAGGGGCGTTTTGGAATTGTGTAAGCTGAGAGGGGTCAAGATGGAATTTGATCACACCCCCATTGTTTTGCATCAATAAATTCATATTGGCAGGGGTTAAATCAATACCGCCAAGCTTATCAGATTTCTTTTCCCCAGTGCTTTGATTCTCTGTTAGTCCAGGATTTAAATTGTCCCTGGTCAGCATCGACCGGTCAACCATCTCCTGCCATTTGGTCGGCAGATTGGGATCATCCCAGCGGACCAATTCCCTTCTTAAACCAATGGCATCCAGAAAAGCTTTTTTGGCCTCAATATTATCCCTCAAATTTTCATTCCCCTCACGCCTCAGCCACTGATCATATAAAACATCGTAAAAATTCTTACCATCATCTTTTTGTTTGAAATCGGCAGCGAGGGTTCCGTCCTCTAAGTGTAATGCTGGATCTGGATTCTCTAACCATAGTAATCCGTCCTGGACTAATATTAAGTGCTGTGTTTTATTATGCATAGACATCAGTTGCAAATCTGCGGAAGAAGGCAATAAATCCCAACCCGGGTGATCTGCATCCGGAATGGGATGTGAATGAATATGTACTGCTAGCTGCGTGTTAGCATTTTGCATTTCTTCAGGGGCACTCCTGCGAATAGTGTGTTCTTGTCCGCTGTTCGCATACCATGCCCACTGCCCATAACGGGTCAAATATCCGGAAATCCCCACTTCAATTTCAACTTTTTGGCCATTCATTTCCTTCAACTTATCCCTCACATTCTTTAGATCGGCAATCATGTCCGGTTGTGATGAATCCAGACGCCATTCTCCCTCTTTAAATGACGCTGAGGATGAATATTTGACCAATGTGACATCATCTAAGGAGTGCATGACATGCTGCCAGCTGAAAGTGATCGGAGGAAGAGCAGCAAAGTGTAAAAGGGGCCGGGAGGGCCATTTCAACCCAAGAATCCCCAGTAAAGTATCAAACACTGAAATGCGATTTTCGGAAATATAGTGGGCCGTCCCTTCTTTTTCCATTTCAAGAGCAACTTCCCAAAAAGTACGCAATACTATTTTTATTAACCCCTTTTGCTTTATCATCTTTACTTGTTCAACTGATAAATCCCGAAACGATAAAGGCAGCCTTTCCATATTGGGGGTATCCGAATCACTAAGAGAATCCAAATATTTATCTGCATCAAACAAATCCCTGAAATTAAAATCCATTGCTAATCCGCGCAAATGGGCGCTTTTATCCCCAGGAGCCGCTGGGAATCCTTTCGCTATAAGTATTTCCTGTTCTTCTAAAGTCCTGTTAAAACTTGTGAGACTTACGGCGGGAAACCAAGAAAGAAATGATTTCAGCCCCTTAGCATCTAAAGCCGCAATCACCCGATCATATAATTCCATAAACTGTCCCATCAACAAAGGGGCCGCAAAAGGAGAGGGATTATTATTTGGGTCTAAAACAAATCTTAGCAGTCCCCTGGAATTGATTGCATCGAGTGTAGGCTGAACATCAACCAAATTATTATCAACAACCGCTTGAACCCTGTCAGCATTAGTTCTTAAAAGTTTAAAATTTCTGTTATCTTTCATTCGCCGATACTCCGGCAACTGTTTAACTTGAACAACTTTGATCTCTAAAGTGTCCAGGGCCTTTTTAACAGCAGATTTAGCAAATCTGAGACCTGCCTTAACGATCATGGCCCGATCATTAAAGCCCTTAGGCAGACTGGACTCGTTATTTTCTATGAGCAGAGCTTTATCATTAGCAGCGCCGAACATTGAACAGTCAACCCCTCCCGAAAAATATTTCCTGGGGATCACCTCCTGTGTCAAAGGGTCCTGTTCTTCTTTAATGTAGTTATAAACACCCCTTTTAAAAGCTTGGAGGTATTGCTGATAGATCTTCTCTTTCTCTTGAGGATCATCAATATTAACACCAGCAACTTTGTTCTGATCGGCATAAACCTGACTTAAGATGCTGTCTTTGATTTTCTTTTTATACCAAGTTGCAAGGATCAGGGAATTATAAACCTGACGAAGTTTGGCAAAATTCTTGTTTTCATTAACTTCTTTGGTCAATTCGGGGATAATTACTTCCCGTACGATTTGGGAGCCTAAGGCGTTGACATCTTCTCTTGTCGCACCGTTGTTGACCTGGGGTGCTTTCATATTCAACCCTGCGTCGTTTGGCAATGGGCTTGGGGACACGTCCCCTTCGGGGACATGTCCCCTGGTTGGCATTTGGTTTTTTCCCAAGGCTAAATAATCCTGCTCTAACATCACTTTCAATTTCGATTCCACCACATACGCCGTTGCCGCTTTAGCATTCTCATAGACAACCGCCCTCTCAGGAACAATCCATACTTTATTAAATGTGTTGACCGGTATATCCGTTGTCCCATATTTTTTGGCTGCTTCTTCGTAAATACGCCGCCAGAACCGCTGTCCTGTGTTATCTTCAGGATAGATCAAGCTGGCAGTTATCTGCTTGAGCATATAATCTTCCGCAAGCAGGTCCCGTCCCATTTCGGTTAAACCAAATGACTGGGGAATGATCCTATCCTTTTCATATGGAGACAAGTTAACCCATAAATCTTTTTCAGGGATAGTCAAAGATGCTAAGAAATATCTGATCAATTGGCTAGACTCGTCCCTCAGTTGGTCATTGTTTAACTCCCCCTCACCCCGATCCAAAATAAAATCAAAATGGAAGGGATCATCCGGGTGGACCTTGACCCCTTTAAGTATCGGGGGAACGAGCGGAGGGCTTAAATGGACCATGACTCCAGGAGCAGGCAAAGAGTATTCCTGAGCCCGAGCCGAGGGCATGGGGCCTGTAATATTAACCAAAAACGCTATCAGAATAGCTATGTGGATCAATGGGGCCTTCATGCTTTAAGTATGCAATATAAATGCTTTAAAAACAAGGGCTGGAGCGGTGTTTGCGGAAAACGTTTTCTAGACTTCTTTTATTCCAAAGCCTATTTGTGCTTCTGCCACCAATTTCCCGGCAACATGGGCTGTGCACTTGAGCACGCCCGCCTTAGGTAATAATTTGACCGTGGATACCTCAATGGTCAGTTGATCTCCCGGCATGACGGGATGATAAAAACGCGCGTCGGTCTTAGCCAAATAATATATCAAATTCTTGCCCTGTAGATTCTTACTGTAATAAAAATAAATACAACCGGCCTGGGCCATCGCCTCAATGATCAAAACCCCTGGCATCACCTGCTCACCGGGAAAATGTCCCAAAAAATAATGCTCGTTGATGGACACGTTCTTGACAGCTACAAGCCGTTCATTAGGAAGGCATTCCAGGACGCGGTCGATCATCAAAAAGGGGATACGGTGCGGAATAATTCTCTGGATGTCCAAAATTTCAAGTTTCATGTTTATTCCCCCAACAGATACTTTGCTAAAATATCCGTCTCAATATTAACAAGGTCCCCGGTTTTTTTTAACCTGAGGTTTGTCACCTCAAGCGTGTAAGGAATCAAGTAGACTTCGAAATCATTTTTCCCGACACGGCCTATGGTCAAACTGATTCCTTCAATAGTCACAGAACCTTTGGGCACTATATATTTTCTGTTGCCCCTCGAAATACCCAATCTCATCGATACCCAGTTCTCCTCACGAGCGATATGTTTAATGACAGCCACCTCATCGACATGCCCGGTTACAAAATGGCCACCCAAGCGGCTATCCGCTCTTAAGGCCAGTTCAAGGTTGACCGGTTGACCCGGTTTCAGGGAACGTAATGAGGTTTTCTCAATAGTCTCTTTCATCAGGTCAAATTTGGCCACAGTAGATTTTTTTGAGGTAATCGTCAGACAAACCCCGTTAACAGAAACACTGTCCCCCAGACGCACCTCTCGGGCCAATGAACCCAAGTCAATGCCTAGAACCAGCAGATTCTTTTTAGGGTCAATATTTTTAATTATGCCTGTCTGTTCAATAATACCGGTGAACATAAAATTAGAGATTACCTCGTCGCTTCGCCCCTCGCAATGACACCGCAGGATAGCCTTGGATTAGAATATCATCACCTATTTTATCGATGCTCATGTCTTGAAGCTGGATCATATCCGCCAATGATTTTACACGTAAACCACCCATCCCGCATATTCCTTCTCCCATGATCTTGGGGGCCATATAAATCATCATTTTATCGACCAACCCGCGCTGTAAGGCCCCACCAACCACTGCCCCGCCGCCTTCGATAAGGACGTGAGTCACTTCTCTTTTTCCTAAAAACTCTAAAACCCATTTTAAATCAATTTTACCTTTATAAACAGGAGATTTTATTACCCGGGCTTTGATTTTCTTTACCGACGGATGGGCTGTAAAAATAAAAATATCTTCAGGATCGCTTCCTTCAAATAATCTAGCCCTAGGAGATATCTTGCAATACGTGTCTAGGACGATCTTCTTAATGCGCTTAACGGGAAGCGTCTTTAAACAAGGATCATCCTTGAGCACGGTATTAATGCCGACCATGATGGCGTCAAAACTATATCTAAACCGACGTGCCCAGCCCCTTGTCACCTTCGAAGTAATCCACTTTGAGTTGCCTGAATAATGAGCAATCTTACCATCCAGAGTTTGGGCAACCTTAGAGGTTACAAAAGGGAAGCCGGTCGTAATCCAGCAGTTAAATGCCTCATTCATACGGGTTAACTCCCCTGCCAACAATCCTTGTTCTACCTCAACACCTTTGCGTCTCAAGAACTTAAGGGATTTACCGTGATTGATCGGATTAGGATCCAAGGCTCCTATGATAACCTTCTTAATGCCTGCTTTTACAATCGCTTGCGTACAGGCTGGTGTGCGTCCTTCATGGGAACAGGGTTCAAGGGTCACATACAAAGTTCCTCCTCGGGCCCTGAAACCTGCTTTCTTTAAGGCATCGACTTCCGCATGATCCCCTCCGCAAAAATGATGATACCCTTCCGCAATTATATGACCTGCTTTAACAAGCAGGGCTCCCACCATGGGATTAGGAGAAGTTTTCCCCCACCCCTGAAGGGCCAGCTCCCAAGCACGGTTCATATACATCAGATCATTGTTCATATTATAGCGTTAAAGAAAAATTATTTTCTCCGACCAAGATTTTGATCTCCTCCATCAACACTTCACTCGGAGTGACATATAAGTTCTCGCCGACTAAGATCTGTACCCGCTTATAATTGTTCGTATCTACCTGCAGATAAACCGGGACCTTACCCGGGAAACGCGACAGCTTTTCCTTCAGTTTCTCAAAACCCTCCTGGCTCGTTTGGGAAAGGTCCACCTGAACGGACTTGATCATCTCATAGACCTCGTCAATACCCGCCATTTCATTGACCATCATTTTGGGAAACCCGTCCCGGAAACTGATCTTGCCCTTGACAACTACCACTGAATTTTCTTTTAAGTATATGGCCACCTGCGTATAGCTGGACGGGAAAACCACCACCTCCATTTCCCCGCCAATGCCTTCCAGCCCCACAATGGCCATTCGCTCATTGGTCTTTTTAGTGGTCGTCAGCTTCACGGATTTGATCAAACCCACCATACGTACTTCCTGCCCGTCACGGGCATTGATAATACTGGCCGGAGTAAAGTCAGCAAATTTCTCAATTTCATTCTTATATCTGTCCAAAGGATGTCCGCTCAAATAAAAACCCAGCAAAGCCCTTTCATCACTCAAAATGGTTGCCTGCGGCCATTCCGGAATTTCAGGAAGCATTTCGTCATTCTTGCCGAAACCACTTTCTTCCTGCCCCATATTAAAAAAAGAAAATTGGCCGACTTGGTTTTCTTTTTGCCCTCGGGCACCCGCTTCCATGGCCTTTTCTAAAATGGCCATCATTTGAGAACGGCGGCTTTTAAAAACATCAAAAGCCCCGGACTTAATAAGGCTTTCTAAAACTTTGCGGTTATTTAAACGTAAATCAACACGACGACAGAAATCAAATACCGAGCTAAAAGGTCCTGACTCTTCACGGGCATACACCAGGGATTCAATGGCCCCTGCTCCGATGTTCTTGACTGCCAGCAAACCATAACGGATGGAAGTTTTACTCTCAACGGTGAAATGAGCCTGACTGTAATTAACATCCGGCGGCAGGATGCGGATGCCCATCGCTGCTGACTCTTTGACATACTCAACCACCTTATCCGTATTGTCACGTTCAGAGGTCAAAAGTGCTGTCATAAACTCAACCGGATAATTAGCCTTTAAATATGCAGTCCGATAAGAAATGAGCGCATAGGCCGCTGAATGACTGCGGTTAAATCCGTACCCTGCAAAATAATCGATCAGATCAAACAATTGGTTAGCCTGCGCTTCATGGATTTGGTGGGTTTTAGCACAGCCTTCAATAAAAAAACTGCGCATTTTTTGCATTTCTGATGCGATCTTCTTACCCATGGCTTTACGCAAGTCATCGGCTTGAGCCATGCTAAAACCGGCCATGACCGAAGCGATTTGCATAACCTGCTCCTGATAAAGAATAATGCCGCAGGTAGGTTTGAGCAGAGATTCTAATTTGGGATGGGGATATGAAATTTTCTGCTCCCCGCGCTTGCGTTTGATAAAATCTTCCAACATGCCTGAGCCCATGGGACCAGGACGGTATAAGGCCAAGATCGCAATAAGGTCTTCGAACTCGGTCGGTTTCATTTTCTTTAAAAGATCCCGCATCCCGCCGCTTTCCAGCTGAAAAATCCCCATGGCATTAGCACGTCCTAACATCTCATACGTTTTTTGATCATCGAGCGCAAGATTATTAATATCGAGGGTAATACCCTGATGCTGTTTAATAAGCTTGAGCGTTTGAGTAATAACGGTGAGCGTCCTTAAGCCTAAAAAATCCATTTTTAACAAGCCCATTTGGGAAATGCCGTCCATGTCAAAGGCGGTGGTCACCTGTCCGTCTGCACTCTTAAATAAGGGAACGTAATCTGTCAAAGGCTTGTCTGAGATCACGACCCCGGCCGCATGGATCGACGCATGACGGTTGAGGCCCTCCAAAACCTGAGCTGTCGCAAGTAATTGTTTGGCTGTTTTGTCAAATTCTACAGCTTCTCGCAATTGCGGCTCAACATTTAAAGCCTGCTCAATGGTAATTCCGATCTCGTTGGGAATAAGTTTAGCAATACGATCTACCTCGGGATAACTCATGCCCATGGCCCTGCCCACATCACGCACCGCCGCTTTAGCCTGCATAGAACCGAAGGTGATGATCTGAGCCACATTCGCACTGCCATATTTTTTAGTGACATAGTCAATGATCTCTCCCCGACGCTCATAGCAAAAATCAATATCAATATCCGGCATGCTTTTACGGCCCGGGTTCATAAAACGCTCGAAAAGCAAACCATACTTGATGGGGTCTAAATCCGTAATCCCTAACAGGTAACTGACCAAACTGCCGGCAGCAGAACCGCGCCCCGGGCCCACAGGGACGCCTATGGACTTGGCATAATTAATAAAGTCCCAAACAATCAAAAAGTAACTGACAAAACCCATCTTCTCAATCGTATGAAGTTCATGTTCAAGACGCCCACGCAAAGCCCCATCCACACCTGAAGGAAAACGGCGTTGACAGCCCTTCTCGCAAAGCTGGTGTAAATACTCCTTGGCACTATTGCCCGCTGGCACATCGTAACGCGGCAGATGATATTGGTCAAAATCCAGTTTTACATTACATTGCTCAGCGATAGCCAAGGTATTGCTGATCGCTTGAGGAACCCCCTCAAACACCTTGTTCATGGCCTCAGCTTCTTTAAAATAAAACTGGTCTGTCGCAAAGCGCATGCGTTTAGGGTCGCTTAATGTCGTCTGTGTCTGGATACAAAGAAGTGTCTCATGCGCCAAGGCCTGAGATTGCTCGAGATAATGCACATCGTTGGTGGCAACCATGGGTAAATTCAACTGCCCTGCGATTACCCCGATAGCTTCGTTAACTTTTTTCTGCTCGATCATCTCATGGTCCATGAGCTCAAGATAATACGCCCCGGGAGAAAAAATATGCCGATACTCATCAGCTGTCTTTAACGCCGCATCAAATTGACCGCGCAACAGGAGGCTCGGCACCTCACCTTTAAGACACGAAGACAATCCGATCAGACCTTTAGCATGTCTGGCTAAAATTTCTTTATCAATGCGCGGCTTATAATAAAACCCTTCCAAATAGGCCGCAGAAACCAATTTCATCAGGTTAGAATAACCCTCATTGCTGGCTGCCAAAAGGATCAAATGATGCGTGTTCTTTTGATCAGAGCCTTTATCAAAACGGCTGGCAGATGTGATATATGCTTCACATCCGATAATAGGCTTAATTTTGGCTTTAAGACAGGCTCTATAAAAATGGATGGCACCGAACATATTGCCATGGTCGGTCATGCTTACAGCTGGCATGCCAAGCGCTGCGGCCTTGTTGACCAACTCATCCACACGACAAGCACCGTCCAGCAGGGAATATTGGGTATGAACGTGAAGATGGACGAATTGGGAAGTGCTCATATAATACAAAGGTCTTAAGTATTAAATTAAATATTACTTTAACACTTAAGACCGATGTGAATCAATATAAAAGATTGCTTCGCTTGGGCTCGCAAAAAACTACACTATTCCCACTCAATCGTGGCCGGAGGCTTGGAACTGATGTCGTAAACGACACGGTTGATACCCTTGACCTCATTGATAATGCGGTTAGAAATGCGCCCCAGAAGATCATAGGGCAATTGCGCCCAGTCCGCAGTCATCCCATCGGCACTGGTCACACAACGCAGTGCAATCACATTATCATAGGTGCGTTGATCCCCCATGACACCGACAGTTTTGATAGGAAGCAACACGGCAAAACTCTGCCATAAATCATGATAAAGACCGGCCTTTTTGATCTCATCTAAAACCCGGTCATCAGCCTCTCGCAACAATTCCAGACGCTCAGGGGTGACCTCCCCGATAACACGGATGGCAAGACCCGGTCCCGGGAAAGGCTGACGTTTCAGAATGGCTTCAGGCATTTGTAAATTCTTGCCGATCAAGCGGACTTCATCCTTAAACAACTCACGTAATGGTTCGACCAACTTAAACTTCATATCCTTAGGCAGTCCCCCGACATTGTGATGGCTTTTAATGACCGCTGTCGGTCCGCCGTGAGCCGACACTGACTCAATAACATCAGGATATAACGTCCCTTGGCCTAAAAATTCCGCACCCTTTATTTTCTTGGAAGCATCATGAAATACGCGTATAAATTCATCTCCAATAGTCTTGCGTTTTTGTTCTGGGTCTTCGATCCCCTTAAGACGTTCGATAAACCTTTTTTGAGCATCCACAACCGTCAAATTCATTTTGAAATGGCCTTTGAAGGTACGGGCAACAGAAGATGATTCGTTTTTACGCAGTAATCCGTTATCCACAAAAATGCAGTGTAAACGGCTTCCGATAGCTTTCTGGATCAATACCGCAGCGACGGCAGAATCGACTCCCCCGCTTAAACCCAGCACCACTTTTTTGCTTGCGACTGTTTCCTGGATCTGTTTTATGGCCGCCGTAATAAAACGGTCCATGGTCCAGCGAGGCAGACAGCCGCAGACGGTATATGCAAAATTCTGTAAAATCTGGAGTCCACGCTGGGTATGCACTACTTCCGGATGAAATTGCACCCCGTAAATCTTACGGTTGCGATTAGCTATGGCCGCATTAGCTGCGTTTAACGTATGGGCGATACGTACAAAGCCCGGCGGCGGTGAGACAATCTCATCGCCATGGCTCATCCAGCATGTTAAATTCGTCGAAAGATTGGTAAAAAGGTCTTTGTTGTTATCAATGAATAACTCGGCCTTACCGTATTCACGGTCACGCGCGCGAGAGACCTTGCCTCCCAGCATATGAGTGATCGCCTGCATGCCGTAACAAACCCCCAGGATAGGGATGTTTAATTTAAAGATATCAGGATGAGGCAAAGGAGCATTCTTATCCGTCACGCTTTGCGGACCACCGGAAAGAATGATCCCTTTAGGATAAATTTCCTTGATCTTATCGATGGAAATATTATATGGAACGATTTGGCTGAAGACCTTGCTTTCACGTATCCGACGGGCAATTAGTTGAGTGTACTGCGAACCCAAATCCAGGATCAAAATAATATCCCGGCTTCTTTGTTTTTTAATTTCCATAGGGACAATTCTTGAAGAAGACCTGAGCTTAATGGGTTTCATCAAACCATGCACAGATTTGCGCCGGGCTGTCTTTTTAGCAAAACGGTTAACAGGACGCTTCCCTAGGGCTTTTTTAACAGGCTTCTTGATGACTTTCTTAATAGCTTTCTTTTGGGCCATGCGCAATCACTCCTCTATTGATTGAATCCTTAAAATCCTTCGCCTGTCGGCTAAGGATGACTTCGACATTACTTCGAAGTCACTTGCCCATCCCCACCCGCTGACCGATCTGGAAGACTTTTCCTTCCGTTTGGATGGATGGGGCTAGGATGATTTCAACATCATGCATTTCTTTAATATTACGGGCGCCCAAAGACCCCATAGAGGTCTTTAAAGCACCGACTAAATTTTGAGAACCGTCATCCACACGGGCTGGACCCATAAGGATCTCTTTAAGAGTACCGCTTGTTCCCACACGGATACGGGTACCCCTCGGCAAATTGGCATGCGAAGTGGCCATCCCCCAATGATAACCCCTCCCCGGGGCTTCCTGGGCTTTGGCAAAAGCAGATCCCACCATCACCGCATCAGACCCGGCTGCAAATGCTTTACAAATCTCCCCGCCTATGCGCATACCGCCATCGGTAATCATAGGGATGTATTTGCCGCGACGTTTGAAATAATAATCACGGGCAGCACAGCAATCAACGGTTGCGGTAATCTGCGGTACGCCTATCCCTAAAACACCGCGGGAGGTACAGGCGGCACCAGGACCTATACCGACTAACACGGCGGAGGCGCCGGCTTCCATGATCTCAAGCGCCATATCATAAGTCACCACATTCCCGATCATGACCGGAACTTTAGCATTCTTACAAAAATCTTCTATATCTAAAATTTTATATTCGGTGGCAATATGGCGCACAGAGGCAACGGTAGACTGTACAATAAAAATATCTACTCCAGCTTGAACGGCAATTTTGGCAAAAGCAGACGCGTTTTGGGGGATGCAGCTGACCACAGCCGGTACTTTGGCCTTTTTAATTTCCTCGATACGCCGGGCAATCAATTTTTCTTTAACAGGGAATTTAGTATTATCATACAGGCTTTGGACAAGTTTGGTGGCCTCCTCAGGACTGGCAGAGGCTATTTGCTCTAGAATTTGACCCGGATCATCATACCTGGTCTGTATGCCGTCGAGATTTAAAACCGCAATACCCCCGAGTTTGCCCATGGCAACAGCAAAATCGACATCTACAACCCCGTCCATGGAAGCGGCCATAATAGGAACAGAAAATTTATGTTTGCCCAGAATAAAAGTGGTATCCACTTCACTGGGGTTAACCGTAACAGTTCCCGGGACCAAAGCCACTTCATCAAACCCATAACATCTGCGTGCTCTACGATTGATACCGATCCAATCTGCCATTACCTAACCTCCATGATTTCAATAAGATAGAAGCTAAAAAAGTAATATATAAAGAAAGTGAAGCCGAAATTATACCCTATTACTTGATTTATGTCAATAAATAAAGGTGACGGACACCAATTTTCGATATCTACTTATTAGAAAATTGGTATCCGTCACCTTTATTGTGTTCGTCACCTTTATTTTGTCACTACTTTTTAATACATCCCACCCATACCACCGCCACCGGGCATCGGAGGCATGGCTGGTTTTTCCTTTTCAGGAACATCGGTCACTAAACATTCCGTGGTCAACAGCAGCGCCGCGATTGATGCCGCATTCTGTAAAGCGGTGCGGGTTACTTTGGCCGGATCAATGATCCCTGCTTTGATCATATCCACATACTGGTCGGAATTAAAGTCATATCCGAAGTTAACATCTTTCTCATTGGCCAAATGCTCAAGAATAACGGAACCTTCCAAAGCGGCATTGGCAGCCAATTGACGCAGGGGACTTTCCAAAGAGCGACGCACAATATCTGCTCCGGTCTTCTCATCACCCTTAAGGTCAATGCCTTCCAAATCCTTGATGCAGCGTAATAAGGCTACACCACCGCCAGGGACAATGCCTTCTTCTACGGCCGCGCGGGTCGCATGCAAAGCATCTTCGACGCGGGCCTTCTTTTCCTTCATTTCCGTTTCAGTTGCGGCACCCACATTGATGATAGCCACCCCACCGGAAATCTTGGCCAAGCGTTCCTGTAATTTTTCTTTATCATAAGAAGAATCTGTTGATTCAATTTGATTCTTGATCTGGGCCAGGCGGCCTTTGATGTCCGCTTGTTTGCCTTCGCCTTGGACAATGGTAGTATTATCCTTGTCAATCTTGACCTTTTTGGCACGGCCTAAATCGGCTATTTCAACATTTTCGAGCTTAACACCCAAGTCTTCGGTGATAGCCTTACCGCCGGTTAAGACAGCGATGTCTTTTAACATTTCCTTACGGCGATCGCCATAACCGGGCGCTTTGACTGCAGCGCAATGAAGAGTACCGCGCATCTTATTGACGACCAAAGTGGCAAGAGCTTCTCCCTCGACCTCTTCGCAGAGGATCAATAATGGACGTCCTGCTTTGGCTACCTTTTCCAAGACCGGTAATACATCCTTGATGCTGGAAATTTTCTTTTCATAAAGCAGGATATAAGGATCTTCGAGTTCGCAGACCATCTTTTCCATATCCGTTGAAAAATACGGAGAAAGATACCCCTGATCGAACTGCATACCCTCAACGATCTTAAGTTCGGTATTAATGGTCTTGCTTTCTTCAACAGTGATGACCCCGTCTTTGCCAACTGCTTCAAAAGCCTCAGCAATTTTCTTACCAATGACATTATCGTTATTTGCCGCAACGGTCGCGACCTGCTCCACCTCTTTAGAGTTCTTCAGGTCCACTTTCTTTGAGATTTTCTCGACCTTTGC